>NZ_JBCGHT010000004.1:0-327944 GCF_039549175.1 Paenibacillus sp. 102 | reverse complement strand
ATTCATCTGAATAAGTTTGAAATTTATCCCCTTTTTTAACCATAATAAAATCCCCTCCAAGTAAAAGTGTAACATCCATGTTTATTCATGGTCTTTTTACACTGTCTACCTTAAGGGGATAATATCATCTCCCCTTGGAGAGTTTGTCCTTTTTTAATCATATGCATAACTTCTATTCCAACAATCACTTTTTTAGCTGTTTGCAATGATTTTAATCCAAGTATATTGGGGTGCCGCCCCATCGGCATCAAGCTAAGCTTCTTAAGTTCCCCCATAACGAAAAAATGATTTCGCGCCCCTTCATCGACTCGAACACAGCCTATCATTTTAACCGAGAAGACCCCCTCTTCTAAAAGAAGTGAAGGTGGGGGTAGTTCAATAGATTCGCAGTAAAACTAATCTTTTACTTTTTTCTTTTCAGAACTGCATTTTTGAACAAACTTTATCGTCATAAATGTATGACAAATACTCTAGCCGTCGAATTTTATAATTATTAATTACGGAACAATTTCAAAAACAGTACCTTGGTTAAAATCAGTCACTTTCATAGAGCCATAAACCCCTAAATATAGTCTGGTTTGATCCAGATTCGTTCCCAAATTAACATAATAAGCTGGTTGAGACCCAAAATTATAATCGGTTTCAATAACACTAAAGTCATTTGGTTTACAAGCTGTCCTTACCTTTGTATAAGCTAAAACCCCTCTAACCGGAGGCCGAGATTCTTCATACCGGGCAAGATCGGTAAATACAACGCTTCCCGTTAAATTTGGGATTCCATTCCCCATATATGACTGAACTCCTGTAAGTGCAGTTCCCCCAAACTTATCGGGTCGGGGATCTTTATGAAAATAACTAGTTAAAGGCTGAAGACGCCTCACTGAAGTTTGTACTGCTTCATAATAATAAGCAAGTGTTTTCTCATCCAAAGTCGGATTTGCAGAGCAGCCCCTTATAACCGAAGTAGGAAAAGCACCTTCCCACCCTCGCCAGCCAAAGTTTATAAATCCTTCTTGGTCAGGTTTAGAGTTCATTAATGAAGCTTGAATAAGCTGTGTAACCGGTATTGGTTTATAATGAACGAATGAAAAAATCGACTCTACCAAATCCTGTCCGACATTTCCCACATATTTGATATACTGATTATAAAACCTTTGAAATGAAATGCCTGGTATATTACGAACCCCTTTAGCAATTACTGTGAGCGTTTCCTGAATAGGTGCGGGAAGTTCATTAAAACGTGTGACTACAGGTGGATTATAGATAAGTGTATTCTTAACTACATCAATTTCAATTATTTTACCAGATATTTCCATATCATCCTGACTTAAATTAAATGGATCATAGCCTGAACCACCATCCCCTGTTGTTAAAACAAGTTTTCCAGTTTCAGGTGAAAAGTTTAAGCTATTGAAACCATTATGATTAGAAAATGGTCTTCTTAAGTTAAGTAATGTCCGTTGTTTTTGAGGTTGGCCATTCGACTGTAACATCCATTCTTCAACTGTATCAATATGATCATATTGAGTTTCTCTATTTATCCACTTTAGGTTTAAAGTTTTGAGATCACACGGGTTAGGCTTAAAAGATTCAGAAAAAGCTCCTGGACCTTGTGTCCCAGCTACTGAATAATGAAGATAAAACAGACCGTTATAATAAAATTCTGGATGAAATGCTAGCCCTAGCAATCCCCGTTCATCATATCCACTACCAGAATCACCTAGTTTTATGATTCGCGGACGAATATCTAAAAAAGTTCTTAAAACCCCGTTTCCTATGTAAAAGATCTCTCCTACCTGGGTTGCAATAAATAATCTTTCAATTGAGTCACCCGGAAGTATAGCTGTTTTCAAAACAGTGGGTAAATTTATCTTACTTACAATGGGTCGTAAACTAACCTTAACTTTTAGCAACTAACTTTACACTCCCTCTAATTGTTTTCTTTTATAAGAATATGATTAGAACTGTGCTATTAGTATCAAATCAAGGCCGGGGAATTGGGTAAATTAATTTCCTTTTAATATTGGTACGTTTTTGGTAGGTTCTATGTGGATATTAAGATGGATATATGGAAATTTCAAACTGTTTATATTACTCAACTGTTAAGGAAATGTCTGACACAATCTATTCATGAGTAGTCTACAAAACTCCGCGAAGATCCAGCAGTAAAGAAAACTCAATATAAATATTATTGCAATAACCTTTAAATCCATGGTTGTATCAACAGTAGGGCCTAGCACTGGAAAACGGAATACATATAGAATCATCATAATACCCGTAAGTAGACATATTGATGAAAAGGAAACAACCACAATTCTTCTCTTCAATTGTAAAAAGGCCACACCCATCGCTATACCTAATAAACCTGTTGTAAAGGGAAAGATAATTAGTTCACTCGGCTGAATAATAAATAAAAGGAAAATCGTAAGGGTAAAAGAAAGGATTCCCTGGCGGATAGAAAAGCAAGTAGCTAAAAAAATTGGTAATGTCGCTAGAAAACTAATTAGAAAGCCTATACCAGGCATAAAGCCTCCCGCTGATTGAAACATAGTGGCAATTGTACTCAATAAAGCTGTAATAACTAACTTGGTTGCAAGGGCCATTTTTCTTACATGAACATAGTTTGCACCTGTCTCTATCATCGATTGATACCAATAACGAACAAACCGATTGATGAAAACACCCCCAAAAAATATCCAATCCGTCACTTTCTATATTATTCATTCTCTTGCGCTTTATGCGGTATTGCCTGTTAGTAATCAATTGGAACATAACTGACTAGAAACAAATGTTTTAGATACCACAACTATTTCTTTGCCATACCAGTTCGCTTTGTATTCAAGCATTGTCCTGAATTGTGACCAAGATACTTCGCTTATTGCTTTGGCTAACTTGTGGTTTTTTAGCATATATCTCCCACCTGAAATTTGGGTTTCACACCTTCACATTTTTGAGGAAGGAGTCTTCTGTCGGAAAATATAAGAGTCTATTTTGATGATACAGACTTCAAAATAGACTCTTATATTTTTGTAATAGAATTTTTATATATTTATAAATTTGCACTAACGTTGTCTTTCTTTTTCCTCTCTAAAGTATATAAAAATATTTGAAACATCTTGAATGATTGCTGGAATATTGGACTCTGAATAAAAGTGTATAGGAATGTCGCAATAAAAACGGGACCGCCTAGAATATAACCAATTACTAATACAATGCTTTCCACAATAATTCTAGCCCGGCTTACAGATAATCCTGTTTTATCAGAAATAGCAAGCATGAATCCATCCCTTGGTCCTGCACCAATTCCGGCAGCCACATACATACCGCCGCCAATACCTGTAATTATAATTCCAGAAAGTAAAATAAGAAGATTTATCCACAAATAATGTGTGGCATGAGGAAGAATATCTAACCTCAAGAAAAAATCCATAATAGGGCCGATTAGCAGTGCGTTTAAGAATGTTCCTATGTTTATATATTTCGGATCTACTACTAAGGAAACAAGAACAAGAAATAAGCCGCATATAACACTCCATGTACCAATGGTCCATCCAAATCGCTGATAGAGTGCCATATTCAGAACTTCCCATGGATGTAGGCCAAGAAATTTAACCTTTACTGCAATGGCATTGCCGAGCCCGAAGAAAGTTAATCCTAAGAAAAAAAGAAAATACCGAAAAAGTGTTAGCCCCATTTTTAATCCCCCTAATATTATATGTCATTACGTATATTACATGCGGGAATCTAGTTATACAAATGTTTTGTATTTTGATATGAAAATAAATGATTTTTAGCTTTTATGCCTTCAACCAAGAGAGAGCACAAGCTTTTTAATGGGGATGAAATACTAAACGTAATGGGGGTGTGGTGCAACCCTATATATAAATTCGATGAGAGTAAAAACTATGCTATAAATATATTCAATAATATGCATATAATTTGCAGGAAAAAGAATAATGACTGGCGAAATTTTACAACATATGGATTGAAATAAGGAGTCATGTCATATGAATTTAGAAAAAGCAAAACCAGTAAATGAAGAAGTTGCAGAGTTAAAAGAACTTATAAAAGAATTACATGGAAGTGTACATCAACTGCAAAGTGAAGTTCAACAGCTTCGGCATGAAAGACCAGTTATTGAAGTTAAAAAAGGGGTTCAATTATCACCGACAATCGTTGGACAAATTGGCGGTATGATTCTAGGGGCACTGGCAATTATCGGGATATTTTGGTGACAAAAAAGGTTTGCAGCATATCGCTGCAAACCTTTTTACATTAAATAACGTAAATATATATAAGCATGTGATAATAATAATGCAATGATTGTTAACGGAAAACCAATTTTTAAGAAATCAAGGTAAGAAAATCCATGTCCTTCGCGGTTAGCAATCCCAGCAACAACTACGTTTGCTGATGCTCCAATAAGTGTTCCGTTTCCTCCTAAGCAAGCGCCAAGTGATAACGCCCACCATAGTACTTCAATTTGAGGAGAATCAACAGAAAGTCCAAGTCCTGATGCTAAATCTTGAATAAGCGGAATCATCGTTGCGACAAATGGAATATTATCAATAGTAGCTGATGCCACACCTGATACCCATAAGATAAGAATCGCTGCAAAACCGATATCACCATTTGTTACATAGATCACTTCTTTTGCAAGTGATGAAATAAGTCCGATATCAATTAAACCGCCAACAAGAACAAATAATCCAGCAAAGAAGAAAATCGTTACCCATTCTACATGAGCAAATACATCTTCTAATTCATGTTGTTTCACACCAATCAACATGAGAAGTGTTGCGCCAGTCATCGCGATAACTGCGGCATCTACATGAATAATCGAATGAAGAACAAACCCGAGAATTGTCAAACCTAAAATGGAAAGAGATTTTAGGAGTAAGCTTCGGTCACGAATATAGTCCTTTTCATTTAAAGCCATAAGTTTTGTAATTTGTTCAGATGTTGTTTTTAATTTTTTACGATACATCAAATAAATAATGCCTAATGTAACAATGGAAATAATAAGTACAATTGGTGCCAAATTGAGCAAAAAGGCATTAAAATCTAAGTGTTTATTAGCAGATCCAATCATGATGTTTGGAGGATCTCCAATTAGCGTTGCGGTACCACCGATATTTGAAAATAATACTTCCGAAATCAAATAGGGAACAGGTTGCACCTTTAAAATTCGTGTAATCGATAGTGTAACAGGAACGATTAATAAAACGGTTGTTACGTTATCTAAAAATGCAGAACCGACTGCGGTTAATAGGGATAGAAATAATAAAATTCGAATAGGTTTTCCGCCGGCTGCTTTTGCTGCTTTTATGGCCACATATTCAAATACACCAGATTGACTCGTAATATGTACAAGAATCATCATTCCAATTAAAAGGGTTATCGTTTCCCATTGGATATGCGATGTAAAGGCAGTATGTAAGTCTACAATGCCAAAAATAATCATCATAGCAGCACCGAACAGTGCAATTACAGCACGGTTCAATTTTTCAGAAATAATAAATCCGTATGTTACTAAAAATACGGCGATCGCAAAGTAATATTGCCAATTTGCTACTTCATGTGCTGAATGTTCCAACATGTCACCTTCTTTAAAATATGTATTAAATTGTCGAAAATTACCCTCCGCATAACCATTATTGTAGCAAATTCAGTACGAGAAAGAAAACGATATGCAAAAATGAAAAGAGTATTAAATTTCACATACTATATAAAAATAAAAAACAAAATGCAAATTATTATGCAAAGCGAGCTTTGTCCTCTAATATAGAGATAGCAATTTACATTATTTTTGCGTAAAATGGTTTAAAGAGGTGAAATCCGATGGAAATAGTAAAAGATAGTGCTGTTATTCAACATGAAATCGAACGTTTTGTAAATAAAGATGTATATATTCATTTAGAAACGACAAATGGAGCGTATGCTTCACATTTTAATGAAAAAATGATGACAGTCGGAGCATTCATTCGAAATGCAATCATTCGTTTTGAACGCGGGAAAATAACAGGAACAAATCCATACCGAGTTGGTCTTAAAATGGATCATGGTTGGGTATATGCAGAAGGTATTACGCATTGGGAAGTAGACGAGCAAGATCGTTTATTACTAGCGGGACATGACAATAAAGGTCGTTTAGCCGTAGCACTTGAGTTAAGCTTAACACCATTTAAATAAGAAGGAGGGAAACGTATGGAAAGACATGTACTTGTTGTATTTCCGCATCCAGATGACGAATCATTTGCGGCGGGAGGAACAATTAGTTTATTAAGAAAACAGGGAGTACCTGTAACATATGCGTGCGGAACGCTTGGACAAATGGGACGTAATATGGGCAAGAATGTGTTTGCGAACCGTGAAACGATTCCGAATATCCGTGAAAAGGAATTAAAAGATGCGTGCGAAGCGATGGGCATTGAAGATTTAAGAATGCTTGGTTTTCACGATAAAACATTAGAATTTGAAGATGTCGACTTTGTAGCAGATAAAATTGAAACGGTCATTCGCGATGTGCAGCCATCACGAATTATTACATTCTATCCAGAGCACGGTGTTCATCCAGACCATGATGCATTTGGTCGTGCTGTAGTTCGTGCAGTATCGCGTATGCCAAAAGAAACACGTCCGGTCATCCATGCAGTTGCGATTACAAAAAATCGTGAAGAAGTATTAGGGGAACCAGATGTTGTTAACAACATTAGTGAAGCATTTGAACAAAAAATAGCGGCTTTACGTGCGCATCGTTCACAAACAGAAGCGATGTTAGAAGAAACAGAAGTAAAACTGCAAAACAAAGATGCTGCAACATTAAAATGGTTACAAATTGAACAATTTTGGACTTATAAATGGGAGTAGGTTAGAAGAAATTCTTCTAGTCTTCCTTACATACAAAAGCGATGTCACATTGTGGCGTCGTTTTTTCTGTTAGATAGGCACTTCCTGCATGCATACCACATACACTACAGCAAATCTTGAAAAGAGGGGGCAACTATGTATTATTCATATGAAGATGTGTTCGGTTATTTTCGAGATGGTTATGAGATAAGCGGTGATGTGGTTGCATTTGTTGATCCATATGTTGTACAAACATTGCAATCTATAGTTGGAAAAAGAATTGTAGTGGAAACAATTCGTGGCAGTGTAAATGGGACACTAAGAAGTGTAAAGCCAGATCATATTGTATTAGAGGAAAAAGAAATACCTACGTTTGTTCGAGTGCAGCAAATTGTGTGGTTTAAGCCTGAAAAGTAAAGGTGTTTTGTATATAAATACGGATTGAAAAACCGACATATACCATTCTTTTTAGGTGGGAGAGAGGATCCGCTCATGGGTAGAAGTGGTCAGTTCCTTTTTTCGCCCCATGCCATGTGAAAACAGAAGGAGATAATGAGTGAAGACCTTCTTTTATTTTCATAACCGTGACTTATATGTCGAAAAATTAAAATGATATATAGAGACAAATTACGAGAATGAAGCTAAGAACCTACTATTTAACTAGTAGGTTCTTTATATACAAAGACTTATAATATATGTTAATCTTTGTAAAGAGAAGTAATGAAAATAAATGTTAATTCATACCCTCCTATAGGTATTAACATGACACAATCGAGGTGTTTGTTTTGTTGTTTTATGATCGTATTTCGATAATGGCCCCTCCAGTTCCGTAGCGAAGAAAAGCTCTAACTATCTGAGATTTTCTAAGTTATAGGAGGGTATTAGAAAATGAAAAAAGTCTCAGTACCATCATTATGGTTAATGATTATTCTTGTGGCATTCCCACAAATTAGTGAAACAATTTACACACCATCTTTACCAGATATTTCGAAAGCGTTGCATGTCAGTAATAATGCCGTGCAGTTAACTCTAAGTATTTATTTTGCCGGCTTTGCTTTAGGGGTATTTTGCTGGGGATGGCTTTCTGATATAATCGGGCGTCGTCCTGCAATGATCTGGGGAATTGTAACGTATGGTTTAGGTAGTGTATTATGTTACTTAGCAAGTTCAATTGAATTATTGCTACTTAGTCGTTTTGTACAAGCATTTGGAGCGAGTACAGGTTCAGTTGTTACACAAACCATTCTTCGTGAAAGTGTAGATGGGCATAAACGCCATGTCATGTTTGCACAAATTTCAGCAGTTATTGCATTCACACCAGCTATTGGCCCATTAATCGGTGGCTGGATTGATCAAATATTTGGATTTAGAAGTGTTTTTCTTACTTTAGTTGTTATGAGTGTTGGGATATTATTATGTACATTTATAACATTACCAGAAACTCGAACAAATGTAACAACAAATAGAATCAATATTTTTGCTGTAATAAAGCGAATGATACGTGATTCAAAAGTGATGACATTTGGAGTACTTATTGGGGGAACAAACGGTATATTATTTAGCTATTATGCTGAAGCACCGTTCATCTTTATTGAGTATTTTAAGCTATCGCCTGGTGTATTTGGATTTTTAGGTATAGTGGTAGCTTTCGCTTCCGTTATTGGAGCGCAAATTTCAAAACGGTTACTTTTAGCTTATCAACCAGAAAAGATTATTTATAAAGGTTGCATCGTAATGATGGGAGGAGCTACTATTTTATCTATTGTTGCTCTTACTGGAACGAGTGCAAATATGATATATATGAGTCTTTTCCTTATAGCTCTATTTATATTGCTTTTAGGAATAGGCATTGCTTTGCCGAATTGTTTAAGTCTAGCATTAGTAGATTTTCAAGATGTGATTGGAACAGCAGGTGCTATATTTAGTTTAGGATATTATGTAATTGTTACAATTACGATATGGGGGATGAGTCAGTTGCATACAGGTTCTTTACTTGTTATGCCTGTATATTTTCTTCTACTTGTAATTGTGATGACGGTGCTAAGTCGAATGTTTATTTATAATAATAAGATTAAAAAATCTGCTTAAATATAAAACTACAAATATATAAGGCGAAAGGAGTCCCATAGATGAAATGGGACTCTTTTTTTGCTTTGTGTGAAATTATGAATTCACATTGTTAGGAAAAGATTAAAAAAAGGGAAAGGAGTAGTTTTGAACATCCTTCCCCTTTAAGACTAGTATTTAGTATTCATGTAACAAACAAATAAATCAATTTTTTTTGATTTATTTGTTTGATTTATAATGAAACAGTGCATATAATATAAATATCAAAAAAAATTGATGAAAGGAGTGGAAGTATGAAAGAAAACTTTGGACAATTTGAAAAGAAATTTAAAGCTCTTGCAGACACAAAAAGGTTAGAGATTATGTATGAATTATGTCAGCGCGGACAGACATGTGTGTGTGATTTAACAGAGGTATTTGGCATTTCGCAATCTAAACTGTCGTATCATTTAAAAATATTACTTGATGCGAATTTAATTGTAAAAGAAACAAAGGGGACATGGAGTTATTATGATTTAAATGATGAAGAAGTGAATCATTTGTTGGCGGAAGAACTTTGTTGTGTGTTCCGAAAAACTGGCAGAGGTAGTTGCTGCTGAGTTTTTTGTACTATATAAATCAAAAAAAATTGATTAATAAAATTAAGGGAGGAAGAGGATATGCAATATGTACATGTGGGGATCAATGTGACGAATTTGGAAAAGTCAATTGAGTTTTACAGTAAGGTATTTGGAGTAACACCAGTAAAAGTAAAAGAAGATTACGCAAAGTTTCTATTAGAAAGTCCAGCACTAAATTTCACTTTAAATGTAAGAGATGAAGTAAAAGGAAGCCAGGTCAATCATTTTGGTTTCCAAGTAGAGAATCAAGAAGAAATCATCATGAATAAAGAGCGTTTAGAAAAAGAAGGGTTCTTTGCTCGTGAGGAAATGGATACAACTTGTTGCTATGCTGTGCAAGATAAATTTTGGGTGACAGATCCTGATGGGAATGAGTGGGAGTTTTTCTATACGAAGGCTGATAGTGAAGTTCACAAAGTAGAAACGTCTAGTTGTTGTGTAGATTCAACTTCATGTTGCTAAAACGAAAAGGAGAATAACATGAAACGATTATCATTTTTAGATCGATATTTAACCCTTTGGATTTTTGTGGCGATGATAGTGGGAATTGGAATCGGGTATCTATCACCTGGATTTGTGGATGGAATGAATCGTATACAGGTGGGAACAACCTCTATTCCCCTTGCAATTGGATTAATTTTAATGATGTATCCGCCACTTGCAAAAGTCCGTTATGAAGAGATGGGACGTGTTTTTAAAGATGTAAAGGTACTCATCTTATCACTCGTACAAAACTGGATTATTGGGCCAATTCTCATGTTTGCTTTAGCTATTATATTTTTACAGGATAAGCCGGAATATATGGTAGGACTCATCATGATCGGTTTAGCGCGTTGTATTGCGATGGTTATCGTTTGGAATGACTTAGCAAAAGGTGATACAGAGTATGCGGCAGGATTAGTCGCTTTTAATTCTGTATTTCAAATGTTATTTTTCTCAGTGTATGCGTATATGTTTGTGACAGTCATTCCAGAATGGTTAGGAATTGAGGGGGCTGTTGTAGACATTACAATGGCAGAGGTTGCAAAATCAGTCTTTATTTACTTAGGAATTCCGTTCATTGCTGGCATGCTAACGCGCTTGATTTTTGTAAAAGTAAAAGGTAGAGAGTGGTATGAAAAAGTATTCATACCAAAGATTAGTCCAATTACATTAATCGCATTATTATTTACAATCATTGTGATGTTCTCATTAAAAGGTGAAGTCATTGTTAGTGTACCATTCGATGTTGTACGTATCGCGATTCCATTGCTCATTTATTTTGTATTGATGTTCTTTGTTTCTTTCTTTATGGGTAAGAAGATTGGTGCAAGTTATGGGGTAACAACAACATTAGCGTTTACAGCTGGAAGTAATAACTTTGAATTAGCAATCGCTGTAGCTGTAGGGGTATTTGGAATTCAATCTGGAGCAGCATTTGCGGCGGTTATTGGGCCTTTAGTTGAGGTGCCCGTTATGATAGCACTTGTAAATGTAGCACTATGGTTTCAGAAAAAATACTTTCAAAAACAATCATAATAAAGGTGGAATTCACATGGAAAACAAAAAAACAATTTACTTCTTATGCACAGGTAACTCTTGCCGCAGTCAAATTGCTGAAGGATTTGGAAAGAAATATTTAGGTGACAAATGGAATGTATATTCTGCAGGAATCGAAGCACATGGCGTAAATCCAAATGCGATTAAAGCGATGAAAGAAGTAGAAATCGATATTACGAATCAAACATCTGATGTTATTGATCGCGACATTTTAAATAAAGCGGATCTTGTTGTTACACTTTGCGGTCATGCAAATGATGTATGTCCAACTACACCACCACACGTAAAACGTGTTCACTGGGGATTTGATGATCCAGCAGGTCAAGAGTGGTTTGTATTCCAAAGAGTACGTGATCAAATTGGTGAACGCATTAAGAAGTTTGCTGAAACAGGGGAATAATTACTATTATGTCATTATAGAAAAGAGGCTACTCGAAAAAGTTGTTTTTAACGACATTTTCATACAGCCTCTTTCTATTTTTTGCTTTTGTTGCTGTTTGTTACACGCTATATTTTGAATGATTTTTTTAATAGAATCATAAACCAAACTAGGGTAAGACCAATGAGAGAATGAGAGATTCCGATGATATAGGTTAATCCTTTGAAATCAGCCCCATTTAGTTGAAGAAGTCCTCGAGTTGCTAGTGAAGAAAGAGTTAAAATTAATCCAATATTATGGACGATGAACCACGTATTAAACCCCTTCACTTTATGGAATGAAAATGCTTTTGCCAGTGCCAAGGCAATTAAAAAGAATAAAAACCCAAGTACGAGTGTATGCGTATGTAAAAGATTTAGCAACGTAGATCCTAGAATACCCTTTGATTTTGCATATTCCCTAGCGAATACACCTGATAATAAACCGATTATTAAATATACGAATGATGCATAATATAATTTTTTCATTATATCCCTCCTGATGTAGAATCTGTAATGTTGATTTTTGATTCGTAAATTTTTATTGTATTTTCAAATCATGGTAGTCACATAACAAAGACTCCTAGTTTTCCAGGAGTCTTTGTTATAACAGGTTTATAATTATTTTATCATAATTATAGGGTATTTAATTATATGGAATAATTGAAATTTATGTGAACAAAGAGAGTGTATGAAAAACGGATTTATATAAAATGAGGTGGATGTCTACCTGTTTGAAGCATTTGAAACCGGTGGCTATTTGCAGGAGTATTACTGCCCGGAAAAGCCTGATTGGTGAAGGCTGAGAATCAGTGGAGGACGAAGAAATCCTCCACTGATTAAAGTTTCACTTTATATAATATCCCCTTATTTTTCTTGTTTCTTTTCTCCCTTTTCTACATTCCATTCATCGCCCCAGTAAATTGAGATGCCATCGCCATCCTGCATGCTTACATCTTCCGTGGCGTTCAACTCATTTGTGTGTTGGTTTTTTTGGGGTGTTAATTCTTTTTTGGAACGATTTGGCTTATGAGTAGACATATGCATTTTTCCTCCTTAAATTGATAGTTACTTTATACTGGTATTATTTCTCTATTGTGAAGGTTTATACCATTCTTGTTTCTGAACGCTTGGCTAGTCATTTACAAAGAGTACATTAGAATTACTTAAGGAACTTTTCATTGACATAACCAGCGTTCTAGGAATAAAAACAAATTCCCTAAAAAGTCTTCCTTTCCATCTATCTCTTGGAGTAAAATTATTCCTGTGTTTTAATTTTTTGGATAGGGAAAGGGAGTTCTATGAAATCTTTACTAAAAGTAACATGTACAGCATTTTTACTTACAAGTTTAACGGTAGCTTGTAGTGAACAAACTACAACAAAGCAAGAAGTAACTACTCAATCAAAAGAAGTGTCTGAAGAGAACAAAATGGAGAAGGATGCACTACTATATGGAGAAATTGCAAAAGGTGGGTACTACAGAGCAACAGTTGAAAATGCAAAATATGAAAAAGTAGATGGAATAGGGCGTATTGTAGCTCGTGTTACGATTAATAATGCTCGGACTGATGAAAAAGTAATTGATCTTTCAGAAATACAGTATTTTGTTAAAGATGAAAAGACGGAAAAAAAATACGAAGGCCAAGTTATGCCTATGTACGAAGAGAAATTCAAAAGTGTTCCAGCTGGCTACTCTTTAACTTTTGACGTTTCATTTAAGACGGAAAATCCACCAAAGGATTTCAATAACATGTATCTATATATGGATAGTAAGCTTGATCCATTTGGAGATATCCATTGGAAACTTGATAATCTAGTATCTAAATGAAAAGATGTCTAATTTAGACATCTTTTGTTGTTTAAAGAGTTATATATACTATTTATGTTTCATTTATATAATCTTATATTATACAAATGAAACACAGAACCTAATTCTATAATCATAAAAAAATTAGGGTAGAATTAAAAAGGGTGAGCCCGGTACAATACCGAGCCTATGCCAAAAAAGTGGCCTAATGAAGTTACCTAAATTTAGAGGGGCACTTCAACGCTGCAGCGGTTGTTTTTACGGTTTCCTGATCTCATCCCTCTAGATCGTCTTAATTCACTACGCCTTTGCATAGAAGAGATTCCTAACTGTATATCTCTTCTCTAGAATAAATATGGTAATAAATAGGGGTACTATTACTCCTACAATTGTATAAATTATATTTCCGTAATCCATAAATTGAAGAAGGATTTTATTAACTCCTATGTGCATATACATGATAGCCATGCTTTTTTTGTTAATAAGAGAAAAAAGTGATAGGATTTTTACAGATTTCATGAGCTGGAATATCCCGCAATATGCTATGGTCATTACCAGCGGAATTACTATATCCAATCCATAGTGTTCATATGATACATACTTCATACTTAAATGGTAATCCAGCAGATTCATTTCCTGAATCGTAATAAATCCAATTATCAATAGGATACAGAGCCCTGTAAGTATAGAAGGGATTTGTTGTACATATGGTTTCATATAATACCCTATACTATAATATACAAGAGCGAGCATAGATACATCTATATTCCAAGGGATCCATACATGTAGGGAAGGTTCTAAGCCACCCAATGTACCGATATAACTTCCTTCAATATGAGACACTATATATAAGAGTATAATAAACAACAAGCGGGTTTTTGTTCTTTTAAAAATAAGAAATATAACAAGGAATAATACTTGTGTAAAGAACAGACAGGTTACAAACCAAAATACTCCGTAATAGCTTGTAATAAATCTTCCACCAAACAGGACGTTTCCAATGTCTTCTATATACC
Source organism: Paenibacillus sp. 102 (assembly GCF_039549175.1). Classification (NCBI taxonomy): domain Bacteria; kingdom Bacillati; phylum Bacillota; class Bacilli; order Caryophanales; family Paenibacillaceae; genus Paenibacillus; species Paenibacillus sp. 102. The sequence continues at coordinate 313,628 of NZ_JBCGHT010000004.1, read as the reverse complement.
AACTTAAAGAAACATTCCCTTGTATCAGTTCTTCTGCATAGCGAATGATTGTGAAGAGACCTAAGTACGTTATATAAGGAATGAGAAGGCTATGTGCTCTTCTTTTTAGATAAGGTCCGATTTGTGACCACCGCTTTACCGGCTTAGATACATAACCGCTAAACAAAAAAAAGGCAGGCATATGAAACCAATAGATATAGGTTATAAGGTTGTTATGATTGTAAGCATGTCCTGCAACAACAAGAATCATTGCAAATCCTTTTGCTGAATCAAGCCACAATTCACGTTGTTTATTTATCATGCTTTCACCTCCTGGCTGCAATACCAACATCTATTTTAAAAGGAAGGAAAGCAACTTTTCCAATATGTTATTAGGCTTTAAAATGTTAGTAAGGAAATAGAAACACTGGTAATGAAATAATAATTTTGTAATGTAATAGAAAGAGAAAAATGTATCTGTATTTACACATTCAAAGAAATAAAATGTGGTTTTGTAATGCAATGATACACTTTACCCCGCTATTTTAGGACGATAAGACCCCGACTTCAAAATTCGCTTTGCTTGTGTCCAATGCAAATATAGTCAGTACTTTATTTTGAAACCCAGCATGACTACAAATGGGGATTGGTGCCGCTAATTATAGCGACACTTTTTATTTGAAAAAAGACATTTTACATATTCAGCTTTATAGAAAGTTATCGTGTTGTGAAAAGGTTTAGTATTTTTATACCACTATTTTAGGGCAGTAAGACCCCCACCTTAATATTCAGAGAGAAACAAGGAAGATAGGTGGGAGATAACTGCCCGTAAAAGCCCGATTAGTGAGGGCTAACCATCAGTGGGGGATGAAGCCCCCCACTGATGGAAGTTTCACTTTATACCATTGAGATGAAAGGTAGAAACATTACAAAATTTCAGCCTTTGATTATATAGATGAAACTTATCATTTATTCGCTAGATTCCCGGTGTATTTCTTTTGTGCAAAAAGTTTTTTAAACATAGAAAAGAGAAGATGTGAAGTGTGGTTGAAGAAAATGATTTTCCAGTTTATAGAAAAAGGTTATCGTGTTAAAATATCAGAAAAGTCAAATAACTAAGGTGGATACAAAATATGTCTATATTAGAGAAAATTAAAGAAAATGTTTCGAAAGTCATTGTAGGAAAGGAAGAAGTAATTGATTTGGCAATGATTGCGCTAGTCGCAAACGGACATGTTTTATTAGAAGATGTGCCAGGAACGGGGAAAACAACATTAGCCAAAACGCTTGCGAAAAGTATTGATGGAGCGTTTCAACGTATACAGTTCACCTCTGATACGTTGCCTGGTGATGTAGTAGGATTAGAATATTTTGATATGAAAGAGAGTGATTTTAAAACAAGGAAAGGACCTATTTTTGCAAATCTTGTTTTAGTAGATGAAATTAACAGAGCCGTTCCACGGACACAATCAGCGTTGCTAGAGGTAATGGAAGAACGTACCGTAACAATTGCGGGAGTCACGCATGCATTGTCAAATCCATTTATTGTGTTAGCTACACAAAATCCATTAGAGTCAGCAGGAACATTTGCGCTTCCAGATGCGCAGTTAGATCGTTTTTTATTAACGATTCGCCAAGGGTATCCAAATCGTAAGTATGAAAAAGAAATGTTAAAACGCTTTAAAGAAAATAATCCATTTAATGACCTGCAAAGTGTTGTAACTCTCTCTGACATATTGGAGTTGCAAGAGCAATCAAAAAAAATTCATATACATGATGAAGTGGAAGAATATTTGCTTGATATTGTAGAAGCGACGCGGAAACATGATTTAGTAGAAATTGGGGTGAGTCCGCGTGGATCATTAGCTTTTATGAGAGCAACTCAAGCAAGGGCTTTATTAAATGGGCGGGAATATGTAACTCCTGATGATTTGAAAGCTTTGGCAGCGCCGGTTTGCGCTCATCGCTTAACGTTAACAATTGAGGGGGATATGAAAACAACTAAAGTAGATGTACTGCATGGGATTTTAGAAAAACTTGCAGTGCCTGTGGAAAGCGTATGAATGAGATTATAAAAAGGAAGCATCCGTTGTTGGAACCGTTCTTTATAGGGGGAATCAGTGTTATTTGTCTTATACTTGTCGTATTTACCAATCAATTTTTCATTGTGGCTATCTTTTTGTTTTATTTGTTGTTAGTTGGATTTTTGCACATGTATATGAAAGCAGTGATGAGAGTGAAATGGGATATCTCCCAAAATCAAAAGAGACTATTTATGAAAGAAAGAGGAGAATGCGTCGTGCAAATTATAAATGAGGCACGTTTTCCAATTTTTAAAGCGACTCTTCAGTTTCGCTCTAATGAACAAATGGAGTGGGAAACGGATCAGAAGATGCAGCGTTCGAATCACTCTTATCAAATCCCTCTTCAATTAGAAGGAAGAGATATGATAACAATTACGCTAGAGGGAAATGCAAATGAAAGAGGAAGACAAGGTTGGCAAGCTGCGGAACTTATGCTATCAGATCCATTCAGTCTTATAACTTATTACTTGCCTATTGAGCAAAAGAAACTCCCTGCATTTCATATTCTTCCGCAAATGTCGAAAGTAACAATACCAGAAATGACAACATGGAAACACGGATTTCGAAGAGCGGCTGTTTCTCCGTTATATGATGAAACGAAAATAGTAGGTGTGAAAGCGTATGAAGGAGAATCTTTTCGTTCTATTCATTGGGGTGCAACTGCGAAAACTGGAGTGATTAGTGCGAAAAAGTATGAATATACACAAGGCGATCGGTATGCACTATATGTAAATCTATTAGGTAAAACGGGATATACACTTCGTACAGATATGGAATATTTAATTCAAGTAGCTGCTGGGGTATGCCGAGAGTTAATTTCGCAAGACTGCTCGTTTGAACTATGGATAAATGGCGTACGTGAACAAGGTGTGATTCATTTAAAAGGAGGAAAACACCGAAAACAACTTTATAAAGCAATGGATCTCTTGTCCTCGTTAACTGAAAAAGATACACCGCTAAATACTCATTTCTTTTATCAAACAGGATTTCGCAGACAAGAAGCAGGATGTATTCCGTTAATTATTGGATATCCACCCGAAAAACAAAAAGGGTGGATACAAATTGTGAAGTAAAGGGAGGAACGGTGAATAAATTGAAATGGGGATCGCGTGTTATATTTTGTTTCCTAGCTATTGGTCTTTGCTCTATATTAGCAATTGGAATAACGAAAGGCGCTTTTTTCGCAAAGGAACAGGTAATAGATTCTTCTCAATCAAAGATAGGAGAGGGTGGTGAACCGCTAACATCAAGAAAATGGAAACCCATGGGAGAAGGAACGCCGATTGAACCAGGGGAGGATTCAGGGGTATTATATGAATTTGAAGATTCACCAGATTTTGATAAAGATGGATATTATAAGAAAGGGGACTTCAAAGGAATCCCTCGAGATAGAAAAGTGCCAATTGGTGGCGAAGAGTTTCTAGGATTTAACACTGAAAATATATTTATACAAATTGGCATCCTTTTTTTCGTGATGTTAATCGTATTTTTTATCTTTCGCCGTATGCGGAATAAGAAGCAGGAGATTCATCATATCGATTTGAAACAAAAAGAAATACGAAAAGTTGAGGGGAATGTAGAACAAGAAAAGCAAGACAGTTTCATATTTCCAGATGAAGAAGTAAGAGCAATGCTAATCAAATGGGAACTAACTTTACCAAAATTTGAAAAGAGAAGGTTTCAAGAAACGGTTCAACAATGGTTTTCTCGTATTCACAAAAGTAATGATATTATTCCAATTTATGAGAAAGTGAGATATGGGGAAGGAAGTGTTTCAAATGAAGAATTACAGATGATGCGGGGATGGATAAATGAAAATGTAAAAAAGACCTTATAATACCAATGCGAAATAAGTAGGAGAGAGCAAATAATATAACCACACCTTTTTTATTGATTTATGGAGATGCAATATCTTAATGAAATCTTGAAAAGGGGGAAGTTATGAAGAAATTCATTAGTGTGCTCAGTATAATGATATGTTTTTTTCTGTTAAGTGGTTGTGATCGCACCTATTCATATGTTGGAGAAAGTAAGCATTGGAAAGGAAAATATATTATTTCACAAACAGATACGAGTGAGTTTGGAGAAGGTACGATTACTTACAAAGGAAAAGATAAAGAAAAAGTTAATGAAGTAAAATGGAAAGTTGAAAGTAACAGTGGCAATCAAGAAGGAACAGGATTCATTAATCGAGGAACGATTCAATTAAAATCATCATGTTCAGGTTGTGCAGTGCACGATAAGGAAGAAGCGTTTCTTGTTACAATCGAATGGGATGGAAAGAAAGAGAGTTTTGAAATGACATACAAGTAGTTGAGTGCTCTTATACAGGATTACTTTAGTTGTTAAGAAGGGGTGATAGGATGAGGAAGAACTTTATTATATTTGGAGCAAGTCAAGGGTTAGGCGATGCATTTGTAAAAGGCTTACCTACCAAGGGGGATACAGTATGGATGGTGTCACGCACACGACCAAGTAGTTTAGATATAAATGATGGAGTAAATCGTAAATGGCTCGCAATCGATTTATCTAGTCAACAACAAATTCCTTCTTTAAAAGAAACGTTAAAAGACATTGCTATTGATGTATTAATTTATAATGTCGGAGTATGGGAAAAGCGTGGTTTCGAAGATGACTATACGTTTGATAAGGATGAAGTTGAAGATATTTCGAACTTAATCAATATTAATTTAACTTCCACTATTACTTATATACAGGCGCTTTTACCTAATGTAAGACAGGCGAAAAACGGAAAAATTATTTTAATTGGTTCCACCGCAGGATTAGATCATACGAATAATGCGCAAGTTTCGTTTGTCACATCTAAATTTGGCTTACGTGGTATTACAAATGCTTTGCGTGAGCATGTGAGAAAAGACAAGATTTCTGTAACATGTATTAATCCAGGAGAGCTTGCTGCTGAAATACCGTATGAAGAAGGGGCAGAAAAGGCAATTATGTTGTATGGAGGGACACGTATTCCTGTACAAGATATTGTAGCCATTGTCCAATGCGTTATGAATTTATCGCCTGTTTCATGTGTAAAGGAAATTAATATTCCTGCTATAACAGATTTAAATGCATGATTGTATAGTTTACAAGTGGTTTTTTAGTATATTATAAAAATTAATGCGTTCAATACGAAATACAGATCGTATCGTGCTCAATCTTTTTTCAAAATGAATAATGGAAAATAACTTTAAACCAATCGTAGGATATAAATGTTAATTCCGAGGAAAGGGATTACATGATTAGTATATTCGATGAGAAAATAAATGAATTAAATTATAAGATATTACCTCATTTTGCGTTCATTCGAACTCCTTTTTGGATTGCAAGTAACAATCAATTATATAATTTAAGATGGAAAAACAAAAAATGATTCGTAGAGTATAAGCAAACAACCGTATAAAAGGCTTACGCATGACCAATTAAGAAAAATACTACACACAAAAGTGTATCTTTTGGCTTTTTGCTGAAAGGTACACTTTTTTTGAATTAACGTGTGCTTTAGTTGAACAAGGAACATCCAAAAAATAGAAGGAAGCCACTGTTTTGATCAATCTTTATTCAAACCAACGGCATTTTATATGCACTAAATTAAGATTTAAGAGTGATTTCTAATCAAATTTTATTCCAAATATATACTAATGATATTGATGAATGATTTAGATTTATTGACCTTTGTACATGAAATAAATTTGATTTGCAATATAATCTGAACTAAAGTGTAGTCCATTCCTTATCCACCACATTATGATACCTACTAATGAAGCGGTTTTTATATCAACTGCAACATAATTATCAGGTAACTCCTTTTTAGTATTCTCTCTTCTCGTTTCTATTAATTCCTTTAAAAATAAAAACAATTGCTCTTCAAATTGATTCATTTTAAATAAAACAAATAAATAACTTCGGTGGGTATATAAATAATCAAGCAATTGTGTTAGCTTTTGTTTTTCTGATAAATCTTTTTCGTGTATTAAATCAACAATTTTATTAGAAAGCTCATTTAAAATCTCATTAGTAATTTGGTCTAGTAGATGTTGAATATCTTGATAATGTAAGTAAAATGTTGTCCGATTTAATCCTGCTTTAGTTGCGACTTTCTGAACTGTTAAACTAGAAATACTAGGATTCTCACATAAGAGAGAAAAAACAGCATTTTTGAACATTCCCCTTGAACGAACTGTACGAGGATCTTCTTTTTTAGGTGTAGACATTTTTAAACCCCTTTATAGATTTTTCCTTGACTTACTCGACATTGCATACTCTCTATGTCGAGTAGTGAACATTTTCAAAAAAACTGTTCATGGTCAAAGAAAATATATTTTGTTACCATTAATTTTATCGACACGATGTCGATAATTCAAGGTGAGAATGAAGGAGTTTATTCATGCAAAAGGAAATATCAGAAAGAAATAAAAAAGTCATATTAATTGTCTTAATTGCGGGCTGTTTCTTATCAACATTAAATCAGACACTATTAAATGTAGCAATGAGTAATTTAATGGAAGTATTTGACGTTAGAGCTGCAACTATACAATGGTTATCAACAGGTTTTATGCTCGTAAACGGTGTTCTAGTACCGATTACAGCATTTTTAATGAAACGTTTTACAACAAGGCAGCTGTTTATTAGCTCGATGCTCTTTTTATTCATGGGGACTGTGCTATGTGCCTGTGCCATGAACTTTAGCATGCTGTTAACAGGAAGAATGATTCAAGCAATGGGGGCAGGAATTATTATGCCACTCATGATGACGGTTATTTTATATTTGTATCCAAGTGAAAAGCGTGGAAGTATTATGGGAACCATCGGCTTTGCCATAATTTTTGCACCAGCCATCGCTCCAACATTATCTGGTTTTATCATTGAATATGTATCATGGAGATGGCTATTTATTGGATTGGCTCCATTTGTATTAATCGTAATTATTCTTGCGCTTAAATATTTAATGAATGTTGCAGACACAACAAAAACAAAGTTAGATATCATAAGTGTCATATTATCGACGATTGGTTTTGGTTGTATTTTATTTGGATTTAGTAGCGCAGGAAGCAAAGGGTGGGCTCATCCAGTTGTTATTACAACAATTATCATCGGAATAATTGTTACAACTCTATTCTGTTTGCGTCAAATAAAGTCTAAGGATCCGTTGTTAAATTTATCCGTATTTAAGTATAAAATTTTCACTCTTACATCAGTCATTAACGTGCTCATTACGATGATTATGTACGCAGATTTAATTCTTTTACCAATTTACTTGCAAAATGGGCGAGGTTTTACCGCGTTTGAATCAGGTCTACTTCTATTACCTGGAGCTGTGATTAATGCCTTCTTATCACCTGTCACAGGTAAAATGTATGATAAATATGGGGCGAAACCACTTTTTATTACAGGTCTAGTATTTATCATTATTTCGATGTGGGGTGTAATTGATTTGACTGAATCGACAACTTATATGTATGTAATGGTTCGTACCATTATTTTACGAATTGGATTAAGTTTCATTTCGATGCCTTTAAATACAGCAGGTTTGAATGCTTTACCAAGAGAATTGGGTTCGCATGGTTCAGCAGTAAATAATACCATTCGCCAATTAGCAGGTGCTATTGGAACCGCAGTTGTCATCACGGTGTATACAATTCAAGCAACTTCTCATGCTTCGGAGTTATCTATAGAAAATGGAAATATTTCAGCTATGCAACTAGCGAAACAGTCTTCTATCTTTAGCTCAAGTGATGCCTATGTATTTATGTTATTCTTATCTTTTGTGGCATTAATTTTTGCATGTTTAATGCCTAAAGAAGTAGCAATTCAAAAATGTGAAGGTGAGTCACATAACTAAAGTCATTAACATTATTATTTATCCCGCATTAACGGGCAGTAATACTCCCACCTCAAAATTCGACGAAAGCAATGTCCAGCTCTAGCGGCTAAAATCTCCAGCCGTTTCGCTCCCTCGGACGAGGTAAAAAGCGCCTCTCTGTCGGGAGCTTCAACGTCCTACGATTTTGAACGAGCCGCTTCCGCTTTTCTAAAGAAGGTAGGTGGGAGATAAACTGTCCGTAAAAGTCCGATTCGTTCAACTAATAATCAGTGGGGGATGAAGAAACCCCCACTGATTAAAGTTTCACTTTATCGTATTTAAAATGAAAGCATATCTGAGGTTTCTCAGATATGCTTTGTTATTTTTCAAAGATGGCATCACAATTAATCTTCGGGCAACCTGGTGTGATTATTGTCAAAGAGAAATGCCAGCCTTTGAAAACGTTTATTATCATTTTTTTGTAGGGGTCATAAGCATGTTAGGATTTCTTGCATGGGTCTTTCATGTTCAGAAATCACTTTTTACTAACATTCAGTTGCTTTTAGAAGAGGTATATTCAGTACAAAATTGCGAATTACATTCTTAAATTCTTCTTGATTTTCTAAGTAAGGATGGTGTTTAGCTTCTAAGGTAGCGATGGACATATGAGGGAACTTAAATTTCTTATAATGCTTTGGTCCGATAGCATCATCATAACATTCTTCATTTATATCTCCTCCTTAAGATAAGTTTTTCACTTAATAGTGCTCGATTGCGGAAAATCGTTTTCTAGTTAGTTTTTTCATGTATTAGTGGGGAAAGAACCCTTTAATAAGAAGCAGGTACTTTTCTTTCACTCTTTTCACTAACTTTAGAGTCTAACATTTTTGTTATAATGTAGTACAAAAATGTACCAGTTAATCCTAGAGTAAGAAGCAATCCCCCCATATATATGGGGCGAATCCACTCTCCAACGATGATCAACAACGAAGATACAATCATTGCTCCGTAGAAAGTCAAGCTATTAAAAGCCATATAGGTGCTACGAGCGTTAGATGGTGCAAGTTCCCCTATCATCGCCTGTTTAATAGGAACATACATCAGTTCACCAATTGTTCCAATAAACATGGCAATAAAAAGAAACAACACGCTATTTGTAAAAGCAAAAACACTAAAACATATAGAAAAGATCAACATTCCTGTGACTAGAGTCCAGCGATCACTCCACTTTTTAAATAGGAATAATACAACACTTGATAGGAGAACTACAAGAATTGTATTCTCTGTTCGGAGAAAACCCAGCATCTTTGTGCCATCAATCATGAAATCTATTCCAAACAATGAAGCTGAATGATGGGGTATATCTTTTTCAAGACGAATCCCAATATAGTTTGTTAAAGACTGTTCCAAGGAAAAGATCAAGATCGCTCCGAAAATATAAAACATAAATAGCTTATCTTTTAAAACGGTTGAATAGGTTTGAAACATCTCTATTGGTGAAAATTTTTTCTTATAATTAGAAGACTTAGATGAAGGTTCCGGTGTATAGGTTTCTGTGATGAAGAATACGGTCATGAGTACAGATAACAAAGAGATAAGTGAAATCCCAATAAATAACTCAAACAAGTGGTTTTTAAAAAGAAATGCTCCAATGATTCCTCCAATAGCAGTTGATAAATTTCCCAACCAGTAGCTAATTGTAAATACAAGCTTTCTCGATTCAAAGTTTGTAACATCAATGATCATAGCTTGTGCTGCTGGCTGAAACATTCCTCCACAAAACATATTGATGATAAAGCATGCTGCGGAAATATAAGGAAGGTTAAACCAAGGGGAATTGCAAAGTGCTATAAACAGGTACGAAAGCAATATACCGAGTTCAGAATAAATCATTATTTTTCTCCGACCTATTTTGTCTGAGACATGCCCCCCGATAAAACCTCCAATAACCCCACTAATCACAATTATTATAAGAATAATCCCCGTTTCAGTAGTTCCGATTTTCTGAGAAAAATAGATTGCCAGAAAAGGTATAACGGCCATGGAAATAAGGCTGCCTAGAAATTGCATGGCCAGGCGAAGCTTGATGTTGGGATGGATATCTCTCAATTTCATATAAATCACTCCTTATTTATTAGAGATAGGTCCAAATAATCTCAGGGCTTGTATCGTTATATCTTTCCACATCAAGTTTGTATATTCATCAATAAACGTTAAACGCATTCCGTTTAAGATGGATAAGTACGACTCAGCAATTAATGAAGGTGAGTCTTCATAAAAGTAACCCAGCCTTTGTCCTGCTTCAATAACCGGATGAATACAGTCTATAAATACATTTACGAAATCGTTTAGTTCTTTAAAAAGCTTTGGAAATCGATCAGGTCTCGCAAGAACCTGCTGGATTAAACGTAGGTATTCACTTCTCATTGAAAAGAGTTGTACATGGCAATCTATCATTTCTTTCACAACTTCAAGAGGCTCACCTTTAAAGTGTTCTTCTATCTCAATAAAATATGGTTTGATTTCCTCCAATGGCTCCAAAATCGCTGATTCATAAAGTGCTTCTTTTGAATCAAAATACGTAAATACGGTACCAAAGCTAACTCCTGATTCTTTTGCTATTTCGGCAACTGTTGTCTCTGCAAAACCATTCTCACTATATAATTTAATTGCAGCGTTTAGGATAGTAGATCTTTTTCTTTTCTTTTTTTCATCATTAGTAAGTCTAGGTTTCATTTAGATACTCCTTTCATAATAAATGATTGATTAATCAATCAAATTTTATTTCAATTTATTTCCATTGTCAATATGATGAAGGAATATATTTTCATATTTTTACAGTTAATTATATTCGAACTTCATAAACGAATAAATTTATTTCAAAAGTTGTTATTCCACTATTCAACAAAAAGAGTGTCAATCTTTCTTGGATCAACACCCCCGATACTAAGCTAATTTTTAACATCTTACATATTTACGTTTGAAACCAAGCCTTCCTCTCTCAATTTCTTTATGAATACTTTCGTAAGCATTTAGAAAACTGCTTTTTTTCTTTTCCCGTTTCACTTCTACTGTACCTACTTCCTTTGCGGTCTCGACTGCCTTTTCATGTAGCGGCACATATGAAATCCCTACGGTGTATAGAAAATTATTCATAGCAGATTTCGTTCGTTCTGGCGAATCATGAATCGTATTTTTCACAATTTCAAGCATATTGGAAATCTTGCTTTCGGAAAATTCATTGTCTAGGCGATTCCCTAAAAGCCAGCAGTAGCAACTCCAGCCCGCTGACATTCTCAGCTCGTCACCGCTTACAATCCATTTATCAGCAACGTCTTGTGCAAAATCTGACTCTGATAAAGTTACTGCCACCACATAATCGGATAGCATATAAAAATACGCCTCATCCATCCAACGATCAAAATCCGACTCACTCATAGCTTTTGGGTTTGCGATAATGCCTGCAAAGTACATTGCATCGTAGTTACCTGTGGAATAAAGCTCTTCAGCTAAATGTTGATTTATTTTTATTTTCTTTGCGATTGGTTTCATAGCACCTGTAGCTACGCCAAAAAGCGGCTCGTGTGCACCATTGGATATGTATATTTTTTTCGTTCGTTCCTTACCGAGGGCTTCAAGCTCCTGCATAACTGTTTCGAAATCCATAGTTTTGCACTTCCTTCCTTAATATTAAAATCCTTTTAATTGTAACCAACTAGTTTGTATTCTTTATCCAGTCTTCTATGCTTCTCAATTTTACCATTAATCTTATTCAAGTAGGATGTTTACTGTCTATAATTCCTCAACAATTCGGCCCGATTGTTGAATAGAATGGCTCGCATTTTTTTAAACAACTTTTTTGTCATTTTACACATAACACATTATTTTATATAAGTATAAATACATATTTGTTTTATTAAGTATGTTTTCTAAGAATTGTCCTTATTTCTGTATGAACTCGTATATTTCTTTGTACGCCCAAAAATGTTTCTCGGGAAACCCTGTTTGTTTCATTACTCGAATAGCTTCAACTAAGGCTTGCTTAGGATGTTCAATGGCTCTTAAAATGAGATGTAGGGTTTCCTATTATAAATTAGATGTAAAATAAACTCATGATGTTTGTAAAAAAGCTGTCTGAATGGTGTTTTAAACCATACCACTAGTTAAAGAAAATACATATGTGGTGGACCTTTTGAGATAGATGTAATTATGTGAAAATGAAAGTAAGGAGGGCGAGAAATTGTTTAATGATTTTAAGTTTGTAGACAATCGTCCAGTTTATATCCAATTAAAGGATCATTTAAAAAAAATGATTACGAAAGGCCAACTATTGGAGCATCAGAAGCTCCCATCTACCCGAGAATTAAGTAAATTATTATCGGTTAGCAGAACGACCGTTCTCACTACTTACGCAGATTTAGAACAAGAAGGTCTAATCTATGCAATAAAGGGAAAAGGAAATTTTGTAGGGAAAGTCGATGCATCCAAAACACCATCTATTGAACTCAACTGGAAAAAAAAGCTCAATGAGATGACTTTGCAAGCTGATGAATTGGATTTAATGAAGCACGGTATTCGTTGGGAAAAAGGTATGATTTCATTCAATAGCATTGCCCCGGATGAAAAACTTTTTGATGTCGAAAATTTTAAAAGGGCTTTTTTGACGAGGTTATCTAATGAAGGAGATATCATTTTAAACTATGGATATGCCAAAGGTTATAGATCCTTAATTCATTACCTTCTTCACTATATGGAAATGAAAGGAGTAGACATTTCCAATAAAGATATTCTCATCACGAATGGCTTCACTGAGGGGCTGGATATTTTATTGTCTTCCTTAGCTAAAAAATCAGGACGTATTATTTGCGAAAACCCTACCCATCATACTGCATTAAAGCTTTTTCGATTACATGGATATGAAATCCATGGGATAGAGATGAAGGATGATGGTATTGATATTTGTCAAGTTGAGAAAAGTTTGTCTGAAAAAGATTTTGATTTTGCATATTTAATTCCTTCCTACCATAACCCTACCGGGATTGTCACCTCCTCTGAAAAAAGGTCTGAAATTATGAACCTATTTTCAAAATATCAAATTCCAATTGTCGAGGATGGTTTTAATGAGGAATTACGATATTCAGGTTCACATTTAGCGCCGTTAATGACGTTTTCCGGACCCGGGAACAATGTTATCTATATTAGCAGTTTTTCAAAAGTTCTTTTTCCGGGCTTACGTGTCGGTTGGATTTTAGCGGATAAGAAATTAATCCACTACTTGGAAAGTATGAAAAGGGCACGTAATATTCATACGTCCACATTGGATCAGGCAGTACTTTATCAATATTTACATGATGGCTATTTTGAAAAATATTTGAAAAAAGCCAAGTCAATTTATAAGGGGAAATATGAACTAGCACTTCATTCTTGTAATCAATACATTCCATTTAAAAGAATGACTGGTGATGGCGGACTGCATCTTTTTATAGAGTTAGAAGAAGGAATACATTCACGTATACTTTTGAAAAAATGTTATGAAAAGGGAGTTGTTTTTTCTCCTGGAGATGTCTTTTACACGAATGGAGGGGGAAGCAATACGTTTCGATTAGGATTCTCTCGGTTAAAAGAAGAAGATATTCTCAATGGAATTAAGATAATCGGTGATACTTTAAAAAATGAATATGAGGAGTTGGAAAAATGAGAGTTGGCGTTATTATGGGAGGCGTGTCCTCTGAAAAACAAGTGTCCCTCATGACGGGGGAAGAAATGATTGCGCATTTGGATAAGAGTAAGTATGAAATAGTACCTATTACATTAAATAATAAAAAAGAGCTTGTTGAAAAGGGAAATAATCTTGATATTGCATTGTTAGCACTTCATGGAGAATATGGGGAGGACGGTACGATTCAGGGGACACTGGAAACTCTGGGGGTTCCATATACCGGAAGCGGGATGCTATCAAGCGGTATTTGTATGGATAAAAATATTTCCAAAAAAATGATTCGTTATGAGGGGATTCAAACACCAGATTGGATGCATCTTTCAAATAGGGAAGAGCTTCAGCTTGATGAAATAGATAAAATGGGGTATCCGTTAGTGGTAAAACCAAATTCAGGTGGTTCCAGTGTAGGGGTAAAGATTGTATATGATAAGGATTCTTTACTTTCCTCTCTTGAAGATGTATTCAAATGGGATGCTGAAGTAGTGATTGAAAAATATATAAAGGGCGAAGAAATTACATGTTCTATTTTGGACGGAGAGCTTTTACCAATCATTTCGATTCAACATACGGCTGAATTTTTTGATTATCATGCGAAATACGATGATATCGCTACGATTGAAGAGGTTGTAGAACTTCCGCCTGCAACATATGAACGTGTTGCTGAAGCTGCAATGGCATGCTATAGAACATTAAAATGTAGTGTTTATGCGAGAGTGGATATGATGATAAAAGATGGAATCCCGTATGTGATGGAAGTGAATACATTGCCAGGGATGACAAAGAATAGCTTACTACCTAAAAGCGCTCATGCGGCAGGAATCTCCTATAACAAGCTATTGGATACCATTATTGAAACCTCCTTACGGGTTAGAAGAAGCGAAGGTTTCTAATAGCACATGAAATGTAGTATTGGAATCTAGTTAAAAATCTTATAATTATGACAAATCGAAATCTGTTTCTAATTACTTGGTTCATTCGAGTCTATATGGAATACACGAAGCTTATGATAGTTGTATGAACAAAAAATATCTCGTTTTCTTCTATCATTCGCGAAATATAAAACTATTGAAAAAGGTAGTAAACAAAAGTTCCATACTCAAACATTTTTTCCAATATGTAAATCGGATGATGGTGTAGTCAATTCAGGAGTTGTATCTAAATTTCGTGTTGGGAAATGTGAAAAAATGTAAAGATAATGTGATTACACCTAGGAGGAATCATGAATGACCGATTGGTTTCAATTAGATCAAGAATATGTAATGTCTACGTATCCCCGTACGCCAGTTGCTATAGAAAGGGGAGAAGGTTGTAAACTTTATGATGTGAATGGTAAAGAATATCTTGATTTATTTTCTGGTGTAGGAGTGAATATATTAGGCTATAATCATCCTAATATTATAAAAGCCACCTTTGAACAAGTTAAAAGATGCTTGCATCTTCCTTTTCATTTTTTAAATCCAGTTGCTATTGAATACGCAAAAAAATTAGTCGATTATTCTTTAAAGGATGGGAAAGTTTTTTATACAAACTCTGGTACGGAGGCTACTGAGGCAACCTTAAAATTAATCCACAAGTACAGACATATAACAAACCAAGAACGTGATGGAGTAATTGTACTCAAAGAAAGTTTTCATGGACGTACATTAGGTGCTCTTCACTTTACAAGGCAAGAAAATGTATATCAGAATTTTCCTCGTACGTCTATTCCTGTATATGAGGTGGAACGAGAGAATTTAGAGGAATTAGAAAGAACGATACGCAAGGAAAATCCAATTGCTATTATGCTAGAGCCAGTGTTAGGAAGCGGCGGGGTATACCCTTTGTCGGGTGAGTATGTAAAAGGTGTGGAAGAGCTTTGTAGACGATATAATTTGTTATTTATTGTTGATGAGGTACAAAGTGGTATAGGGAGAACGGGAAAATTGTTTGCTTATCAGCATTTTGATATTACGCCAGACATTATTCAATTCGGTAAAGGAGCAGGTGGTGGTACACCGTTAGGAGGGATAATAGTAGGTTCACGACTTTATGATATATTCTCACCAGGCGATCATGGAACGACATTTGCACATTCACCGATTGGTACAGCTTTAGGTTTAGCTGTATTAAAAACATTAATTGACGATGGTTTAATGGAAAAGTCTTATGAAATGTCACTGTATTTAAATACTAAACTTCAAGAAATTCAGGAGGAAAACCCTTATCTCATTAAAGAAGTACGTCATTGTGGGATGATGTTTGGAATTAGTATTCATGATACGAATGAAAATGTAAAAAAACTACAATTAGAATTATTGGATAAAGGAATGTTAGTTGATGTTACGCAAGGGAATGTTATTCGTTTACTCCCGCCTTATATTATTTCAAAAGAAGAAATCGATGAATTTATGTATCAATTTACTTCTTGTATCTCAAAATCAGTTGCATTGATAAGCTAATTGTTCTTCTATTTACGATTGTGACGTTTGAATAAAGTCGTACTGTTATATCCCTTTAGCTATTATTATAGTTAAAGGGTATTTATAGGTATTGAACAGAAGAATAGGGTGTTTTGGTTCATCTTTTTTCACACACTCTAAATCAACAGCAAATTTACAACTTGATACTCTGGCAAGTACGAATGAATGAAGAGAAGGTGTTCATATGAGTAATCCAAAACATTATGTTTCAGCGGGGGTAGTAGTTGTAAACGATGAAGGGAAGATCCTGTTAATTCGTGGCCCGCGTAGAGGCTGGGAGCAGCCAGGTGGGCAGGTGGAAGAAGGGGAATCCATTCAAGATGCTGCTATAAGAGAAGTGAAAGAAGAAACAGGAATTGATATTCATGTGACGAGGTTCTGTGGTATATATCAAAATTTAAGTTCAGGTGTTTGTGCGACTTGTTGGCTAGCAAAACCTATAGGTGGTAAGTTAGAAACAAGTAGTGAGAGTTTAGAAGTCGGATTCTTTACGGTGGAAGAGGCTTTACAGATGGTTATATGGTCAAATTTCAAAGAGAGAATCGTAAAAAGTTTAGATGAAAAAGAGCAACCTTTTTTTGTAGCGTTTTAATTTATAGTAGTGGGGAATATAGGGTAATTAAAAATAGAGAAAGCATAACTTTCTCTATTTTTAATTACCGTTTTATATGATTTAAAAAAGTAATCGTTTTTTTAATTGTGGTTTTATTAATAGAATAATATTTTGTTTTCCCTTCCTTTCTCACATGCAGAAGATTTCCAGATTCCAACAGAGATAAGTGCCGAGATACCGTACTTTGGTGCAATCCAGTCTCATTAATAATTTCTTGGGCAAATAATTCTTGATGATTAGCAAGTACCGTTAATATTGTTAAGCGTGCTGGATCTCCTAAAGCAGTAACAGCAGGGGTGATTTCATCGATATTCAACGGAGTATTGGACTCATCATTTTGTTGTTTAGGTGCTGATTTGGGTTCAAATAAAATATAAAGTACCTCATCAACTTCAAAAATAGATAAGAAACTCCCCATATGCATTGTTGGGATAAAAATAATGTTTTTGGAAGAACGAATCGTTTCAATCCATGAACTGTCAGGATATAATCCGGTTATCAAAAAAACAATTTCATCATTTGTTTTGCATGTATAGGTAGAAATAGATTGTAATCGCGTAGTTTCTTGCTGCAAAGTATCCGAATAATTAAGCCATACAGGTTCAAAGGCTGATTTCCAAAATTCCTCTAGCAAGGTAATTATATTTATTTTCACTTCATTTGCATCTAGAAAAAAGGATACTTTTTCTTCAGTAGATGTGATTCCCCAGCTTTTTAAAACCGCAGTTAAAACAATTTTTCTTGTGGATATATGAGATAAACTTTCTTCATCAAGTTGAATGCCATGTAATAGTTGATCTATTCTTTTGTCATTTGGGAGATTTGCGTGGTAATAATTTATATTTTCAATAATTGCATATGTAATTAATTCTTCGATTGCTTTACTAGACAGACTTTCCCACCAAGACATGAAAGATGCCCATTCTATATGCGTAGAATCAGCTAAATCTAATTTTTTTACAATAAATTCTCTTAGTAGTGCACCGTGAGCAAATACGGAGCGCAAAGTAAGTAATGTTTCATAGAATGTTTGAGATAGCTTAGGTACAGTCTCTCTTATCCAGGGAGAAGTCATTGTACTACTAAATTTTTGGTAATCAACTAGCAGTATATTTGTAGATATATTTATTCCGATAGATGTAGCGATATTAATATTTGCTTTTGGGTAAGTGGTTGTAAGAAATTCTTTTTTCATAGAAACCTCCGAAAAAATAAATATTTTATATTTACATATTCGATATTTGAATGTTAGTATAATTTTACGACAATTCAGAATTTATATCAACTTATGCAATTTATTCTTTTTGGAGGGGATAAAAAATGATTCAAATTGAAAAAGCTTTGGTTTGTCATGTGGAAGGGATTTCTAAAGTGTGCTCAAAGGGTTGGCGTGATACATATGTGGATTTAAGAGAAAAAGAATATATCGATGCGGTAATTGAAGAGTTCTATCAATTTGAACGGATTTACAAAGAAATCACTTCGCCGATGCAAGGATGGGATGGCTGGTATGTTGCTTTGAAAAATGGGGAAGTAGTTGGCGCTGGTGGAGGCGGGATGATAAGTGAAGAAGCCTGAGAACTTTTTGTGCTGTATTTAAACCCTAGTAGAAGAGGAGAAGGAATTGGAACAATGCTTTTACATGCAATTACAGAAAGGCAAATTGAACAAGGAGCAATAGAGCAATGGGTTTCTGTAATGAAGGGGAATCAAAAAGGAATTCCTTTTTACGAAGCAAGAGGTTTTGTGCAACAAATTGAGGTAGATTTGACAATTCGCTATCGTAGAGATATTTCATACATGTCTTTCGGAAGACAATAGGAAAGAGGAGAGTCTGTTGTATAAAACGATTTTAAAAAATAAAAATGTAATGTGTTACCTATTAGGAGGAGGAGTTTCTAGCTTAGGGGATATATTAACGGGTTTAGCATTCGTGTTTCTGGTCTATGATTTAACGGGATCGGAATTGTATACAACTGGAATGGTTATTGCGACAACAGTTCCTTATCTATTGTTTGGACTAGTGGGCGGTGTTATAGCCGATTGGGTGCAGAAAAAGAAATTACTCATTATGATTGATATAATCCGTATTCCTCTCATTTTACCTCTTGTCTTCTGCTATTACTTCGATGTTTTAACCTACACGTATATGATTATCATAAGTTTTTTGATTCAATGTTGCGGTTGTTTCTTTAACCCGGCACACCGGGCGCTATTACCAATGATAATCCCCACGGAACAACGAAATATAACGAATAGTTTATATGATTCAATAACGAGAGGGATTACTGTCCTTAGCCCATTTTTCTCCATACCACTAATGAAGACCGTCGGTGTTATTCACTTTTTTACAATTGATGCGATTACATATTTTATAAGTACTCTTTTTCTTATTCAAATGAATGTAACAGAAGACGTGGTGGCTACAAAAAGAAAACATGTAAAGGAAGTATCTCTCTCATTACATGAATTTTGGCGTTGGATGCAAACGAATAGACAAATCACGTTTTTATTTCTTCTTACATTTACAATGGTTTTCCTGAATACATGGGTGTGGAAAGTCGGGCTATTATTATCTTTGGGAGAGTTCACAAGAGAAAGTAAAGAAATTTATAGCGTCATTCAAGGGTTCTTTGGATGTGTGGTAATTGTTACAAATATGATGATTCCTTTTATATGGAAAAATTTAAATCTAACTATTTATACAATTGCTTCTATCATTTGGGGGATTGGAATTCTATTACTTGGATTTACATTTAACATTCCGTTTTATTTCGTTGGAGTATTGATAGTAGGAATTGGTTTGCCATTAGCGGGATTAACAAGGGTATATATATTACAAAAACTCGTTCCAAAAGATATGTTAGGGCGAGGATTCAGCTTTAATGCAGTTTTGCTTTACTTAGCAGATACAATCTCTCTTTTTGTATTTGGAATTTTGTCTATATTTATTTCTATACATGTTATTTTTATCATTTGTGGAATCGGAATGGTGATTATGTCTATTGCATTGAAATTCCTTGTTTTTAGAAGGCAATCTGTGAAAAAAGAAGTAAATCTAATGGGTTGAACAAAGGAGGTATTCGTACAAAAAAGGAATAAATCCAATGTAAGCGAGCGGCTTTATTCCTTTACTATTTTTAAAATGTTGTTAGAGTTGCACTCGACTATTTTTCACAGGTTCGTAAGTCTTATCTAGCATTAAATTATAAGTAAGTCCAAGTAACACTAAAAACCCACCAATTATTTTACCAATAGACACATCGCCTGAATTGAAAAAATCAATCAAAACTCCCATAAACAATTGTCCTACAAAAATTAATAACGTTAAATAGAAAGATGAGATTTTAGGAGTAATATAGTTTGATAAAACGATTACAATAACACCGACTAACCCTCCTAAATATACTACAAATGGTATGGAGTGCAATGTTGCAGTTGATACGTGAAGAGATTCATTGCTAAAGAGTAAAAATAAGAAAGAAAAAAACAGCCCTGTAATGTAGTTGAAAAATGTTCCTTGGAAAATTCCAATTTTGGCTGCTAAGTTAGCATTAATAATTCTTGCAACTACAATAGAAATTCCGGCTAAAATGGCAATACAAATATATAACATAGTTCCATCCTCCATTAAAAAATAGTCATTACAACAATTCCCGAAGAAATCAGAAGTAATCCAAACATTTTCTTCTTTTCAAATTTCACGACTTTCATACCTAATAAGCCGAAATGATCGATAATAATAGAAGAAACGGATTGCCCAAGTAAACTTAATGCAATTGTGATAGAGACGCCAAGCGTTGTGAAGCTGATGTTACTAAACAGTACAGTAAATACACCAATGGCTCCTGCGCTATAAAGATAAAGTGGTATCCCTTTTTGCATACGAAGCTTAGATTTACTAGCGAGTAAAACAATGATAATGGCAACTAACCCGACAATATGAATTAGGACACTAGACATATAGTTACCTGTGATTTCAGATAAGATCCCATTTAAAGGAATCATAATGGCGATAAGAGCACCTATAATAATTGAGAGTAAATTATACAATGACGTTTCCCCCTTATAAATTTACATGTAATGTATCATGATTAAATCGTGAGCTACTATGACATATGTCATAGTGAAAGGAAGAAATTTTCTTTATAATGAAAATGAGTTATAAGGGTGGGGGATGTATGAAGAAAATACGTAATTCATATAAGTTAGATGAGTTTGTGAAGCAGAATAATATGGAATCGTTTTTTAGTAATGACATGAAATCATATATGGAATTATTACTCTTTAAAAAGAATGAACATATTTGTAAGGAGAATGAAGATATTCACTATCTGTATTTCTTTGTTGAAGGAAAAGCAAAGGCTTATAACACATTAAGTAATGGAAAATCTGTCTTGTTATGTTTTTATGATAGCTTGCAAGTATTGGGAGATGTTGAATTAATCCACTCGCAAAAAACAGCCTCCAATGTACAAGTGATGGCGGACTCTTATTGCATTGGAATCCCTTTAGAAAAGGTGAGAGAAAGGTTACTTCAGGATGCGACTTTTTTACGGTATATTTGTGGCTCTTTATCTCAGAAGTTAAATAGACTTTCTAAAAACAGCACGATTAATTTACTATATCCTCTTGAGAATAGATTAGCGAGTTACATTCTTGCGACTGGAGAACGACTTACTTATAACGAACAAAAAATTATATTTAATGGGAATTTAACGGAAACATCGGAATTATTAGGAACAAGCTATAGGCACTTATTACGTACATTAAATACTCTTTGTGATAAAAGTATAATAAGAAAGAATAAGGGGTATTTTGAAGTGATAAATTTAGATTTTTTAAAAGAGCTTGGGGCGGATGTTTATAAATAAACTAAGTGTGAATTTATTTTAAATTTCAAAAGCACCATTTTAGTGATATGTGAAAATTTCTTATCACTAAAATGGTGCTTTTTTTACGTTGACATATTGACTAGAAAGAGAAGTGTTTTCCTTGATTTGTAAAAAAAAAATGGATATGATGGAATAAAACATATGAACATATGAACAAGTGTTCATATGTTTCGAGTGATGAAACGAGGGGATAAAAAATGTTAGATGTAATTATAGTAGGAGCTGGTCAAGCAGGGTTAGCTATGGGGTATTATTTACGGCAAGGAAATTATAAGTTTGTATTATTAGATGGAGAAAAAAGAATTGGAGATTCATGGAGAAATCGATACGATTCTTTACAATTGTTTACGCCAAGAGGCTACTGTGCATTACCAGGGATGAATTTAAATGGAAATCAAAATAAATTTCCTAGTAAAGATGAAATTGCAAATTATTTAGAAGCGTATGCGAAACATTTTTCTATACCGGTGAGGTTAAATATGGATGTTTTAAAAATTAGAAAAAAAGGAAACGAGTTTGAAGTCTATACCCCGAAAGAGATTTTACAATCGAAACGAGTTATTATCGCATCAGGTGCTTTTCAGAGGCCTTTCATTCCTTCCATGTCTCAAAACTTCTCAAATGATATTTTTCAAATCCATTCTTCACAATATCAATCACCAAAACAAATTCCTGAAGGGCCAGTTCTTGTCGTTGGAGGGGGGAACTCTGGTACACAAATTGCAACAGAACTTGCAGAGTCTCGCGAGGTTATGATTGCGACAACTCGCCCTTTTACATTTTTACCACTTACAATAATGGGGAAAAGTATGTTTGCCTGGCTTGAGAAAATAGGACTATTATATGCTGGAACTGATACAAGGCGAGGAAGATGGTTTCAGAAACGGAAGGATCCTATATTTGGTTTTGAATGTAAGGAGCTCATCCGTAATGGGGGGATAACAGTAAAACCAAAAGTCATAAGTACATTACAGGATAAAGTAGTTTTTTCAGATAGTAGTACATGCCATATTCAGAATGTAGTATGGTCCACAGGGTTCATACCAAATTATGAGTGGATTGAAGTGAAAGGAGCATTGAATCAAGCAGGACTACCGATTCATACTAGAGGGGTAAGTGGGGTGCAAGGGTTATACTATATTGGATTACCTTGGCAGCATCAAAGAGGGTCCGCGCTTCTTTGCGGGGTGGGACGAGATGCAGAATTTGTATTTTCAATAATTGAAAGGGAAGGGGAGGAACTTTCATAAACAAAAAAAGGATCGGTAACAAATTGTACCGATCAAAATATATGTACATCAATTAGGAGAGGTCAAACTTGATTACATTTATTATATCGTATTCTGACAATTCCGAAAACAAAAAAGTGATCTCTATATGTTGAGAAAGTTTTTTATACCGAAATATATGGAGAGTTAAGAGTACTTTAGAGAATAAGATGTATTCTTTTGGAGTGATATGTGATAGATTTATAGCAAATATATATTTGGTTAATTATGTAAAAAGGTTTCTGTAGTATATCTATGAATAAAGCGAGGGATACAATGTGAAATTCGATGATCGGCGTTTACTGGGAGTTCGATTAGGTTCCTTACTTATAACAGAAGAAAATCAATATTTAGTAATAAAGAAAAAAGAACATTATTCTTTATTAAACATTGACAGTTTAGAGTGTACACCTCTTGAAGTATCACTTGAGCACCTTGAGGAAATGCTTTATGAGGACTTTCAAGAAAGTATAAAAGAGATTATTGCGCCTGAGCACTTGAAAATCGTAGCTAAAAATATTATATAAAGAAAAAATCGGAATGGTAATTTGATAGAAAATGTTAGGTGGGGATATGAATGAAAATACGTGTTCATGAAAAAGAAAATTCTAAAGTTGCTATTATAGAAAGTACTGATATCGTAATAGAGGATGTACAAGGGGCATTAGACTTAATGGCATCCATCAATTATGAGCATGATTGCCAAAAAATATTAATTCACAAAATAAATATTACAGAGGAATTTTTCAACTTAAGAACTCGTCTAGCGGGTGAAATATTGCAAAAATATATGAACTATGGAGTGAAATTGGCTATTGTTGGGGACTTTAGTGTATATAATAGTAAAAGTCTAGCGGATTTTATATATGAATGCAATAAAGGAAAGGCAGTATTCTTTTTAACAGATGAAGAATCCGCTTTGAATGCTCTGCACGCTGTGTAGTATTAGATCTTGCTATACTTGTCAGAATGAAAAAAGCTAGTCTTTTGCTAGCTTTTTTATTATAATCTTTTCACCAAATTTTTTATAGTCCTAATAAGTTAACAATCTCTCCAATCATTCCTTCATTTTGATGAACACCTAAATCTGAATTCGTCATAATGACAGCGCCAGTACCTCTATAAGGATATGCAACCATCATGCATTGAAATCCAACGCCCCAGCCAAGTGACGAAATTTCTATTTCTTCATTTGGGTTGTCCAGAAATACACCTAATCCAGTCCACCTTGAACAACCTTGTGGAGAAATCATTTCTTCTGTTATTTTTGAGGAAAGACCGAGTTTACTATTGTCTTGTAAAGAATGGATGATTTCTATTACTAAAGCGGCTAAATCGGATGGATTTGACCAAACTCCTGCAGCAGCTGAATATGGATAAGATGGATACTTTCCATCTACCACATGTCCGTTTTTATCGTGACCACAAGCGAAACGATTATTAGTGATCGTTTGCTTAGGAAAGTCTAGTGTACTATTATTCATATGTAAAGGTTTAAATATGAATTTTTGTAATAATAGATCAAAAGGTTCTCCAGTAACGTCTTCTATGAGTTGTTCTATAATACAAAATCCAGCATCTGAATAGTGAAAGATACTTTCTGGTTCATGTTGAATTTCAATTGGGACTGGGCAATAAGATGTGTGACCTTGAAGAATTTGAAGAATGGTAGGGTTACCTTTTGCAGAATGATATATATCAAAGCTTTCAGGTGGATCTATAATTCCTGATTGATGACTTAATAGATTTCGTAATGTAATTTTTTTATCAAAAGTAAATTGATTTTCAGGAACTTTCCATGAGGTAAGCCTATTATTTACATCATCATCTAAATCTAGTATTCCTTGGTCTGTTAATTTCAATACGAGCATCGCTGTAAGGAATTTACTTATGGAACAAGCGTTGAAAATAGAATTTATGTTCACTTCTCTAGCTGTCCCCGATTCTAGTGAGCCAAAGCTTTCAATGTGTTCTAATTTTCCGTCACGAATCATAGCTAAGCTTAGTCCAGTTACAGAATATTCCTTCATTCTTTCATATATATGTAATGTTGCTAGTGCCATATGATTACTCTCCTTTTTAGTATTACGTCCATTATACAATATAAGGAATAAAAAAGGCTGATGTAATAAGACATCAGCCTTTCTGTTATATATTCCATTTTAAAATGAGTCCCGCATGTACAAGTCCTCCGCCAAATCCGTATAAAAGTAAAGTATCACCATTCTTGATTTTTCCATCCTTTAATCCGATATCAAGTGCTAACGGAATGGAAGCAGCCGAAGTGTTTCCACAATATTGTAAACTCATGAGTGTGTTATCGAGAGAAATGCCAGTTCGTTCACAAATGGATTCAATCATTCTTAAATTAACGCTATGCGGAATAAACCAATCAACATCTGTTACATCTAAATGATTTTTTTCTAGTAATTGTTGTACGCCTTGCGGAACTGTGTTTACAGCCCATTTGTAAACCGCTCGTCCGTTTTGCACAAGGTAAGGGGTGTCTTGTAATGGAGTTCCATTCATGGTTTTGGATAAGGCAGTTTGGTATAAGTTGATTCCGCCAGAACCTTTAGATCCCATATGAGTTCCTAAAAAACTAGGGTTCTTTTCATCATATTCTACAAGAGCTGCACCAGCGCCGTCTCCGAAAAGGATGCAAGTAGTACGGTCGCTATAATCTGTGATTTTTGAAAGGGTTTCAGCGCCAATCACAAGTATCTTTTTGTTAGTCCCTGAAGTAATAAGACCGTTGGCAACAATTAGTCCATACACAAACCCAGCACAAGCTGCACTTAAATCAATTGCTCCCGTATGAGGTATTTCAAAATGGGCCTGAACTTGACTTGCGGTATTTGGGAACATGTAATCAGGTGTAGCAGTTGCGACAATAATTAAATCAACGTCATCAATAGATACCTGGAATCGATCGATTAAATTTTGAACAGCTCGAATACATAAGGTTGTAGAAAACTCATCAGAGGAAGTGATTCTTCTCTCATGCATACCGGTTCGTTGCACAATCCATTCATCTGTCGTTTCAACAAAATTTGATAAATCTTCATTTGATAGAACTTTCTCGGGTACATAAGTTCCAACAGCTGTAATTCGTGCTTTTGATTTCATACCAATACCTCCTATTTTATCACTAAGTTTTAATACTTGGTTCTAATTATAGGTGAAATTTCTTATTAATTCAATTATTTGTAAAATTAAGTTATTAATTATATGATTTGAATATAGAGTTAGAATAGAAGGAGGGGTTTATGATGTTGATAAATAAAGTGATTCTATACATTCAAGCATTAGAAGAAATGCAAGAATTCTATTTACATACATTGGGTTTTCAGTTATTACATAGTAGTGAAGTGAGTTTTAGCATTCAAGTAGGAGAGAGTGAATTAGAATTTCGAAAAAGTAATTCGAATACCAAACCTTTTTATCATTTTGCTTTCAATATACCGTCCAATCAGTTTTCTGAAGCAAAAAAATGGGCAAAAAGTAAGGTCGTTTTAAATATAGAAGATGGAGAGGATGAAGTATATTTTTCACGATTGAATGCACATTCGTTCTATTTTATGGACCCTTCAGGGAATATTGTAGAGTTTATCTCTAGGCATACTATATCTCCAGACAGTAATGAGCCTTTTTCGGTTCATTCTATATTAAATGTAAGTGAAATGAGTTTGACGACAGATCAAGTTCTCGCAGTAGGGAACTAATTGGTATAATATGGGATTTTAGTGAGAGACAGGGAAGCGTTACGTGATGGTTTTCAGTTTATGGGAGAAAAAGGAGTCTACTTATTATTAGGGCCATCAGGGCGTCGGTGGTTTTTCTCAGAGTTAGATGCAGAAGTTCATCCGTTAATGATAGAGATTGATCATGAAAAACAAATTGAGATAAATAGACAAGGAGTATGTAACATATCTATTAGGACATAAAGGCTGTGGGAAATGCTCTCCTTCGTATGAATACAATAACGATATTATGAACGAAATACATTTTATGGTAAAATTTAAATTAAGAGAATTGATGCGGAATACATAGATGATAAGGAGATGAGAATATGGATTTTTTGATGATACTCCCAATAGTTGTTTTTGGTATCATTTATATTGGGGAAAAGATAAAAAGTACGGAAAAAAGAACTGACGTTCGACTAAAGCGTATAGAAACGAGATTAGAGTTAATCACAAAGGAAATGGGAATTAGAGAAGTAGAACCTGAAATTAATCATGAATTAAGGCAGCTTGTGAGAGATGGAAAAACAATCACAGCAATTAAGAAAGCACGCGAAGCATTTGGTTATTCGTTGCTGGAAGCGAAGGAATATGTGGATACTTTATAACCACATAAACAGAGTCATAACTTAATATGCCATTACACTTAAGTGAATGGGAATCAGAAAAAAGATAGGCATATGCAAATTTGCTTATCTTTTTTCTTTTTAGAAGCATTAGTGAACCATTCTCGTATTCACATAAGCGGCCAATACAACATGCCCAATGATAATAATAGGAACAATGATTTGTGTATTTGGTGTAGTGAAGACGCTGCCGATTGTTGCAGCAACACCTGCACCTAGATTGTAAAGCCCAACTATGTTGGCTAGTTTTTTCTTATCTTTGACGCGTCTTTCATTAAAACCAGATAAGAGCCAAGTATATTGTTTTACACCTATAAAGTAAGATAATGCGAAAGAGATGATAGCAATTATACATAATGATGGAGAAGCAAAGAGAGTCATAGTTTCACCTCCGAAATCATTCTTACGTACATTCTATAAATCGTCTAGCACTGTTAGAGAGCTTCCGATCTTTTAACCATATAATTGATGATTCAGACTGGAACGGAAAATCTATTAAATCTACAATTCTAATAGATTCTTGCGGGATATAGGATACGGCACTTTTAGGTAGAATCGAGGCCCCGATTCCTGCCATAATGAGCATAAGTACGAATGCAGAATCAGGACATTCGCATGCTATATTTAATTTTATACCACGGCGTTTGCATTCATCAATGACGAGTTGATGATAGCTATCTTCTTTATCTTTATGTACTAGTAAAAGAGGGATATGATGAAGTTCGTCTACGGAGATTGGAAGTTGTAAGTGATGTAGTTCCCATTTAGCGGGCGCGACTAATACGAACGGCTCTTTTGATAAGCGAATGCTTGAAAAAATCTCCTTATTAAAAGGGGTACGCAAGACCGCGAACTCGATATTCCGATTTGTTAGATGTTCTGTTAAGTATAAAGGGCCTCCTTCCCATATTTTTAAGTTCACATTCGGATAGTTTTTTTGAAAATAACGGATTTTTTCAGATAGAAAAGGAATACAAGAATGAAATGCTCCAATAGATAGATTTCCCCTTAGGCCTTCACCGGTATCTTTAATCTCTGTAATGGTTTCCTCTAATTGTCCGATAATACTTTTCGCTTTTATATATAAGATTTTACCTTCTTCCGTTAAATGCATGTTTCGGCCGCTTCTTTCAAATAGGTTTACTGATAATTCTTGTTCTAGTAATGATAGTTGTCTGCTTAAAGGTGGTTGTGCCATATGCAGTCGATGAGCGGCACGCGTAAGCTGCCTTTCTTCCGCAATTGCAATAAAATATCGAAGTTGTCTTATATCCATCTTTAATCCTCTTTCTATACCTTTTTTGTATACAAAAACAACCTTATAAATAGTTTTTATATAATAAGTCACATGATATCATAAATGAAAGGTTTTAAATATAGAAAATTCTAAAAATTTAAAATATAAAAGTGGTTTTTGGTAGATTCATAACTGAAAAGTATATGATCACGTTTCGAGGAGGAAATTGTTTATGAAAGTTTCGTTATTTATTACGTGTTTATCAGATATGTTTTTTCCTCAAGTAGGTAAGAGTGTTGTGGAAATTATGGAGCAATGTGGAGTAGAAGTAGATTTTCCTGAAGGTCAGACTTGCTGCGGTCAACCTGCTTATAATAGTGGATACCAAAAAGAAGCAAAGCTAGCAGCAAAGCAAATGATACAAGCATTTGTGCATAGTGAATATATTGTCACTCCTTCTGGATCTTGTGCTAGCATGGTTCATCATTATTATAAAGAGCTGTTTAAGGAGGATCGTGAATGGTATGAAAAAGCAGTGCATTTAGCAAATAGGACGTATGAATTAACGGATTTCTTAATGAACGTACTTGGAAAAAATGATTTGAATTCTAGTCTAGATAGGACAGCAGTTTTCCACCAATCTTGTCATATGAGCCGCGGACTTGGGATAAAAGACGAACCGCTAGAGCTGCTTTCACAAGTAAAAGGGCTAGATGTAAAAGAATTACGATACTGTCAAGATTGCTGCGGGTTTGGTGGAACTTTTGCGGTGAAAATGAGTTCGATTTCCGAAACGATGGTTGATGAAAAAATAAAATATATTGAGGAGGCAGAAGCTGATCTCTTAATTGGAGCTGATATGGGGTGTCTTATGAATATTGGCGGGCGACTTAGGAGGGAAAATAAAGAGATTCAAGTGTTGCATATAGCAGAAGTACTGGCGAAGGGGCTGGAGAAATGAGTGTAGTGCAGGGGCTAGAATTTTTGGGAAGAGTAGATAAAGCATTGCACGATTCGCAAATGAGAAGTGCAGTTCCGTTTACACAAGACAGGCTTCGGGTAGGGAGAGAACAAGCTACATCTGAATTAGGGAATATTGACGAATGGCGTGAAGCAGCATCTGAAATTCGGATGCATACCATTGAAAATTTAGATAGTTATTTAGAACAGTTAGCCGCAAATGTTCGGAAAAATGGGGGACATGTTCATTTTGCTTTGAAAGCCGAAGATGCAGTATCGTATGTTTCTGAAATTGCAAGAAAAAGAGGGGCGAAATCAGTTATTAAATCGAAATCTATGGTTTCGGAAGAAATACATCTCAATCAAAACTTAGAAGAGATGGGATTGAAGGTGGTAGAGTCCGATCTTGGGGAATATATCATTCAATTAGCCAAAGAAGCACCATCACATTTAATTGCCCCGGCCATTCATAAGACGAAAGAACAAGTAGCAGAGCTTTTTTCTAAGGAAGCTGGAAGAGAAATACCGGTTGATACAAATCAACTATTACAATTTGCTAGAGAAAAGCTGCGTAAAGAATTTTTAGAAGCGGATATTGGTATCTCGGGTTGTAATTTTGCTGTAGCAGAATCTGGATCTGTCGTTCTTGTAAGTAATGAAGGAAATGCTCGTCTTACGACTACATTACCAAAAGTTCATATCGCTATTATGGGAATGGAACGTCTTGTCCCGACATGGAAAGATCTTGATGTAGTTATTTCCATGTTAACAAGAAGTGCTACCGGTCAAAAAATTACATCCTATGTAACTGGAGTGAATGGACCGCGTTTACCGGAAGATAAGGACGGACCTGAAGAATTTCATTTAATTATTTTAGATAATGGTCGTTCGGATATTTTAGGAACCGCTTACGAAGAAGTGCTTAAGTGTATTCGCTGCGGAGCGTGTGTAAATGTTTGTCCTGTATACCGCAATATTGGAGGACATGCTTATGGGAGTGTGTATAGCGGGCCAATTGGTGCGGTGCTAGCGCCTTTATTAGAAGGGTATGAGGAATTAAAAGAATTACCTTTTGCATCTAGTTTGTGCGGGGCATGTACCGATGTTTGCCCAGTGAAAATTCCGTTACACGACCTTCTCATTGAGCATCGTAAAGATGAGGTGGAACAAGGGTATATACCGAAATTTGAGCAACTAGCTTTTAAAGGTTTTGCATTTATGGTGAGTCATCCTTTTGTTTATGAGAAAGGTATTAAAATGGCACATGCAGGTTTATCCATTTTTGCAAAAGATGGTTATATTGCGAAGGGACCAGGTCCGTTAAAGGGATGGACAGAGAGTAGGGATTTTCCAAAACCTGCGAAACAATCGTTCCGAGATTGGTGGAAAAAAGAAAAGAGGGATTCATAACATGATAGATGTACAAGAATCTTTTTTAAACAATATTGCACGTAAACTAGGGCGAAACCGCCGCTCTGGGGTAACACCGCCTAATTGGAATAACAATCCGCTTAGGCACTTTCCTAAAGAGATCGATCACGAAACGTTAGTAGAACAGTTTATTGCAAATTTACATGTATTACATACAGAAGTAAGTCACATATACCGCTCAGAAATAGAGGGTGCCCTTCAGTACGTTGCGGAAAAATTTGATGTGCAATCGGCTGTGTACTGGGATGATGAGAGATTGCATCAACTTGAAATAGGAAAGCATTTAACAAGAAATCTCGTTTCTTATCGAATGTGGCAGAGTAAAGACGATGAAAGGGAACTACGAGACTATGTAGCTCAGGCTGATATAGGAGTTACATATGCAGAAATGGGGTTAGCTGAGACTGGAACGGTTGTTTTATGGAATGGCGGTGGGCGTGGCCGTTTAGTTAGTGTTTTGCCGCCAGTTTATGTGGCAATTCTTTCGGAACATACAATTTATAGACGTTTAACAGAGGGAATGGCTGCAGTACATGAACATGTTCCAAATGGACTCCCTGCTTGTATTAACTTTATTACTGGCCCAAGTAGGACGGGGGATATTGAAATGGAGTTAGCTTTTGGAGTTCATGGCCCTGGAAAGGTTCATGTCATTTTATTAAATGATTAGAGAGAAAAACAAAAGTATACGAGGGGGAGTGGGGAGTTTGATGAAGAACAAATTCCGCTATTATGTTTTTACGATGCTTACGTTAATTACGATGGTAAATTATATTGATCGCGGAGCTATCGCTTATGCACAGTCTTTTATTATAAAAGAATATGGCTTTGACCCGAAGGAATGGGGAGCGATACTAGGGTATTTTGGTTACGGTTACATGATTGGTTCTTTATTAGGAGGTATTTTTTCAGATAAAAAAGGACCAAAGTTTGTATGGATTGTAGCAGCAACGACATGGTCTATTTTTGAAATTGCGACTGCTTTTGCTGGAGAAATAGGAATGGCTATTTTTGGAGGATCTGCTTTAGCGGGATTTGCTCTGTTCCGTGTTTTATTCGGGTTCACAGAAGGACCATCTTTCGCGGTTTCGAATAAGACAGCAGCAAACTGGGCAGCGCCAAAAGAAAGAGCTTTTCTAACATCCCTTGGTTTTGTTGGCGTTCCATTAGGCGCAGTATTAACTGCACCTGTAGCGGTTCTGTTACTCTCTTTTACAAGCTGGAAAATGATGTTTTTCATCCTTGGTGCAATTGGAATTATATGGGCGATCATTTGGTATTTTACTTTTACCAATATGCCTGAAGATCACCCGCGAGTAACGAAAGAAGAACTAGCTGAAATACGAAGTGCTGAAGGCGTGCTTCCATCGGTAATTGTTGAGAAAGGAACGAAAAAAGAGCCGTGGTATTCCTTTTTTAAAGTGCCAACATTTGTTTTTGTTACATTAGCATATTTTTGTTTCCAGTATATTAATTTCTTAATATTAACTTGGACGCCAAAGTATCTGCAAGATGTATTCCATTTTCAATTATCTTCTCTTTGGTATCTTGGTATGATTCCTTGGCTTGGCGCTTGTATTACTTTACCGCTAGGTGCGAAGCTATCTGACCGCATTTTACATAAAACAGGAAACCTTCGTTTAGCTCGAACGGGATTGCCGATGATCGCTTTATTCCTTACAGCGGTTTGCTTTAGCTTTATTCCAATGATGAATAATTATGTTGCAGTATTAGCACTCATGTCACTTGGAAATGCATTTGCTTTCTTGCCAAGTTCATTATTTTGGGCAGTCATTGTTGACACAGCTCCTGCTCAAGCCGGAACCTATAGTGGAATTATGCATTTCATCGCGAATATCGCGACAATCTTAGCCCCTACTTTAACGGGATACTTAGTTGTAAGCTACGGATATCCTTCTATGTTTATTGTAGCTGCTGTATTGGCCGCTATTGCAATGGGAGCGATGTGGTTTGTGAAACCAGGGCAGCAAACTAAATCTGAAAGTTTGTTTAACTGGAGGAATAAGGAGAGATTAGAGGAGCCTCGTACGAATATGTAAATGATTAAAATAAGTTGCGTGGAAAACGAGTTGTATGTGAACTCGTTTTTTCATTTGTCTAAAATGAATGATTTTTATAGTACAATATTACCAAGTGGAAAAAATTGAAAAAGGGCTGGGGTAATGTATGTATACAGTTGGACAGTTTTCAACAATATGTGGTGTATCAATTAAAACGTTACATCATTATGATGCAATTGACCTTGTAAAACCTTTGCATACTGATTCTGTAACAGGGTATCGATATTATGATTATGAGCAAATAAAAACATTACAATATATAAAAAAACTAAAGAGTTTCAGTTTTTCATTACAAGAAATAAAGGAAGTCATTGAGGGTCATGATGATACCGAATTAGTGAATCATTTGCAAGAAAAGGCTCTACAATTAGAGCGGAAAATGATAAGAATACAGCAAACTTTAGAAGGAATTAATCAATCTATTGATGAGTTGCATACTAATGCTCCGTTTGTAACGGTTTCAAATATAACAGAATGCTTTGAAGAAATACGAGAAAGGCAATGGGTTTATGGTATTCGGGAAAAGATATGTACAAGAGAAATCGATCTTGTTGTAAAAAAATTGTTTGAAAGGTTATATGCATATGGGCTAGAAGTAGATGGGAAATTGATGACAGTTTTTCATCAATTTAATAAAGGGAATGTACCAATAGATTTAGAAGTTTGTGTACCTATAAAAGAGTACGATCATGCACTTTCCCATGTCCGTTGTTTAGAAGGGGGAAAACATATTTGTGTGATTGTAAAAGGACCCTATTCGGAATTAGGAATTGCATATGAAAAAATAATGAAATTCATCGAGGAAAAGGGATATGTAGTAAGGGATTCACCTTTTGAAGTGTATGAACAGGGAGTGTTTACTGAGCAAATCGATTATAGAAACATTCGGCCGGCATCCCAACATAATCCGTTACAATTTATAACGAAAGTATGTGTTCCAGTCTATTCTTAATTGACCCTCCTGTAACAGGAGGATATATCCTAGCCTTAGTAAGAGAGAGGGAGAGGATTATATGTATCATCCAAGGTTACGCGGAACACATTATGAGATGGGAAAACATTATGGGAGCATTTTATATAAAAATGGATTTCGGTTTCCCAAGGTGTCAGAAGAAAAATTAGCTTTTGGAAAGCAAAGTCATGCATTATTAAAAGGTTTCTATCCAAAATTAATAGAAGAAATGAAAGGATTTGCTGAAGGGTGTCATGTAACGTATGAAGAGGTAAGTTCTTTTATATTGAGTATAGGTGTATTCGAGCCAGAGGCGCAATGTAGTATATTTGCATTTTATAACGGTTCAGAAGTGGTTATGGGAAGAAACTACGATCTGACTTTAGATATGAAAAAATATACGGAGAGTGCCCTCATTTGCCCTAACGATAAATATTCATACGTTGGACATTCAGATGTATTTTTGGGGAAAGTAGATGGGATAAATGAGAAAGGATTGGCGGTGGCGATTACACTTGTACAAAGTGAATATAAAGAAGTGGGATTAAATTTTTATGTGGCAGTTCGCAAAATATTAGAATATGCAAGTACGGTAGAAGAGGCGATACATATTTTAAGAGAATTCCCGTCTTCCATCTGTAATAACTACTTATTAGCAGACGGTTCAGGGAATATGGTAGTAGTAGAAAAAGCGCCACATAACATGTTTGTACGGAGGCCGAAAGAGGATGAAAATTTTATTATTTGTACGAATCATTTTGTAAGTAAAGAAATGATTGCTGTACAACAAAATTTCGATAATGATTGGAGTAAATCTCAAAATAGATATACCTATATAGAAGAACAATTGAGAAAAAATTTACAGTTAAATCGTGAAAGTGCACAGGGCATCTTATCGAATAGTAAAGAGCATGTATGTTTAAATCTGAAAAAATATAATTTTGGGACATTATATTCAGTTGTATATGAGTTAAATAGTTTGAGAATACATCGTGCAGAAGGACAGCCAAATCGTTGTAAATATAAAGAAGATAGAAGATTGGTAGAAGAAATTCGTAAAAAGAGAAGGGGAATATAAAATGAAGCTTTCTGAATTTCAGCAATATGTATCAAATTTTAGTAAAGAAAAAGGGTTTGCTGATACGACGATTGAGAAGCGTACAATGTATTTAATGGCTGAACTTGGGGAACTAACAGAAGCAATCATAAAGCGTAATGATAATAAGGATGCCAAGCGAGAAATAGGTTTAGAAATGTTCGATGTCATTTGGAATGTATGTGATTTAGCGAATAAATTAGAAATTGATTTAGAGAAAGCATTTCAGGAAAAGATGGAAATCAATAGAGAAAGGGTATGGTTAAAGGAAGGTTAACAAAGAATGTGGATGGTAGTTTGTGTAAAGTCAAATAAGTATGGGAGGGATTATATATAAAAGATTCATATAGAGGTTCGAAAAGAAAGTTAATTTTGATTGTTTTCATTTCAATAATTAGTCTAGTAGCTATAGTTGCTATGTTAATACTTCAAGGAATATGGATACCGAATTATTTTAATGCAAATAAATTTTCAGTGAAAGGTGTAGATGTAGCGTCATATCAAGGGGAAGTAGATTGGAGAGAATTAGAAGAACAAGGAATCAAGTTTGCTTTTATAAAGGCAACAGAAGGAAGCTCTTTTGTGGATCAATATTTTTCAGAAAACTGGAATCATGCTAGTAGGACAAATATGCGTATTGGTGCGTATCACTTTTTTAGTTTTGATAGTAAAGGTGGCTCGCAAGCTGAGCATTATATACGAACTGTACCAAAAACTGAACAAGCATTACCACCAGTAATTGATGTAGAATTTTACGGTAATAAAAAAGCAAATCCTCCTAAGCGTGAAGATGTTGCAAGAGAACTAACGATGATGATACAAATGCTAGAAAAGCATTATCAAAAACGGGTTATATTGTATGCCACGCCAGAGGCATATGATTTATATATAAAGGATAATTATCCTGAATGCGATATATGGATACGGAGTATTTTGACAAAGCCGAGCTTGTCAGATGATAGAACATGGACGTTTTGGCAATATAGTAATAGAGGTAGGCTAAAAGGATATAGTGGAAAAGAAAAGTTTATTGATTTAAATGTGTTTCGTGGTACTGTAGAAGAATTTGAAAGGTATGGTATGAAGTAGCTTCTAATATGTTATACGAGGCAGAATATAAATGAAAGGCTAAAGATATCGAAAGAAGTGCAGCTGAGTATGTTAAACATATGATTTAAAAATATCTCGATCCGTTTATAGGCATCGGGGTATTTTTATTTTACTGTATTATTCAGTTAATTAATGATTAATATAGTAAAATAAAAATCTAAAAAATGAAAAGGGGGCTTGAGTACAATGCAACAACTGTTACAAAAACGAGCAGAACAATTAATTGTAGTTCTACAAATTTAAATAGATATGGGAGAGGTCATACAGAGATCCGAAAAGAAAGGTAATCCTGTTCATCTTGATTTCAATAATTGGTGTAATGGTTATCACTGCTATGTTAATATTTCAAGGGATATTGATACCAAATTATTTAAATGCGTTACTAAAAAGAATTTGTAATTAAAGTATTGAGATATATTTTCCTTTACACTAACATAAAGGTATAATATAGTTAAGTCAACTTAACTTAACTATATATCAAAACGAAAAAACGGCGTACAATGTAATAGCAGAATGATTGGAGGAAGAATACTATGACTAGGTCTTATAAAGAAGTAATTAACGAAATGAATCGAGCCTACAATGAATTCAACATTTTACTATCTCAGGAGTTAAAGAATGAGTTCGGTCTTACAGGGCAGCAAGAGAACATGATATTCCATATTCATTTAAATAAAAATACTACAGCTAACAACATTGCGACCACTTTTAATATATCCAAAAGTGCTGTCAGCCAAGTTTTATCTAAATTGGAAAAACATAATATGATTTCGAAACACGTAAATCCTAACAATAAACGTGAGTATTTCCTTACACTTGGTCCTAACGGTAGCAAGTATATAGAACGGTTGTCTCAGCTAGATGATTTACTTATTGAGAAATACTTCTCTAAAATTGATATCGAAGCCTTGCAGCAAATGACTGATACCTTAATTAAAATAAATCAAATTATACTGGAAGAAAAAAAGAAGACCCTTGAGCCAAAATAGTAATAAAGTCTCACTGTCTTATTTAATGGTGAGCAAAATAAAATTTCCCCATTTTAAAAAGCATATGTCAGAAAAATTGGAGTCTGAAAGATGGAATTAGTACAGCAGGTTATAGCAGACTATGGTTACCTCGCTATTTTTTGATGCTTGTTCTTGGAATTATAAGATTACCAATCCCTGATGAAGTCATGATGACAATCGTAGATTTCACGTGACTTATATATTAGAAAAACAATAGGGATATATATGTTTTTTAATTTTGATAGTAGCAGATGTAGTTTGATGATATGTAAATACAATGAGGAAGGTAAAGGAGCACAGCATGATTCGTATGGCACTAAGAGCATTTAAAATACAAATGTATTATTTGCTAGGGGTGATGTTATTAGGATGGGCTATGACGCCTTTTTCGTCCCATTTTTTAGGTGCAAGCATTGGCTTGCTTGTTAGTGTGTATTGTGTTTGGATTTTAGGAAGGCGTATTGAAAAGTTTGGAGATAGCATTGTAAAAAAAGAAAAAGCGCCGATGCTTGGTATGATTAATCGATTTGCAGCAGCGATACTCGGTGCGATTATTATGTATGGGATTGAACACCATAGGGTCATGTGGACATTTGCTGCCGGAATTATGGGTGGTTATTTCTTAATTGTGATTAATTTAGGATATTATAGTATGAAAGATGCGAAGAAATAGATTAGCATAAAACTTTTTTGGGATACAGTAACGATTCCTTCTTTTTGGGTCCACTCAAAGTAGCCACAATCTTTTCATAAACAGATTGTGGCTATTTTTTATCTAATGGGAGATAAAAGTTTACTTTCACATACATTAGATTTATTAATAGTAAAATAGATAATTAAATAGTGATAGAAAAGAATCCAATTAAGGGTTCTTTTGTTTTATTGATTTTTTGATTTGATGATCTTTTCCCCATTCACACATTTCATTCATAATTTGAATTAAAGATTTTCCGTATTCACTTATTGTGTACTCGACCCTTGGTGGAACTTCTTGATATACAGTTCGATGGATAATCCCATCAGCTTCAAGTTGCCGTAATTGTTGCGTCAGAACTTTTTGTGTAATCTCTGGGATAGCACGTTTCAGTTCGTGTGTCCGCTTCTCTCCATTCATTAGAATGCATAAAATACTACTCTTCCATTTTCCTCCGATGACTTCAAGGGTAGTAGCGATAGGGAAGTTCTGATTCATCTTCATATTACACCTCCATAGGTACTTTGAGGTTCCTATAGCACCTGAAAGTACGTACTTTTCAATTATATGTAACTAATACATACTAATACTAAAGGATTTCATTTATTTATAAGGGGGAAAATAATTGATGAAAACACTTGTAATTGTAGCACATCCAGATATTGAAAAATCAAGAATTAATAAAAGATGGATAAAAGAACTGGAGAAATATTCTGATGAGATAACGGTTCATCAATTGTATAAAACGGCTCCTAATTGGGAATTCGATATTGAGCATGAACAAAGGCTATTATTAGAACACAATCGCTACATATTTCAGTTTCCATTCTATTGGTATAGTTCGCCACCATTATTAAAAAAGTGGTTTGATGATGTGTTAACATACGGTTTTGCGTATGGTTCTACAGGAGATAAAGTACGTAATAAAGAATTTGGTTTGGCGATTTCTATAGGGGGATTAGAAACGCAGTATAAGGATGGGTTTACAATGAAAGAACTAACAAAACCATTTCAAGCCACTTGTTTATACACTAGTATGAAATTCATACCTACATTTACTTTATATGGAGCAGAGTATGAACTGAAGGATGAAGATATCGAAAGAAGTGCAGCTGATTATGTTAAATATATTATGAATAAAAGTAATCTTTATATATGATTTGAAAATATCCCGATTCCTTTTAAGGTATTGGGATATTTTTTATGTAATGTACTGGTTTGAAATAAAG
Source organism: Paenibacillus sp. 102 (assembly GCF_039549175.1). Lineage (NCBI taxonomy): Bacteria > Bacillati > Bacillota > Bacilli > Caryophanales > Paenibacillaceae > Paenibacillus > Paenibacillus sp. 102. Next base: position 274,627 of record NZ_JBCGHT010000004.1, on the reverse strand, counting down.
TTTGAGCAAAATGGATTTTGTTTGTCTGGATGAACATTTCACTTTATAAAAAAGTTTGCTTAAAACGTAAGTAGAAGCCTCGCTTTTATGTAAGGTATATTATATTTTAAATCGTGTACTTACATACTGAAAAAATAGATACTCCTATCTGTTTTAAATATATATTCTTCATAATCGCATGCATAATAATCTCCTGTTGGAATGTTCAATTAAAAGGCCAGTTGTAATGAGATAATAAAGTTGTTTAAAAAATAATAAAATCATTTAAAAGCAAATAAAGGTGTTATAAAGTATAGAAATGGTACTTGGGGTATTTGTATCGTATATTTCTATAAATAAAGAATAAATTTAAGTGTGGGGTTGATTAAGTGTTTAAATATAACGTATGTTTCTTAAAAAGTAAGGATAAAGTCTTGATGTTGAATCGTGAAAAGGCACCGATTATGGGAGTGTGGAACGGTGTTGGTGGTAAAAATGAAGTAGGTGAAACTGCTGATGAGGGTGCAATTCGTGAAGTGTTTGAGGAAACAGGATTCAAGGTAAATCAGTATTATTCAAAGGGTATCATTACATGGGATACTAGTGATCGTAAAAAAGATGGATTATATGTGTATTTATTTGAAGTAGATACAATATTAGATAGTGAATCTATGAAAAAAACAAGAGAAGGTATTCTCGATTGGAAGCACATTGGTTGGATACTGAATCCCTCTAATTTAGGGATTGCTGAAATGGTAAAGGAGTATTTACCTGTTCTATTAGAAAAAGCAGGTGATTATTCATTTGAATATAAAGATGATACGTTAACGCTTGTAAAATAAAAGTTTTTCCACAAAGATTTCATAATTAAACATCTTTATTATCTATTTTTGAGGGGAAACTTAAATAGATTGATTTACATTTAAAGAAACTTAAAGAGTCTTGCTACATGTGAATTGTAATAAAGTTCTTATTTTTCTATTCAAAATTAAACACCTTTATTCTCTCTATACACCAGTTTGTAGAGGATTTTAACAGGTTTTTTTAGAGTTATTATTTAAATAAGGATTTTGAAGTCTTTTTGGTGAATATTAAATGTTAATCTAAAAGGTGGAGGTTGTTGTGGTGTTGAAACTGTTTCAATATAACTGGCAAGTTCGTGATGATTGGTTTACATTGTGCGAAGACATACCGGATGAAGAACTATTAAAGAAACGGGTCGGTGGGTTTGGTAGTATCCTACATACCCTATTTCACATTGTAGAGGTGGAATATATGTGGATCTTAGGTTTGCGAGGTGAACCAGTGCCTGAGGAGCCATTGTTTGAAGATTATGCTAGCTTACAAAAAGTGAAAAATCTTTCAGCTCAATACCACGAGAAAGTGAAGCCCTTTGTGACATCTTGGACAAATGAAATGGATTCTCGGAAACTTTCAGAAACTGATTTCAATGAAGAACCGATTAGCTCTAGAGACGCACCAATCAGGCGCCGAGTCATTGAATGTACACACGGAGAGATCATACGTCATGTTATTGTCCACGAAATCCACCATATCGGCCAGTTATCTATATGGGCACGTGAAATAGGAAAAGAGCCTGTTTCAGCAAATCTGAGAGGAAGAGGGCTATTCGATAATTAGACTGCCTTTGCCAATTTCACAATCGGGCGCTTTAATGGCACCAGGATTAAGAAATGATCAAACTTATTTATAAACGAATGGTTTAATTGAATATATGTAAAGCGTGTTTTGATCAATCTTTTTTCAAAACACGCTTTTTCTATTTACTATTTTATCAAGGTTTATAGAGTTAATTTAATCAACCTTTATTCCAAATCTACAACTAGTCACTTTTGTATTAACAATTATGCGTAACTTCTAGCTCATTATTAGTATATATTGTTCCGTAAGTAGCACAAAGTAACATACCACCACAAATCTCGCTACTTACTTGAAAGTTTATGTTATCTTCATATGTATCTATGCTATCAGCTCTAATTGTATCTACAAGTTTTTTAAAATCAAGAACTGGTAAATATTTCGCTATAATTTCGCAGCTTGATAAATTATCTGCATTATTATATGCATTATAGTCCTGAATTTCTTTATAAATCGGACTTGGACTATACGGATCATGTTTCAATTGTCCATTTTCATCTTCGAATTTTTTTATTTCTTCTTTAACTATATAATTTGGATAATCTTCACTGCCTTCATCTTCATCACCAAATTCCCAAAATGGATATTCTATGTCACATAAGTGCGTTATAATCCACATCAGAAATTGCTCATTTATAAAACCTACATTTGCTTCTAGATCCTTAAATCTATTACCATAATATTTTGTAGCTTTTTCTATCTTCTCTTCTTGAGACATATCATCTGTCGCCCCTGTTATGTCACATTCATCTAAATCTATAAAAATACTATCGAACTTACCTAAAACACCTAAATCAACGGTTTCACTCCAGTAGGCTTCACCATCTCTACCGATTTTTATCATAACATCCTCCATTCCGCGGCTATCGCCTCAAACTCAAGTTTTCCCATGACGTTCTCTAAAGAGTGGTTATTAAGCTACTAGAATTTAATAACTGTCCAATTCAGTGTAGCCTATTCAAATCAACCATATCAAGTCTTTGAATCCTGCCAGAAGAGAAATAACGAGCTGCATTGACATAAACAACTTTAGAGAGAGAAAAATTTCATTTTGGTGGTACTTCAAAATATTAGCTTAATGGGCATGGCGGGCTATCCCTATTTTTTTATAAATACGAGCAGTGACCATTTAAGATGTTTCCAGCCATAATCGGACTGGAGTTAGAATTATTTCCTAGTCCTCTTATAAGTGGGTACAGGCATAAGTCTCTACAAATTTCTAAATAACTTTCTAATAAAAACCTCTATCGATAGGCATAAAAAAGCCCTCATTTTTCACGAGTCTTTTTTTATGTACGTCAATGTTCTAAAAAAGCGGGACTATATTTCAAAGATACATCATAAATATAAATAAATTTTATCAAGTTTAATCTTTAGTAAATTAATAGTTAATGTAGTAAAATAAAAATCTAAAAAATGAAAAAGGGGCGTTTTTTTTGAGCACGATGCAACAACTTTTACAAAGAAGAGTAAAACATTCAGTCAATAGAGAGGCACTTGTTGGAGGTGGGAAAAGATATTCGTTCAAAGAGTATAATGAGCGAGTAAATCAATTGGCGCATTTCTTATTAGAGCTAGGTATTCAAAAGGGAGATCGTATAGGGATTTTGTGTAAGAATAATCATCCATTCCCGACAATTATGATGGCAAGCTTAAAAATTGGTGCAATACTTATCCCATTTAATCATCAGCTTACTTCTTATGAATTAGAAACAATTATACAAGAAGCAAATTTAAAAATGTTATTCTATGATACGGAGTTTAAAGCAGTATTATCTAAAATTGATGCAGTAAAAGAGATTCTAATGACAATAGAGACTGGGCACCAGATGGATGTAGCACCGTCATTTGAACGATTGTTACAAAAACAGTCTAAAAATGAACCAACTGTAACTGTTCATGAAGATGATGATGCCATCTTCTTATTCACTTCTGGAACAACAGGAAATGCAAAAGCATGTGTAATTGGTCATAAAAATTTATATAACTACTTTACTGAAATTGCAGGGCAACAGAAAATTCAAGCGGGACAACGTTTCCTTTCTGTGCACCCGCTTTTCCATATGAGTGGCGTTCTTTCTATATTAAACTGTATTTATCATGGGGTTACGATGGTTTTCCTTTCTGATTCAAATCCTGCACTTATTTGGGATACAATTGAGAAAGAGAATATTACAACGATGCTTGCTTTCCCGGCTGTATATAGTTATATGCTGGATGAGTTAAATAAAAAAGAACGTGATATTTCTTCTTTCAAAGTAGCGCAAAGTGGTGGGACGAAAGTATCTGAGAGTATTATACAGCGCTATGCGGAAAAAGGAATTTATATGATCCAAGGATACGGAAGTACAGAAGGATGGGTTGTTAGTTCTTGGCGGCCAGACATGGGGAAAGAGAAAATGTCTTCTGTAGGAAGGCCAATTAAGAATGTGGAAATAAAAATTATTCACCCTGATTCAGGTGACGAATTACCCAAAAAAGAAGTAGGAGAAATTCTTGTAAGAAGCCCATATATGTTTAAAGGGTATTGGAATAATGAAAAGGCCACAAAAAAAGTCTTAAAAGATAGCTGGTTTTATATGGGAGATGCCGGCATGATAGATGAAGATGGTTTCTTATATATAATGGGACGATATAAAGATGTAATTGTACATGGCGGCGAGAATGTATACCCAGATCAAGTAGAAGAAGTGATCCACGAAATGAATGGTGTATTGGAAGTCGCTGTGGTAGGAATCACTGATGAATTTTGGGGAGAAATTCCAAGGGCTTATATCGTTAAAGATATTCACACATCTTTAACAGAAGAAGAGGTTATTCAGTATTGTAAACAAAAATTAGCGAGCTATAAAATACCGCAAGTAGTGTTTGTTGAGAGTTTACCGAAAAATGCGTTAGGTAAAGTATTGAAGAGAGAGTTGAAAAGTGGTGTTGTAATAAAATAACAATAAAAAGTCCAGTTATGTTTTGTGCATAACTGGACTTTTGTTTATTCCGAAATTGTATTGATTTACTAAATTTTGTAATTCGATTAAAATAATAAAGAAAATTCGAATGATAAATAATATTTCTTCGGAAATAGAATTTATAGCATTGAATATGGGGGAAGAGATAAACATTGAGAAAGTCATTGTTACAAGTAGAGACGGAACGACTTATCCTTCGTCCTTTTCGAGAAGAGGATTATATAAGCTGGTATGAAGGATTTCATAATCGATCGGCATCTCAGTATAAGTATGATGATGGTTATCAAGATATGGCGTATGCAACAAAAGAATGGTTTACCGAATGGATACAAGGGTTTCATGAATCAGCCAAACGAGATGAAATGTATGTGTTAGGAATTTTTCGTAAAGAAAATGGTGCAAATGTTGGTAAGGTTGAACTAATTACAATTTTACGAATGGATTATCAATGGGCGATGATGGGGTATTCGATTCACAATCAGTATTGGAAAAAGGGCTATGGGTTAGAAAGTGTACGGGCCGCTATGGACTTATTCTTTGATCATCTTAAATTCCACCGCATTGAACTGCATATAAATGTTGATAATGAGCCATCGATTCGTCTGGCGGAAAGAGCGGGGTTTCTGTTTGAATGTACACGAAAAGAGTTTTCTTTTGAAAATAGTGAGTGGACTGATTTTTTAATCTATTATAAAAATCGAGTAAACTGATAAGTCAGGTTGTAAAGAAATATAAACGGAGGGGATAAATTTGGAAGAACAATTCATAGAGACGAGGGGATTCCGCTTATGGACAGCAAAGCAAGGAAAAGGAATTCCTGTCTTATTCATAAGCGGCGGACCAGGTTGTGCTGATTATTTAGAACCAGTGGCAAGTTTAATAGACGACATATGTGAAGTGATTCGATTTGATCCTAGAGGATGTGGGCGTTCTGAGTTCGATGGTATAGGGTACGGTGTAAAAGAATGTATAGAAGATATAGAAAGAATACGAGAATATTACAAAATTGAAAAGTGGGTTGTTATGGGTCATTCGTGGGGAGCTGATCTAGCTCTTGCGTATGCAATATTACAGCCTAATTCACTGTTAGGATTTGTCGCAATTTCAGGAACTGGCATTCAAAATGATCGAGATTGGAAACGTGCATATCAAGAGGGATTAAAAGGACAAGGAGAAACATGTCCAGATTCGGTTTATTTTTATAATAAGGAAGTACACCGTTCTTTAATGAATTCTTGGAGGGATTTTATTAAAGGACCGAATATATTAAAAGAGATTTCAAAGATTGAAATCCCAACTCTATTTATATATGGACAGAACGATATACGTCCATCTTGGCCTATTTTACAAATCGCATCTATTATAGAAGGGGCTCAAACTATTGAAATTGCAGAAGCTGAACATTATATTTGGATGCAAAATGAAAGTATTCTTAGAGAAGTTTTGCGAAAGTATGTAAACAAATCCTTTTAGGAGGAACTGCATATGAAAGTACTGATTACAGGTGGAAACAGAGGCTTAGATTGGTAGTTTCAATTTTTGTATAGAAAGGTGAACACAATGTACAACCTTACAACCGTTCAAAACATATTTGGTCCCTCGAAAAAAGTATTAAATGGTTTACCGAATGCAGTAACAATTGAAGAAACTGAAGAAGATTTACTGTATGATCCTCAAAATTATAAAGAGAAGATAAAAAGATTTGTAGAAGTTTGTTCAAATTGGAATATAAAAAGAGCAAGCATTTTGCTAGATAAAAGTTTTAATAGTTATTCTCTAAGTGTAAAAGTGTTACGTGAATTTGATTTTCAGCTTTATGCAGCGAAAATAGAAGTGTTTCGCAAGCTTTCGGATATCGTAACTCCAGAAAAACGGTATGATTTTCGCTCTATAGACGAAGGGGCATTGTCTGAAGAAGAATTTAAGTCGCTTTGGGAGCGATGTATGTCGGATTCGGATAATCAATCATCCATTCTTCATATCAATGAGCATTTTTACGCTATACAAGCAGAATTAGGAGAGGGATGGGAAAAATCATGTATTGCTTTTTATGATAAGGAGCAACCGATTGGAATATCCATTCCTCATATTGAACCTGGCACGAAAGAGGAAGGTCGATTATTTTATTTTGGCTTGTTGCCAGAGGAACGAGGAAAAGGAATTAGTGCTCAGATTCACCTCCAATCTTTACATAGATTAAAGCAAATGGGAGCTACTTATTATATAGGAAGTACTCATATGACAAATAACAAGATGCAGAAGGTTTTTAGGAAAAATAGATGTTCTATAAGAGCGGAAACGGAACTATATTGCAAATCTTTCAAATAAAAGTTAGGGGATGAGGAAGTGAAGGGAGTAAAAGTTTTTCATTACGATGCATTCAGTAATAAACCAAATATGGGAAATTCAGCTGGTCTTGTAATAGATGCGGAAGGGTTAACAGATGATGAAATGCAGCTGATTGCAGAAAAAGTAGGATTTAACGAAACATCTTTTGTGCTTTCTTCCAATGTTGCTGATGTAAGAATCCGTTATTTCACACCAGGACAAGAAATGAATCTTTGCGGACATGCGACAGTGGGGACTATATATGCACTTCACGAAAGAGGGCTACTGAAGGGGAAACAAAATCTTACAATTGAAACGAAAGCTGGGATTTTACCAGTATATATAGATGAAAAAGGAGAAGCGTTTATTAGGATGAGACAAGCAGCACCACAGTTTCAAAGCTTTAATGGTTCGAGAGAAGATTTGGCTCACAGCATTGGACTTCGTGAAAAGGATTTAGATGAAAGGTTGCCAATTGTGTATGGAAGTACTGGAATTTGGACTTTAATAGTCCCAATTAAAACGTTAGATGCTTGTCAAAGAATGGAACCGAATAATGAAGCGTTTCCATCTATTCTAAAAGAAATACCAAAATCATCCATTCATCCTCTTTGTTTAGAAACGTATGATGAGAAAGCACATGTGCATGGTCGTCATTTTTCATCACCTTATTCCGGGACGATTGAAGATCCAGTGACAGGAACTGCTTCGGGTGTCATGGGAGCTTACTATGCTACGTTTTTGAAGCAAGATTTTGATGGTGAAATGATATTAATTGTTGAACAAGGACAAGAAATGAATAAGGACGGTCGTGTGGCTGTTTATGTAACAAAGAATCAGGAAGACCATTCACTGCAAATCGAGATTTCGGGAACGGCGGTATATGTAGATGAGTTTCAAATTTCGATTTGAAAAAGCTCGGTACACGACCGAGCTTTTTATCTATTTAATACTTCAATAAAAGAAGTATCTCCATTTTGTCTCATTACAGAATGGAAATTGCTACGTTCTAACGTTTCTGCAACTTGTTTCAATTGCTGGGCATCATCATGATGAATTAGCAGACTATCTGCACCGCTTTCTTCAATGTGGATATGTTCAATATTACCGATAGCCTGATTTACAGCTTGTAAAAAATCGGGTTTCATATATGTCCTCCTAATATGTACAGATATGTTTTCTAGCATGCCCATATTTATAAAAATTAAGAGTTAGCACTAATAAAAGAAAAGATAATGTGAAATGGGATTGATGGGTTACCTCGATAGCATTTGGAGTAGAGGATTTTTCTTATGTTTGTCGAATAATAATAAAGTTGTTTTCTCAATGGTTAAATATACTTGAAGAATAGGAATGGAAAAGGTGGACATTTCAGAAATTATCGAACAATTAGTTGTTAATGAAGTGATTGCTGATTATCCGAAAGGCTACAAGAAATTAACTGGTGGTACGACAAGTAGACTGTATCTTTTAGTAGGAAATGAACAGTGTGTTGTAAAGTTGAATGAAGCGAGGGTTATTGAAGAAGAAGCATATTTTCTTAACTTTTATGAAAATGAAAGTATATTTCCTAAGCTGTTGTATGTAGACTCGCTCAATAGATATATGGTCTACTCATTTATCCCGGGTTCCACATGTTATAGTGTTGGGAATAAAAGAGCTATTCTTTGTAAACTTGTTCAGAAAGTCATTCATACATATAAACCAGCTGTGAAAATGGATAAGTGGGGATGGAAGGAAGAGCCGGTAGCATCTTGGCGCGATTTTCTTTTGACAAGGATAATGGAGGCTAGTGAAACTTTAAAACTTTACGTAACAGAAGATGATTTTCAAACAGTTCTTCAATTGGTGCATAGTCCAAATAGAACGGTATATAGTAGTCAGCCATTTTTGTTACACGGTGATTGTGGGTTTCATAATTTTATATGTAAAGAAAATAAGTTATATGGCGTAATCGACCCTTTTCCAGTGTTGGGAGATCCAATATATGATTTGATTTATGCATTTTGTTCGACGCCAGAAGAGCTAACAAGGGAAACGATAGACGAGATAGTAGAAAAAAGTGTATTTCATACTAGAGTAAGAAAAATTTTATATGAAGAAGTTGTAATTGCTTTATATTGCAGGTTAGATGCTTGTTTGAGACATCATCCTGAAGATTTGGATGTTTACTTAAAAGCTTGGTGTTATTGGATGGATCAAATTCGCCACTAATGAAAGTTCACTAGAAAATAAATGGGGATAGGAGAAATGTTATGAAAAATTTTATTTGTATAACATGTGGAGTGCAATATGCAGCTAGTGTGGAAGAACCAACGAATTGTGTGATTTGTAATGAAGAACGACAATATGTGAATCCAAAGGGGCAATCTTGGATAACGCTTGATGATTTACAAGAGAGCAACAAATATCAAAATGAAATGATGGAAGAAGAAACAGGACTTCATAGCATCACAACAAAACCGGAATTTGCAATTGGTCAAACAACGTATTTAGTAAAAACAGAATCATATAATTTGCTATGGGATTGTATTACATATCTCGACGAAACTACAATTGAGAGAGTAAAAGAATTAGGAGGATTAGATGCAATTGCATTATCCCATCCGCACTATTATTCTACTCAAGTAGAATGGGCAGAAAGATTTGATGTACCAATTTATATTCATGAAGATGATAAACAGTGGGTAATGCGTCCGAGTAAACATATTGTTTTTTGGTCAGGGGAATCATTGCAATTGTCAGATGAACTCACTGTGCATCGTCTAGGTGGACATTTTAAAGGCGGGGCCGTTTTACATTGGTCACAAGGGAATGATGGAAAAGGTATTTTATTAACAGGCGATATTATTCAAGTTGTAGCGGATCAGGAGTGGGTAAGCTTTATGTACAGCTATCCAAATTTAATTCCGTTACCTGCAAATAAAGTAGAAGAGATGGCGAAAAGGGTAAAACCATTATCTTTTAATCGTTTGTATAATGCTTTTCACCGAGTAGTGGAAGAGAATGCGAATGAATCTGTAGAACGCTCTGCGCAGCGTTATATTTCAGCGTTAGAAGGGGAATTATTTCATACATAAAAAGGAGAAGTAAAAATGAATACGTTAGTATGCTTTGGTGATAGCATTACAGCTGATGAAACATTTTGGAATGGAACACCGAGATTAACACCACGTTTACAAGAGCATTTTCCGGATTGGAAAGTAGAAAATGCAGGTGTTTCTGGTGATAATACGTTCGATGCTTTAAGAAGAATAGAAGAAGATGTGTTATCTTATGATCCGACATTTGTAACGGTCTTTTTTGGCGCAAATGATGCGGCATTTCATAAACAAGTATCAATACAAGAATATGAAGAAAATTTAATTGAGATCGTGAAAAAAATCTCACCAGAAAAGGTGCTGTTAATTAGCCCAGCGCCAGTGGATGAGGAAAGACAGCAGGCAAGAACAAATGAAGTATTATCGCAGTATGCAAAAGTGGTGGAAGAAGTGGCAGAACAAACAGGAAGTCACTTTCTGGATTTACATCTTCATATGATTCAAGAATTAGATTATAAGAGGTTTGTAGAAAATGAAGAGCGTGATGGACTACATTTTAGTGCTGTTGGTTATGAATATTTATCCGAGTTAATCGGGAGTAATTTAAAAGAGATTTTTAAATAGATGTCGCACAAGAAAAGCAAAGCTATGAGTAGCTTTGCTTTTATAGTTTCTTTTTCGGCCTACGCACTAATTCACCACCGCAGTTTGGACAAACATGATGCGTTTTTTCTGTGCACGGTGCACAAAATGTACATTCGTAAGTACAAATATAAGCTTCCGAATCCGTTTGAAGTGAGGTGCTACAAGTTTGACAGTTTGTTTTCATTTCTAATGCCATCTGATTTCCTCCTACTTGTATGAATGTTTATAATTAAATGATAATATAAGTTGGAGAATATGTCCTTTTCAAATGAAAGTATATTTGGAAGTTTGTGTAGCGTTTGAAATGAAATATAATATTTTCTTTTATATACTTATTTATATAAAATTGAATAAGTAATACAGTAACAGGGGGATATGTTTTAGTGGAGAATTATCAAGAATTAAATTTAAAAAATAATGTGAGTTTTAACAGTTTACGAGCTGATTGTGAGAATTGTTTCGGTTTGTGCTGCGTTGCATTACCTTTCGCAGCTTCAGCCGATTTTGCAGTTAATAAAGATGCTGGTAAGCCTTGCTCAAATTTACAGTCAGACTTTCGTTGTAGCATTCATAAAAATCTTAGGCAGAAAGGTTTTAAAGGGTGTACTGTATTTGAGTGCTTCGGTGCGGGACAAAAGGTTTCACAGGTTACTTTCGAAGGAGTTGACTGGCGTAAAGATTCTAAGCATGCGCAGAAAATGTACGCTGTTTTTCCAATAATGCATCAGCTTCATGAGATGCTTTGGTATTTGAATGAAGCTTTCGCGTTAAAAGCAACACGATCGATTCATAGAGAGATTCGTACTGCGATTGAAGAGACGGAACGACTTTCTTATCTTAGCCCAGATTTGCTGATTGATGTAAATGTTCCATCACACAGAGCGTATGTAAATGAACTTCTATTAAAGACAAGCGAACTAGTATGGACGGAATCACGTCACAAGTATAAGAGTGCGAAAAAAAATAAAAGGATGAATCACCGAGGAGCAAACCTTATGGGGGCAAAGCTAAGAAGAGCAGACTTTAAGGGAGCGAATTTAAGAGGGGCATATCTCATTGCTGCTGATCTTCGAGAAGCTGATTTAAGAATGGCTGATTTTATTGGTGCTGATTTACGAGACGCTGATCTTAGGGGAGCGAACCTTACGGAGAGCATTTTTCTGACTCAAGTTCAGGTTAATGCAGCGAAAGGGGATGTAAACACGAAATTACCAAGTTTACTTTCTCGTCCGGCGCATTGGTCTGCTTGAGAAAAATATAAATTTTATCTTAATAGATACTATAAAAACACAGGCTATATTTTTTATAGCCTGTGTTTTTACTATTGCTACTTTTTCTTTTCAAGTGTAGTTATCACGACACTAAATATAATAAGAGCACCACCAATAAAAAAGTTACGATTCAACGTTTCATTTAAAAGTAGCCATCCTAGCAATGAACCAACAATAGGTTGAAAAAAGAAAAAGAGTGAGCCAATGCTAGCATCCATTAACTCAAGTCCTTTATTCCAAAGAAAAAAAGCACCGGCAGTAGAGATGATTCCTAAATAGAGAATGCCTAAAATGATAGTGGCGTTTAAGTTTCCAACTGGATTGGATTGTAACTCCCAAATCATGCAAGGTGTGATGAAAAATAACGAAAAGAAAATTGCGTACGTTGTAATGACTAAGGATGAAAAACGACTAGATGCAATTTTTACATAAATAGATAGTAAAGCCCATGTAATAGCGGCCCCAACTAAAATGATTGTGCCGATAAAATAAGATTCTACTTCTATGTCCCAACCAATAACAATTATGACACCTATTGTGGCTAAGAGAGTAGAGAGTATTCTGCGAGTCGTTAACTTTTCTTTCAAAATCAAAGTAGCGAATACGACCATAAATGCTGGCGTAGCTGATGTGACTAAAGAGCCAGTGTGAGCATCAGATAGTTTTGTTCCAACAAATTGACATGTAATTGAAACGAAGTAGCCGATGAAACCAATCCAAGCAAAGAGTAGCCAATCTTTTTTGTTTATTTGTATCGTTGTTTTTTGTTTTCGCTTTGTCGTTTTTAAAATCATGTATAAAACTACAAAAGCAATAATAAAGCGAAGCCAGACAAGTGTAAGTGGGGGAACAAAATCTAATACATATTTACTAACAACGTACATACCACCCCAAATACTTGCTGCAAGTGATAAACATATAGCTCCTAAAATGGTTTGTTTCATTGTGAAATACCTCCGTCTATTTGTAGGATTCTTAAAAGTCCTAAGACGAGGCATATTTTTTATAAAATATACGTATGCCCGCCTTAGATTATAGACGGATTACAGGTTGATCGTTTTCGAATAGGTTGTTATAGTACATTAGATTTTCTCCTCTCAATATGTGTATTTGTTTCCCATGAATCAGTTATATATTAAATTATAACTTAATTTTCAGATTATTAAAGGGCATCCATCAATTCTTTTTACTATGATGTTGAAATTTTAAATTCAACATCATGAAACTCCAAATAAGAGAAATAATAGTAAAATAACACTTGTATTTCACCAAATAAAATATGGCATAATCATTCTGTCGCAATATATATAGAAAAATAAGGGTATATAAAAGGAGTACATGAATGAGTTTTGCTATTGAAGTATTAATTGAGGCACCAATAGATGTTGTTTTCGATTATGTAAAAGATGATGAAAAGGTAAAAGAATGGAATACCTTTTTAATCGAAAATCATTATTCGTCCGACCGAGTGAAAGAAAATCCACGTGTGGGAGATACGTTTATTTCTGTACAGAAATTAGGAAAGAAAGTATATGAAGCAGAGGTGGAATTTCTAGAGTATGAACCTCCGTATATCATTACTCTTGGTGGTGAAACGGAGCAAGGATATTCTACGACAACGTATGTATTGGAAGAAGAGGAAGAGGGGACACTTCTTACATTGATTTTGGAGTATACACCTAGTAATCTACTTTATCGTATTTTATACAAATTAACAGGCTGGATGTCACGTGCTGTATATATGGAGCAACTTGAAAGTTTAGCAGAGTGTGTTGAAACTAGGTATAATAAAGAAATATAAAGAAGAAGGAGATCTGCAGCATATAGCGGATCTTTTTGTCTATATTGTGAATGATAAACTGTCACGTTTGACTGTACAGTTTATGTATTGTATGATGTTCTTAACATAAATGGGGAGGGAAAAATCGTTGGGAAGGTGTATCGAATCGGACAGTTGGCTCACTTGGCTCACGTATCGAAACGAACGATTGATTATTATACGAATCTAGGTATCTTAAAAGCGGAGCGATCTCAATCTAATTATCGCTATTACGATGAAACAGCATTTGAAACATTACAATTTATTGAGAAATGCAAGGAAATGCATATGCCGCTTTGTGAGATTAAAGAGAGGATCGAGGAGAGAAAGAAGCTGCTCGGTATCAATGAACACGTTTCGAAACAAGTGAATGAAGTGACAAACCATATCCATCAATTAGAAGCAGAACTAACACAGTTGAAGCCTCTGTTAGATGGGTTAACAGATTCACAACGTGAAAAAATATCGAAATCTTTATCTGGTCAAACGACAGCTTTAATACAAACTCTAGTACTATTGTTATAGTTAAAGTTGGATCCGACTCTTTTAATTTCTGTATAGCGCTATGTTTTCTAGAGAAACAGAGAATAAGAAAACATTATAAGTATACAGGAGGTGAACACCTTAGTTTTTTTAACTAAGGGGATTCATTGGAAATATTTAATTTAGTCATGGTTGCGGTTTTAATCGCATTTACTGGATTTTTCGTTGCAGCAGAGTTTGCGATTGTTAAAGTACGTTCAAGTCGCATAGATCAGCTTGTTGCGGAAGGAAAACGCGGTGCGTTAGCAGCAAAAAAGGTAACAACAAACTTAGATGAATATTTATCTGCTTGTCAGTTAGGAATTACAGTTACAGCAATGGGATTAGGTTGGTTAGGTGAACCGACAATAGAAAAACTATTGCATCCATTATTTGAGAAGTGGAACTTAAATCCGTCTATTTCACAAGTATTGACTTTTGGTCTTGCATTTATGACAATGACGTATTTGCACGTTGTAGTAGGAGAATTAGCACCGAAAACAATGGCAATTCAAAAGGCTGAAAAAGTAACTTTATTATTTGCTGGACCTTTAATGATGTTCTATAAAGTAATGTATCCGTTTATTTGGGTACTAAATGGTTCGGCGCGCGTCATAACTGGCTTATTCGGTTTGAAACCAGCTTCTGAACATGAAGTAGCCCACTCTGAAGAAGAATTACGTCTTATTCTTTCAGAGAGCTATGAAAGTGGAGAAATTAATCAAGCAGAATATAAGTATGTAAATAATATCTTTGAATTTGATAACCGCATTGCGAAAGAGATTATGGTACCACGAACAGAAATCGTTGGTTTCTATCTCGAAGATTCAGTAGAAGAACACATGAAAATTATCCAAAGTGAACGATACACGCGTTATCCGATCTTTGGAGAAGATAAAGATGATATTATCGGTATGGTCAACGTAAAAGACTTCTTTATTCGATATATGAAAGGCGATACAAAAGATTTATCATCCATTCGTACGTATATGCGTCCAATTATTGAAGTGATGGAAACAACCCCAATTCATGATTTACTTCTACAAATGCAGAAAAAACGAATTCCAATGGCTGTTTTATATGACGAGTACGGAGGCACAGCCGGAATTGTAACGCTTGAAGATATATTAGAAGAAATCGTTGGCGAAATTCGTGATGAATACGATGAAGACGAACATCCACCAATTCAACACGTAAATGAACATCACAAAATTGTTGATGGGAAAGTGTTGATTACAGAAGTGAAAGATTTATTTGGTCTACACATCGAGGAAGAAGATGTGGATACAATTGGCGGATGGATTATGATGCAGAACCATGAAATTGAAGAAGGACAATGTGTGGAAGCTGAGGGATATGAGTTTAAAGTTCTTGAAAAAGATGCATATCAAATTAAGCGCGTTGAAATTCGGAAAATTGATCATCAACAAGAGAAAGCAGCAACTGTGTAGGTTGTTGCTTTCTTTTTCACCTATAGGAAAACTTGAAATAAGGAGCGGATATTTTGGTTGAAGTTGCGTTACGAGTATACAAACTACAGCTATATATGATTTTTAGTGGTTTACTACTTTTATGGACGATAACGCCTTTTTCAAAGCAAGTTACTGGATTTGGGATTGGATTAGCAGTCAGTGCATACTGCCTATGGTTGTTAGCGAGAAGAGTTGAAAAAATTGGTAGAAGTATTGTGTTAAAGCAACGCGCACCGGGACTCGGGATGTTAAATCGTTTTGCTGCTGCTATATTGGGGGCAATCATCATGTATGAAATTGAACATGAAATGGAGATGTGGGCATTTGGTACGGGCATTTTAGGTGGTCACTTTTTAATGATTGCGAATTTAGCGTATGCGAATATGCAGTTAGCAAGGGAAGAAGAGGAAAAGAGAAAAAAGATTGCACAGGATTCAAAATAAGAAGGTAAAAGGGAACCGAAAAACGGTTCTTTTTTATCTTCTTATTTTTTTATAAAAAAAATAAAAAAAATTAGAAAACCCATCGCTTTCTCAAGGTTATATATGTTATTATGACAAAAGACTTTTTGAAAGAGGTGGATGAAAATGTTACAAGCGCTACTTATTTTTGTGCTTCAAATTATTTATGTTCCCGTTTTAACAATCCGGACGATTTTGCTTGTAAAGAATCAAACAAGATCCGCTGCTGGTGTCGGATTATTAGAAGGTGCAATCTATATTGTAAGTTTAGGAATTGTGTTTCAAGATTTATCAAATTGGATGAATATTGTAGCCTATGTCATTGGCTTTAGTGCCGGACTTTTATTAGGTGGTTATATAGAAAATAAATTGGCAATTGGGTATATTACATACCAAGTTAGTTTACTAGATCGTTGTAATGAATTAGTAGATGAATTAAGACACTCTGGGTTTGGTGTAACTGTATTTGAAGGAGAAGGGATTAATTCTATTCGTTATCGTTTAGATATTGTTGCGAAACGTTCTCGTGAGAAAGAACTTTTGGAAATTATTAATCGAATTGCACCGAAAGCATTTATGTCTTCTTATGAAATTCGTTCTTTCAAAGGTGGTTACTTAACAAAAGCGATGAAAAAAAGAGCATTAATGAAGAAGAAAGATCATGCTTTATAAGAAAGAAGCGAATGGATTCTCATTTTGAGAATCATATCTATATAATGTTATACATTTTATAAAAAAGAAAAGGATAGATGCAAGCAGAGTGAATCTGAGTGATCTATCCTTTTTTTGTGCGTTATAACTGCAATAGTGTGTAGTAGGAAAAGGTACATTATAGATAAATGATGTACCAAAAAATAATGTGTAACACTTTATTTTTCCGTTAAGGCGAGTCTAATTCCTAATATAGCAAAGATTCCTATTTTAGATAGGTTCACTCCTTTTGCGATTTTAGGATTCTTTAAGAACTTATTTGCAATGGTGCCAGAGAGGAATGAAATCATTGAAAATACAATGATTGCTTGTAGCATAAATAATATGCCTAGAGTGATCATTTGCATTGGTACTTCCCCGGCACTCGGGGTTACGAATTGAGGTAAGAAGGCTAAAAAGAAAAGAGAGACTTTAGGATTTAATATATTCATCAAAATCCCTTTACGATAGAGAGCGCCGTAATTTAATGAAACAGCAGCGTGTTCTCCAATTCCTTCATTACGTTCTTTAAATGCTTGCCAAGCAAGATATAGTAAATAGATTGCTCCTGCATATTTTAAAATTTGAAAGGCAATTGTAGAATGATACAAAATTGCGGAAATCCCAAGAGCAGCAGCTAATGTGTGTACCGTTATACCAGTGCATAGTCCCAGTGCGGTCATAATACCAGCTTTTTTACCTTGGCTCATGCTTTGGGCAAGAACAAATAAAATGTCAGGCCCTGGCATTAATGTTAAGAGCATAGCCGCAAAGACAAAAGCAATTACATTTGAAAAATCCATACATCCACCCCTTTGGAAAATTTTCCTTATTTTATCATGGATTACATCGTTTGTAATGTTATAAGTATACTCTGTTGTTTGATTAAAACGGCAAACTTTATAGATGCCTCTGAGAAAATGTGACATATGATATATTGTAAATGAACTAAATATTTCTGGAAAAATGTTTCCCCCTGTTAAGTGCAGAGAAATATATTATAAGTAACGGCTAAAAGTTGAGCTTAAGAACTGAATGATTGTGTGTTCCTAGAGCTTTGTAAAGGGATTTTTTACTATTTTATTATCATAAATAGTTTAAAATTATCAGATAATACTAGATATTTTAGTCTATTAATTATTATAATAGACTATGAGATGGGTTATAATTGAGACAGAAAAGATGTATTCCTAGGTGGGGCCTAGGTGGCGCAGTTCTTTTTGTGGCATAGAAGCCAAAAGTGCCTAGTCTTTTTTGCCAATATGGGGGATGGAGAGATTATCATGAGCAACATGCAGAAAAAAACAGACGTTATCTTAATTGGTGCCGGAGTCATGAGTGCGACTTTGGGATCATTATTGAAAGAGTTAGCACCTGAATGGGAAATCAAGGTGTTTGAGAAACTGGCAGATGCAGGAGAAGAAAGCTCTAACGAATGGAATAATGCAGGTACAGGTCATGCTGCATTGTGCGAGCTTAACTATACATCCGAAAAATCTGACGGGTCTATAGAGATTAGCAAAGCTATAAAAATTAATGAACAGTTCCAGCTTTCAAGACAATTTTGGTCTTATCTTGTAAACAGCAATCTGATTCGTAATCCACAGGACTTTATTATGCCAATACCTCATATGAGTTTGGTACAAGGGGAAAATAATGTTACGTTTTTGAAAAAACGTTTTGAAGCGCTTTCAAATAATCCGCTGTTTCAAGGAATGGAATTTTCCGATGATCCTGAAAAGCTGAAAGAATGGATTCCGCTTATCATGGAAGGCCGCACACCGAATGAACCGATAGCGGCAACAAAAATCGATTCTGGAACGGATGTCAACTTTGGGGCTTTAACACGCATGTTGTTTGACCACTTACAGAGCAAAAATGTTGAGTTAAACTACAAGCATGGTGTTCAGGATATTAAGCGTGCTAGCGACGGATCTTGGGAAGTGAAAGTGCATGATATCGATAGTGGCAAAATCGAATACCATACTGCAAAATTCGTCTTTATCGGCGGTGGAGGCGGAAGTCTGCCTTTACTACAAAAAACCGGTATTCCTGAGTCAAAACATATTGGAGGGTTCCCGGTAAGTGGACTATTTATGGTATGTAACAATCCGGAAGTTGCAGAGCAGCATCATGGAAAAGTATACGGTAAAGCTAAGGTTGGTGCTCCTCCAATGTCAGTTCCGCATCTGGATACAAGATATATCGACAACAAAAAAACATTGTTGTTTGGACCGTTTGCCGGCTTCTCACCAAAGTTCTTAAAAACCGGTTCAAATTTTGATTTGATAGGTTCCGTAAAACCGAATAATGTCTTAACTATGTTGGCGGCAGGCGTAAAAGAGATGTCATTGACAAAGTATCTGATTCAGCAAGTTATGTTATCGAGTGAAAAGCGTATGGAAGAATTACGCGAGTTTATTCCGAACGCCAAAAGCGAGGATTGGGATATAGTGGTAGCGGGTCAACGTGTGCAAGTGATTAAAGATACTGATGCCGGTGGTAAAGGAACACTTCAATTTGGGACGGAAGTTGTTAGTGCTGCTGACGGTTCAATCGCTGCATTGCTCGGGGCTTCTCCAGGTGCTTCTACTGCCGTTCATGTTATGCTTGAAGTATTAGAAAAATGCTTCCCAGAGCATATGACAGAGTGGGAACTGAAAATAAAAGAAATGATCCCTTCTTATGGCGTGTCACTAGCGGAAAAACCAGAGTTTTTCCAAGAAATTCATGCTTCAACAGGGGAAACGCTTGGTTTAAGCAAAAAAGAACTGGCTTATAGTTAAATTCTTGGGGTATAGAAACAGAGCTATGTAAGGCCATTAAACAGTTCAATAAAAAAGAAAATCAACTATACAAAAGAGGCTGTCTCCAAAAGATCGTTTTTAGCTATTTTTTGGGGCAGCCTCTTCATATGATTCTAAATAATATTTAAAAAGCTAAATCCATACATCGCAGCAACTGTAAAAATGATTGTCCATACTGCTAGACTGATCGTCATCCAACTTATGACGTGTGTCCGGTTCGATCCAAATGTTAAGGCTAATACGGCTGCAATATCAGTTCCTACAAGAATTGGAGCTAACAGAGCCAACCCTGGAATACCATATCGTTCCCATATTCGCCTTGATCGAGTTTCTTTTTTAGAAGGTGTTGTTATACCTTTTTTTAATTTTCTTGCTGCTTGCCATTTTGTGTACTGCTTAAAGAAGAAGCCGAGTAATAAAACCAAGATAAGATTCCCTGCAAATGCTGTCACTCCTACTGCAAATGGCTGTAATCCCCATGCAATACCGAGTGGTACAACGATTGATACATCCATCCATGGAGCAAAGGCTAGTAAAAATAAGACCACATATTGCCATAATTCACCTGCATTTTGAGCCCATTCTAACATATTGTTCCCCCTGTTTTGTTCAGATTAAATACGATGGAAAATCAGAATAGTAGTTAACCAATAGACAATGTATTGACCTAATCCTAGCAATCCTATGCATATTAAAGGAATAAGAATATTATGAGAAAAGAGGAAGCAAACTCCTGCTGTTATTGGAAGTGCAAAGCTATAGTAAATATACACATTCCTACAAGCCTTATAGGTCACCCATTGTTGACCTTCATCTATTTCACGAAATTCGGATGGGATAAATCCAAATAATTTAATTTTATCATCAGGATTCTTCCGATTATAATGCTTTGTAAGAACGAACCACAAAAAAGTAAACATTACCAAAATCCCAAAACACAATCTAGCTATAACGACTTGTGTATCCATAAGAGAAAATAGTAAAAATGCAATGATCAATACAAATAAGCTCGTACCTATAAGTGGAGACCTCAAAATATGTTTCATCAAAAATATTCATTCCTTTCCTGTTAAATAAAAAATATCTTCTACAGTAACTTGAAACGCAGTAGCTATTTTTAACGCCATCGTAACAGAAGGAGAATAATCACCTTTTTCAATTAACCCAATTGTCTGTCTTGTCACTCCAACGGCATCGGCTAAATCTTGCTGAGTCCACCTAAATCGTGCCCGTAATTCTCTAACTCTGTTTTCAAGCATCATAATTTCCCTTCCCTCATTTCCAATTACTAACATTGTAAATGATTGCTTACAAAATGTAAATAATCATTTGCATTTTGTAATAAATAATTGCTTGAGAAACATAAAACAACACCATCTATAACTAAAATGGTGTTGTTTCGTTTATCTAGTTTTTAAAATTGAATAGTTTTATTCATTAAGAAGATAGAGGATTGAAAAATACGATGAAGAATTAGAGTAGATAATGCAAAAAATAGAAAGAGGGGAAAAGATGAATTTAAAATTAGTAGATGTAACAGAAGAAAATTTCTTTGAAATTATTAATTTAAAATCAGATAAACTCCAAGAAAAACACATTCAAATATATGAAAGATGGGTTGGTTCAAATGCTTTCTTTCTTGCAGCTTGCCAAACGTTTGGGTTTACTCCGAAAGCTATATATGATAATGACGTGTTAATAGGTTTTGCTACGTATGGGTTTAGAAATGAAACGAAGCAATATGAGTTAATTAGTATGATGCTTGGCCATCAATATCAAGGATTAGGGTATGGGGTTCCTATTTTAAAAGCAGTAATAGATAGTATGGTTCAGACATATAAATGTGAAGAAATATTCTTATCGGTTATTCACGATAATGAACGCGCAAAGCGGATCTATGAAAAAGTGGGTTTTAGGCCAACAGGAGAGATTGAAGAGGGACATCATCCAGAATTTGTTTACTGTTTAAAACTAAAAAACTATGTAAATGTATAAATTTGTATTATTGAATCAAAAGCACCGTTCTATAAACTGGACGGTGCTTTTCATCGTATTATATATGCTTATAATCCTGTATTCATAATTTCTTTTTCTTGTTTTTGTTCCATATTTTTTAACATATGAAGCAAAATAAATCCTGTAACACCCATTGCGCCTAAAATTAACCAAGGTGTATATGTCTCTTGCAACTGTGATGTAAACCATGTTCCAGTGTAGTTACCGATTGTAAATCCAATAGCGAGTGAAAGCTGATAAACTCCAAAATATGTGGCCGTATAAGATTCATGACTATAATTTGCAATTGCAATGTCAGCATTAGGTAATACAAGTGTTTCACCAATTGTAAATAAAATGACACAACCAAACAGCCAATATGGGTGTGGGAACAAAGGAATCATCAAAAAAGAAAGCCCCATGAATAGCACACCACATTTTACAATCGAAAGTGTGTTGTATTTATGAAATATTTTTCGAAATACAATCATAAATAAAACGCCTGTAATTGCATTCACTGTAATAACGAGACCACCTAACTTTTCACTATGACTTATGTTGGTCATGTGAAGGGGGAGAGCGACAGTGAGCTGAGTAAACATGATGTAAAAGAAAATCATGATAAATGAAAATGAAAGAAATTGTTTGTTTTTAAACACGACTTTTAACCCAGATAAGAGCTGTACATTTTCAGTAGAAACTTGGAAGTGGGATCTAAGAAGATAAAAAATAATTGCAAAGAATAGCATAAGAAGTCCAGTCAGTATAAATGGATACAAAGGATTCCACATGAGTAATAGGCTGCCAGCAATTGGGCCGATAATCGCACCGCTGTTAAAAGCAAGATTTAAGTATGTAAATAAATCTTTTCGGATGCAAGCAGGCTGCGAACCGAAGACAGCACGAGCAGCTGGTTCATAAAACGCAGTACCAAATCCAATAAATGAAGCGGAAATTGAAATCGTATGAAACTCTGAAAATATTCCTAAACAAATAAAGCCAATGCCTCTTAATAATAAACCAGATATCATCATAATCATGTATCCAAATTTATCGGCAATGATACCAGAAAATAAAGGGATTACTCGTGATGTAATCGTCATAATGGTTAAAATGGTCCCTACTTGCACAGCGGAAAAGTGTAAAAAACTCGATAAATAGATGGCGAGGAAAGCGTATACAGCAAAGTATCCAAATGCCATGAAAAATGACGAACTGAGTATAACGCGTATCGATATTGAAAAGTTTTTCATAGATTCTCCTTTCTATAATGTAACCAGTAAAAGTTTTTAATGGTTAACTCTTTTATATTATTATTATACATAAAGTCAGAAAAAAGTAAATTTTAGAAAGATGGTGAATGGATTTGAGTCAGAGTCAAGGGGCGCCGGGACAATTAGAAATCGTAAGAGAGTTTTTAAATACATGGAGAATTCCAAATGACACAAGAAAGCAGGTAGATGAGCTTAATACAATAGATGATGTACTTCGATTTATGAGAAACCATTTTAGTGAGGAATTTTCTTTTGGTACGTTGGATGAGCTGAAGCAATTTAGAGATGACGTTCGTTTCGCGATTGAGGAGAAAGGGACACTACAGAAATGGTTTGAAAAATATCCATTTGGCGTATGTGTGACGGAAAATATGGAGTTTATTACATATGAACCAATTGGGGGACGGAATTTCTATACGATGATGTTACAAATTATTTTGACTGCGATTGAACAAAAGAGGTGGAATCGGTTGAAAGCATGTCCAGATTGCCGCTGGGTCTTTTATGATCATTCTCGTAACGGAAGTAAGCGCTGGTGTGGGATGTATGCAGGGAGTAAAGAGGGAAGAGCTTGTGGTACGATTGCGAAAGTGAAAAATTACCGGGAGAAGAGAAAAGGAAGATCGAGTTACACGATGTAAACTTTAGAGGGAAATGTGAATTGAGGGAATGTTGTTTAACTTGATGAGTAAGAAAGAAGTTGGAAGATGTACAAGCGGTGCTGTATAAAAGAAAATTAAGCACATACATAAATGAACTTATTCAAGCGGGATTTATAATTGAAAGAATAGAAGGGGGAACCATCTAGTGATTGTAATGAATAACAGATGGGATTTTATCTCGCACTAACGGCCCGATTGGTGAGGGCTGATTAAAGTTTCACTTTATGTGAGTTGTTGTTCTTTGGATAAAGTAAGAAGAGCGCCAACGACTTTAATTGTTAAATCAAGAAAATAAGTTTTTGTGCAAAAGAGAAAGTGTAACAGAAAAAAGCTTTGCAGTAATAGCAAAGCTTTTTTCATGTTCCGTCATACTGTACGTATAAATGATCTTACATAGGTAAGAATTTCACTTCATCTTTTCGGTTGAAAAATATGTTGAAAAAAGTATTTGTGATGTAAACTATCTACAATTTTGTTTGCTTGATACGTACGTTGTTGTTCCAATCGAATACGTTGCTCCATCATTTTCATTTCATGATCTGATAAACGTAACATTGTACGAGTCTCCTTTTCTATAAATATAGGTTTCTAATGACAACGATTCCACATACTTTATAGTTAAGGAGGGATACTGTGTATCATAGGTAAAAAGCACCTTCCCTCTCCCATTACGCTTACGAGGTTAGCTGTCGGACTCGGGAAGTGAGAGTTTCCCTACTTAAAAAAGATTCGCCCCAAGTAGCGTAGGCTACGTAAATGGTTCCCCCGTTCCAAAAAATTGGATTCAGCAAAAGGTTTTATAAAAAATAAGATAACATAACTTATTGGAAAAGTCAAATTATTTTGTGTTTTCTGTCCTTTTCAACTGTGTAAGAACGAGTCCGTCAGGTAAAATAGTATCTGTTACTTCAATGAATCCGTGTTTTTTATATAGAGACAGTGCAGGGATGTTTGCTTTCCCTGTTTGTACAATATATTTCCTTGTATCAGGGGATATGCTAAATAAATGAAGGAGTAACTTTGTTGCAATTCCTCTATGAAAATAGTCAGGAGATATAACTAGGCGATGGATATCAATAATAGCCTCTTTATTTATAAAAGAAATAAAGCCTATTAGTTTATTTTCAAAGAAGTAGCCATAAAAGGTCTCATTACAATTTTGGATGTCTTCTATCGTATCATATAAACGTGGGATTGCTGTGCTGTTCATGTACTTTGCTTCAACTTGATAAGCAGGGATTTGAATCGCTAAAATAGCTGATGCTACTTTAATAGAAGTAGGTGGAATTTTACAAATCATTATCTAATCTCCTTTTTGTATGTTAAATTTTATCTTAAAATAAGAAAAAATATGTATTAAATATTGATATAATTGTTATTTAAGGTGAGATAAAAAATATATTTATATAACATTAATCGCTTTGGAATTTGACAAATTTTAGCTCCCTTGGATACAATGTATGTACATAAATTTCGTGATATGATAGTAACTCTCCTGTTATGAATGGTTGTCATTCAATGAGAAATTATAAAGTGCTAGTAATGAACTAAGGGTGTGTATAACTTTTCTATTGAATCATAAATTTACATCTTAATAGAAGAGAAGACCTAAAAATGAGATGGATCGTGCTATAACAGATAAGAAATTTCTCTTTCCAAGTTTGGTAATATTATTTTTAGCTTATTCGGTACATTATTTAGAGAATGGTGACTAGCATTACAAGGTGTAGTTGTATCGTTTGTAGTTAAAGCTGCAAATGAATAGAAATATATTACTGATTGTTTCATAAAGCCCTTTTCAAGGGCTTTTCATACTTAGAGAGGTGGTATATTTGGAGAAAGTAAGTTTACGAAAAAGAGATAAACTGAAAAAGTTTTTTAAAGAACAAAATTATTTAGCAGTGCTACTTGGATTTGCCTTACTGTTTGTGAATATATTATTACTAACAAAAATTTCATTTGTATTTACACCGTTCATTGTCTTTTTAAAAACAATCTTTTTTCCAGTGTTGTTAGCTGGTGTGCTATTTTATATTTTGCATCCACTTGTTTCGCTTTTAGAAAGAAAGGGTGTTTCGAGGATCATTTCAATTGCATCGATATACATACTTGTAATTGGGTTGTTTGTTTTTCTTGTTGTAACGGTTATTCCGATTATTAAAGATCAAATCAATGCATTAATCGATAACTTGCCATATTTCGGTCATGAAATTGAGAAGGCAGCGCGTAGGTTTGGAGAAAGTAATATAATTGGAAAGATTCAAGAAAGCTTAAGTATTGATGTAGGTAGTATTGTAAAAGATTCTACAATGAATTTTACAAATTCGCTATCATCAGTGACAGGGAATGTAACTGGGTTCTTAAGTACACTTACAGAAGTCGTGCTTACATTTGTAATGGTGCCTTTTATATTATTCTATCTTTTAAAAGATGGGGAGCAATTACCGAAGTACTTTTTAAGGATTATTTCAGAACAAAGAAGGCCTTCAGCTAAGCTTATATTAGATGATATGCATTACGCTATTAGCTCATATATTAGAGGGCAAATTATTGTTAGTTTGTTTATCGGTATTATGTTATTAATCGGTTATTTAATCATTGGGATTAAATATGCGGTGTTACTTGCTGTGTTAGCGATGATTGTAAACGTAGTGCCGTATGTAGGACCAATTATTGCGATTACACCTGCTTTAATTATTGCCTTTATTGATTCACCAGCAATGATTTTAAAAGTTATTATTGTGATGATGATTGTGCAATTGGCAGAAGGAAAGTTTATTTCCCCACAAGTAATGGGGAAAAAATTAGATATTCATCCAATTACGATTATCTTTATTATTTTAACAGCGGGGAATCTCTTTGGAATTATGGGAATCATCTTGGCGATTCCTGGATATGCGATATTAAAGGTACTAGTTACACACGGATATAGATTTATTAAATTAAACACATAAAAAAGAAGGGTTAAAACAGAATGTGTCTGTTTTAACTCTTTTTTATTTTTTAATTCATAATTGATTTTTTTCATAGTAGGGGTAGCATCCCATGCCCATCAAGCTAAAATTTTATAGTACCCCCAGAACGAAATTTTGTACTAACTTGTAACAAAAAAGCTCATTTTTTCGTTTTGGGGTATTTGCTTTTCTTAACTTGATGGCGATGTGACGCTACCCCATTATGCAAAAGATAAAAATTGGAAGCCAATAGATGAAAAATAATAATTCCTTATTCAACTAACGCATGCATTAGTTGAACAACCTAAGGCTGCTTCGGTAGCCATTTTTTTGTACCAACTGGCAGTTTAGTTTTCAATATGTGAAAAGGGATTTCTAAGTGATTAATTGAATATATATTTATTGTTTACTAATTTTTGAGAGGTCCCTTTATGGGAGATAAGCTTTACTGTATTGCTGTATATCAAGTTCTTAATGAAGAAAGACTAGGAGCTTCGTACGGTTCTATAATAACTTATAGTGATGCTGTGACGGGATCTCCTGTTAGTGAGATAGGGTATTTTTTAATTTATTTATTATAGTAACGTACCCGAAGAGGTTGATATGGTGACATATCAACAAACTGAGGTGGTACCACGAAATTGCAACTCTCGTCCTCAAGAATTATTTCTTTGAGGTGAAATTTTTTTAATTATATAAGTTTCATTATGTCATAATTTAAAGTTTTCGAGAGGAGAAATTATATGAATCCTATTTTATTAGATGTTCCGTTACAAATAGAAACAGACAGACTAATTCTTCGAGCACCACTTCAAGCTGGTGACGGGAATGTCGTAACCCAAGCTATTAAGGATTCAATTAGTGAGTTAAAGCAATGGTTGTTTTTATACCAGTCAATTCCTACTGTTGAAGAAACGGAAATTATCCTGAGAAATGCCCATATAGATTTTTTGAAAAGAGAAAGCTTTCGCTATCTTATCTATCATAAGGGTACTATTGATTTTATTGGAACTGCTAGCCTTCACGGAATTAATTGGAAGATTTCTAAATGTGAAATTGGATACTGGATTAACACGCAATTTAGTGGCAATGGATATATGACAGAAGCAGTAAGTGAGTTAACAAACCTTGGATTTCAGTTACTCAAATTTAGAAGGATTGAAATACGATGTGAATCTAATAACACTAAAAGTCGTACGATCCCTGAAAAACTAGGTTTTGAGCTTGAAGGGATATTACGTAATGAAGATCTTTCAGCTGACGGTAAAAAACTAACTGATACCTGCATCTATGCAAAGGTAAATTAGATTAAAATTTTAAAATTCCTTGTACAACTAAAGCATGCGATAGTTGTACAACATATCTTAAGGTCGGTTTCCAAATTTGGAAGGCGGCTTTTTTGATTTTTTATAACGAACGGTTTCATAACTTTTAAGGGGTCACACGGTCCAAAAAAGAAAATTGTACGTTAAGGAATATTTTTACATATCGTTAAGGAATAAAAACACAGGAGAAATGATTTTCCCTGTTGTTGGTTTGAATTAAAGTTTAATCAAAGTATCGCTACAAAGATTGATTTTATAAATAGAAGAAACCCACACAATTTGAAAAAGTTTGATCAAAATGTGTGGGTTTTAATTTTGGATTCCTTAAGTTTTTATAAAAAAGATTGAACATTTTATGTGGCCTACCTAAATAAATGCAGTTGTCAGTTTAATTATATTCCTTCATGATATAGCATATAAATTTCACTTTTAAAAAAAGAAACATTTTGTTCAATCGCCTAACAGAACAAAATCCCCCTTAAAATGAAAATTTAATTAGTCCGTATAAACGTACAAAATTCCTTGCAAGAATTTTGTACATTTTAGTTCCTTACATTACCTAACTCTGAAATATTACTCCTATTAGCTTTTTCTTTAGGAGTTTAATATTTTAATGTTAAAATCGTTTCGTAAAAGAGTCGAATTGTTAAGGATCGTTTTGAGTATAATTGAAAATCTATACTCAAAAAATAGCTTTGACATATAATTTGTTTTGTTTTATAGTAAGTACCACACTAACTACTAAAGGAGTTATCATGGAAGAACTTTACAAAGAACTTCAGAAATGGGGCTTTTCGCAATATGAATGTAAAGCGTATATAGGACTTTTAAAAAATTACCCCATAACGGGATATGAAATCAGTAAAAGGTCAGGTGTACCTCGTTCAACGATTTACGAAGTGTTGGCAAAGTTAATAGATAAAGGTGCGGTTTATACAGTACCTTCTGATCCTGTAACCTATGCACCTTTGCCAGCAAAAGAGTTAATCCGTCGATTGCGTAATAACTTCGAAAATTCTATGGATTATCTTGAAAAGAATTTATCTGCTTTAGAAAGTGAACAAGAAGTAGATGTTATTCGCCGCATCAGCAGTGATGAGCGTGTTGTGGCTGAAATGATTGACATAATAGATAAAGCAGAAGAAGAAATATGGTTGTCGATTTGGGAACCACAAGTCTCTTGTATAAAAAATGCTATAGATAGGCGTATAAATGAAGAAATCCATGTTTTTTCTATTCTTTTTGGAGCACCTGAGATTCAGCTTGGTGTAACCACTCATCATAATTATATGGCTCCAGAAGTAGCGGAGGAGCGTATGAATGGTCGATTAACGATTGTTGCACGAGACAATGAAGAAGTATTAATCGCAAATTTTTCTCACAATACACCTGCATGGGCGATAAAAACAGAAGATCCAGCACTTGTATTAATCGCGACGGAATACATCAGACATGACATTATGTTTTCAGAATTAGTTAAAGAAGTTGGTCCAGAGAAAACAGAAGCTCTCTGGAGAAACGACCCTAACCTGTTTCATGTTGTTACTGGAAAACGGTTCAAATAAATTGAACCGTATTTTCTTTCAATTTTTTCGTAGTAGTTAGTGTGTTAGCTTCTATTTATCCTTAATAAGGAGGGAATGAAATGAGTCTGTCGAACGTCCAAGTGAATTCGTCTCAGAGAGATGAAGAAAGCTTTATCAAAGGAGTAAAAGATTGTGTCCCTACGTTACTGGGTTATTTAAGTATCGGAATAGCGGCTGGTGTAATCCAAAAGACTGCGGGGCTTAGCATAACTGAGATAACTCTGATATCTTTAATTCTCTATGCTGGCTCAGCTCAGTTTATTGCGGCAGGAATGATAGCAGCAAGTAGTTCTCTTACTGCCATTATTATTACTATTTTCTTTGTTAATCTTCGTCATATTTTACTTAGTGCAGCACTAGCACCTTATTTTCGGCATCTTTCTCCACTTAGGAACATGTTAGTAGGTTCTCTACTCACCGATGAGACATTCGGTGTCGCTATTAGCGAGGCTGCGAAAAAAAAACAAATCAGTGAAAAATGGATGCATGGTCTCAACATAACAGCTTATTTAAATTGGCTTATAGCTAATTTAGCAGGTGCATTTTTGGCACAATGGATTTCAAATCCTGAAAAGTTCGGTCTAGAATTTGCCTTGCCAGCTATGTTTATAGGAATTCTTATATTAACAATGTTAGGGCGAAGTAAAATCAAACTTGATATAGTTGTCGCAATTATAGCAGTTGTCATTGCTGTGGGAAGCTCTTTCATGTTGTCCAGCAGTATGGGTGTTATTGTTGCTACAATTATTGCTTCAACAAT
Source organism: Paenibacillus sp. 102 (assembly GCF_039549175.1). NCBI lineage: Bacteria > Bacillati > Bacillota > Bacilli > Caryophanales > Paenibacillaceae > Paenibacillus > Paenibacillus sp. 102. The sequence continues at coordinate 244,411 of NZ_JBCGHT010000004.1, read as the reverse complement.
AGGAATGGTGGTGGAAAAATGGAAGTAAGATGGGAAGTTTTTTTGATTATTCTAGGGTCAGCTATTGTAACGTTCATTCCAAGGGTCGTTCCTCTTATGGTACTAAGTCGTTTCGAATTACCAGAATGGGGAATGCGATGGTTAAATTATGTCCCTATTTCTGTTATAGCTGCTTTGATTGGTCAAGAGATATTTATACATGATGGAAAGATTGCGCCCCTTACAAATAACATTGAATTTTTTGCAGCCATACCGACTTTCTTTATTGCGATAAAAACACGTAGTTTACTGGGAACCGTACTGGGAGGTATTATTTCCATTATAATTTTGCGTTTTTTGTTTCAAAACTAATTACTTTATTTGGTCAAGTGCCACGTTTAAATGCAGTAGCCATTGCAAGAAAGAATAATTATAGAACAGCAGGGTAGAAGATAAGGATTGAAATCGATGTTGAATTTATACTGTAGTATACTTGAATTGAAATGATGTTTCTCATATTAAGAATCTTATAAAGTCCCCAAAACAAAAATTATGCATTTTGGCTTGGAAAAGCAAATTTTCTCGTTTTGGGGTATTTACTTTCTTTAACTTGATGGGCATGGGGTATCAACAGCATTTTGGAAAAAAACACGCTAAGCAAAAAATACAATAAGCCGTCCATATGGACAGCTCATTTACATAATTAGTGTTATCGGTGTTAGGTTTCTTTAGTTGAATGGGAATGTTTTGATCCAGTAGAAGAATGCAAAACCTCCAGCTACAAATAAAGCAGCTAAAATGAATGTTATTAGAGGTATTTTATTTTTCATACTTTTTCCTCTAATGATTTAATCTTAAGCTAATTTAGTTAACATGCGATTGCGGAAGTTGAATTTTGTCCTAGTTTAAATGAGTGGTATTGTTACTAAACCTAATAATACGGATACTAGACTTGTATTCAAGTAGATGTATACCTGTGTTGTCAGTATGGAACCATACATCATGTTCTTTCGGTAATTGAAGGAAGCTATCTATAATTTTTGTAATTACGCCTCCATGGGAAATAATCGCAACTCGTTTGTAATGTTTACTCCTTTCTCTAACAGCTGTAAGGATGTTTTCAGCACGTAATCTAAAGTCTAGTTTACTCTCCTCTTTTTGCATTTCACGTAAATCAATTAGATATTCTACAGGGCATTTAACAGCATTACTCAAAATTTCAGTAGATTGAGTTGCTCTCAATAGAGTACTCGACCAAATAAATTCTGGAGGGAATTCCTTTGATATATAACTAGACATTTTTTCAACTTGTTCTAATCCCCTTTTAGTTAACTGTAAATCAGTAGACCCTTTATAACCCTCTTTTAAAAAATCATCTTTAGATTCTCCATGACGAATTAGTAGAATTTGCATCCATTTCACCTCTTTAGATATTTGTTCTTTCTTTTCTAAATTAGATAAACTAGGTTGGAATCCTTTAAATATCTCAATTATGTACGATGTATACCTTATACATGTGAGGTTAACATACTCACTTATTATCGGTAGCAAGGACAAGGAGGAACCCTACTCTCACAAGGTAACCTCCTTTTTTTGTTCTATCGATCTATGCATTTTTTTATACATTCCTATCCTGACGCGGTTTTAAGGTTCTCGTTTGTTACTGGATTAGCCAAAAAACTGTATAAAATCTGGCATGCTCTTAGCGTGTTTTTTTCCGAAATGCTGGCGGGACACTTTATGGAACTTTCTTAACGTACGTTATCAAGACCTAAATCCAAAAAACACTTAAAATATCAAGCTCCTAACATATTGTATATGACTAATATGTTAGGAGCTTTTATTTTTGGTAATGGGTTTTGAAACTGAATTTGAATAGTATTTTTCTCTATTTGGATAGAAATAAATAAAGTCCCATAAACGGTCGTTTTTGGGACGGTAAATTCATAAAACTCACATCAATCAAGTGTTATCATATCAAAAGTGGATAATTAACAAATTTTAAGAATAACCCTCGAGAAATCTGGGTTATTTCTTTTTACTTATATCGGATCCCATTAGATATTCTTTCTAAATAACTCCAATTCAATATACGAATGGAGTTTTTATCTCTTTCAATAATTTTTTTTTCGGATAGCGAATGAATAACTCGGTTTAGATGTCGATATGTCGTGCCAAGTAAATCTGCAATTTCTTTTATATTGGAAGTCTTTAGCTCCATTCCAAAGATGTTATCGGGGTCAGATGATATCGTGGACATAAGATAGCTCGCAAACTTATTTTCTACAGATGCTAATAAATTCACACGAGAAGCCGTTGTACAAGTTTGAAGCTTATAGCTTACATGTTCTAAAAGTGTATGTAAAAACCGCGGATTATTCATTTCATATTGTTTTATATAATCAAAATGTAGTCCAATTAATAAACATTCATTAACTGCTTTAACTTGTGATTGGACGGAAACGTTTCGAACTAATTCAATGTCACCAATAATAGAAAAAGGTTGGACAAATCGTAGTAAAAGTGATTTTCCAGTTTCAACACTTGATGTTATTTTCACTTTTCCTTCCACCAAGAACAATAATGATTCTAATTCACTTCCCTCAAGTAAAACAATTTCATCTTGTCCATATTGCTGCAGTGTAAATGGGGGTTGTTTTTCTCGGTTAAACATTTCTTCAATATGATATTCTCGTAATTTTGTTTCAAGTAGCTTCAAGTCATGAATAAATTTCATATAATACTCCTTTTGGGACATATGTCCTTTTCATTATAAGATAAACTGATATGATAAGAACAATAAAAAATTTTAGGAGTGGCATAGAATGAAATTTGTATTCGATTTAGATGGAACAATTTGCTTTAAAGGTCAGCCTATTTCCGAAAGACTACTAGTATCATTAGAAAAGCTAGTAGCTCAAGGGCACGAAGTCATTTTTGCTTCAGCTAGGCCAATACGTGATTTACTCCCCGTCTTACATAAACGTTTTCATCAATACCCAATGATTGGTGGAAATGGATCCATGATTGCAATGAAAGGGAAAATCATATCAACAATTAGTTTTGATGAAGAAACGCTTGCAAATATTGTTCAATTACTTAAATTTTATAATGTTTCTTATTTAATAGATGGTGATTGGGATTATGCCTATACAGGGCCAACTACACACCCGATTTTGAATAATCTTGATCCAGAAGGGCGTGCTAAAAACGTTAAATTGGATAAATTGCAGTCAATCGTAAAAATTTTAGTCCTTACTTCAGACAACATGGAAGCAGTTGAAGAACAGCTTAGTAATATGAATGTTGTGGTTCACTCCCACGGAAACGAAGGAATCTTAGACATAAGTCCAAACGGAATAGATAAGTGGAGTGGATTGCAACAATTAGGTGTGGAAGAAAAAGAATATATAGCATTTGGTAATGATGCGAATGATATTACAATGTTTCAGCATGCGATGTATTCTGTTATGATTGGTGAGAGCTTACAATTAGCACCGTTTTCATCTGAACAACTAGTTTTAAGTGAGAATATAGAAAACATTTTAGTGCAAAGACTTAGTGAATTAGGAGATATAAATATAATTAAGAAGTTGGTAAGCCTATAAGGTGGAGAACTAGCGTAGCTGACACAGACCGCAAAGTAAAAATTATAGAAGTTCTGAAATCCTATAATTTACTCAAATTACATAAATGTGTTATTTTTTGTATGGTTATTTCACAATACTATTATGAAAGGTGAGAGGTAGTTTTGAATCAATCCCTAGATAAGAGACACTTAGCTTTACGAGAAGCTGAATGCAAGGCCGAAGATCTTTTCAGAGCGATTGAAGAAAAAGGGATACTACGTAGTGATGTAACTGAAAAACAAATCAATCGAGAAATTTATGAATTGGCTTTTCAAATGTTCGGAATCAAAAAATATTGGCATAAACGCATTGTACGAGCTGGAAAGAACACATTATATCCTTATAGAGAAAATCCACCAAATTTAACGGTGCTAGAGGGAGATATTATCTTTCTTGACTTCGGTCCTATTTTTGAAGATTGGGAAGCTGATTTTGGTAGGACATACGTCCTTGGAGAAGATCCAGTCAAATTAAAACTACGTAATGATATTGAACAGGCTTGGGAAGAAGGAAAAGCCTTCTTTCAGTCTAATCCTACTATCACAGGTAGTGAACTTTTCTCATTTGTTTGCGATCTTGCCAAAAAGTATGGGTGGGAATATGGAGGTCCACATGCTGGTCATCTCATTGGTGAGTTCCCACATGAACAAGTTCAAGGAGAAGAAGTTGAGAACTATATTCATATTGATAATAATGTTTCCATGAATGAACTTGATAAGAACGGTCAACCGCGGGATTGGATTCTGGAGATACATTTTATTGATCGAGAACTAGAAATAGGCGGTTTCTTTGAACAGCTATTAACAGTTGAATAGATTGTATAGTGTATACATAAAGTTTACACAACATCTCATTATCGATAGTTGAAAAAAGAAGAAAGGCCATAACGACAAGGCATAGGGTCTTTCCCTGTTTATTTAGGACTGATACCAGCGTAGCTGACATAGGCCGTAAAGTAAGAAAATGAAAAGTTCCTAAAACAGTGAGTAACGGAACTTTACTCGGAACCACGGTTCAATTATTACCAGTCATTAACATATACTTTGTAGCTGGTACTACCCTTAATAAGTAACCTATACTTTATGAAATAATTAAAGCCTAATTTCTCGTTATTGTAGCTTGAAATTAGGCTTTTTTATATGTTGTATTTCCTTAGCGTTGTAAATTCGCATTTTCCTGACGCTACCCCATCGCCATCAAGCTAGTATTTTGAAGTGCCACCAAAACGAAAATTTTATCTTTTTACAGTTATTTATGAGAATTTAGCTCATTTTTTTCGTTTTAGGGAAGCAATAACTTCTTAAGTTGATGGGGATAGGGCGAGACCCCGTATAGTGAATATCTGTTACTTCTACTTATAAAATCAATATTTGCAGTAATACTTTGAACAAACTTTTTTCAAAATGGAGTTATTGTATTAATTCCATATCAATTATTCAGTCTACATTTTTATTTAATTAAATTAGAAAAACAAGAATTGAAAAATCTAATTAGACCAACGATATTTAGTCTAAATCATTTTTTAAAATGAACAATAATCGTTGTGTAAGCAATTGATAACCCTCTTTCTTCCATCATTTCCACCAGATTACGAAAGCACAAATTATACCGTAGGTACCATCTCACTGTTAATAAGATTAATTCAGGCTGATAATGCTTTCATTTGAACAAGTTTTCCTTTTCCATACTGATCACACAGCTTTGTTAGAGTCCTACTATCAGTATGTTCAAGTTTAGAAGATTACCTACGAGAGTCTATGTTTTTGTACCAGCACCGTATTTTTAGTAATATTGTTAGGAGTTATAAAAGGACTTACCACTACTACTTAATCCATAGTTTCCTAAAATCTACATAGCCGAACGATTCAAATTGAATATCTTTAATCATCGGATGAAATGTACGATTTTTAATAGGATGGTATAAAAATAGGAACAAATTCTTTTCACGGATATAGCTCTCTGCTTTTGCTATCCAAAATTCTCTATCAGCGCTAGTCTCAGAATGCTTGATATTTTCAAAGTGAATATTTAAAATGTCTAGTTGTTCTAAAGAAAAAAAGCGATTAAATATAGATGCTTTATTTAAAAAGGTACCGATAAAAGATAAATGGTAATCGGTTGAAGCTGCTTCCCCCATGAATAATAAATCAGCGTCTTCAAGGAATGGGTCATAGTATTCGTCTAGTGTGAAGGTTTTAATATTTAAGTGCACACCTACTTTAGCGGCTTCCTTTTTGAACCAATCCGCATCTTCCATATAGTTTTGTTTCTTTAGCGTGTATACAGTAATTAATTCTCCATTATAGCCTGCTTTTTTTAATAGTGTCTTTACATAGCCTTGATTCTTCGGCTGCGGTTTAGATTTCCAAAAAAAGTAACTTGATGACTCTTGAAGATTAGAGCGCCCTAAATCATCCCATAATTTTTTTGTATCCATAAGATGGTATATTGCCTCGCGAAATGAAGCATTTTGAACTATAGTATTTCGATGGAAATTGAAGGCTAAAAAATGGAATCCAACTTCGATATCTTGTTTGTGCAGATGTGTATTACTTGTTTCTATTTTGTTTATTTCATATGACATTGAGTTAGTTGTATCAGGAGACATACGATAAATTTCTATTTCATCCAATAAAGGTCTAGCTAAAAAGTAATCGTCAAATGCCTGTAAGACAAGCGTTGTATCAGTCCGCTTTTTCATTCGGAAGGGGCCTGTCCCGATCCACTTATTTTCATCGAATGGTTCATTTATTGGTAAGATAGCAAGATTAAGTGAACTCATATATCTAGGAAAGAGTGGATTAGAACGCCTAAGCTTGAAACAAACAATAAAAGGAGAAAGGCAATCAATTTCTTCTATATCTTCAACAAACCAATAATGAGGTGAGGTTGGTCTTGTAAGAAAACGCTCAAAAGTATATTTAACATCTTCACTTGTCAATACATGACCGTTATGAAATCGTACACCCTTTCTTAAGTGAAAAGTCCAAACCTTATTCTCAGCCTCTCCCTCCCAGGTGTGAGCTAAATGTGGTTGAAGAGAGTCGTTTTCTTTATCATAAGTTATTAAACTATCACCTAATTGATGAATTAAAAACGTTTCAAAGGTAATGGATGTATATAATGGGTCAAGTGTAGTTAATTTTCTAGTATATATAGTTCTTAATGTGTCTCTTTTATGTTCTGATACATGTATACCAAAGAGGGTTTGAATTTCTTTAGAGACATTCGTGATCCAGGTTTTTGGAATGGGAAGCTGCAGTAAAAAGATAACATCTTCTAGTTTATCGTATTGTATTAAATTTAGTACCTCGGCCTCTATTTCCTGTTGGAATGAACAATGAAATTCAATTTGTGATGGATTACCTCTTCCTTTCCCGGGAATATAAACCAATTTTTTCTCATTTGCAAATTGCCGTAGCTTTCTCTTAACATTTTTTTGTGTACAAAACCATAAACTCTCTAGTTCTTTAAGTTTAAATGTAACGTATTGATTTTTTTCTCTTGAATAAAAATAAGCCCTCATTTGAAAATAGGTTTGATTTTTCATGTAATTACTCCTCATATATTGGTTGAAGCAGTTTATCTTATCTACTCAAAACTTATATTAAAAGGGGACATTTATGGTTAAATTATAACCTTTTTTTCCACTTTTGAACAAAGCATACTGAATATGGAGGTGAATTTAAGTGTTCAAAGATATGCATCCAAATATTCGAGTAAGAATTTATACATCTTTTATGAGTCGTGTCATTGGTTCAATGATATTTCCTTTTATGGCAATTTATTTCGCGAAGGAATTAAATACGACATATGCAGCGATATTATTATTGATACAAGTATCGGTCCAATTTATCGCGAGTCTGTACGGTGGATATTTGGCGGATTCAGTAGGTAGAAAGAAAATGATGGTTATTGGAGAATGGATGAAAGTCTTCGCATTTGCAGGTATGATGTTTGTAAATTCTCCATTTTTAACATCTGCATGGCTTACCTTTCTAATGTTGCTGATTATAAGTATCTCCACTGGTTTTGTTAATCCTGCAGCGGATGCTATGTTAATAGATGTCAGTACAAAAGAGAACAGGACGCTAATGTACTCTATCAACTATTGGGCCGTCAATCTATCAATTATGCTTGGATTAATAATCGGAGGGTGGTTTTTTGAATCACATTTTTTTGAACTGTTAATTTCTTTGTTAGCTATTTCTATGGTGACTTTATGGATGACTATAGCGCTAATACATGAAACATATTCTGTTACACAGTCGAGAGACGTGGAGAATCTTTTTGGGTTAAAAACGATTATACAAAGCTATCAAACAGTCATTCGTGATCTTCCTTTTGTATGGTTTACAATCGGAGGAGTGGCTATACTGTCTATCGAGTATCAACGAAATCATTTTATCTCTATAAGGTTGGAAAATGAAATTCAAGCACAGGTCGTATCGTTATTTGGTGGTATGGAAATTTCACTCAGTGGGGTGAAATTGTTAAGTTTACTAACAGTCGAAAATACGATTTTTATTATCTTATTTACAGCTGTAATTACAAAGTGGCTAAAAAATAAGTCAGAGCAAAAAATTATGTATATAGGATTTTTATTATTTGGCTTAGGATACGCGGTACTCGCCTTTTCAAATAACTTTATTTCTTTATTTTTAGCTGTTGCAGTACTTTCCGTAGGTGAATTGATGTATGTTCCAACAAGGCAATCTTTACTTGCTGAAATTGTAGACGATTCACGCCGGGGATCTTATATGGCTTTTAATGGATTTGTATTTCAAATTGGTAAAATATTTGGTGTTTTTGGCATTATGACTGGAGAATTATTGGGTGGAATTGGAATGGGAGTACTATATATTCTTTTTGCATGTATCGGGATTTTTTGTTCTTGGATTGCTCTTACGAAAAAACGGCGAAACGAGCAAATGATTTTATCGTCTAGGTTCAAAGCTGAATGAAATAATTTTAGATAAAAAATAGTCTTTGAAATTATGGTGAAAAATGAAAGGGGATTTTATAATGATAGATTTAAAGAAGTGGAATGAAGTAGATACATATATTACAAGTCAATTGTTACCCGAAGACTCAATTCTTGAAGAAATATTAGCAACGAATGCTGAGGCTGACTTACCAGCAATAGACGTAGCTCCCAATCAAGCAAAATTTCTTCACTTACTAGCATTAATTCAAGGAACTAAAAGAATATTGGAAGTTGGAACTCTAGGAGGCTACAGTACTATATGGTTAGCTCGCGCCTTACCAGAAGATGGTCATCTAATTACTCTTGAATCAGAAATCCGTCATGCAGAAGTTGCAAAATTGAATATATCAAGGGCTGGTCTATCTAACTTAGTAGAGGTAAGAATTGGACCTGCTCTTGAAACAATGTCGAACTTATATAATGAGGGAGCCTATCCATTTGATCTAATTTTTATTGACGCGGATAAACAAAATAATGCGGAATATTTAAAGTGGGCACTTAAATTATCTCGAAAAGGCACTGTAATTATAGGAGACAATGTAGTTCGAAAAGGAGAAATAGTAAATTCTGTTAGTACTGATTCAAGTGTTCAGGGAGTTCGTCGTTTTTTTGATATTCTTGCATCTGAACCGCAACTAACCTCAACGGCAATACAAACTGTAGGAAGTAAGGGATATGATGGGTTTAGTATAAGTGTAGTACTGTAATTGTATGAAGTAGAAGTATTTTATTAAAAAGAGAAAAGAAAACCAACAATGATTTGAACTTTGGGCTAAAAGTTGCTAAATAGATTTTTAGTTATCGCAATATTTTTTAATAAACCACGTAGTTAAGCGAAATGCGTATAAATTAAAATATTTCACGAGCAAAGTTTGATCAAAATTTTTTATAAAGCAGAAAGTTTATTTGAAAAGAAAAGGATTCATTTTGAGTAAAGTTTACCCAAAATGAATCCTTTTCTTTTGCTATAAAATACGTGTTTATAAAATCCTTAGATTTAGACTTTATTCCAAAGCAACAGTTGTGCTTCCTTAGCGTACAAAATTCGCGTTTTGTTGGCCAGACCCCATCGTCATCAAGCTAAATGAACGAGTTATCCCAAATCAATAAAAACGAGCAAAATGCACAAAATTTTCGTTCTGGGGGTATTATGAGATCTTAAGTTGATGGATGTGTGGCGATACCCCTAGTACTCCTGTTGAGCTAAGGTTAGGAATGTATTTCGATTTGAGGATCCTTCCTAAGTTGTCGTATTATTTTCTGTAGATCTACATGTAACAAAATTTTATATCTGAAAAAACAGAAAATTTATGTTTATTAGAAAGAAAAATGTGGTAAAATGTAAGGAATAAATAAATGCAATGATGGAGAGTAGTACATGTTTGGAACTTTACAGAGAGCTGATATGTGGTGGAAGTCAGTAAGGAATGAACATGGAATGGACTCTGGAGCTTCTAGCTGAAATGAGTAGGCTAAGACGATTTGCTTCGCGTTAAAGAGGCATCAAGTGAGCTATAATTGTAGCTAATAAAGGTGGTACCGCGGGAGTCTCTCGTCCTTTTCTAGGATGAGGGACTCTTTTATTTGCAGAAAGGAGGAGTTAGTGTGAGTGAGAAAATCATGTTAACAGGGATTAAGCCAACTGGTCATCCACATTTGGGAAATTATATTGGGGCGATTAAACCAGCATTAAACATGTCTAAAAACAAGGACGGAAAAGCCTTGTATTTTATAGCAGATTATCATGCATTAAACGCCGTGCATGACCCTAAGCTATTTTGTGATTATACAAAAGAGGTCGCTGCAACGTGGTTAGCATTAGGACTTGGAGAAGATGTTATCTTCTATCGACAAACTGAAGTTCCGGAAATTTTAGAATTAGCATGGATTTTAGCTTGTCTGACCCCAAAAGGCTTGATGAATCGGGCCCATGCGTATAAAGCTAAGGTAGAACAAAATAAAGAGGCAGGTATTGATATCGATACGGGTGTCAATATGGGGTTATATACGTATCCCATATTAATGGCTGCAGATATATTGTTGTTTCAGTCTAGCCATGTACCCGTTGGAAAAGATCAAATTCAACATATTGAAATCGCTCGTGATATTGCGACGTATTTTAATCATACTTTCGGGGAGACATTTACACTTCCAAAGTATGTAGTGCAAGAAGAGGGGGCTATTTTACCAGGACTTGATGGACGAAAGATGAGTAAAAGTTATGGGAATGTGATTCCTCTATTTGCAGAAGCAGAAAAGCTCAAAAAGCTAATTTTTAAAATTAAAACTGATTCTTCATTACCTCATGAACCGAAAGAGCCTGAGACATTATTTATGATATATAAGGAATTTGCAACAGAGGAAGAAATACAAAATATGCAAGAGCGATATAGAGAAGGCATTGGATGGGGGGAAGTAAAGAAAGAACTATTTTCCGTTATAAACCGTGAATTAGAAGAACCGCGAGAGAAGTATGAGAGATATATGAATGAGCCGCACTTATTGTATGAGGCTCTAGAAAAAGGTGGGAAGCGTGCGAGAAAAATCGCGAAGGTGAATTTAGCGGAAATCAAAAAGAGGATTGGATATGAGAGGGAACGATAAGCGTTCCCTTATTTTTTTGTTTTGTTAAATTGCTCAATCATCATTTTAGGTACAGATCCAATATTATTTGGAAGTGTATGTAATGGGAAAAAGCGTAATTCTTTTGATTCATTATGGTCGCATCGCAACTCACCTTCGTAATCTCGGCATACATAAACAATCATGACACCATGCACTTGATCGCCATTTGGGTATACTTGAAAAAATTCTGACCCTGAAAAAGTATGAAAAAATTCTAGGCTTTTTAAAATAAGCCCCGTTTCTTCAAATGCTTCTCGTTTTGCAGCTTCTTCTAATGTTTCTCCATATTCAAGAGCTCCACCAACAATACCCCACATATTAAAATCAGTGCGGAGCTGAAGTAAGATTTCATTTTGTTTATTTAAAACAATTACGTGCGAACCAGTTATGATAAGCGGGTGCTTCCCTACGAGCTTTCACATGTCTTCGATATATCCCATTCTTTTTCTCCTTTATCATTAACAATACTTCGGTAATTCCCTCAACATTTTTTCAGCTCGATTCGCTACAGAAGTAAGGTTAGGATCTATTTTTGCTCTGAAAAACAAGGTACGTAAAAAGGTTTTTACATTTGCACATAATATAAAGTATTCATGACAAGAAAGTCTGATTTTTAACTGTGTTAAACGTTTTATTTTTTTATAGATAATCGAAAAAAGTTGATCCCTTGGAAAGTCATAATAAAGCATAGATAAGAGGGGAGTTATAATTCGTTCATCTTCATTATTATGATATACGGTAGAATAAATGAAGATTTTATTTAATAAGCAATGAGCAATCTCTTCATAACAGGAACAGGTAATATGTGCACTGTGTACCAGTTCGTTAAAGGCATCGGATGCATGGGCGACGCTATGAGCCCAGCCTTTATCTTGTACATATCCACGATAATCTATTTCAAGATTCATATATGTAATAAGCTTTTCTTTTACGTTTTGCACAGTTTCTTGTAATAAGAATGAGTGAGAATTATCGAACTGTATAATTAGTCCTATTAATAAAGTGGTATAAGAACGAGTGAAAACTCCATCTGTATTAGGAGAGGAGATTTCTCGATATAAGTAATCGTCACTTAGACAGGTTGTTAACAAAGTTTCTAAGTTATCATGTGATAGAAATTCATTTTGAATAAAATGTGCAAAACATTTATATATTAATTGATCACGTACATAGCTATCGGTCGTTCCCATATGTCCAATCATATGTGAACTTAACTCATTAAGATCTATGTTCTGCATCTGTGTATAGTCATTTTGCTGAATGAGCTCCAATTGTTGTTGCAATGCAATGATATTCAAAGCTGCTCCTCCTCTATGCTTTCGTAATGCATTGTTTCCTAGTATTCTATATATTCGAAGACAATCCTGCTCATGCAAGGATAAATAATAAGCTCTCCCGAAGTAGTTAGCAAGGAGGGAGGTCGTTATGTTAAAACAAAAACTGAAACGTCCTGGACTAGAAATTATAGCCTAGTGCAAGTAATAAATGGATTAGAATTTTATACTCATCCTCAGCGCGGTACGATCGTATACCAAGATTTAGGTGACAGGCAGATCGCCTACATATTTCGCGGTGCTCCATCTACAACATTCGTAAAAGAAATCTTTTCTTAATTTTTAAGAAAGACAAAAGAATGTCATAAATATAGTCACGACAGAATCAGTATATTTGTAATACAATAAAATAGAGCATTAACGGAATATATAAAGAAAGTATTGGTGAAATAATGGAACAACAAAAAAGCTGGTTACAAGCAAGTGTAGAGCGAAATCAAGATAATAAGTTACATATAGTATGGGAAGATGGAGTAGGAGAAGTTACGATTTATTGGAGTACTTCATCAGAACATATTGAGGGAAATGGACAAATGTTATTAAACCTCACTGGAGCAGCTTCATGTACAATAGAAGATCCAAGTCCTAACGTACGTCCTTATTTTCGATTAGTAGCAAGTAATGGACAAGCAGTTACTATAGCTGAACGCAGGTTACCATTACAAGGAGCGTTTAATTTCCGTGATTTAGGTGGTTATGAAACAAGTGACGGCCATAAAGTAAAGTGGGGGAAATTATATCGTTCAGAAGAATTAGCAGGATTAACAGAGTGGGATATTGCTTATTTACAACAGTCTGGTTTAAAACTAGTTTGTGATTATCGAACAGATTTTGAAGTGACGCATAAACCGAATCCGAGCATTGCTGGTGCCCGTCAAGTCTGTTTACCAGTCATGCAAGATATAGCAAAAGATCTAAACATTAATGAGTTTTTCCAAGTCGGGGATTTATCAATGCTTGGAAAACCAGGTGAGTATTTAGTGAAAATGAATAAAGGCTTTGTAGAGGGAAATGAAGCGTTTGTACGTTTTCTACAGCTCGCTCAAGAACCGGAAAATTTACCGCTAGTTAATCATTGTACAGCTGGGAAGGATCGAACAGGATTTGGTTCTGCTTTATTATTACTTCTTCTTGGTGTCTCAGAAGAAACGGTGATGCAAGACTATTTATTAAGTAATGGATTCCGTGAAAAGTTAAATCAAAAAATGATGGCCTTTTTAGGGGCGAAGCTACAAAATGAAGAAAGTAAAGAAATATTAGGAGCTATGTTTGAAGCTCGCGCTGATTATTTACAAGCAGCAATTGATGAAATTACCCGTAAATTTGGAAGCATTGAAATGTATGCTGAAAAAGGACTTGGTCTTACAAAAGAACAGTTAGAAAATATGAAGACATTGTTATTAGAAGAGAAGTAACATGTAAATAGTTTTGGTGGAAAGTCCTGTATTGTATTGAAATAGGAATAACACTAAAAGGTATAATTCACTTTTATGTAGAAATTACACAAAAGACCAGTGAATTTTTGAATGAGACAAGCGTATTATAGAACGTGGGACAAGTTATCATATGAGATGGAACTTGGAGCGCCATACTTATTTTTGAGAGTACCTAATGGCGGGTACTCTTTTATATTGCACCTTTTGATAAGGACATGCATATATTGAAGTATAGGACAAGCTAACTGCTTATTCTATTCAAAGCTTACACTCCTTATCACGTTAAGAGCATTCACTGGATTGGGTGTGGACAAGCGTATACTGCTTGTACCACATTAACTTTAGCCTCATTAATTTTTGTTAATGAGGATTCTCGCAACCCCTCGAAGAGTGCTCGCGGAAACGAGCGCTCTTTTTAATTGTACAAAATGGTCATTTGAATGGAAAGAGACTATATATTTAAGGTGAAATTAAAAGTCAAACTAGATAAATACTGTAGTTTGGTTTTTTATTATGTTTCTGTTAACACTGTAACTGCAATATTCCAAATGAAATAGTTAATCAATCCTTTAGCCGCTCTTGTAGCGTATACTTTCTTTTCACACAGATTTAATTTTAAAGATTTTTAATTATTTTCTTGATTTTAAATAAAAAAAGATTAATTAAAACACGCTCTTTTCTTCTGTTCTTTTATCACGGGTGATAGAATTAATTTGATCAAACTTTATTTAAAATCTACAGTAATGGAGGGTACCTATGAAATATAAAGTTCTCTTATTTGATGTTGATGATACATTATTTGATTTTGGTATATCTGAAAAAAAGGCATTGAATAAAACGTTTGTAGACTTCGGATTACCTACGGGACTGGTAGATTATGAAGACAGCTACAAAGAGATTAGTAGAGTATTATGGGAAGAGTTAGAGCAGGGGATTCTAACTTTATCTGAATTGGGAGTGGAGAGATTTAGGAAATTGTTTCTAGCCCATAAGCTTGAAATAAATGCTGACATATTCAACAGTACATATCTTAGCTATTTAGGGACAGAAATACATATGGTATCAGGAGCTGTAGACTTGTGTAATACACTTGCTGATTGTCGGCTAGCTATTATTACGAATGGATTCACAGATGTGCAGAAATCTAGAATCAAGGGTTCGCCTCTTTGTGATATTTTTGAGCATACTATCATTTCGGAAGAGGCTGGATTTCAAAAACCAGCACGAGGGATTTTTGATTATGCGTTTTCAAAGCTGCAAATTGCAGATAAAGCGAGCGTATTAATGATTGGTGACTCTGTAACTTCTGATATCCAAGGGGGAATAAATTACGGGATTGATACATGCTGGTTCAACCCGCACTGTAAGGAAAATAATATAGGCATTAAACCAACATATGAAATTCGTGAGTTAACCGAGATTATAAAGATTGTAGGAAACTCTAAAAAATCCCTCACTACATGATAAGTAGGAGGGATTTTTGTAGGCTATTTCTCATCAAAAATAAAGATGTCATTAAAATTAAAAATCAAAGATTTGTAATCTGTTTAATTAAAGTTCAGAAAAATGATAATATTCACAAGTTATAGGCAGTAAAAATATCGTAAAATGGTTGCAAGAGGAAGGGAGGGGGCAACGTATGATCAAGTGGATGTTAATTATGTTAATGATTGTGGCTGTTATTGTTGTTGGAACAATAGTAATTGGGAAAAATGGGGATGAAAATTATAGCAAATCAACGAAAGGAAATATTACGAGACTTACAATGATTTACCTTTTGTTAGCAGTGGTTTTAATTGTTGGTCTAGGTTTATATATATATTTTAACGGATAAGGAGAAATATATAACGGTCTGTTTCTAAAGATGATACGTAATAAAAGATTTCATGAAACTTTATTTAATCTGGAAAAATACAAAAATCTAAAAATACGAGTATGCTATAATAGAGATATAGTTTATTGGTAAATGAGGAAAGGATTGGATAAAATGATTGAAATTGTGAATGTATCAAAAAGTTATAATGGTTCTTCCTATGCTGTGAAAGATTTAAGTTTAACAGTGCCGAGTGGAGAAATTTTTGGGTTTTTAGGGCCAAATGGTGCTGGGAAATCCACAACAATTAAGATGGTAACGGGTATACATGCAATAGATAAAGGAGCAATTTCGATCAATGGAAAAGATGTGACAAAGGAACCTTTAGAGGCAAAGAAAACATTTGGGTATGTACCAGATAGTCCAGATATGTTTTTAAGATTAAAAGGAATAGAGTATTTAAACTTTATGGCGGATATGTACGAGGTTCCCAATGCAATCCGGCAGGAGAAAATTCAATCGTTGACTGAGAGATTCGATCTTTATAATGCTTTGTCAGATCAAATTCAAAGTTATTCACACGGAATGAGACAAAAGATTATTATTATCGGTGTTCTTCTCCATGATCCAGATGTATGGATTTTAGATGAGCCAATGACAGGGCTTGATCCAAAATCAGCGTTTATTTTAAAACAAATGATGAGGGAGCATGCAGATAAAGGAAAAACGGTATTTTTTTCTACGCATGTATTAGACGTAGCTGAGAAATTGTGTGATCGCGTAGCCATTATTAATAAGGGAAATTTGCAGTTCCAAGGTAATTTAAATGAAATGAGAGATCATTTTAAATCCAATGAATCACTTGAGAAAATGTTCTTGGAGATGACTGGAAATGAATAAAATTTGGACATTAACAAAAGTATTATTGAAATTAAATTATGCCGATATCATAACGGATAAAAAGAAACGGTGGGCGTATGCATTTTCATTTTTAGCATTATTATTCGCTGGCTTTATATTTATCGGTCCACTTACATATGGAATGTACGCTGGAATGGAATCAATCGGACAAGAAACATCGATCATCGGAATGGGATTAGCTGTTGCGAGTATATGGGTATTTGTAATTAGTATTACGAACATTTTAACTGTATTTTACTATAATAATGATGTTGAAACTCTATTACCTTTACCACTACAACCATCACAAATCATTACGGCAAAATTTATTACGGTATTAATTACACAATATGTAATGGGAGCTTTCATTTTATTTCCAATTTTTATTGTATATGGTGTGCAAAGCGGTGCATTTATTACATATTATTTATATGTAATATTCATTTACATATTTTTCCCTATTATTCCGTTAGTACTTGCATCGCTCTTAATGACAGTTATTATGCGTTATACAAATATAGCTAAGAATAAAGACCGCAGTAATATATTTATTGGAATATTAACCTTATTGTTTGTCGTAGGCATTAATGTATTTATTCAGTGGCGAAACAAAAGTGCAGTATCAGGGGATATGATGGCAAATTACTTTGCTGATAATCAATCGTCTCTATTCGTTCAGATGACAAATTATTTTCCGACAACATACTTTGGTGCGATGGGGTTAATAGAAAATGCTTCTTGGAAAGGAATTATATATGTTCTGATTTTTGCAGCGATTTCCTTAGCATTTTTCGGATTGTTTTTCTATGTTGCACAGCGTACGTATTTAAAAGGGGTTATCGGACTTTCAACGAGTACTGCGAAAAAAGAAGCCATCTCAGCAGAAAACTTAAAAAAATCAACTGTACAAAATTCACACATAAAAGCTTATGTCAAAAAAGAGTTCAAAATTTTATTCCGAACACCACAATTTTTTATAAATTGTATCGTGCAAACTTTTGTGATGCCAATTATGTTATTCTTTATACTTTTCGTACAAGAGGGGAACTTAAAGTGGTTAACTAAGTTTATAAAAGAGCCAGAATGGTCTGGTCTAGCTCTTGGCATAGGTTTCTGTGCAGGTTTATTCTTAATGGGAAGTAATGTCATTGCCACAACCTCTTTTTCTAGGGATGGAAGTTCATGGTTTGTCAATCGCTATTTACCAGTAAAGGCATCAGATATATTTTTTGCAAAAGTTTTTACAGCATGGTTTATAAATATAACAATTTTAGCTGTGTTTGGTCTGATTATGACAATTGTTGCGGGTGTGTCACCACTCTTTATGTTGTTATGGTTTTTACTAAGTGCAAATGGCCTTTGGTTAACGAATTTAATCGGTACACGTTGGGACGCTCAAACGGCGGATATACATTGGGATTCGGAGCAAAAGTTGTTTAAAAGCAGGTACACAACTTTATGGAATTTCCTTGCAAATATTGCGATGGATCTAGTAATCGTAGCTGGAGTTGTTGGATTATACTTTTTCTTTGGAATCGGTATGTGGGGAATGTTTAGTATCCTATTAATTACATTTATGATTATAAATGTAATTGTAACACGTAGTTTACAGTTAGGAGCAGAGCGCATTTTAGCAAATATTAAATAAAAAAATGATAAATCCTCTGTATTCATTACAGGGGGTTTATTTGTAAGAAATGTAGTGATAATTTTAATTTATGGTCAATTCTATTTTGTGAAATAGGAGGAGGAACCAATGACGAAAATAGCAATTGTTACAGGAGCGACACGTTTAAATGGAATTGGAGCAGCAATTTGTAAGGCGCTTGCTCAAAAAGGAATGGATATATTTTTCACATATTGGCCTCAGTATGATAAGGCGATGCCATGGAGTATGAAGGATGAAGAACCATTTTTATTGAAAAGAGAAATTGAAAATTATGGCGTACGTTGTGAAATGGCTGAAGTGAACTTATCGCAATCGTATGCACCAAACCGGTTATTATATATGGTATCAGAACGATTAGGAGAGCCGTCTATTCTCATTAACAATGCTGCATACTCTACTGATACCACAGTAGAGGAACTTGATGTAGAGCAACTAGATAGGCACTATACGGTAA
Source organism: Paenibacillus sp. 102 (assembly GCF_039549175.1). Taxonomy (NCBI): domain Bacteria; kingdom Bacillati; phylum Bacillota; class Bacilli; order Caryophanales; family Paenibacillaceae; genus Paenibacillus; species Paenibacillus sp. 102. The sequence continues at coordinate 225,585 of NZ_JBCGHT010000004.1, read as the reverse complement.
ATATGCGCGCTACGATGTTATTAAGTACGCTATTTATTAATCATTATTTACTTGAAACAAGTGGAAGTATTGTAAATCTTACATCTGGCCAATCGTTAGGTCCAATGCCAAACGAACTTGCTTATATAGCAACGAAAGGAGCGATTGAAGCTTTTACTACTTCAGTAGCACCCGTTGCAATGAAAAAAGGAATTACAGTAAACGCTGTTGATCCAGGGCCGACCAATACAGGATGGATGACAGAGGAAATTAAGGGGTATTTAGTAACCAAATTTCCAACAGGAAGAATAGGGGAGCCTGTGGATGTAGCACGTCTCATACAATTTTTAGTAAGCGAGGAAGCAAAGTGGGTGACGGGACAAGTCATTCATTCGAATGGTGGGTTTTACTAATGATTTATAATTTTATTATGTAAACAAAAAGGTTGAGAAATAATATGAAGTGAAAAATAATTATTGAATTGATTTTTATATAAAATAAATAGATTGTCAGTAAATAGCGGCTTTTGATAGGAGAATATATTGTCATATAAAGAATACAGTTCTTGATATGACAATATATTCTCCTTCTCTTATGTTAAGAAAGGTTGGTCAGGTAGAAAAAGCTCGAATATTAAATGTAAACAATTGGCCAAATAGCATATGGATATGAAGATTTCTGTCGGAAAGATGAGAGTTAGAGCAAAAAGGGATTTTTATGGATAAATAGAATCGTAAAAGGGAGGATAAAATTGTAAATATAGGAGGCTTTTTATGAAAATGAAAAAAATCACAATTGCATCAATAGCAATTGGTACAATGCTCTCCGTTACAGCTTGTAGTCCCTCCGCAGAAAAAGATCAAGTGAAAAAGGAACAAACGAACGCACAAGAAGAAGCAAAAACAACGAATGCTGATGAAACATCTGCAACGAAAAACGATGAAAAAGAAACAAACACATCTACTAATGAAAAAACAGAGAAAGATCAAAAGAACTCCAAAGAATCGTCTGGAACGGAGAGTAATGCTAAAACAACAAATGAGAAAACGAAGGAAAAAGAAACAAATACGAAAGCAAATGACCAAACTACAGGTGGAAAAACGACAGAAAAAGAAACAAGTACAAAAACAACAGAACAATCTACGAACGGAAAAACTGCAACGAAAGATACAAATAAAAGTGTGGCTGTGAAAACAAATGTAAAAGCAGTTGCGCAACTTATTGACAGTTTAGATAAACAATTAGCTGCAAACCCTAAGCTAGATACAGTGAATAAGCTAGGAAAGCAAATTAATGAAAAATGGGATGTAATCGAAAAAGAGTTAGAAGCGACTCATCCAACTGATTATAAAACGATTGGACAAAGTATGTACCCTTTAATTGTCGCAGCTGAAAAAGAAAAAATAGATATGAAACGAATAAAATCGTTAACGACGAAAACGAAGCAAGATTTAAATCAATTATTAAACAAACTTTGAGGACAAAATAGAATATTTTATGGAAAAGGAGAAACAATATAGGTTTCTTCTTTTATTTGTGTCTAGTGAATGACCCCTCCCTACCACTAGACTATGTCCTGCACGCGCTTGAGGAAGAGGACTTCTGTCGGAGTACTGTTAAAGCTCAAATGCTCATACTATAAAATGGATATCCAATGTAAAAATACTAGTTTTAGAGCGACGGAGGAGGCACATATGGACGATAATATAAATCGGATGTTCCCGTGTACCTGGTATGCTGTCTGTTTTTCAAAGGATGTTACGAGTCAGCCGATAAAGAGAAGAATAGTAGGAAAAGAATTAGTTTTATTTCGTAATGCGAATCATAACATACAAGCAGTACATGCGTATTGTCCTCACCGCGGGGCAGATTTATCTCTTGGTTCCATTAGAAAAGGGAGAGTAACATGTGCATACCATGGATGGGAGTTTGATGGAGGAGGTACTTGTGTATGCATTCCATCGCAGCCTTCGAAACCGATACCAAAATTTGCACACACGAAGTCTTATCCTGTAATTGAAAAAGCTGGACTGATTTGGGTATATCCAGACTGTGAGGTGAGCGATGAGGAATTACCGGTATTGGAACTATTTGAGGAAGTTGAGGATACAGGTTTTGTATTTTCACCGTATAAAGCGACTTGGAATGCTCACTTTACAAGAGTTGTAGAAAGTGTACTAGATGTTGTCCATTTAAGTTTTGTTCATAAGAATACAATTGGGAAAGGCACAAACCCTGAGTTAGAAGAATTGCAAATTGAAGGTAATTTAGATGCATTTTCCTTGAAAAATGGTGAGGCTTATTTATGTTATAAGTTTCCTCAGCAATGGCTGTTAAAGCCCTTAGAGGGGATAAACAAGAAGTTTATTAATTTTGTAACTTTTACACCGATAGATGAAGAAGAAACAATGATTTTTGGATTAGCAGGTAGAAACTTTGCGAAAAAAATGCCGTTCCTACATACAATTTTTAGCCGGTATAGTTTGAAAGTTCTTCAAGAAGATCAAGTGGTAGTAGAAAGTCAGCACCCAAGACCAATTCCAGAAGCTTTGAAAATGGAGGTGCATGTATACGCAGATGCAGCGCAAATTAAGTTTAGACAGAGATGGTTTCAATTTTTAACAAGTGAAGAACGAACTTGTTATTTAGATAAATGAGTATATCATAAATATGTTATGTAAACTTCATTTGCGATTATAGGTAAAAGACTGTGTATAAAAAAGAGGCCATCTTTTAGTAAGCCATTCTCTTTTAAGGTATCCGCATAGGGAAAAGAAAATATAAAAACAAGTATAAAAGCAGTGGATTTCGCAAGTGAAATCACACTGCTTTTAGCATTTTGTTGAAGAGAAATATGTATGATTTAAATACATATTTTAATTAATAGAACATTCTAGTTTAGACCAATTATTGAAGAGTGAACCAGTGTTCTATTTATTCATGTTATTCGTATGATATTAGTAAATGAATTGGAGGAAGGTTAATGAAAGCAATTGTGTACACAAAGTACGGTGCCCCCGACGTTCTTCAACTGAAAGAGGTAGAGAAACCTGTTCCTAAGCAAAATGAAATACTGGTCAAAATAAAAGCGACAACTGTAACAGCAGGAGATATTCGGTCACGGAGTTTTACAGTTCCTCGTTCTGTTTGGCTACCTGCTCAAATAACACTTGGTTTTAATCAACCTAAAAAACGAATATTAGGAATGGAGTTAGCAGGAGAAGTTGAGTCAGTAGGGAAAGATGTCAAGCGGTTCAAGGAAGGAGACCAGATTTTTGCGGCTACCCAAGTGGGCTTTGGTTCTTACGCCGAGTATATTTGTTTGCCTGAAGATGGAGCGGTATCTATTAAACCATCTAATATAAACTATGAGGAAGCCGCTGCCATTCCAATTGGGGCACGCACAGCTTTGTTTTTTCTTAGAAAAACCAACGTTCAGAGCGGTCAAAATGTTCTTGTTTATGGTGCTTCTGGAAGTGTAGGAAGTTATGCAGTACAGATTTCCAAGTATTTCGGAGCAAACGTTACAGGGGTGTGCAGTAACACAAATTTAGAATTGGTAAAATCTTTGGGAGCCGACAAGGTAATTGATTACACCGCAAAAGATTTTTCTACTACAGACGAGACGTATGATGTTATCTTTGAAGCGGTAAACAAGAGCTCGTTTTCAGATTGTATCAAATTGTTAAAGAAGGGCGGTACTTATATAAATATCGTTGAACCGTTGCCAAGTGTTCGAATGCTGTGGACTAAATTGACAAGCAGCAAGAAACTCATATTAGGTCAAAATTCACCTGAAACTTCCGAAGCATTAGACTTCCTTAAAGAGCTTGTTGAGACAGGGAGGATAAAAGCGGTCATTGATAGGTGCTATGCATTGGAAGAGATTGTGGAAGCTCATAGATATGTCGAGAAAGGACACAAGAAGGGAAATGTCGTTATAAATGTGGAATCTCACAACAAATCATAATACATGAAGAATGCTCCGAATTAAGGTTTTTCAGTTTTAGAAAATGTAAAATTGACACGCCCTTCATCAAAACGCTTTAAGTATACAAAGCATTGATATAACAATAAAAAAGCAGAGCGAATTCATGTGCGAATTGCTCTGCTATTATCTCTATTTCTATAGTTGTGGGGACTCTAAAAGAGAACGGCTTAACTTTTTAGTGGGCCACTTTTTTATAAATAGTCCTTTAAAGTTCCATCTTTAACGCAAGATAGGGGAAGGGTTAATTCGGTACCTTCCTTCATATTACGTAAAACAATGGTTTCCGTAGAGAGTTCAGTTTCACCAATAATAAGCACGTAAGGAATATTCTCTTTATTTGCGTAATTAAGAGCTCGCTTTAGTTTACGGTCGGCAAGTTCAAGTTCAATCCTCATTGTACTAGTAGAACGTAATTGCTCTGCTATTTGTAAGCATTTCGTTTCCGTTCCAATAGGAATAATGAAAATATCAGCAGAAGTAGATTCCGTTTCTTTTTGCTCAAGAGCTGTATAAATAACATCCAAGCCAAAGGAAATTCCTACTGTTGGATAAGAGGTATTATCCTTACGAAAGGCTCCAATTATATTATCATAACGTCCACCACTACCAATACTTGAAGTGATACTTCCATCTGCTAAAAAGATTTCATAAACTGTGCCTGTATACATTGTAAGCCCTCTTGCTAGGAATGGATTAAAAATAGTATTTTTTTGGGAACCAAGTGCGAGTAGGTATTGCTGTAATTGCTGTAGTTCGTTGATTCCATCTGTAACAAGTGAATTTGAGAAAGTCTGTTTAAACTCATCAAGCTCTAATGTCATACAAGATTCAACGGTATTACAAACAACCTCTACAGTGTCATTTATGATTCCACGGCTTTGTAAATCTTTTCGTACGCCATCAATCCCAATCTTTTCAAGTTTATCTAATGATAAAATAACATCGTTTGTTTGTTCATCTTGAATTTCAATTGATTTAAGGATACCTGTTAATAACTTACGATTATTATATTGAATGGTAACATCTAAGTTTAAAGTTTTGAAAAGATCAAAGGCCATAGCCATTAATTCAGCTTCAGCAATAACAGATCCTACGCCAACTATATCAACGTCACATTGAATAAATTCACGGAACCTTCCTTGTTTTATCGGTCCATCACGAAAGACTTTTCCGATTTCATAGCGTTTAAAGGGTAAACGAATATCCGGATTCATTGCTACTACTTTTGCAAACGGGATTGTTAAATCATACCGAAGTGCGAGTTCACGATTTCCCTGATCGCGTAGTGTATACATTTCTTTTAAAATTTCAGCACCGCCCCCATATTTGTAGGCCATCAGTTCATACATATTTAAAGTAGCTGTTTCAAGTGGTTTACAGCCATATCGTTCAAAAGTTTCTTCACAAGCACGCTTAATTTTACTTCGCAATAACTGTTCCTCGGGTAAATAATCTTTCGTTCCTTTTACATTTCTTACATCCATTTGAATCACTCCTTTTTAAATTAAAAAAAGCTATGCAGGTATAAAAATACCCACATAGCTTTATGAACGCTTCGTGGGTAACAGGAAAAGCCCTGTACCCACGAAGAAAATTTTCTTCGGATACACGGCGTTATGTATGATGATGAAGTTGGAAAGAAGTAGTAAAATTAAACATGAATAATCTCTCCTTAAGTTTTTTCAAAAGTATAACAAAAGATTTTTGAAATATCAATGTTTTTTGAAAAAGGGGAATTTATTACCCTGTACATGGAGTTAGGAAATCTATATAGTGCTTAGTCACTTTCCACTACTTGGTAAAAAATAGAGAAATAAGATACAATATTTATATATTGAAAATGGCGTTTTAGTCATTTTATATAAAATAACAAGCGTCAATTTGTCACAGGAGGACTTTATTATTATGGAGTACAAAACGAATGTCATGCGGTTGTTAGATAAGAAGAAAATCGATTATAAGCATTATAGTTATGCAGATACTGATGCAATTAGTGGAATTGATGTTGCGTTAGTATTGGGACAATCTCCCGATCAAGTATTTAAAACATTAGTAACGACAGGGAAATCAGGACAGCACTACGTTTTTGTTGTACCTGTAAATAAAGAATTAGATTTGAAAAAAGCTGCTGCTAGTGTTCGTGAAAAGTCAATCAGTATGCTGAAATCAAAAGATTTACTCTCGCTCACTGGCTATATTCATGGTGGCTGTTCACCGGTTGGAATGAAAAAATATTTTCAAACTGTCATTGATAAAAATGCTATTGAATTTGAAACCATTATTTTTAGTGCAGGGAAGATAGGATATCAAGTTGAATTGGGATTAGAAGACTTGAAAAAAATCATTCGCTTTGAAGTGCATGATATTGTAGTTGAGTAGTATATTACGAATTCTGGTGACTGAGTTGGAGGTATAATAAATCCATGTACTGGAATGTAATAAAAAGAGCCATTTGGCTCTTTTTTTATTATGTTAATTGAGAATGCCTGCTCTTCTTACTGGAGTGAAGATGGTGGGACTAGTTACTGAAAACTAATTCGTATTATTTTGGAATTTCGGTATCTTCTTAATGCCTTCGGTTCCCATGATACTGCCAATAAATGCAATTAATACACTTGAAGAAATGAATTTGACTACATAATAAATTCCTGTTCCAGTAACTAAATCTAAGATTAAAAACTTTTTAATTGTTGAACCTTTAATTATATAAACAATAATTTGATCGTTTTTTCTATTCAACATTGTCACACCCTTATTCTTTTATAAAAGAATATTACAAGGAAAGGTTGTCATATTCACTCATGACTACATAATAGTTCAGCATTGATAATTAAAAAAACAAAAGAGCAGCTAGCAAAAGCTAACTGCTCAGCCCCAGGGAAAGGGAGAAAAGATTATAGGTACTACAAATTGGATTAAAGCTGTTCACCAGCCTGTATATAGTATGTACAGAATTTGAAATATTATGCAGGAGGGAAAACTATAGTATACAAAATTTTGCAATATAAGACAGGTGAAAAATAAAACGACAAGAATATGTAATATATAAAATAGGAAAGAGGGAGAAAAATGTGGAAAACAACAGATCTTTGTGATGCTTTTGAAGGTGAAGTACAAGTATGTAAGCCAATTTTTCAATCATACGGAAAGAAAGAACAATTTCATGGAAAGATTGCGACGGTTAAAGTGAAAGATGATAATGTATTAGTAAAGGAAGCGCTGCAAACTTTACCAGAGGGAACCGTTTTAGTAGTTGATGGAGAGGGGTCTACAAATTGTGCACTACTTGGAGATAATTTGGCAAGCATTGCAGAAGAGCGCAAATTAGCAGGTATTATTGTGTATGGATATGTTCGTGATTCTAAGGAACTGCGAAATATAAACATTGGTATTTTAGCATTAGGTACAATACCGAAGAAAAGTAGAAAAGAGGGAAAGGGAAAAAAAGAAATCCCTTTACAGTTTGGAGCAATTGAGTGGATTCCAGATCATTATGTGTATGTAGATGAAGATGGTGTTATTATATGCGAACAACCGATTCATAGTAACCTATAGTATCTATATAATAGAAGCTTTATAGTTTTATGCAATAGACTCTTATTCATAGAAAATAAATCAGTGAAAACATAGACAAAATCTCGTGTCAATAGTAAAATAATACAGAAATTTATAATGTGCTGAATGTATAGGTGATTGTTTTTTCAACAACTTTGAAAAGAAAAGTTAGTAGGAAATCGAATTTGGAATGTTACTGTAAGTGAATGTTATCACAATGCTACATTCATAAGCTGAATGATCTTTCCTATACAAATCCAATCGCTACTTACTTGGATAAAGGGAGGTGTTGCGTTTTTTTGTAGTACTAACAGTAGAAAGTGCTATGATTGCATGCCCTTGAAGGGCCTTTTTTATGTATAAGTAAGCAAAGGGAGGAATTAGTGAGGATGGCAATGATAAAAAAATGGCTGCTTACGTCGATAATGGCAGTTGCATTAGTATTTGTTTCATTCACAAATACTGTACATATTACGTTTGCTGAAGGTAAAACAGCAACACTTGCGATCATTGGGGAATCGCAAAAAGGAGTTATTCTATGTCCGAAAGAAGTGTCAATTGAAGATGGGGAAACAGCCTATAGTTTGTTACAAAAAGTTATGGGGACGAAAGTAACAGCTGAGAACACGAAATATGGTATCTATGTTAAAGGTATTGACGGTTTAATGGCTGGTGATACAAGTGGATGGACATATGATGTAAATGATAAAGCTGCCATGGTAGGAGCAGATAGTTATAAATTAGAACCTGGAGATGTTGTTGCATTTCGTTTTGTTGTAGATTGGAACAACATGAGTACAGAAACATTGCAACAGGTGCTCGATAAGATTGGAACTTGTAAAAAAGATCCAGATACAACTAACCTAGAAGAACAAAAACCAGAAGAGCAAAAGCCGGATGGACAAAAGCCTGAGGAACAAAAACCAGAAGAGCAAAAGCCAGATGGACAAAAGCCTGAGGAACAAAAGCCAGAAGAGCAAAAGCCAGATGGACAAAAGCCTGAGGAACAAAAGCCAGAAGAGCAAAAGCCTGAGGAACAAAAACCAGAAGAACAAAAGCCAGATGGACAAAAACCTGAGGAACAAAAACCAGAAGAGCAGAAGCCAGATGGACAAAAGCCCCATGAGTTGAAAGAACCAATCAAAAATGAATTGCTAATGAAGCAACTAAATCTAGCGATTGCAAAAACATCAAAAAAAATGATGGAAGATGGAATTGATAGTGATTGGGTAGCAATTGCACTTGCTCGTTCAGGATATAATATTCCAACTGAAACAAAGATTAGTTATTTACAATCTTTAACACAAACAGTGGAAAAGCGTGTGAATCGATTTAATGCGACAGATATAGCAAGAACTGTTTTAGCGGTATCAGCGGTAAATGGGAATCCAACGAATGTTGCAGGGAAAAATTTAGTACAAGAATTGTACCAATCTGAAAAACTAAATTCTGTTACTGGTTATACATTTGCTTTACTTGCACTTGATACGAAAAAATACGAAGTGCCAGCTGGAGCGAAATGGAATCGTGCTGCTTTAGTAAAAGAGATTTTAAATGCGCAGCATACAGATGGTGGCTGGACGTATAGTGTTGGAAGCGGTAAAGAAGAAGCAAGTAATATTGATGTAACAGGTATGGTGTTATCAGCATTAGCACCATATCAAAAACAACCAGAGGTAAAACAAGCTTTAGACAAAGCAGTGCAGTATGTAGCAAATAAACAATTAAGCACTGGCGGATTTGAAGCTGATGGTCAAGAAAATTCTAACAGTGTTTCGCAAGCAATTATTGGACTTGCTATTACAGGAATCGATCCAACTGGTGAAGTGTTCACTAAAAATCATGTAAATGCAGTTCACAATTTACTGTCATATCAACTTGCAAATGGTGAATTTAAATGGTTACCAAGCGATGAAGAAGGTAATGGTATGGCTACTGAACAAGCATTTTTAGCGCTCGTTCAATATAAGGCATTTGTAGATGGAAAAGGCTCTATATATGATTGGACAAATCCATTGACTGGAAATGATAAAACTTCAGTTGAAGAGCCGAAAAAACCTGTAGTAGACGAACCAAAGGTGATTGAAAAGCAAGAAGTGATTCAAAAACCGCAGGAACAAACACATGATGAGAGCTCTCGTGTTGTTACGAAAAATAAAACAGTAAATAATGAAAAAACTGCAATAAACCGTCAGTTACCAAAAACAGGAGCGTCTGCCTGGGATACTGCTATGCCAGTAGGGATGGGCGTATTATGCATCGCTTCAGCATATGTTTTATGGAGACGAAAAGCAGCTTAACGAAAATTAGGAGCAATGATTTGCTCCTAATTTTTTGAAGAAAGGTGAGGAAAACATGAGTATGATGAAGTGGTTACTCTCATTTGTTCTCTCATTTGGATTGCTTGTTGGATGTAGTCAAAATGAATCAAAACCTGAGCAACAAGTGGTATCAAAGCAAACAGAACAAAAAGATAAGGAAAAACAAGAAGAACAGAAAGAAGAAAGTAAACAGGAAGAATCGCAAAAAACAGCTGCCGAACAAAAGCAACCAGAAGAGCAAGAACAGCCAAAAGATAATCAAGAACAAAAACAGCAAGAACAACCTGAAGTAAAACAAGAAGAGAAAAAAGACCAAGAACCATCTGCTCAGCAAAAAGCGCCGGAACAACCAAAAACACAGCAAGAAAACGCTGAGGTAAAGAAAGCGCCAGAAACAAAGACAGAAGAAAAAACAGAAGTAAAGCCAGAAGTAAAAGAAGAGGCTAAAGTAGTTAACCAGCCGAAAGAAACGCCAAAGCAAGAATATCCGAAAGATCCAGAACCTAAAGTAGTACCAAAGCCAGAACCTCAACCTGAACCGAAATCGGTAGTGCCAAAAACCGAACTAAAGCCGGAACCACAGAATCAGCAAGTTACCATTTCTGTACGTGGTGATCAAGGTTATGTATTAGGTGTAAAGAAAGTAGATGTCCAAGGAGAGCCTACAGTTTTTGATGTACTAAAAGATACGGGATTGGAGATTGATTCAACTGGATCAGGAAATAGTAAATATGTAAAAGGAATCAATGATTTATATGAATTTGACAGAGGGCCAAAAAGTGGATGGAAGTATCGTGTAAATGGTACGTTTCCAAACCGAAGTGCAGGTGCATATAAAGTGAAACCAGGAGATAAAATCGAATGGGTGTATGTATCAAATTAGGGAAGGACTTTAGGTAAAGGTTATGAAAATTATCTTTTCTTCTTTACATCCTTTTGTGAATTTTTTCTATTATATTGGGGTGATGATACTATGTATGGTGTGTCTTCACCCTCTTTTTTTAATTGGTGCAATTATTCTGATGGTACTATTGAACGTTATGCAAGGAAACGGTGAGAGAATAAGAAGAATGGTGCCGAGTACGTTCATTTTCTTTTTGATGGTTATCGTGCTGAACCCTTTGCTAACACATAGGGGAGCTACTACATTATTTCGCTTAGGAGATAATCGAATCACATTAGAAGCATGCATGTATGGACTCATCATGGGGTTATTATTACTTGCTATTATGTTCACATTTACTTCTTACAATGATATTATTTCAAGTCATAAATTTTTGTACTTGTTTTCACGGGTTTCACCGAAAGTTGCGCTATTGACAATGATCACAGTGCGTTTTGTTCCTTTATTTATCCGGCGTTTAAGACAAATTACACTTGTTCAGAAAACAAAAGGTGTTCAATTAGATTCAGGCCCATTCATAGGGAGAATCAAAAATGGAATGAAACTTTTGCAGGTGTTACTTGTTTGTTCTTTAGAAGATGCATTACAAACTGCAGATTCCATGCAAGCGCGTGGGTTTGGAGTGACAAAGCGTAGTACATATATACGGTATCGCATGGGGGGACAAGATTGGTATATACTTGCGTCTTTAGTGGTTTTATTACTAAGCAGTTTTGTGCTCAATTATTACGGCGCTGGCAAATTATCAATCTATCCAAGAGTGGAATCACTTGTATTTCAGCAATATGATGGAATACTATTCGTTTTATTTTTACTATTTATTAGTTTACCAATCCTAATGGAAGGGAGGGAATGGTTATGGTGGCGCATGCAAAAATAAAAGACTTAACTTTTATGTATGCAGATGAAAATGTACAAGCGCTAACAGGTGTTTCTTTAACGGTTTCTCAAGGTGAATTTATTGTGCTAGCTGGACGCTCAGGATGTGGCAAGACAACGCTTTTGAAACATTTTAAGAAAGAGTTACTTCCGATTGGAAAGCGCACAGGTAGTATGTATTATAATGGAGCTTCTTTACTCGAGATGCCTGATTTATTATCAGCGCAAGAAGTCGGAATGGTATTTCAAAATCCAGAAAATCAACTTGTTATGGATACGGTTATTCAAGAATTGGCATTTTCTCTTGAGAATATTGGTTTAGAAACAAAAGTCATCCAAAAGAGAATTGCTGAGTTAATTAGCTTTTTAGGGTTTCAAGATTTATTACACCAGTCTGTTCACACATTATCGGGGGGACAAAAACAACTTGTTAATTTAGCGGCAGTTCTTGTGCTGCAGCCTAAATTGTTACTGCTTGATGAACCGACAGCGCAGCTTGATCCAATTGCAGCAAAAGATTTTTTAGGATTATTGAAACGGATTAACGAAGAACTTGGGATTACAATTATCATGAGTGAACATCGTTTAGACGAAGTCATTCCACTAGCAACTCGAGTTGTGTTTATGGATGCTGGAAAAATTATATATGATGGCACTCCGCAACATGTTATATCAAAAATGTGGGCATTAGAAGAATCTCGATCGTTTATCCCTCAAATTCCAAGGTTGTTTTTAGAATGGAATATAGAGAAAAAGAAAATTCCATTTACGGTAAGGGAGGCACAAATACAAATTCATTCCGAGTTACCAATCGAACATGAAGTACCGGCTATATCACAGGCAGAAACAAAAGAAGTGATTTTACAAGCAAAACATATATCTTTTCAATATGAAAAAAATAGCTCGTTTATTTTACAAGATTTAACGCTATCGATTGAACAAGGCAAGTGGACTGTGCTTGTTGGAAAAAATGGTACAGGAAAATCAACACTTTTAACTATATTAGCAGGATTAAATAAACCTAGAAGAGGAAAAGTACGGTGGAACGGAACGGAAATTCATAAAATGAATTCCAAGGAACGATTTGAAAAAATCGGATTTGTATCACAACATCCATATTATCATTTTACATTTGAGACGGTGTGGGATGAAGTGTTTGAAAGAGCAAATGAATTATATGGTGATAGAGGGAAAGAACTTGCAGAAGAGATGTTAAAACGATTTTGGCTTTATTCCATTCGCGATCGTCATCCGCATGATTGTAGCGGGGGAGAACAACAGTTAATTGCACTATGCACGACCTTGTTATCGAAGCCAAGCTTATTATTACTAGATGAACCGACAAAAGGACTGGATCCAGAGAAAAAAGAAAGATTAGGTGAGCTGTTTCAAGAGTTACAAAAGGAAGGAACAACAATTGTGATGGCCACACATGACATTGAATTTGCAGCTAAATATGTTGATCATTGTATGATGTTATTTGACGGGAAGGTCATTATGGATGATGCACCAAAGAAATTTTTTAGTGATAATTTCTTTTATACAACATCTATTAATCGTTTTATTCGTAAGCAATTACCTTATGCATTAACGTGGGAGGATGTGTATAAAGCGTGTCCAAACGATATTTTGCTCTCATAATGCTTATTTTCATTCTTGTAATAAGTACACTTCTGTTTACTTCCTTTGTAACAGATGAATATTTTATTTGGTGTAGTTTATTTTTATTGTTCATTATTATGTTACCTTTCTATATACGATTTGAAAGGAAAGCATTTGTTTCACGTGAAATAGTCATTGTAGCTGTTTTAGCAGCAATAGCGGCAGTTAGTCGTGTACCATTTTCTCTTTTGCCGAGTGTGCAACCAACTTCTTTTGTTATTATTGTATCTGCAATTGTGTTTGGAAGTGAGACAGGTTTTATGATTGGGGCAACAGCAGCACTTGTATCTAATATATTTATAGGACAAGGACCTTGGACACCTTGGCAAGTGTTTTCTTGGGGAATGATAGGCTTTCTAGCTGGTTTACTTCGAAACACATTTATCATGAAAAAGTTATGGGGGAGAGTCATCTATGGGTTCATAGCAGGGTTTGTTTTTGGCTGGATTATGAACTTATGGGGGATACTTGGCTTTTTAGAAGGATTAACATGGAAAGATTTTATTGCATACTACGCTGCAAGTTTTTACTTTGATCTAGCTCATGCACTCTCAAATGTGATTTTTCTTGTTTTGTTTAGCTCATCATGGATTAAAATCATTACGAGGTTTAAAAAGAAATATGGAATTTTAGATGATGAAGAGCTATTATCTCACGGAAACAAAGCATAAGCATGTATCATAAAGCATAAGAATATAAGGTAGGATCGCGACTTACATATTCGTTTGCCTCTTTCATGCTTCTTACCATTGGTGAGAAGCATTTTTTTATAATGATACTTTGGTTTAGAAAATGTCAAAAAATTGTTTTAATGTATTCAACTTTCGTATGGAACTTCTTATATAATAGGAAATGAGAAAGGTTTTCAAAGAGGAGATGTAATATTCATGAAGCTAGTTGTTCCAAAGCAGCATGGTGCATGGGGAATGCTGCTGATTCCGTTTCTACTTAGTGTTCTACTTGGTAAACCTACAGTCTATCATATTCCACTCTTTCTAGCTTGGTTATTTATCTATTTAGCAACGTATCCATTTTTAATGTACATGAAGCAAACACGAAAGAAAGAATTTTTACACGCAGCCATTATTTATTTTGTTATTGCATGTGTTTTCGGGAGCGTATCTTTACTATATGAATGGAAAATTCTTTTATTCACGGTTACGATGATTCCGCTCTTTATCGTAAATATATACTTTGCCCGTCAAAAAAAGGAACGAGCATTAGTAAATGACATTTGTGCGATACTTGTTTTCTGCATTGGTGGTTTGATTAGTTATTATTTTTCGATGAAGACAATTGATGGGACAGCATGGTGGATTGCGGCTGTTTCTTTCCTTTATTTCTTAGGTAGTACATTTTATGTGAAAACAATGATACGTGAAAAGAACAATCCTACTTATCGCTATGTCTCATGGGGCTACCATATTTTCTTAATCATTGCTTCTTTCGTAGTAAATCCATTGATTTCTCTTGTATTTATACCGAGCCTAGTTCGTGCAATCGTATTGTATGGTAAAAAAATATCTATATTAAAAGTTGGGGTTTTAGAAATCGTTAATTCTGTATATTTTTTAATTGTGACGGCAATACTGTTGCAGTATGCCATTTGAGGTATTGCCCATCTCGTAAAGAGGTGGGCGATATTTATTTTTGTTCTAAAATATCAACCGTGTGATTACATTTTTGTAATGCATGTTCCACAGCTTGTAGAGATTGTTCGATTGCGCTCCCGATTATCGCTCTTTTCGACTGTTTGTAATGCATGTTCTAAACAATTCTTTGCTTCTTGCAGCGAATGGAATGAATCTTGAACGTATCCGCGGGCATTTTTATCCATCATAAATTCCTCCTTTTTTACATACAATTTTAGTATGGGCGTTAGGAAAGAAAATATAACTTATTGTATGTTGTTTGACAATTGTAATAAAAATAGCTATAGTAAGATATAAAGTGAATATTTTCTTATCCAGAGAGGTGGAGGGACTGGCCCGATGAAACCCAGCAACCGCGATGCAGGTGCTAATTCCAGCAGAACATATTTGTTCTGGGAGATAAGACGAAGCTATATACGTAACTTCTTCTTATCGAAGAGGTTTTTTTATTGCAAAAAAACCGATTCAAAAACAACAGAATAAGAAGAAAGGGGTTGCAATTGTACTGTGACACTTGAAAAATACGTAAAGCTGCGTAGTGCAGTATATGAATATATGATGGAACAAGATAAACCAATATCACTATTAGATATTCAAGAACATATCGTTTCGCATCATGAAGGAAAATTCACGAAAAAAATGTTACACCAATTTTATTTATCAAGGCTATTAGACGAACTGAAACTGGATGGGAAAATTACTTTAGCTAATGATGAATACCACTATGCTGAAAAAGGGGTATATTATAAGGCGAGAAAAGGGAGCTAGGCTCTCTTTTTTTATGTTATAATTTATCTGAAAATTAAAAGAAGTATGTAGAGTAAAAGACTGCCAAAGCAGCCTGATACAAGGGAATGGTGTTGAGTGTGTAGTGTCAAAAGTTGAATATGCCCTGAAAGAGGCATTTCATTCGGCTATAAATGAAAAGAGACACCTTCGCCGAGTAGGTGTCAGTTGGTTTGTCATATAGGCTTGCTACTTGACATGTATTAGAATAGCATGGGATGCGAAAGAAAGTCAAAAGGGAATTTAAGGAAAGGTGTTGTAAGAAGGTGAACATACTAATCATATATGCACATCCTAATCCATCTAGCTTCAATGCATCCATTTTAGAACATGTCCAAAAAGGACTGCAAGAAACGGATCATTCGGTTACATTGCTCGATCTTTATAAGGAGCAATTTAACCCAGTACTTATTTTTAACGAAGATAAAAGAAGACGTGATTTAGCGTATGAAGAAGAGACAGAGAAATACAGAACATTAGTCAAAGAGGCAGATTCTTTTATTTTTATTTATCCAATTTGGTGGTGGGGGATGCCAGCTATTTTAAAAGGATTTATTGATCGCGTTTTTGTTGCTGGGTTTGCATATAAATATGAAGGGGTAATGCCGAAAGGGTTGCTTACAGGGAAAACGGCGTGGGTTATTAATACTCTAGATTCGCCGTTATGGTACGTGGCACTCTTATATCGCTCCGCTGATTGGGTGATTATGAAAAAGGGTATTTTACGATTTTGTGGTATACGTCAAATCAAACGATCTGTCTTTCAGTCTGTAAAAACAAGTAAAGCAGCAAAACGTGAAAAGTGGCTTTTAGAAATAAAAGAGAAGGCTGAAAAATTATGAATGAGCTAGAAATGATAATAAGATGCTGTAATCGGAATGATGAATTGTTTCGTACATATGTAATTTGCTTACTTCAATTGAAACATCATAGTGAAGTGTTTCAAAAGGTGAAGCAACAATTAAGAGTGGATTATTTAGTAATGGGAATTTGTGAACGGGAAGTTGATGGGGTTATTAAGGAAAGTAAAGAGTATAAGATGTACGAATTACCTAAAGTATTGAGATGGGATTTTCTCCGAGAAAATCCTTCGATGATTGAAAGTGTTTGTACAATGGTATTTGCATATAGAAGATTACATCTTTCATATGATGAATGGGGAAAGGTAATAAGATGTATAGAAAACAATGGATAAATCTCATAGTTATTATGTAAAAAAGCTAGTATAAAACTAGCTTTTTTGAATGATTTAAATTTAGATGAAAAGAAAGCATAAACCGATAACTACCCCTGCATAAAGTAAGTTAACAACACAAAATCCCATAATATCGCGGGCACCTAAACCGGCAATTGCTAATGCAGGTAATGCCCAGAAAGGTTGTATCAAGTTCGTCCAAGCATCTCCCCAAGCAATTGCCATTGCGGTTTTCGCAGCAGGTACACCAAGTTCTGCGCCAGCTGGGATCATGATAGGGGCTTGTACAGCCCATTGACCGCCTCCAGATGGTACGAAAATGTTTACAATTCCTGCGCTTAAAAACGTGAATAGAGGAAAGGTGGTTTCACTCGAAATGCTAATAAAGAAATTAGAAATTGCTCCTCCAAGTGAAAGACCTTCGCTGTTCGCTCCAATCATCATTCCCATAATTCCTGCGTAAAATGGAAATTGGAGTAGAATGCCAGAAGCGCTTTTCGTTGAATCTGAAAAGGCGCGAATATATTGAATAGGAGTACGATGAAAAATAAGACCAGCGATTAACAGCATAAAAATAACGATATCAAGTGTAAGATTGAAACCTTTCGTACTAAAATAATGAACAATATAAATAAGACCTAATAGTCCAACGCATACTGTTATCCCAATGCTATTTTCCATTTTCTCAGCAAATGTCTGGGCCTCTACTTCTTGGGCTGCAGCTTCTTCCTGAAATACGCTAGGATCCACTTTAATCGTATGATTTTCATCAGGATGCATCGCCTTATTTATAAGTGGCATAGTTACTAAAAATATAAGTACAGGAACGAGCGCATACGGTGAAAATAATGTTTCTGTTATGGGAATAGCTTCTTTTATACTTCCAGCAGTTGTTTTGATTAACGTTTCTCCTCCAGATGCTAGTGTAAGTGGAATCGAGGCAGAAAGTCCCGCGTGCCAAATAAGAAATCCAGAATAAGAAGAAGCGATGGCAAGTCGATAATCTAAATTTTGTATGTGTTTTGCAACTTCCTTTGCATATAAAACAGACACAACAATGCCAAATCCCCAGTTTATGTATGCCCCAAGTAAACTAACAATAGAAATAGCGATAATACCTTGCCCACTTGTTTTTGGTAATTGTGCAGCTTTTGCTAAGCCTTTGCGAATGAGCGGAGCGTTAGCTAATACAGAACCTGTAACGAGTACAAGTGCCATTTGCATTGCGAAGGCTAAAAGTCCCCAAATCCCATTTCCCCAATGAGCAATCATTTCTACAGGCGATTGCTGCGTAGCGAACATGCCAAAGAAGATAACAAAAATTGTTAATAGACAAGATAAAATAAAGGGCTCTGGTAAAAAGCGCTGCACAAGAGCAACACAGCCATTTGTAAAAGAGCGAAACAAATTAATCAACCTCCTTAAGTTTTTTTCTTTTACATATTCGCTATGGGCAAAGGGATAACCTTCATTAAACTGAAGATTCAGATAAAAGGTAAATGAAGAAAAGCTTTCACTCTTGTGAAAGCTTTTCTAAATGTTTTGCAATTTGTACATACATATTTGAATAAGTAGCATGGACATCATTACTTGGATTCGCATCTGAGGAAAAATGTACAATGACCATATTTGCTTTAGGATCTATATAGAGACATTGCCCGTAACTTCCTAATACTTCAAATGCGCCTTGTTCGTTGTGAGGAATCCACCATTGATTATGATAAGAAATAGGTGCGCCTTGTCCGATTGCTAATTCTCCTTCTTGCACGTTCTTTACATTTTCGGAAATAGAGGAGGGGAGAACTTGCACTCCATTGTAGCGACCGTTATGTAAAATCAATTGTCCAAACTTCGCCATATCTCTTGCAGTCGCGTTTAAACCAGCGCTTGCTTGTTCAACTCCTGTTTCATCCGTAACATAATACGCATTTTCTTCCATACCTATTTTGGACCAAATTCGTTCGCTTACATTTTCCGCTAACGATTTACCGGTGATAGTCCGTATAATCCAACCGAGTGTTTCAGATGAGCCGTTATTATAAGAAAACTGTGTTCCAGGTGATGCCGTTTCTTTTGCTTCTCGTAACATATCATAAATTTTCATTGGACCGTCATAGTTTTTACCACGAGGAAGAATATTGCTAGCTAAATACAACTGCGCATCTTGATTTTCTAATCCTTGCTGCATATATCCATGTGTAGGGTATTCAGCAGATACTTTCATGTCCATTAATTGTTGGATCGTTGCTTTTCCAAATGGAGTATTCCGTAATTCCTTAACGTAAGTTTCAGCAGTCTTATTTACATCGATGAGTCCTTCTTCGGTTAATGATTGTATAAGTGCCCCGGTAAATACTTTCGCTAAAGAAGCCATTCCATGCGGTTCATTTTGTTTATATCCATTGAAATACTGTTCATAAACAAGTTTTCCGTTATGCACGACGACAAAGGCATCTGTTTTATTCTCATCTAATAGTTTCTTTAACGGAATATTGCTTCCGTATTCTTTTTTAACAGAGAAACTATCTAAGTTTTGTAATGCAGTAGGGAATGTTGCTACTTGCTTAGGGTTGTTTTTCACTTCGCTTGTTAACGCTAATTCTCTCATATGTGTGTATGACCAGCGTAAATAAGGATCTTGTAACCAATTTTCCTTTGTCACGTTCTCTTTAGAAGGGGAGACTTTATTTTGTTTAAAAAATGCAAATCCAAGCCCAGATACGATAAACAATAGTGTAAGTGTGATTAATAAAAGGGGAGATTTTTTTAAGTTCATCTATGTACCTCCTTGTTATTTCTACAGTAAGTATACGCTCGTTGTCTTAGAAACACAAAATAAGGAAAGTAAACAGAGGAGTTTACTTTCCTTATTAACATTAAGCTGATAATTTTCCGTCTGTATGTTGCTTTTTGAACTTTTGTTTTCTGCCATGTAGGAAGTAATAAATAAGTAATGTAAATGCAACGATAATGGCAGCAATGAAATACATATTATGATAGCTTGTTTGTGCAGCTACGATACCTAGTATAAAGGAGCCGAAACCAATACCGCTATCAAAGAATGAGAAATAAGTAGCTGTGGCTGAGCCACGTCGATGATTTGGCGCAGCGGAAATGGCAATCGTTTGGAAACTTGGAATTAATGTCCCGTAGCCTAAACCAATTAATACACCAGCACCTAAGAACCAAAATGACGTTTGTGCCTGACTTAATGTAAACATTCCGATTGTAAACACAATAATAGAAGGATAAATAAGTACATTTTCACCGAAACGATCAAATATTTTTCCTGTAAATGGACGAGAAAGCACAACAACGAGTGCGTATACGATAAAGAAGTAACTTGCAACTTCTCCTAAGCCAATTTCTTTTGCGTAAATAGGAATAAAAGATAAAATGCCACTATAAGAAAAAGCAAGAACAAATCCTGTAAGAGCGATTGGAACAGAAGAAGGTTCGATTAAATCTTTCCATTTCATGCGTTCACGCTTTTGTTTATTTACTGGCTTTTCATGTGGAATATTTACAAGTAAACCTAGTAGAAATGCTAGTAATGAAAAGACAGAACAAACGATAAACAGAACTGTAAATGAAAAATGTGAAATAATCGTTAAACCTAAAAAAGGACCGATTACCATCGGCAGACTCATAAATACACCAAAATAGGCAAGTGCTTCACCGCGGCGATGAGGTGGTGCGACGTCTGTTACAATTGTTCCTGTTGCTGTAGTCGCCATTCCAAACCCAATCCCGTGAAGGAAGCGAAGGGCAAGTAATAAAAATAAACTTTGTGCACCGAAATACATGACGGTAGCAGCTAAAAATAATGAAAGAGAAATAAATAAGATTTTCTTTCTTCCTAAATCGTCAAGCCACTTTCCAGTAAACGGACGGCATAGGACAGAAGAAATAAGGAACACTGTTGCGACTAAACCAATTTCTTCAGGTTTTCCTTTCAATCCGTCTATTACATAGACAGGTAGAGTGGTCATAAGCATGTAAAACGTTAAAAAGAGAAACAGACTACTAAAACAAGTTCCAAGGAAGTCCTTCGTCCAAAGTCTCTCACTTTGCATCGTCATCCCTCCATTAATCATCTAAATTTTTAATAATTTTTTGTAGTACTTGAAATGCTCGTTGCAAATCTTCTTCATCAATATTCTGCAACGTTTTTTCTTCGAAAGTATCAACTTCTTCTTGCCATACTGGAATCATTTCCAGTGCTGTTTCTGATAAGGAAATGAGCTTTTCACGGCGATCTTTTCCTTCCGTTCGAATAATCCAGCCCATTGTTTCCATACGCGTTAATGTACGAGTCATTGTTGGAGATTCAACGTTTAAGTATTGGCATAACTCAGTTTGTGTACAAGGTCCTGTTTGATTGATTCGGAAAATGACAGCCCACTGTGCACTAAATAAGCCTGTAGGTGACACACGTTCATTAAATTTCTTAGTAAACTTACGAGAAGTTTGACTGACAATGTGAAAAAAATGCTGTTTTTCGTCCATTTGTTTGATCCTTTCAAATTAGTTACCTAGCTAACTATATACCTTTTTACCAGAATTGTCTAGCGATAGACATGTTGTTTTATGTAAAAATTTTGTATCGTTTTTGTGTTGAGAACATACATTCTGCATGGTATGCTAAAGGTAAGTTTAGAATTTTCTTTCTATTAAAAGTGAATGGGGGAGCTTGTGATGATTAAGCCTGCAACAATGGAGTTTGTTTCGCTGTCAAATGGAGAAACGATTGCATATCAAAAAGTTGGAAGGCAAAGTAAAGAAATACTTGTACTGATTCATGGGAATATGACATCCTCACAGCATTGGGATTTAGTTATTGAGAAACTACAGGACGAATATCATATTTATGCGATTGATTTAAGAGGATTCGGGAAATCAACATACCATAAACCAATAAACTCATTACAAGATTTTGCAGATGATTTCAAGCTATTTATAGATGAACTACAATTGAAGAAGTTTTCACTGATGGGCTGGTCAATGGGTGGTGGTGTTGCGATGGAGTTTGCAGCTTGTTATCCAGAGTACGTAGAAAAGTTGATTTTGGTTGAATCAGTTGGAATGAAAGGCTACCCGATCTTTAAAAAAGATATAAATGGTCAACCAATTGGTTCTTCTCTATTAAAAACAAAAGAAGAAATTGCACAAGATCCTGTTCAAATTGCTCCTGTACTAGATGCAATTAAAAATATGAACAAGCTCTATTATCGAACGGTTTGGGATTTACTCATTTACACGCATAATAAACCGGAACCAGAGCGTTATGAAAAGTACTTAGATGATATGTTAACGCAGCGTAATTTTGTAGATGTGAACTACGCTTTAATTACATTTAATATTTCAGATGAACATAACGGGGTTGTTCCTGGAAATGGTCATATTCATCAATTGCAAGTGCCGACACTCGTTTTACAAGGAGATCGTGATTACGTTGTTCCGCAAGTAGTCGGAGAAGAATTAGCGAAGCATCTCCCCAATGCAAAGTTAACTATATTAAAAGATTGCGGGCATTCACCGTTTATCGATTGCTTAGATGAATTTATTCAGCATGTTACAAATTGGTTGGAACATAAATAAGCCGAACATATAAAAGGAAGTTAGAGGCGGGTTTTCTAACTTCTTTTTATATTCTTACACATTGTTGTTCAAAACGTTTATAAT
Organism: Paenibacillus sp. 102; assembly: GCF_039549175.1. Taxonomy (NCBI): domain Bacteria; kingdom Bacillati; phylum Bacillota; class Bacilli; order Caryophanales; family Paenibacillaceae; genus Paenibacillus; species Paenibacillus sp. 102. The sequence continues at coordinate 202,976 of NZ_JBCGHT010000004.1, read as the reverse complement.
GGAGGTCGGTGAACATATAAAGGGAAGAGGGAAGCGGATGTCAATACGATTTACATTTTGGATTATGGTTGGAATTGTTGCGATTTCTGGATTGTCGCAAGGGATGCTTCTGCCAGCAATCGCAATGATTTTTGAGCAAGAGGGGATTCGCTCTAGTTTTAACGGTCTTCATGCAACGGCGTTATACATTGGAATTTTATTTATTTCGCCATGGCTTGAAAAACCGATGCAACGGTTTGGAATGAAACCGATTATTGTAATCGGTGGTTTTCTCGTTATTATTTCATTATTCTTTTTTACACAAACATTTTCATTTTGGGCATGGTTTATTTTGCGCTTTTTAGTTGGAGTAGGAGATCATATGTTACATGTCGGAACACAAACGTGGATTACGACGACATCTGATCCTAGTAAAATAGGCAGACAAGTATCTATATATGGAGTTTTTTTTGGTATTGGTTTTGCGGTAGGCCCATATTTAGCTAGCACTGTCCAATATGGACTTGCAACGCCATTTATTGTATCGACAATTCTTTGTTTAATTGGATGGCTATTGCTATTACCAACTAAAAATGCCTTTCCAGAGCAAGATCATACAGGAGAGAAAAATGAATCATCACTTTCTCGTTACAAACAAGTATTTGTTCTAGCTTGGGTTGCGCTGATGGGACCTTTAGCGTACGGCGTGTTAGAAGCAATGTTAAATAGTAATCTGCCAGTATATGCACTTCGAAAAGGATGGTCTGTCTCTGATGTCTCTTTCTTACTACCAGCATTTGCAATAGGAGGAATCATTACGCAAATTCCGCTTGGTATATTAAGTGATAAATACGGAAGAGACCGCATTTTAACATGGACATTCAGCATCAGTACAATCATTTTCTTACTTGCGGCAGTATTTGACGGGTATTATTGGATTGTATTTGGGTGTATGCTGTTAGCGGGTATGGTAATTGGTTCATGTTTCTCTTTAGGTCTTGGCTTTATGACGGATTTATTACCAAGACATTTACTGCCAGCTGGAAATATATTATCCGGAATCGCCTTTAGTATTGGAAGTATTATAGGGCCTGTATTAGGAGGCATATTTATAGAAAAAATACAGTATACAAGCTTTTTTATAGCGGTTATGATGATAATGGCAATTATTGCACTTCTATATATCGCATATATGAAAAGTCAATCCGCATCAAGACAAATAGAAAGTAGGTTAGGGCATGACAAAACAACCTAATAAGAAAAAATTTGAAGTACAAGAGAATGAAACAATTACAGATTGTTTAGTACGTATGGAACGTGAAGGATATGCACCATCACGCCGCATGGAAGAGCCGATCTTTCATGAAGTGAAGAAAGATGGAAAAACAGTTGTAGAACCGTGCGGGAGAAGAATTGTTTTTGAAGGGAAGTTAAAGTGAGGAGAGGTCGTGAAAATGACCTCTCTTTTTTATGGGGTAGTAATCAGTGCTATATTATTTTCTGTAAATTATATAGAGAGCGTTTCATCTTAATAAATGGTGAAATATATCCACATGAAATTACTTATACAAGAAAAATTTTGAAAATAATTACAAGGTAGATTGTATGTAAAGTATTGAGAAATCGATTGTTTTATTAGAGGAAATAAAGGAGGACAAACATGGGGGAGCATTTAATAGATTCCATTGGTAACTTTCTCCATATTTCATATACAGATAGTGAAAGAAAGCGGGATAATTACGATAAACTACATGGATATTTACAGGCGAAAGAAGGTAAACTGAGAACTTTAATCGAGCAAGCGGAATCAGCAAAGCGTAGTTACGAAGGAAGCAGTCATGGATTGCCACAAGATAAAATTCCTGCCCGTGAATTTGAAGCAGCTCGGCACAAGAAAGATTCGGAATTAACCGAGACGATAAATTATTTTCGCCAAATGCTAGGAGACGTTACGTCTGCTAAAAATAAAGCGTATTACAAGTGGGAGGAATATAAAGCAAAAGCAGATGCGGAAAATAAAGCTGAAGCTGAAGCGGCGGCTAATGCGTTAAAGAATTTATTCGGAAAATAAGCGAAGATAAAGAAGTATGGAATACGATGGGGGAATAGAAATGCACGGTAAAGAAATCGGAATTTCTGGAAGCGAAGCGTTAAATGCTATTTCTTATGCTGAGCAAATTGAAAAAGGGGTAAAAGATTCACTCCAGCAAGCAAAGGAATTACAAGCATACGTCATAAGTTCACATTGGAATGGGAAAACACGTGATGCTTTTTTAAGCTATTTAGAATTATTAATTCAATTTAATTTAATACAAAAATGGCAGAAGCACTTGAAGGGCATACGAAAGCACTTAAAGAGCTTGATAAACATATTCAATCCTTTACAAATCGTCCTGAAGTTGAAGGCGTAAAGAAACTGTGAAATAGGACTGGGGGAATGAGGAAATGGTACATACAATTGAGAGTTTTACCCCTGGTGAGCTTTATGTATTAGCTGGTGCCGCTGGCATTACATATTTATTTGGTTTACCAGAGCGAGAAAAACTTACTTTAGCGGATCCAGACTGTGTAACAAAAGCGACAGAAAAGTTGAAAGCGAAGAGATTAATTACAGAGGAGAATGGTCTCACACCAGCAGCCTTTCAACTAATTGAATTATTAAAAGCGTATCAGGAAAGTAACGAGTACACACGGTTTAATAATCTTTTAATCGGATTTTTGCCACAAGATAAAGATAGAGTAGCCGTATTCACGGAACGAAAACAAAATGAGGAATACGAAATTGATTACATAGCGAAGCGCGATGTCTATTTCTCGTTATTACAACGTGTTCCATTTTTAATGAGATAACCGAGAGAAATAGAGCATACTTTTTTAACGAATAAAATGACAGAAGAAAAGCAGCGGTTCTTTGAGGAAATGGATTTGTCAAAAAAAGATTTATTGGCCGTTGAAACATTTTCTCGTCCGCGGGACCGGCGGGTAGGCAACAAGGGGAAATGGGAATGCTTCTTGTACTTTACGGAGGGGGAAAACTTCATTCAAGTTGATATCGAACGTAAGCAGTACGAGTGGGCTAGTCTATATGCCGTGAATAAGAAGTTATACGACGGCTTGAAAATGCCATATAAAAAGTTAATTGATCCAAGACAATTCTCATTAGGAGGAATACGTTAATGCAAGTATCTATGAGCGATGGAAGTACAGGAGGAGCAGGTGGTAATTCAGAAGTATTAGTAAATTTTTCTGAAATGGTTACAATCGCGATGCGCCTTGAAACGATTTATAACCTGTATGCGAATGGTGTGCAGCAAAATATTAATAATCTAGCAAATTCACATTTCTATCAAAAAGGTGAGGCAACAAAAGTTACCGATCATTATAAAGACATATTAGAAAAAACAATGGAATTGGCAGATAACTATAAACAAGCTGCAATGGTTGTGAACTATACACTTGAAGAAATGATAAAAAAAGACGAGGAATTACAAAAAATATTACAAACTCTTGAGTAATCAAGGTGCGGTAGTGGGGGGATGGAAAAGAGATGGATGTGCAATATAGGCCAGAACCTTGGCAACAAATGAAAGATGGGATAAATGAGATTACAAAAGATGCAATTATAAAATTACAGCAAGCAAATGAACTTCTAGATGATATACAAGATAAAATACAAGAATTAGATTCAGATAGATGCATTTATTTCCATCATAGAAACCAAGAAAGGAAAATAAATACATTACTTGAGGATTATACAACTTTACATAAATACTGCGATGATGCAGGACGCGTCGTTTATGAACATATAGATGAGCCGTTCTATAAAGATATGGATGAATTTGCTCAAAAAATGAGAGACTTATCTATTCGGGACTTTAAAACAGAAAATCGAATTGGTGCCACAACGACAACAACATTACCAAGTGAGCATGCGTATGGGGCCCCGCAAACAATTACGACAAAAAAAGATAAAATAACAGTAGATGACATCTTTAAAGAATCACTTGCCTTTGATCATGTACTTCGTACGCAATATAAAGAAGTCAAAAAGCAAAATCCAGATGCGAAACTAAGCTACGGGGAATATCGAAAACTAGTCCTGTCTATGCGAGGATTCGAGTATACATCAAGAGAAGACGAGCAAAAAAAATTAGAAACATGGCGTGATTTAGCAATAGGAGGAGCACTAATCGTCACTACAATCCTCTGTCCGCCGCAGGGGAAGACTGGGGTACACACCGAAAACTAAGCAAAGAAGAACGATTAGAAGCTGGCTTCTTCGGAGCACTCGACCTCATCCCAGGGCTAGGTTCAGCAGCAAAAGCATTCAAAGGAACAATCGACCTCGGATCCCTTGCAAAATTAACAAAATTGAAAGAAGGAATCGCTGATTTCAATCCAAATGTGGGGAAAAATGTGGTACAATCACTCAAGGAAAGTAAAAATAGTGCGTTGCAGAACTTAAAAGTTCAAGGCTGGAAAGCAGCAGACAAAATCAATGATTGGGACTATACAATAAAAGGTGTACTAGCAAAAGCAGCAGACAACGTAACAGCAAATATAAAAAGTGTAGAAGTATTACCAAATGGAACCCTAGCAAGACACGGTGGAACCAACTTCAGCGAAAGAGTAAAAGGAGCCCACGATGCCTCTAAAGCGAGTATTCAGAGCCGGATATCAAATTTTGAGAGTGGTGGTACTAAGGGTACGGGTGAAGTTGGTAATAGTGGCGGTGAAAGTTTAAGTAGAATAGAATACTTGCGTAATAAATATGGGGAATTTACTCCACAAGAATTAAATTATAGGATTAATTTACGTGGTGCTGTAGCCCAAGAAGTTGAAAGATTAAATAAAATTGGTATTTCTAAAAGAGAGATGGGGCCTGCGGTTGCTGGAACTTTTGATAAAACAACAGGTAAGTATTACTTTGGTATCAATAATACTTCAGGTAAGATTCCAGAAGAGTTACACACTTTAATAGAACAACGGATTATCAATATGCCGAAAAATATTAAAAAGGGATATACATTTACGTATGGGGCAGGTTCTCACGCAGAAGTGTACTCATTAAATCAAGCGTTACTTGCAAACCCAGAAGCGAGCACTTCAAATTTTATCACTCATGTAGTACGGTCTGGTAAAAAATTAAAACCAGCAGGTATGATGATGCCAACCTGTCCACATTGTAATTTTATTACTGAAGGGTTTGAATTTAGTTCAGAGGTGAAAAAGATTGAAAAATCAAATTGACATTTTAAGTAAAGAATATGTTATAGAACATGGGACTGACTTTGATGAAGAGTTATGGTTTACATCATATAGTGATGAGGTTTTAGATAATCCTGAAGATGAAAATGGAGAACCTTTTACTGGTTTAGCTTATGAATTGTATGACAATGGTAATTTAATGTACTATACAAGTTATGTAAAAGGTTTTGTAGAAGGTGAGTTAATAGAGTTTTATAAAAATGGAAATTTGAAATCAGTGAAAAATTTAATTCATGGACAAAGTAATGGTGCCGAAAGAATTTGGTATGAAAGTGGAGAACTAAAATTTGAAGGAGAATACAAATTTGGTATAGCTCTTCATTATATAGAATGGGATACTCAAGGTCGTATCATAAAACAAAAATTTTCTCCTACAGAAACAGATTTAAAATTGATTGAATCTTTTACTAAAAGTGATACTCAATGAAGAATGTAGATTTAAATAATATGAAATTGGTAAATGAATTTATCAATATTCAAAATGAATTGTTATCAAAAGTTAATCTTGTGAATAGCTTTGACATTAGTGAAATCAAAACTATTGCAGGGGTAGATTTAGCTTACTGGGATGCAAATAAAACAACCTATGGTACATGTTGCATTGTAATCATTGATTATAGTACAAAGGAAGTCATCGAAAAGGTATATAGTTATGGAGAAATAACAATTCCTTATATTCCAGGTTTTCTTGCATTTCGAGAGTTACCTTTAGTAATAGATGCAGTAAAGAAACTAGAAATTTGTCCAGATTTATATATGTTTGATGGGAATGGATATTTACATTATCGCCATATGGGTATTGCTACTCATGCATCTTTTCTATTAAATAAGCCGACGATTGGTGTAGCAAAAAGTTATCTTAAAATTCAAGGTATAGATTTTACTATGCCGGAGAATCAAATAGGTTCTTACACAGATATTGTAATAGATGGTGAAATCTATGGTCGAACTTTAAGAACATCAAAAAATGTAAAGCCAATCTTTGTTTCATGTGGAAATTGGATTGATCTAGATACTAGTATTGATATTGTCATGAACTGCATTAATCAAGAGAGTCGTTTACCCATTCCTGTAAGACTAGTAGATATAGAAACACATAAAGTGAGGAAGCAGTTCATGGAAGAATAATATGAAAAATTAAGACATTAAATGATTATAAATTCCTTGATAAATAAATTAGTGTATTTTCATATTTAATAAACGAAATATCTAATGATCGTAGGTAATAAATCAATGAATTCATATAAGCTCGTAAATTCTAATATAGTACCTGTCGGGATATATATATAAGATCTAATACTATTAATAATATTTGATAAAGCTAATAATCGTACAGCACTTGATTGTCTACTAAAGGCAACAAGTGCTTTTTTGTGTTTTAACGTGAAAATTTAAAAGAGCACTATAATTTTATAAGTGCATTAATTGTTAAGTTTTTATAGATTGTAATGGCTATGTACAGTATACGAAGGTAGTAGAGGGAAATTGTAAAAGGGGTCAAAGTAACAACAAACTTTGTATTATTAGCAAAAAGGTGAGGTGGAGAAACTACTTTTCATTCAAATATAGTACAATCAATGCGAGATAACAAAAATATTATGCTCGACCGCATGAGGCTAGCAAGCCTAAAAGTAGAAAAATACGGAAATGAAAAAAATGTATCAGCTTGGCGGAAAAATGGCCGGGGGTGTAGATTATGTAACAGCTACACTCAAAGGCGTTGAAGCAGCTGGAGATGGTACATTAATAGGGAAGCAAGTTGGCCCAGGGAAGGTTACTGAGTGGGTTAATACGCGCCATGCAGAGAGTAGTAAGTTTATGGATGGTAAGATTCAGAGGGTTGAGGCTTCGCTTGCGGAGAGGAAAGGGAATGTTGGTTTAGGAGCTAGTGGGGTTAAGGGTACGGGTAATAGAGATGCTGATATTCCACCAGCCTTCAAGCAAGAGGAATTTGCGAGTACATATGAATCAAGATTCAAGCAAACACCTGCAGAAACGAATTCAAATCTTGTTTTTGAAGGGGTTAGAGATGAGTCTTTATGCACCCTAAAACCACCACCAAATCCTACGTTACAGAAAATCTTAAGTGATGCTGGTATTAATGGAATTGAGTATAAAAATGGAGTTCCTGATTTTTCACCTGTAGCAAAAGCACAATTGGAAATTGAATACATGTTAGGTGGGACCGGCAAGCATGGAACAAAGGCTAGAACTATTAATTTTAAACAAGCAGATCAAAAGTTGGCTGAACAACTTAACAATTCACCAGAGTAGGCAAGCAAGTTTGGAATGACTTCTGGGAAAATTAAAGCAGGAGACATTGCAGACTATCGAGAAGAATGCAAGCTAGCGTGGCATGAATTAAATGATGTGAAGACTATCCAACTTGTACCATCAGAAATAAATGGGAAATTTGGGCATCTTGGCGGTGTAGGAGAGATAAATGCAGGAGCGTTTAAACTAGGAGAATTTGCCAATAAATAGAAAGGGGAAAACTCAAAATGAAAATAAATGATGAAGTTTTTGGTGAGCTTGAATATGATTATGTCTGGAGTAGAGATACGACTATTGAGTTTTGTGGAAAAGAAGCTGATATTGCTTTGATGATAGATGGTAAAGAAGATGGTGAATTTAGCGAAAAACAGTATGTTTCGTATAATTTTTTAATACAAAATTGGGAACAACTTCAACAAAGTATTTTGCAACCAATTTTAGATTATTACAAGCAAAAACGACAAGAGCTTGGGTATGATGTTTCATATAATGAAAATTATCCTTTAATTGAAACGATTGATCAGCTTCTTGAAAAGATCAGGCTAGTGGGGATTTATGTCCCGTCTGCTAGACGCTTTGAAGGCAGATATATTGGACTAACATTTGACTGTACATGGGACATGGAAAATGGGGTAGGCATTCGTCTAATAAATGAAGAAGTAGCTAGGATAGGGTATCAAGATGTTGCAATTTAAGCATTATTATTTGTTAGGAATACACATAGCAGAGTATGAAGAATCAGCTTGTTTAGAGAATTAATGAAAAAGGCAGTGGAGATAGGTACTAGAAATGTACTGCCCCCCAATTGTTAGACACAGTCTACAATTGGGGGGCAGTTTTTTTATGAAAAGGGGAAAATTAGTCTTGAAGGTTATTTCTATCGATACCATTGAGGTCTTTTACTAAAGATATTGAATTTGTAGATTCATCTGCTAAGGGTACGGGAAACACTGTTCATAGATCAGAAATTGACGAAGTAATTAAGAACGACTACGATATAGACGGGAATTTGGTTAATAGGTAAATTGTTCCTAAAGGTTATGATAGTGTTGAGGAATTTAAAGCGGTAGTAGGGTATATTGATGCTCATTTAAATGCTTCACCAAAACATAATATAATTAATAAAGGGCTAGCAGGTGGCACACATATGAAAGGTATAGATTACGATGTTTTAGGCTTTCCAATTTTTAAAGGTGATGATGTTAAATTTACAACTAAGTTAAGAGAAGCTTTGTTAATCGCAAGGGATACTGATCAATTTAAATCTTGCACCAATGCTTTGAAAAAGGAAATAGAGGATGGGAAAATATCAAAAGAAATATTCAGCCTGTTACAACTAGAGCAAATTTTTGATGGTCAACCAAGAATTGATGGATTAGTTTGGCATCATCATCAAGTGACTGGAAGATATAATTGGTTAACTCAGATACACATGGTGTCAATCACTTAGGTGGAAATAAATTATGGGGGGATGGTATTAGATGGGTCATGTAAATATGAAAACACCTTTTGTTAACATAAAGCCATTGTGTTAACAAATCTTTGAAAACCCCTAAAGAAGAAGTGAAGACTTCAAGGAAAGACACTTTGACGTTGAAGAAGGTGAATGGTACGATATATAGGAATAATATGGGTAATGAAAACAAAAAAGGTAGTTAAAGCAATGGACTTATATGATGAAGCCTATATACTTCAATTAGAATCTTTAGAAGACATGAATCAAGATAAGATGAAACGTTCTTTAGAATTGATTGCAGAAGGCGGTAAGTACTGGAAAGAAGCGGCAGCAAACATTGGTGAAAAGCAAAATAAACTATAAATGGTTGAAGTAACGAAAACGGTCTTAATCAGTAAAATTTAAAGGGGATAAATTAGTCATGAAAGCAAAGAAACTAGTAAGTGTAGCAGTTCCAGTTATGTTATTATTCGGTTGTGGGGTATCGGATAAAACTGAATCTAAGGAAACAAAGACAGAAGAAGCTAAACCCGCTAAAGCAGAGGAAAAGAAGTCTTCTGTTAAGAAAGAGAAGGTATCAAAAGAAGATTACACAACTAGAGTAGTTGGACTAGTTAAAGAGTTTGATACTACATTTAAGAAGCATAATGATACAATAAGAGAACTCTTTGACGGCAAGAAAAAGAAATCAGACGTATTAGATTCAATAAAAGAAATAAATGGGGTATTAGATAAGATTGAATCTATAGACCCACCTAAAGAGTATATAGAAGAACAGAAAAACCTTGAAAAAGCGACTGGTTACTTTAGAGAGTCCTCCAAAATAGTAGAAGAAGTGTTTACTAGAAAATCAACTAGAGAAAAAAGCGAAAAGACTGACAAAGAAATGATTGAAGAATCAGAGAAGATTCTGAAACAAGGTGACGAATACTGGTATAAAGCAATTAACTCACTTAAAGATAAGAATACAAAAGTCGGTGATGGTACAGTATCGGTTAAAGATATTAAAGACTTAGATAAGAAAGCCGGAATCGACTATGATGCGGTACAGAAGAACGTAATAGATGGTACTGAATTAATTGGTAACTGGGGAGTACAGACTTCAGACGGATTTAAACCAGCATTTATTTTAAAAGGTGGAAGTCCTAAAACTTTTGAAGTTTACAATGTAGGTGAGTATCCGAGGAAGACTAACCATATAGAAGGTACGTGGGAATATGATAAGAATTCTTTAACATTAAACCTACATATCACAAAGCAAATGTCAAACGGAGTAGAAGCAGAAGTTATCCATAAAGACATAGCGTATAAAGTTCAAAACTATGATAGAAAGAACTTGCAATTATTCAATGATAAGTCATTTAATACAACTAATTATGTGAAACAAAACTAAAATAAGTAAGGATTTGGTTACTCTGTAAAATTTTATTTTATAACAACTATTTTAAAATTAAACAATTTTATCTTTTATTCAGAAATGCAATTTTGTACCAGTGTATTGATAGGAAGTGCACATGAAGCAAAAGTATTATTTGGGCAATTAGAAGCGGTTGATTAGGAACGTTATAAGGAGTTTCCAATATACAAGCTCTATGAACAACTTTTTTCAACAATTGTTACAGTTTAAAAGGTTTATATCTGGTTGCTAAATTTACATAATATCGTGCGCTTAGTGGGTATAATTCTGTCACTTAAGTTGGTGCAATTGTAGAAATTATATTTTTATATTTTAATACTTAATTTTGGTATTATTGGATGAGGAAAATATATTGGAAGTTCAATTAGAATATGGAGTGAATAGTTTTGTTTACAATAGAAAATTACACAAGTTCTTTAAAAAAGGGTCTTCAAAAAAATTCTGATGATTTTATTCGAAATATAAAAGAGACACTTCATTTTAATTATTATAAGGGGATAGATTTATTAGATTTCACAGCTTTTGTTCAGTCATTTGAAATGTCCATTGTAATGTATTCTATGGATGGAGGAGCAAGTGAAGTCTTTTATGAAGGAAATGATAGCAGTATTTTTTCAGGCAGTCACGATTTGATAGATGATGTAGAATACTACAAATTCCCTGATGGTAAATCAGATGAATTTTGGGAGTTTTATGAACAAAACGATGAAGTAATATCTGAAATTGAAACAAAAGCCATAGTAGAATGGTTTGCTGCCTGCTGGAATAAAGCAGGTGGTACAAGCGTGAAATTCCCCTCTTATTTTAGTTTTCATGATTATGATCAATGCTTTGATTTACATAACAATAAATGGATTACTGATGGTGATAAATGGTTTGATTAAACCATAGAACTTGATTGGGTTAATACGCACCATACGATGTATTATTACAAAAGTTAATGGAAAATGACGTTGAAGTAACATTTGACTTGAATCGAGAAAATACATGTACATAAGGTTGAATAGAACACCTAAACACTTTAAGTTATTAGGTGTTTTCTTTTGTAAATTAGGGATAGAATAATAGGATAAGCGCGGAAGAAATAGTAAGAAAGTATAGTATTGTGGCCCTATAATTAGTGTGGAAACTTAGATGATATTGTTAAAATACTAGAAGACCTTGGAAAACAAGCTGCTTCTAGAAGATAAAAATTAAAGGAGAAGCTAAAATGGATAAGACTAAAATTGCAAAAGACATTAGAGGCGTCATTAAAAATGGCCAATTGGATACATTAAGAGATTTACTTGAGAAAGAGCCAGAAATGTTAACATGGATGACACCTTTTGGTACATGGTTACATGTAGCAACATCTCATGGACATTTAGAAATAATAGAATATCTTATTAATGCTGGCATAGATATTCATGCGCAGGGTGGAACTTTTTCTACAAATGCGCTTGAAAGAGCGGCTACAAAAGGGCATTTAGAGATTGCGGAATATCTCATTAACCATAATATTGAAATCGATACTAGTGAACCAGATAGAAATCCTCTGTTTGCTGCAATATATGGTGGTCATTTTGAGATTGTTAAATTGTTAGTTGAGAATAATATAGATATATTTATAAAATACTCTGGTGACAATATGAAAGATATGGATGCTTATGCATTCGCCATTGAAAGAGGACAAACAGAAATTGCTGAATACTTAAAGAAAAAGATGGATGAAGAAGAATAGAGAAAGAGACTGTTTATTTTAAAAGATATCCTAATAACAAAATTTAATATTATTTACTACTATGAAAAATAGAGTTTTCCAAAACCTCTCAAAACAAGTGAATTTGTTTAGGGACATTTTTATGAAAAGTGGAAAAAGTAAATGGTGGGTCAATAGATAAAATCTATGATGAGGGCTATACAAATGAAGAGTGTTGAAGTTCTTGAAGAATGAGCTAGTAGAAGATAAATTGAAAGGAAGGGGGACTTGTTTTGGATAAAAAAAGTGTAAATAAAGTAATAAGGAATGCAATTAAACTTGGTGATATTCATGAAGTCAAACAATTAATAGGTGATAATATAGAAAGTTTAAACACTATGACTTCGTTTGGTACGTGGTTGCATGTAGCAGCAAAGAAAGGACACCTTGAAATAGTTAAGTATCTCATTGAAAAAGGGATAGATATTGATGCTAGAGGTGGTACATTCGATGCTTCCGCATTAAATATGGCAGCAGGAGCAGGGCAATTAGAGATAGTAAAATATCTAATTGAGGTTGGCGCAAAATTAGATGTGAGCTTAGCAAAAAGGAATCCATTATTTGGGGCAATTTATGGCGGGCATAAAGAAGTAGCCGAGTTTCTAGTTGAAAAAGGGATAGATATTTCAATTCGATATACTGGTGAAAGTATTCAGAATATGGATGCCTATGAATATGCTATAGAATTTGGGCAAACAGAAATTGCTGAATATTTAAAGAGGAAATTAGAAAAAAGTCGTACTAGTTATTAATTCTCAGTTGGAACTTGTGCTATTAAGTATTCATACTATCATAAAGCATTATGAAGGAAGAACAAAAGGGCATTAGGTAGATGCCCTTAGATAGTTATACTAACGAAAGGGATAAAACCATGAAAATAAAACAGGATGCTGTTGTAAGACCATTCCCTTCGGAGGAATTGATAAGAAAACATGAAAAGTTTTGGAGGCTAGAATTACCCGAGTCTTTCTTAACCTTTAATTAAAAAGATGCTACAAACGTTAAGTTTAGTAGAAAGGGTTATTTACTTTTCAACCACTTCTCCCTAAATAATTTCTTATCTTCTAATAAGCTGTTCTTAGCTAGTTCAAAACACACTAACCAAAAATTCTTTTGCCACTTTGAACAGTCTTCCTCGTAATCCGTAAGCATCTGAAGCATACAGTATGAATCAGATGGCTGAATATGAATCATATCATTTTTAAAAAATAAAGCTGTAAGACCATGTTCAATAGATAGCAAGCAATTTTTATGAAATGAAATTGCAAAGTAAGCATAGTTGTCCTTCGTATAGTCAGGTAAAATCTCAAATGTAGGGGTTCCTAAATAAGAATGGATTTCTTCCATACTATTAAAAGTAATAGGGCTAAAGGAATGGTCATTTTCATTGTATATTTCGTATCTCATTAAATCTTTAAATTGTAATTCAAATAGAGCATTTAGTATATTTTCATAAATAATATCAAAGTGTTCTTTTAAATAACATAGCGTATTATAAGCTTCTTTTGTTAAAGGCTGATTACTTTCTAAATACCCATCTATCTCAATGTTTTTTTGTTTAAAAAACGAAATGGAACAATTTACGTTTATAGATCCATTCCAACAGTTGCATTTTTCGGAAAACTTAAAATCATCTACTTTGTATAACACAATTCACACCTACCTAATTAAATTTTGTTATTCATAATTAACGCCTCTTATTAGCGAAGTTTAACGGCAAAATAAATGAGTTGACCAATACCAGTTTTCTATTCTAGAAAGAAAAGATAATAGATTTAAAGCAATTAAAACCATAATGTACCCCCCATTCTTTCATAGTATAATTGTAAATCGATAAAGAATGGGGGTTATAAATATACTCATTCATTAAAATTATAACTATTTAATGGAAAGCAGCAGAACAAAATAAATATAAAAGAACATCTTTTTCATCAAGATGTTCTTTTTTCCTTATACCTAAATTAATTCTTTTATTATACTATTTCGCTTCATCTTCAGGAATTAAAAAGCTTATATCATACTCATCTAACTTCTCAAGTAATGCTTCTCCATCGATTTTCAATAAATTCATATGAATATTAAATGGTATAAATCCAGCACGTTTATTAACTCGATACAGCCTTTGTCCTTTTGAAGGTATAGAGGATATATATCGATCTTCAACATCATCTTCCATTATAACTCCTAAATACTTTTGCCCTTGGATTGCATAAGGTAAAACACCGTATACATCCTCCAAAGCAATTTTTACAGGATATTTTGGGTTGTTAATAATTGTAATGTATTCTTGCTCTAAAATGATAGCTGGTTTTTTCGTAATCATTTTTTGGATAAATTTCCAAAGCGCAATTAGTACAACGAATGCAAGAGCTCCAAATAAAAATCCAACTATGAAATTAGGCTCCTCAGATGAAAATGCATACATAACAAAAAAGAGAAACATCACTTCAATTACCAAAGTCAAAAAAAATAATCCAACTACTTTTCTCTTTGATTCATAAATATCATATCTCCTCATACGATTCCTCCATTTTCTAACAATCTACCGGTAATGCTTTTTCATGTCTTGGCACAACTTTTATACATTTGCAAACATCACCAATAACTTTTCTTTCAAATATATTAGTTGGTACTTGTCAATTGAGGCTTCAATTGACTTTCTCAAAAATTGGTACTTATATATCATATCATGAAAACATTCATTACTTACTTTGTTTACCCCGCATTAACGGGTAAGTAGTAATACACCCACCTCGAAATTCGACGAAAGCAAAGAAGTTAGGCGGGAGATAAATTGTCCGTAAAAGCCCGATGGGTGAGGGTTAATAATCAGGGAGGGATGAAGAAAATCCCTGCTGATTAAAGTTTCACTTTATCTCTAAACCGAACATTCAATAATTGTTTTAAGTAAATATAAAGTTTTAAAAGAAACGTATGTTCGTTTTCAGGGTGATATGATATACTAATAATGTAAATATATTCCGTATTTTCAAAACGGAAATTTCAGATATATGCAAAAATGAGTGTTATCATAATTATATGATGTAACTACCTACAAGTTGTAGTGATGAACAGGGAGGCAGAGAAGATGGCAGTCAGTACATATCAGTTGTTTCAACACCTTAATATGACAGGGGAACAAGAAGAATTAGCATTACGTTACTTGCAGACGAGAGATGAAGAAGTTTTAAAACGTATAGAACAAACGACGATTCGTGAAAATAAACGTAGTGATTTTGCTTGGCAGTTTATGAATGATTTTAGGAAAACGTATAAGCAAGATTCAGGTTTTTTTCGGTTATTTTATCATTTGCTTGAGGATCAACTGTTGAATGTTCTTCTCGTGCGTTTTTCATATATGAGTTTTCCAGATATAAAGGTTTATTTCGAAAAAAGCGGTCTGTCATTCGATAGACTTGTAGTATTTGCTTGTAAGTATTTAACGAACCTTTCGCGTTCTGTAAATGAAGCGGATGTTTTTCTTAGACAATTAATAAGGGAGAATCCGAAGTATATAGAAGAACAGTTGCAAGTTATAACAGGTCAGCAAAAATTACTTTTGCTTCTAGTTATGTTAGATGCAGATTATGAGAGATTTCTTCCTTATCGTTCTTTACTGGAAGAAGAATTGCAAGAGCATGCGGAGTTTATACTGAAGCTAAGCGGAGCAGAAGAGAAGGTTGAAGTAGCTCAAAGGTACGTTCGAGGTGAATCTGTTAGTAAGGTGTTTGCTGGTGGGTCTTTACCTGATTTTACTTGGCAGCAAATCTTTCGTTTGTATACGCATTCGGATGTTGCAAGAAGATATATGGAATTGTTAGTGACATGCTCTGTTAAAAATTTTATGAATTATGCAATTTCACATGTCAGCCATACTCTTGAACAGTCTGGAAATTACAAAAAAACAAAAAGTTTTTATGCACAATTGTATGAAACAACTCGAGATTTGTGTGAGCAATTCGGTATTTCAGAGGAAAGATTTTTCGCATATCGCCTTGCGCAGCATCAGTTAGGTGTTGTTGATTTTGATCGCGTATATGAATACCAATTGTTGCTTCAAATGGTGGAAGAACAACCAGAATTTGTGCAACGTACACTGCAATATGTAAGTCAAAGTCATTACCTTTTTGTATCAATGCTTTTAGCGGAAAAAGGGTACGAGCTACATAAAAATAGAGTACGTGAAGAGTTTTTAACGGTTGTCCTTCAAACGAAATCATCTGACATACGTGGTACATATCGTAACTATTTATTAGGAAATGTATCATTTGAGGATATGAAGCGATGGTTCGAAAGTTCGAAGTTTAGAAATAATTACTGGAGAATGCCGGTTTTAGAAATTGCATTACTTTGGGATATAGAGGAAGCGGCAAAGAGAGAAGCAGCTCTTACGCTTCAACTTGGGAGAAATTACAGCTATCACTATAGTTTATACGAACTTCTGCAGCGGTATGCTGCTATGGAGAACTCACCAGAACGGGTGCTAGAAGATCTGCTTTCCTACGGTTTATCGATAGAGAAGCTCGTTTCTTATTCCATTGAACAAGCTTTCGGGCATAGTGAGAAGCGAGATAAGGCGACGGAGGCACTCGTTCGTTTGTTTGTAAAAGAACGGACATATGTAACGGAGAAATTCGCGGAGTATTCTGCAGATGAACGAATTTTTATTTTGGATGAGTTGGCAAAGGATAACGCCGTTCAGACGCGTGATCTTCTCATTCAAAGCCTTGGGGATTCCTCTAAAAAAGTACGTACCGCTGCAGTTGCGCTTCTTACAAAAGATACGGAAGCTGCAGAAGATGTAGCAAAGGAATTAAATCATAGAAAGAAAGTTGTACGCGAAAATGTAATGCAAACACTTTTATATTATAAAACTGACAAATATACAAAGCTTGTACAGGAAGCATTACAAGAAAAGAAAAACGCTTCTTTGATGGAAAAGTTTGCTCCATTGCTTGATGATGGGGACTTAGAAGGAGCATCAGGCAATATTGAAGCTCTTTGCGCGCGTATTTTAACGCCGCAAAAAAGGAATGCACTTGTGCAGTGGCTCGGATTTGAACCCCAAATCCGCCTTCGTGATTCTGAAGCAATTGCAGATGCAATGATACCTCTTGCATATTTCCAGCAGTACGTATCAGATTCTGTTATTGAGAAGAAGGAAGTGGCAGAAGTGATAAGCGCCGCTCTTAACGAACAAGACTTGAAAGAAAATATACAAGCAATTTACCAACTTTGGATTTCGCAAGGTGCGGAATCGAAGAAACGCGGCATTCTTTCACTGTATGGCATTTACAGTGATGATGAGATGGCGATGCAACTTAAAAAGCAGATTGATGAGTGGGCACTTGGTATGCGCGGAGCTATTGCTGCTGCGGCCGTTCAGGCGCTAGCGTTGTCTAAGTCGCACATTGGGCTTATGTCTATTCATGCGATGGCATTTAAGTATAAACATAAGCAAGTGCGTAATGCTGCGAAAGAAGCGCTAAGTCTCGCTGCTAAAACGCGTGGTATAACAGAAGAAGAATTAGAAGATCAGCTTGTTCCAGACCTTGGTTTTAATAAACGCGGTGAAAAAACAATTGATTATGGCAATAGAACGTTTATTGCTTATTTAACTCCAAATTTGAAGATTGAGTTAAAGACGGAAGAAGGAAAACGACTGAAGTCGCTTCCAAAACCAAATGCAAAAGATGATGCGGAAAAAGCAGAGAAGGCTAAGGCGGAGTTATCCTCTATAAAGAAACAGCTCCGGACTATGATTACGATGCAAACGCAGCGTCTTGAAACAGCGCTTTCTCTTAATCGCTATTGGTCACAACATACATGGCAGTCTCTGTTTGTGGAAAATCCAATTATGCAGCAATTTGCTATGTCGCTTATTTGGGGTGAGTATAAGGAAGGAAAGTTGCTTGCGATGTTCCGTTATATGGAGGATGGCACGTTTAATACAATTGATGAAGAAGAGCATGAGCTTACACCAGATACCGTTATTGGTTTAATTCATCCACTAGAATTGTCCGAAGAGGAACGGGAATTATGGAAGGAACAGCTAGATGATTATGAAGTGACTCAGCCATTTCCGCAAATTGATCGTGAAGTATTTCAGGTTGAGGAAAATGAGGAAGTTACTGTGGAGAGGTTTGCTGGTACTCAGATCAATGGCCGTTCACTGTTTGGTAAGATGACGAAGTACGGATGGAGTCGTGGATCAGTTCAAGATGCCGGTGTATATTATACATTCTATAAAGAAGATACTCGCGCTGGATTAGGAGCGGAGCTTGCGTTTGAAGGGGCACCGGTTGGGTATGAAGGCGAGGAGGATGTGTGCGTATTTGAAATTCAATTTTACAAAGCAGGAACGGTGAGCCGCGGTTCATATGATTACGACGAAATTGATCATGAGAGACGCGTTTTACCAAAACAAGTATCGGAACGCTTTTTCAGTGAAATTTTATATGATATAAAACGGGCAACAGAATCGAACCTTGGCCGTGATGAAAACTGGCGCAGTAAGCGATAAGAAAGGAAATGACATATGCAGTCTATTAAACCATTAATGGAAGAATTATATGAAATAGAATTGAATGCGTTAGAAGCGAATGATCTGTTTCCAAAACCACCTAACTGGCGATTGTCACCGCGTGCCGTTCGTACGTTTATTATCGGACAAGAGGAACCGCTTCTTTGGGAAGGAAAAGAAGTGGAGATTAGTCGTAAGTTTTATGGGAATGATGCGCTTGTGGAACGTGCGATTGTTACATTAGCAGGGAATCGCGGGCTTATGTTAATTGGAGAGCCAGGAACAGCAAAGACGATGCTGAGTGAGCTACTTTCTGCCGCAATATGCAGAAATAGTCGCAACACTGTGCAAGGAACAGCTGCTACGATGGAAGATACAATTAAGTACTCGTGGAATTATGCACTTCTTCTTGCGAAAGGACCTGTAAGAGAGGCGCTTGTGCCAGGGCCTCTCTTCGTTGGGATGGAACAAGGGATATTAACTAGATTTGAAGAATTGACGCGCTGCCCGCAGGAAGTGCAGGATTCATTAATCAGTGTTCTGAGCGATAAGGTGCTGAATATTCCGGAGTTTGGAGAGCAAGGAATTCTTACGGCAAAGCCTGGGTTCAATATTATTGCCACGGCCAACACGCGCGATCGCGGTGTGAATGAAATGAGTAGTGCATTGAAGCGTCGTTTTAATTTTGAAACGGTGCATCCAATTAAGGATGTAAAGCTTGAAGCAAAAATAATAGAGTCACAAGTAACGCGGTTATTAGGAGCGTCGGGCATCACGCCAGAAGTGGATAGGGCGGTTGTTCAGCTGTTAGCGACTGTTTTTCATGAACTACGGGAAGGCGTAACTGCTGAAGGAAAACGAATTGATCAGCCATCTTCTGTAATGAGTACTGCAGAAGCCGTATCTGTATATTATCAAAGTGCAATGGATGCGTACTATTATGGAAGCGGACAAGTGAAAATGGATGCGCTTGTTCGGTATTTATCGGGCACAATTGCGAAAGAAAACAAGGATGATTTAGAAAAGCTGCGCAGTTACTTTACAAGCATCATTAGGGCGCGAGGGCAAGTAGGAGGAGAGGTATGGAAGTCGTTTTACGAAGCTCGCAATCAGCTGAAGTAAATGCATGGTTTCAAAGAGCTTACAATTTAGATCACAACGTCGTATATGTGCCGATTCGCCATCATAGTCCTGCGTGCTCTTTTCATGTACAAAAAATCGTTGCATTATATAAACCGGATGCGATTCTTATAGAAGGACCGATAGATTGCAACCCTCTTATTCCGCATATTGTGAGTGCAGACAGTAAGGCTCCGATTTGTATATATTGCAGTTATGATGATAAAGCGGATGTACTTGAAAGAGGAGAAAGTGGAAAGTACCGTGCGTACTATCCTTTTCTCGACTATTCACCGGAACTTGTCGCGCTGCGGGAAGGAGCTGCCAAAAGCATTCCTGTTTCATTTATTGATCTTCCTTATAAAGAATATTTGTTTACAACGAAAAATGAGGAAGAGAATAGGAAGTATGACGAACAATACTTTCGGCATAGTCAATATGTTCGCATGCTTTCGGAAAAAACGGGGTGCCGAAGCTTTCATGAATTTTGGGAGAAATATTTTGAATTCCAAGGTTTTCATATGACATGTGAAGAGTTTGTCCGTCAGCTCTTTCATTATTGTTATTATACGCGCGCGGATTATACGCAGGAGATGCTGACAGAAGACGGTTGCGAAGCCAGGGAAATACATATGGCAAAGGAAATTGAAAAAGCGCGTAAAGTGTATGATAAGGTGCTTGTTATTACCGGAGGCTTTCATGTGAAAGGGCTTCTTGAATTGGAAGGGAAACAGAAAAAACTGTCCAAAAGTCCATTGTCTAAAACATACGCAAAAAACTATCTTATGCCGTATTCCTTTTTAGAAAGCGATCAGACGCGTGGTTATGAGAGCGGTATGCCTGCACCTGCTTTTTATCAACATATTTGGGAGAACAGGGATGAAGCGGTAGCAGAGCAATTTATGATACGAATTGCTAGGCAGCTAAAGGCAGAAGGAATATCAATGGCAGATGAGATTGAGGCTGCGCGAATGATACGTGAACTTGCGCTGCTTCGAGGAAAGATGCAACCTGGATTGTATGAGCTGATGGATGCAGTCCGTAGTGCATTTGTGAAAAGTGAGATATTCTCGGAAGATAAGCCTTTAACGCTGCTTCAGACGAGTTTGCACGGGACGAAGCGTGGAAAATTGTCAAAAGAAGCGGATGTGCCGCCGCTCGTGCATGATTTTCGTGCTTCTGTTCTTTCGTTTCGTCTTCCGGCACGTTCAACTGTACCACAGGAGACGATTCTTGACATATACAAGAAAGAAAGGCACTTGCGTTTAAGTCAATTCTTTCATTGCCTCGCTTTTTTAGGAGTTCCGTTTTGCGAGAAGCTGCGCGGGCCAAACCTAGCTAGAAAGCAGAATATTAATCTTATGCGAGAAACTTGGAAATATCGTTTTTCAGCACAAGTAGAAAGTGCTCTGATTGATTTATCTGTGTATGGCGGAACGGTGAGAGAAGCCGCGCAGGAAATGCTAAGAGCCAAGCTATATAAGGCAAAAGGACGGGCTGGAGAGGTGGCCCTTTTATTGCTAGAAGCCTACTTAAGTGGTTTATTTTCTGATTTCACCTTGTACAATCCGTTTATAGAGGAAGCAATACAGACGGATGGAGATTTTGCTTCAATGGCAGATTGTGCTTACTATTTATCACAAATAGAAAAAGCAAATCAGCAAGCGGATCATGCTAGACATAAAGCACTTTCGTTATTTTCTGTTTTAGATGGGGGCGAACCAGCAATTATTGCGGAAAAGCTTATCGATTTGTATACAATGCAGCCTGCAGACCAGCAATTTATTGAAGCGCTGGAGCTTTATTTGCAAAAAGAGAAACGGGAAAGTCAAGTAGAAGGGGCCGTGTTTGGACTGTTAACTTCCTTAGCCAAGCGGACGGTAGATGAGGTCATGCAAGTGGCAGAAGGATATTTTTATGGAAGTGGCGATATGCAAAAACAAGCCCCGATATTTTTGAGTGGTTTGTTTGCTGGCGCAAAAGATATCTTTTTATATAACGAGTCACTGCTTGATGGGATGTCCCATGTTCTAGAAGTACTTGATGAAGAGACATTTTTACAAGTGTTGCCGCATTTGCGCCTCTTGTTCAGCCAATTCACACCGCTTGAGGTTGATACGATTGCTAGACAGGTTGCCGGGTTATATGGTGCCACAGAAGAAGTGATAAAAGAAGAAGCAATTTCAGAAGATGTGCTGGCGTATGCAATGCAGTTAGATTGGAAGGCACGTGAGATTTTAATGAGACGGGGGCTAGAAGATGGAGAATAACATTTCTTTAAATCGCTGGCGTCTTGTCCTTGGAAAATATGCGGATGACCAAATCACATTTCAGGAAGAAAACCATGCATACAGAGAAATGGATGAGGTGCTGGAGTTTTTATATGAACGGGAACGCGGAGAGGAAGGTGGCGGATCGCTGGATCCCTCTCAGTTAACAGTGCCTACTTGGGTTTCGAAAGTGCGGGAGTTATTTCCGCAAGAAACAATTGAAATTATGGAAAATCATGCGCTAGAGAAGTATGAATTAACGGCTCTATTACAAGATAAACAAACGCTTGAAAAAATGGAGCCGAATATGAATTTATTAAAATGCATTTTACAATTTAAAGATTATGTAAAACCGGATGTATTGGACACAGCTAAGCGTATTGTAGCGAAAGTTGCCGAGGAGTTACGTCGTAATTTAGAGCAAGAAGTGAAGCATGCTTTAAGCGGTAGACCGGATCGAAATCGCTCTAGTCGCGTGCGTACGATGCGCAACTTTGATTTTAAGAAAACAATTCGAAAAAACTTAAAGCATTTTGACAAGGAAACGAACACCATTCATATTGAAAAACCATACTTTTATGCTGCGACGAAGCATGTTAGCCCATGGCGTGTGATCCTCGCAGTAGACGAGAGTGGAAGTATGATTGATTCTGTTATTCATAGTGCAGTTATGGCTGGCATTTTTGCAAGCTTACCGACGATTAAGACAGATTTGTTCATCTTTGATACAGCTGTTGTTGATTTAACGGATCGTATTGATGACCCGGTGGAAACGCTTATGAGTGTACAGCTTGGGGGAGGAACATATATTGCTCAGGCACTGCGCTACGCAACGAATAAAATCGAGATGCCTCATAAAACAATTGTCGTGCTTGTAACGGATTTATATGAAGGTGGCAGTTACGCTGAAATGTACCGAGAAGCGATGAAGATTGTAGAATCAGGGGCAAAGTTGATCGTGCTTACTTCTCTTGATCCGACTGCACAGCCTTTTTATGATAAACAGGCAGCTAAAAAAATGGCGGCGCTCGGTGCTCATGTAGCGGCATTAACACCAGGGAGGTTGGCACAATGGATCGCAACAATCATTTCTTAAATGTTCTTTCCTCTATTGATGAAACATACTTAATTGCCATGTCCAACAAAGGAACATATAAGAGAGCAATGAAGGATTTGGCTGCCGCAACAAATGTCAAAATGGACGTAGAAGAGGGTGCAGCGCAAATACATCTTGATGATGGAATTACTGTAACGTTTACGGGTGATATACGCAGTTACTTTTGCACGTGTGAAGCTCGTTCGATTTGTAAGCATGTCATTATGGCTCTATTAGAAGCAAAGAAGATGTACGAAGGTGAAGAGAACATAAAAGTTGATTTCTCTGCTCTTTTGAATGTGGAAGTTCGCAATATTGTCTCCGAAAAAATGTGGGCTGAAATAATGTTCCGCGAAACATTTCAGCAAAAGTTTGTTTTAGAAGAAGAGGGGGCTTTAATTGCGTCCTTCCCAGAAGAGAATATAACGGTTCGCTTTCTGACAGCTGAATCGGTAGCCGATGCGATCTGTACGTGTAAAGCAGAGGGGATATGCCGGCATAAGGCGGAAGCGGTATATTGGTATCAAAAAGAGAAAGGAATCTCGCATGAAACGAAACGGGTGCAACCTCTTATCATTGCGCTGGATAAGCTATCTATTTTCAAAGAGATGATTGAGCAAGTTATTCACTTTGGATTAACGCGGCTTACCGAAAATACAATCTATGAAATAGAACAACTTTCTGTAAAAGCCCGTTCTTTGAAACTAGCAAAGCTAGAAAATTTATTTCGTAAGCTTGGGGCCGATATTAGGCTATACCGGATGAAACATGCATCTTTTCAAATGGCATCCTATCGGCAAACGCTGTCCGCGATTTATGAACACATTTTGTTGCTAGGGCGCCATCGTCTGCAAGAGAGTCCGTTTCGTTCGGAATATTATGAAGTTCCACCACTTACTTTGCATGCTTTTGGTGCATCTGGCTGGCAAACGAAGTCCGGTTATGTTGGTGTGACGTATTATTTCTATAATCGAGAACAGGAAAAGTGGATCACATACACACAATCGCGCCCTATGTTTTATGAAGGGAGCAGCACAACTCCTGAAGAACTCTATGAAAGGCAGGTTCCATGGGGAATTGCAGGGAAAGGATACGAACTGTCTCGTTCATCTTTCGGGTTGAAGCAGGCAAAACTTAACGCCGATTTTCAATTGTCATCTAGCTCACAGACAGTAGGAGAAGTGGAAGGAAAAACAAATTTGGCAGAGTGGCAATCTCTCTTTTTAACCTCATGGGAAGAACTACTAAAAAAAGTAAAAGAGCACAGGTTAGAGGCAAATAAACAAGGAGTCTTTTGTATCGAAGTTGCTGAAATGAGAGAATGGGAATTTCAGAAGCAAGAACAAAAATGGATTGTCCCTCTTATCGATAAGAATGGTAAAACATTGCACATGCAAATGATGAAACGACCAGAAAATGAGCGGATGATTCGTCTTGTAAAAATATATTTGGACTCGTTGCATGTAAAGAGAATGCTCGTTCATCCTTATCAGGAAGGAACAAAGCTCGTAGTTACACCTATTATTTTATATACAGAAGCAGGAGCGATTTTAAATATTACACTTAATGAAGGGGTAACGTTCTATGATAGAGTTAGTGCGCATAATCGATGAATTGGAACAAGTTCTAGATGAGATGCTTATTTCAGGAGCGGGGAGTATACCACTTTCTTTGTTCCATGATATAAAACGAGAATGCGAAAAGTACGGTCTTTCCTATGCTGCCGCGCAGTTGCTTATTATAGAAGAAGAGAGAAACAAGGCCCGCTTTCTTCATAAAGAAGAAACAAGCAAATTGACAGAAGCATTTTGTAAGTTGCAGGAATATATTCAAATTGTAAAAGCTGAAATGCTACATATATGATTCAGCTTCGGACAAGGCGTATCTTTGGTCACTTCTTTATGATTTAGTCGCTCATAAAGAAGTGACCATATTATAAGTTCTTCAGCAGACGACAAACCCATGCATGTAATAAAAAAAGCCACATATAAGCCCCTTCCAAGCCCCTTATAAACCACTACCAAGTAATAAATCAGTAAATAAACAAAAGAAAAAACAACTACAAGAACAAAAAGAATTACAAAAAAGAATTACAAAAAATAACTACAAGAAAATAAAAAAGTAACATTCTCGTATTAGTAAAAAAATATAAAATAAATTCACCAAATTCCTTCTTGTAATCCTATATATAGTAAGGGATGACCAATTTCTATATTTATCACTAAAACGGTGGGAGGAAGAAATATGGGAGTATACCGAAGTATACAGGTGAATTTTTGGCAAGATGAGTTTGTGCTTGATTTAACGCCAGAGGAACGCTATTTTTATATGTATTTGCTGACATGTTCGAAGACGAGACAATGCGGAATTTACCCACTGCCACTACGTTTGGTAGAAATGGAAACGGGGTATAATCGTGAAACGGTTGAGAAGTTGTTACAGCGGTTTGTTACGTATGGAAAGATATTATATGACGCGAAAACGAAGGAGTTATATGTTCTAAATTGGTTACGTTATAATCCTGTTACGAATACGAACATAGAAAAGTGTGTGTTACGTGAGTTAAAGACTGTGAAAAATAAAAAGTTTGTACATATGTTTCTTCAAAGATGCCTCGAGGAAGAGTTGAATATTCCGCTATTGCTAGGGCATTTCGGAATGCCTGTTGAAGTATCTCATATGATTCCGCAAGAAGTTGTTCAAGGTTATGAAGGGGATGAGGTAGTACAAGAAGTAGTAGAGGAAGAAGTAGAAGAAGTGAATCCAGGTAGCAGTGCATTCACATTTTATGAACAAAACTTCGATTGTTTATCGTCTTATGTAGCCAAGGAATTAAGTGAATGGATTACGGACTTGTCGGAGGAGCTTGTACTAAAGGCACTTCAGATTGCCTATGAAAATAATAAGCGGACGCTTGCTTATGTGAAGGGGATTTTACGAGATTGGCATGGGAAGGGATATAAGAGTCTCTGCGAAGTAGAGGAAGCGGCAGTGAAGTTCCGAAAGAAGGGGCCGTCTCTTCTTTATGAAACGGAGAAGTTTTTGAAGGAATGTGAAGAGTGGGAGAAGAATGTACCGTCTAAGGAAGAGTTACAGAAGTTCTTGCAGGAAGAAGGGTGGAAGCCGTGAGCCTAGGCGGAACAAGTGCAACAAAGCCTTTGGTAACCGACTTTAGAGTATTACAAACAAAACTTCTTATCAATGAAAAAGTAAACGAAGTAGACTATCAAGATGTTGCGATTTGAATAGGGTGGAGTGATATAAAGATAGCTTAGCGTTTTCTTTTAAAATATGAAATTGATGAAGAAAAGAAGGCACTCAATTATATTATGTATAAAGAGTTTTAATTTATATTGAAGTATGAGGTGAATGAATTGTTTACAAAAGATACATATATTAGCTCGGTAAAAGAAAATCTTGAAAAAAATTCAGAAAGGTTGATTAAAAATATAAGGAAAATTCGTAGTTTTAATTATTACAGTAAAATAGAGTTGCTAGATTTTATGATTTTTATTGGATCATTTGACCTTTCTATCATGATGTTTTCTATGAATAGAGAAGCAGGTGAAGTTTTTTATGAAGGAAATGATAATAGTGTTTTTGCAGGAAGTCATGAATTACTCGAACGTATATCATACTATAACCTTTCTGATGATCAATCAGACGAGTTCTGGGAGTTTTATGAAGAAAACGATGAGATCATATCGGAAGATGAGGAAAAAATCATCGTGGAATGGTTTGTTGATTGCTGGAATAAAGCAGATGGAAGAAGTATAAAATTCCCCGCCTATTGTGGTTTTCATGATGCTAATCAGTCATTTGACTTACAGAAAAATATATGGGTTTCTGATGAGGAAAAGTGGTGGGATTAAAACTCAGAAGATAACTTCTTGTTTTTTAGAGTATCATAGAATCAAGAAAAATGATTTTTACTGAAAGAGGATATGTCTAACCAACTTGTACTAATGATACACAATCAAAAAGAGGTGGCGAAAAAAGTTTGTCAAGGAGTGGGAATGCGTTGGAGATTGAAATGATTCATGAAAGATTATCATTAGAAGAGTTAGAAGCTTTTGAGCAAAAGCTTCAGCTACGATTACCGAAGTATTATAGAGAGTTTTTATTAAAATATAATGGAGGCTATCCAAAAGCAAGTATGTATAAAATCTCTGATGATGCAGGAGAAAGTGTATTAAATATTTTCTATGGAATTGGCGGTATGTATGATAATTTGGAGAAAATAATAGATTTTTTTGATGATCTTTTAGATATGGGATTTATACCAATTGCAGATGATCCTGGTGGTAATCAGATATGTTTGGGGATCAATGAGGAATACTGTGAAAAAATTTTTCATTGGGCTCATGATGAAGAGCACGATGGCATGAAAAATATGTATTTTTTAGCTAATAATATAAATGAATTTCTTGATCATTTATATGAGGAGTAAAGTTAAACAGTCTTCTAAGTTTGTTAAAAGGATTATCAATTCAGCTATTAAATAAACTAACACAAATTCGTGTGTGTAAAGATGTAACAGGAACGTATAAAGGAGAATTCAAAGAATGATTCATTATGGAGAGCTGTATTATGACCATTATAGTAAATACTTAGGTGAACCAATGGACCGAGAAGTATTTAAAAATAGTAAGGATATGCCGAGTATACAAGTTTTGAAATATGAAAATGTATTTGAAGAATGTCTTGTTTTTAATACGCTTGGAGTGAGTAAATATAAAAAAATAGTAGGAGATAATGTTGAAGTTTCCATGGTAGTTGATAGGGCATTTCGTAGTGTAGGATATATTTTGGCAAATGCTATATTTTATTGTATAGCTAATGGAATTGAAATAGGTAGAGGAACAGCAATTAGTGGCATTGAAAGTATTGATATGTCATTTGTTCAAAAATACAATAAAGGTGCAGTTTACTTTACTGAACCATTTGCTTTCCCAGAAGAGTACGGCTATGTACCTACTGGAAATACAGAAAAAGATGGTAAAGTTTTGCTGGCATTTTTTATTTCGGAGTCGGAATATGAATATTTTCTTAAATACGGAACAGAGAAATTTGAGGAAGTATTAGAAGAGAATCATGTGGATCCTTTTCATGTTAGCAGGGAATCTATTAATTGAGAGCTAGCTAGTTTCGATATAACTTTATAATGGTTCAGGCGAAATAATCAGCATAGAAAAGATAAATTGAAAAAACTAAAAAATTGGCTCGTTAAAAGAATTAAAGGGGGAATAAGATGAATGAAAAAGTAACAATATGGATTGGGAATTTTGAGAGTAATGATGAGCTTGAAAACTATACGAATATTAAATATACGGAAGATGGAGATAGTATACCCTCTATATTCGAACGACATTTTAACTTAGGTTATTACGATCGTGATTTAGTTGAAACGAAATGGTTTGGTCAATCACCGGTAAATAACATCCAAGATTTATTGAAGGGCTTTTCATATTATGAGCAATTTACTGAACAATTTGATAACATTAATTTTAATAAAGAATGTAATACAGCAATTCTAGTTTATAATTTTGAATATAACGCTAGAAAAACAAAGATTACATATAAAAATAACGAACTGAAATGTATTGGCGTTGCTCAATATACTGTAATTGCTGATGATAGGTGGTAAAGACATCGGGTTCAATGGAAGCATCGGAATATAATAAACACGAACACGGACGGAAAGGGATAACTTAGTGGAAATAATAAAAGAGTTGGAATTAACAAAATTAATGCAACGAGACAAAGTAGAAAAGGTTACTAGTAAGATATGTAGTGATGAGAGGTTAAAAGAGTTTTGGAGTTATTATGATTTTTTAAGCAAAACCGCAATGAATTTAATCGGAAAAGAAGAGAAACATTCGATCATGTATAGTACATATTATTGGTATACAAAATATAAAAAAAGATATTTTGAGGTTCATGGATATGAAGCGGGTATTGAACAAGATGGGATTCGGTTATTAGAAGAACTTGAAAATGAGTTAGAAGAAGGTGTGGATTGGAATATTATACAGGGAATTGAAGAGGATCTCGTATTTTAGATCCTATTTATTTTTGAGTGAATGGAAGTTTATGTGTTGATTTGAATGAAAGTCACGATGCTTGCAAAAAAAGATACAACGCTTCACTCATTTGATGATTTTCCTGAATTGTCATATAATAACGATAAATTTAAATCGTTAAGCTTATTTCAACTGCTAGGAGTAGCGAACATTGGAACTTGTTATTTATATAAACCAGCTCATTCACGTTAAAGTAGGAGGGGATTAAGTGATTACATTAAGACCGATGAATAAAGAAGAATTTCAACTATACATTTCTAGTGCAATTGAGAACTATGCAAAAAACAAAGTTACTTCAGGAAACTGGGGTGAAGATGAGGCAATGAATCTATCTAAAAAAGAATTTTCTAGACTGTTACCTAAAGATGAGAAATCTGAGCTGAATTACTTGTACTCTATTTTTCAAGACCAACAACTAGTCGGAATGATTTGGATTGCAAAAACATCAACTACAAATCCAGATCAAGGCTATATTTTTGATTTTATAATCTATGAGCCACACCAAGGACAAGGGTATGGTAAGCAAGCAATGAAAGAAATTGAAATTATTGCTAAAGAATTAGGAATGAATAAAATTGCTCTTCATGTTTTTGGGCATAATAAAGTTGCACGTAGGTTATATAAAAAGTTGGGTTATGAAATTACAAATATAAACATGGTGAAGGCTATCTAAAAAAGGAACTGTATAGTGTATCAAAGTAACGTTATAAAAACTTATATCTAACTGAAATATAAAACGCTCATTTTGATTAGTTTCTTTCAAGCTGAGCGTTTCTTTTTATTGTACAATCAGTATTTGTAGCTATTTAATAATTAAACTCTATGCTAAACCAATATTCTAGAGTATTTGTAATATAAAAAAATTAAGAAGTATTAAAATTATGAACACCATAATATATGATTGTTTTATGTTAAATAAATAAGTAATGGAGCGTAATGGGAGGAGAAGTTATGAATCATATACACATTGCAAAAGAAATTCGTTCAGCAATTAAGTTAGGCAATACAGAAAGGGTTGTTGAATTAATTGGTCATGATATTGAGAGATTACATATGATGACACCTTTTGGGACATGGCTCCATGTAGCATCTTCAAAAGGAAAACTTGAAATTGTTAAGCAACTTATAGCCTTAGGAGCAGATGTGAATCAAAATGGTGGTGTATACGGCGGCGGGGCAATCAATGAGGCATCTTTAAAAGGGTATATAGAGATTGTCACATATTTATTGGACTGTGGCGCAAAAATGGATGTCACTGCCCCAGAAAGGAATCCGTTGTTTGGTGCAATTAGTAATGGTCATGTAGATATTGCAGAGCTTCTAATTAAAAGTGGTATTGATTCGAGTGTGAAGTACAGTGGTAACAGAGATGCATTAGCTTTTGCTCGAGAGCAGGGGCAAACTGAAATGATTCGATTATTAGAAAACAGAGATGAAAGTAACTCATCTGTAACAAATTACGATATTCAAAGCAAACATAATCAGATTTTAGAACATGTAGCAAAATACTTCAGATCTCCAATTACGACTATAAGTGAAATCACACCTGGAAGTAGAGTAGGGATTCATATTCATATCATACCACCATCAAAAGAGAATGATTTTATTACTCTTGTGACGACAGGGATGAGTGATTATCCGATGGACGATTCGGAAGAAGCAAGTGAGTGTAAGTACGCTGAATTAATACTAAAGTTACCTGTAGACTGGCCGACGAATAAAGAGGATTTGAAAGATCAAAGCTTATACTGGCCATTTGGATGGTTAAGAAAAACAGCCCATATTCCCCATAGTTATGACGGATGGTTAACCGAAGGGGTTATTCTTCCAAATGGAGAACCACCAAAGCCTTTTACGTCTCATACAAAGCTATCTTGTATTATGGTATGTAAAGTGCAAGAAAAGGGATTGGAGAAATTAGTGACTCCACAAGATAATATCATTAATTTTTATACACTTGTACCTATTTATGAAGAAGAAAGAAATCTAGCCTTAGAGAAAGGTTATAAATGCTTATTAAATAAAATGACTGAAAAATGTATCATAGATATTCTTGATATGAAAAGAGTAAATGTGGGGGTATAGAAAACGGTCATTACAAGGGAGTTGGATGTTTTGATTGAAGGTACAAATATAATGAATCGTATTTGGTATGGAAATAGATCAAGTGAATCTATTTCGGTTATAAAAGATAATATTTTGAGTGCTAAAACAGAAAAGGAAGTTTTGTTAAATGTAATAGAGCTATTTAAGGCTGGTGATTTTTCACAAAAACAATTACTTATCCAACTAATGAATCATACGAATGATGAACAAATATTAAACTTATGTATTCGAATTTTTTGTTCTATTGCTACACATGAAGATATTAGGAATTCTAATAATCTTATATTTTTAGCTTCAGCAAGTGAATCCGCAGTAGATACATTTTCATCCGCAGCTATTACATCGCTCTCTATGGAGATTATTCCGTATTTATTAGTGTTACTTGAAGAGTGGGATGAAATCACAGATACTTCGATGATCATAAGGGATTCCATTGATTTTTATATAAATTATCAAGATATCATTGGAAAAGAAGCAAGTATAGACGAGATTGGTGAATTTTATCTTAATTACATAAAAAACTGTGATATGGAAAAGTATTATTTCTATCAGAGTGCAGCGTTTCCTGGGGATTTAACAAAAAAACTATTTGAACGAGTCATAAGAGCAGCAAATCATGAAGAACCATTAAAAATGGAGTTGATACCATCTTTATTATCAATTTGGACAGGAGAGAACGTACCTGCTGATTATCATACGATAATTCGTAATGATAGTTATAAGGATTTTGTAACCTATATAGATGCTATCTCGGAAAAAAGTTGGGAAAGAGGGCAAAAATATTTTTATGGGTTTACGTTAGCATAGTGGTTGAAATGATGGAATAGTAGAATTTTAATTGAAGGAGGGAAGGTAGATTTGGTTACTGTAAATTTAGTAGTGCTTCATGATTCGAATTCTAATAAGTATCTGCCTTTGATTAGAAAGAAAACGTCTAAATCGATAAGTGAAATCAAACAAAAGATGAAAATAGAAAAGCCTATAATGGAATATAACTATAGTGATGCAGATCAATTGAAAGCGTTAGTGAAATTTGCTGAGGAATTACTTTCAATGGGAGCAAGTATAAAGCTTTATGAAGAGGAAGAACTAATTACACTTGAAATGGTGAAAAATTTAATTGAGACAATAGAAGGGATTGCAAAAGATAGAGAAGCAATCGATAATGTAATGTTTAGGGATGATTCTGATGAATAGTCGTTCTGAAATAAATAGAAAACTAGCAAAATAAAATTTGCTAGTTTTTATTTGTTCTTATAAATGTGAAGAACAAATCTCTTGTAACTTCTCAGCAAACTCTTTATGATGACTTGTGTTATAGCCTCCATGATGCCCTGGAAACTCCACGATTTCTGTTCCTATTTGTTCCGATAATGCGACTGCGCAGCGGTAAGCGAAAAAATCCCGTGAAGCACTTCCGCCGGCTGGAAGTACTTGCATCGATGAAGATTTTAATGCGGTTTTCAAAGCATCGATATCTAGTGAATAGCCAAGAATTCCTGGGATTTCATACTGAACGAAATACGCTGAATTACTAAGCATCCGCTCTGTTTGCACATCTTTCGTTTGTTTTTGATTGCTAGTGTCCGCCCCTACATTTGATAATAATTTTATGACTTCATTTTGATGATTTTTCTTAAGGTCTTCCATGAATTTTCTAGCCTGCACCTGCTCATCACCGAATAAAAGTTGTAATAAGACGGGTTCGTGAGGGATTAGTAGCTTTACCTGCGCCGGATGGCGTATGCACAGATCCAGTCCGATAACAGCACCAGAGCTACTTCCGAATACGTATGCCGGTTCATCGGTCAGTTTAGCTAGCAGGCGGTGAGCATCTTCGCTATGTGTTTCTACGCGGTAATCCTCAGTTTCATCGGTATGATGGCTGCGGGAATGACCCCGGCGGTCGTAGGTAACAACTGTATACCAATCAGCAAGATGGTCAGCGACTTTAAGGAATTTATCAGCGTCACCACCACCGCCATGAATCATTAGAAGCACAGGCCCTTCTCCGCGAACCTCATAGTAGATGCTCGCTCCAGGCACTTGCAATGTTCCATTCTTCACTATAGTCATTTGGAAACTCTCTCCTTTCTCTTATCTATCAAAAAAATGAATAAGAGATTCCATTTTCATCGTTATTAACTATAATCGGTAATCCTCTTTACTTTATATGATTGGTGAATGATATTAAATGCAGAAATTAACTAAGAAACAAAGTCAGCATATCTCAATGTCTGATCAAATTGTTGCTTTGAAATATTGTAGGATTTATTATAATTTCGGAATGATATATAGGGTAGGGATTTATATTGGGACGGACAGGTGAAAATGCTGTAGCACTTATAGGTATATTTATAGGGATATTTAGTACAATAGATTTGTTTCTTGAAATATGTGTACGATATAAAAACAGAAAATTAATAATATATTGACCTTTCTATAGTTCGTGCTATAAAATTGAAAGCGATAACAAACGTTTTCTTTATAATGTTTTCCGTAATCTTTTGATATTTAGGGATATAACAAGGAATAAGTAAGTCTTTTTTTTGGTATTTAATGCAAACGTTTTCGTTGTTTTCTTATTCCTTTCTATCTTTGATTTTTCTATTAAAAGATCATTGAAATAAATAAGTGGAATTCCATATGGAGGTGTTATAAAAGCAATTTCTAGATTAATCTATGCAGGGTTATTCAAAATGAATGGTTCGTAATATTTTTAGAAAGGGTGGATGGAGTGTATATGACAAAAAATATAATAAACAAGACGTTTTTATTATTTACTGTAATTGCTTTGCTATTATCTGGTTTTTCTTTTCAGAGTGCACAAGCAGAATCAAATACGAAAACAACTGAAATTATCGTTCATTATAAGGAGAAGGCTGGAAATACAAAAGACTGGAATCTTTGGATGTGGCCTGAAAATGCGAGTGGTATGTCCTATGAATTTACTGGGGAAGATGAGTTTGGTAAGTATGCCAAGGTAAAAATAGATGGTGATTATAATCGCGTCGGATTTATCGTTCGTACGAATGACTGGGAAAAAGACGGTGGAGATCGTTGGATTGAAAATATAAAGGATGGCCGTGCTGAAGTATGGGTTCTTTCTGGCGATGATAAAGTATATGATTCAAAGCCTTCTTCTGAACTTTCTATTCAGAAGGCCACTATTGATAGCTTCAATGAGATCACGATAACTACCAATGCTCCGTTCAATATTAAGGAGCAAAAAATTGAAATTGAGGGCGTTAACATTGAGAAAGTTAGTCCTTATGATACAAATGGTGGAGATATTACCAATAAGGTAAAAATTATTACAGAAAAGAATCTTGATGTAAAACAAACATACAAAATCAAAATGGGAAATTCCATTGAAGCTCATACTGAAATTGGTAAAGTAATTCGTAGCGAGGAATTTGATCATTTATTTTATTATGAGGGCAATGATTTAGGTAATATATATACACCGCAGGAAACCAAGTTTCGTTTATGGGCTCCCACTGCGAGCGAGGTAAAGTTGGTTACTTATAAAAAATGGAATGATGAAAAAGGTACTGAAATCAGCATGGATCAAGCTGAAAAAGGAACTTGGACTGCAAAACTTACAGGTAATCAAAAAGGCCTTTTTTATACATATAAGGTGAAGATTGGGGAGAAATGGACTGAGGCCGTTGATCCCTATGTGCGTGCTGCTTCTGTTAATGGTGATAAAGGTGCAGTCGTTGATTTAAAAGAAACAAATCCGAAAAATTGGAAGGGGAACAAAAAGCCGAAATTTAAAAATCCAGAAGATGCTATTATTTATGAGTTGCAAATACGTGATCTTTCCATTCAACCTGAAAGTGGTATTAAACAAAAAGGAAAATATCTTGGTGTAACAGAAAAAGGAACGAGAGGACCAGAGGGCGTAAAAACAGGTCTTGATCATATTAAAGATCTCGGTGTTACTCATGTTCAGTTTTTACCGATATTTGATTATGCTTCAGTAAATGAAGAAAAATTAAATGAACCACAATATAACTGGGGATACGATCCGAAAAATTACAATGTACCAGAAGGCTCGTATTCTACCAATCCTTATGAGCCGACTGTTCGAATTACTGAATTAAAGCAGATGATTCAAACACTACATGATAATAAACTTCGTGTTGTAATGGACGTTGTATATAATCATATGTACAATGCGGCTGAATCTAATTTCCACAAGTTAGTTCCAGGGTATTATTACCGTTACAATGAGGATGGCTCACTCGCAAATGGAACAGGCGTAGGGAATGATACAGCTTCTGAACGAAAGATGATGAGGAAATTTATGATAGATTCCACCGTATATTGGGCGAAAGAGTATAATTTAGATGGGTTCCGTTTTGATTTGATGGGTATTCATGATGTCGAAACAATGAATGCGATACGTAAAGCTGTTAATCAAATCGATCCTTCTATTATTCTTCATGGAGAAGGATGGGATTTAAATACTCCTCTGGCACCTGAGTTAAAAGCAAATCAAAAAAATGCGGAGAAAATGAACGGAATCGCTCATTTTAATGACGATATACGTGATGGATTGAAAGGAAGCGTATTTGGGGATAAGGATAATGGTTTTGTGAGCGGAATGCAAAACATGGAAGAGCGCATTAAAAAAGGAATTACGGCTGGTATCGACTATGATAAAAAGGTGTCTACTTATCAGGATCCTGAGCAAGTTCTAACGTATGTTGAAGCACATGATAACCATACATTATGGGATAAGCTTGCGTTGACGAATCCTGGTGACAGTGAAGAAGTACGTAAACAAATGCACAAGTTGTCTTCTTCCATCATATTGACATCGCAAGGGGTTTCATTCTTGCATGCAGGGCAAGAGTTCATGCGTACAAAATATGGTGACCATAATAGCTACAAATCTCCTGATTCGATTAACCAGATGGATTGGGTGCGCCGCGTGGCATTCGATAAAGAAGTAGAGTATATGAAAGGCTTAATAGAGATTCGTAACAAGTATTCAGCTTTTCGCATGACAACTGCTGAACAAATTAAAAAACATGTAACGTTCATGGATGCGCCAAAAAATGTTGTAGCTTATACACTCAATAGCAAAGCGAATGGAAATAAAACCGAACATTTTGCTGTAGCTCATAATGCGAATAGAGAAGCGGTAGAAATAACTCTTCCATCAAAAGGTCCTTGGAAAGTGCTAGTAGATGGTGAACGTGCAGGAAGTAAAGTGCTGTATGTTGTTCATGATAATAAGATAAAGGTTCCTGCATTAAGTTCATTTGTTTTGAAAACAGAAAAACCAATTAAATAAGAATAGAAGATGTAAAAGAAAATTTTGTTTGAAATAAACAGTACCTACATTGGGATTGCAAAAGGTTCTTTGTTATAGACTATAAAGTAAAAGGTAAAAATACTCATCTTCCTATTAATAAATGAATCTCAAATGTGATAATATGTATATTGTGGAAAAAAGATGAAAAATTGCAGAAAATATACTAAACGAAAAAGTGGGAATCTTTTTATTAGATGAATAAAAGTTTAAGGGGAGCTTAAAATGAGTATAAAAGTAATAAGGGCAACAGGAATGATGGGCGGAGCTACAAGAGTAGCTTTAAAAGTGGATAATGAAGTGGTAATGAAATTAGAAAATAATGAAGAATACACGCTTCCTTCTGATGTAAAAGAAGCAAAGATAAAAGCAAATCAATTGTTTTTCGGAAGTAAAGAAAAGCAAGTGAAAAGTGGCGATATAGTCGAAATTAAGGTGAATGGTCTAGCGATGCTATTGTTTATGGTATCGTTAATAGCGGTGTTATTTGGTTCGACGATGGGTCCTAATGTTATTTTGTTTGGTGTAATCGGCTGTGTAGTAACGATTGTTTATTCAATAAATAATTGGTTCACGTTAGAAGTTAAATAATAGGAAACAGCAGAGATTTTAAAAACTCTGCTGTTTTTTTACATCATAATTGTTCACATGGTGTTTTGTATTCTAGTGAATAGTGAGTATGCATGATAATGAATACCTAATGGAGGAATCTGAAATGGAAAACTGGGAATACAATGAATTATTTGAAGCCATCAATGAAACTTATAATGATTTTTTAGCTTTAAATAGAGGTCAGAAAGATGCAATCGCAAGGACTGCTTATGAATATATAAATCTTGGAGAAATAGAAGACGTTATCGCCGATGTAGCTATAGGTGAAATATTGTTAACTCATGACAAAGTTTTTATTGGATACATTGAAGGGATAACAAAGAGATTAAGCAAGTTTCATCCACTAGACGCAACGGGGGAATTAACACAAGAAGAAATAAGAGATTTAACGAATAGAATACATAAAGTATTGGAAGGACTTGAACAAGTAGAGATTGATTATAATCCTTCAGTAGAATAAACCACTTATACAATGTAATGTTTTCTAAGTTAATTGATGAAGCAATTCGCTTAAATGGTGAATTTGCTTTTTTAGACAATGAAATTCCTGAATCAGTGCGTATCTGGTTTGAAAACGAATTGAAGCGTATCGATCCCAAGGCTATGGAAAAGAATACGTTTTGGTCTGAGGAAATTAAAAATCTAACTGAATAAAGGAGGGGGCTTATTGTTAAATCGTTTTAAAAATGTAAGCGCTGATAAACAAGTAGCTTTTTTGTTAGGGTTAAGTGAAACAGTAATTGATTTACTGTCACACTCTTCTGGATATGAAGAAGTGAAGGAAGCGATGAGGATTTGTTGGGAGTGGCTTGCATATAAACAAAAGTCTGGAGATAAAATCTACTACTTACTAGATGATGGAACAGAGTTCTCAGGATTATTTATACAAATGCAAATGGATGAAGGGAATCTGCAAAAGGCTGTTTGGAATT
The DNA here is from genome assembly GCF_039549175.1 of Paenibacillus sp. 102. Lineage (NCBI taxonomy): Bacteria > Bacillati > Bacillota > Bacilli > Caryophanales > Paenibacillaceae > Paenibacillus > Paenibacillus sp. 102. The sequence continues at coordinate 164,777 of NZ_JBCGHT010000004.1, read as the reverse complement.
GTATTGTTGATGCGGTAGCTTATACGAATTGGCAAGCGTATTTACATCAAAAAGAAAAGTACTTACCTTCTCCAATTGAGAATGTAGATGAAGATTTAGTACAACATTTTTTAGACAATTTTTATGAAATCAAAAGTATAAACAAAGAGTTAGTAGAGAAGTTTATTTTGTATTGTGAAAAGATTGAACGAGTAAGCAAAGAAAGTACTATGAAATATCTAAAAAGCTTTTTATGAAATGTGAAAAGATTGAGGAGGGTTTAACATCGAAAATCCAGGTTTCATGTCTCTATGGCTAGGGAATTTCAAGAGTAAAGAAATGTTAAAAAAGTATGTGGAACCACAATTTGATGAACAGGGAGAGAGAACCCCATCACAATTTATGAGAGATTTTCAAATTGATTTTGTCGATTACAATGAAGACCTATTGGAAATCACATTTATTGATAGTTCAACGACATCTGTACAGTTGCTATTAGATGGAGCGTCTTATTATGAAAAGGTTATCTCTCAATTCATAGGTTACTATGGGGAACATATGTTAGAGAGTTATAATACAGTAATCAGAGTGTATGATTTTGAATATAGCGAAGCGAATGCTGTTGAAAATAGAAACATTGTTTTTGCTGGTGCAGTTGTTTATGAAGAGTGGGAAGAAGAACATTGGTGAATGTATTTTATGATCAAAGTATACTGCGATTATAATGTGATGAAAAGTTGAATGACAAGTTACAAGAGGTGACTGAAAGGTGCTTATATTCATATCCTAACAGCCTCTATTTAATAAAAGAAGTGAGGTTACTGTTTAAAGGAGAATTTGTAGATGAAATATGGAAGACACACAGAATTAGTAGAAGAAGTTATTCATTTTCTTTCCAGCCTTCACCTTTTTCATAATGAAAAGGTTTTACATCATAATCGAATTATTGTTAACGATTATGAAAGGGCACAAGAATTAGCGTGGTCTCAAGATTTAGATGAAGTCGAAAATGTATGGGATGATATAAAATCTCTAGAAAGCGGAGAGATAATCGGGAAATTATATGAGGGTAATTTAAACGCAATGGAGCGTACTTTAAGAGATATGGTTCAATCAGCAAGCAACTATCAAGAGAATTTTGTTTCTAACTACATTGAGATTTTTGAAGAAGTAACAGTCGATTTACATATGTGTGCACTCAATCGTTTAGTAAATGGAAAAACGGATAATTTTTATGAGAGAATATTTGAAATTTATAAGCATGGTGGCTGGCCATGTGGATGGGAGGGCGAGTACCCGGAAGGGAAAATGATCGTTTACATGCCGGAAATAATCATTTAATGCTTCTTATACAAGGTTAGGTAATGCGGATATTAAAAAATAAGGGTTATTCATATTAAGGAGGATAAAGATGGAGTTTTGTATGAAATTTGGTGATACAAATTTTATTGGGGTTGTAAATGCGGAGCAATACAAGTCATTTGTGGATGAGGATTGGGAATTAGAAATGTTGCTACAGCATTTTACTGATGAAATGAAAAACGGAAATCTTTTAGTATTTCAGATGACTGAAGAAGGTATTGAGCATTCGTGGAATGCAGAAGTGAAAGTTGGAGAGGAACCAATAAAGCAAGAGTGCTTCAGAAAAGCAGAGGGTTATATAAGAGTAACTGAGAACCAATTATATTTAGTTGATTATGACTGCCTTACAATGGCTGCACAATTTGAAGATGAGAAAGTACCTGATGAAAATTGCTCTAATTATAAAATTAACATTGAAAATGGAGTGTATAAAGTAGAAGTCCTTCAATTTTACAATGTAGATAACGATGAATATGTTGGGACAAATGAGAAAGATATACTATTAAACTTTATAAAAGTACCTGTTTTCCGACAAACAGTAGATCGTGTATTTTGGTGTAATTTTTAACGAATTGTAGAAGTTGGTTATCAAGATATTTAAACTATAGAACGAGAAAACTTGCATATGAATAAAGTTTTGCAAGAAAAAGGGTGTTTACTGCGAGGGAAGAGGTTTCTATACGATGGAGAGTAAATAAGGAGAGACAATATGAAATATAAAGGAATGGCTTCGTTGTGGCTTGGAACGAGTCAATCACTTAATCAGCTTCAAAAATATGTGGATATGGAATATACAGAAGATGGAGATAGTATAGATTCGAAATTTGGAGTGAATTTCGGTTTTGGTTATTATGATGAATATCAAATCGAAATTATGTTTTATGAGGAACCTAAAATACATATAGAAGAGATGTTACAAGATTTCTCTTATAGTGAGGTAATTATTTCGAGATTTAAAGATTTTATGAAAAAAGTAAATGTAGAGGATGGTATGAATTCTGTTATAGTACTTTATGATTTTCAATACGATGCTGAGAAAGTAAAAGATACATATGAGGGTTTAGAATTTATATTTGTTGGTGCTGTACCTTATTATGAATAGCTTTAAGGGATTGAGTGATGTGAAAAGCCAAATGAGCAGAGAGGAACTTAGCAAGTAGATGAGAAATCTTGGGAGGGTATTGTATTTGTTTTTACATAGAGAAATGTTGTAGATAAGGAGAGGGTTAGATGGAAAGTTCAAAAGTTGTATTATGTATACCTGGTTTATGGAAGAATAGAAGTGAACTTATTGAAGCGATTGTAAGAAAAAGTGGGGGATATATGTTCGCTGGGAATTATATTAGTAAACTAGGGGATTCGAGTACTTTTTTTGAAGTTGATATATATGAACATGATGAGCGAGTAGCAGAAGCTTTTGAAATTGCTGGATACAATTCATTTACTGAGGAAGAACTTGATCTTATTAGAGGGCATTCCTTAACTTTGTATTTAATTGGGGACGGAGGTTCCATTGAAAAGATAAGGAAGTTAGTTGATACTGCAAATGCACTTGTAAAAGCTGGAGGACTTGGCGTGAAAGTTGAATCTTCAGGTACGGCAAATACAATTGAAAACTGGAATGATATGTATCATACAGATAATGCAGTAGAATTATTTCAAGCCTTTGTAACAGTGGCCGAAGAAGATGATTTTTACTATACATGTGGTATGCATTGCTTTGGGCTACCGGATGTAATTACTTTTAAAGATCAAGTAACTCCGCAATATGCTCAAGAATTAATGAACGTTTTTTGTCTGTATAATCTCATTGAAAAGCCTAGTTTAACGGACTATTCTACGTTTAGCCTGGATGAAAATAATCCTCATTTTATATTGCAACATACGGAGTGTAAACATTTTTCAGAAGATGAATTGTTTTATAATCAGTATGGTATTTGGGCGTTAGCAAAAAAATAGATTATTTAAAATGAATAGGAATAACAATGAGGAAGGAGTAATCTATCATAGGTATATTTGAAGAACTAAACGCAGTTTTTAGGCTGGATGTTCAAGAACTACCGGCTCGTGAAGAAGAAATTCGAGCACTTCAAAATTTTTCATCTATAGAAGTTCCATTGGAATATATAGAAATAGTTCGGCAAGTTACAAATGTAGAAATTAATGTCTGTAATGATATGTATATACGTATTTGGGGTCCTACTGATTGTATCGAGATGAATGAAGCCTATCATATTCAAAAATATATCCCTTATTCTCTTGCTATTGGCGATGATGAAGGGGGAAAAGTGTTAACATATGCGTCTGGAATAGAGGGATTTGGAGTTTATTTAGTAGACTTAGGAAATTTAGATATTCAGGATTCGATTAAACTTACTGCATCTTTAAAACTGTTATTAAAAAACGGAATTGGTATAGAGAAATTATTGTATTAAGTTTCATAGCATCATATGTGTAAAGTTAGATGTTGGTGTGGAAAGAGGGGGTTATATGGCGGGGAAATTTTGTAAGGAAGCAGTTGCATACTTAAAACCAGTAGTAAAAGAGGATCTTGATGAGGAGTGTTTTACCCTATCCGAAGAAAATAGTTTTGTCCATACATTTTTTAATAAAGATTTAATAATTACCTTTTTAGTTGAGGATGATCAAAACGATTATTTTCAATATGTTCAAAATAGGCATATATCAGAAGAAGGATTGGATGAGGAGCAGTTGTTAGAAATGGGGGTCAATAATCTTTATAAACTAGCAGATGAAAAAGAACTTCGGGTTCACACACTATCAGAAGGATGTTTTGCCTTAATTCTTGACGGGAATTTCGAAGCTAGCTTAATTGTTTTAGACGACTTATGGGATTACTCACTAAAAGAATTCGTATCAAATGGATATGCGGTTGCGATACCAGCAAGAGATATTCTTGTCTTTTGTGATTGTAATGCTAGTAACGGAATTGAAAAAATGAAAGGTATAATAGAAAAGGTTTGGGAAGACGGAGATCATTTACTTATTGATAAAATTTTGATGAGAAGTGAGGGGAAATGGAGTTATTTATAGCCATCCAAAATATTCAAAAATAAAGTCGTACTTATAATAGTAGAGTAAGTATTCTGAATGAAAATGAAGTACTTGTGAAAAGAGGGAGAAAATAAGTGGAAAAGTTTATGAAGAAGATAGGGGATAAGACTTTTATTGCTCAGGCAGAAAAAATCTTTGCGATGCAGGTAGAAGGTTTATTTGGCTTTCTAAATGAAGTAGAAAATGATCGATTAATAGATGGTTTTTCTATACAAGTTGGTTGGTCGATTTACTTTCTTGATGAAAGGGAAGATGGATTTCATATTACTGTACATGATTATACGAAGAATCCATTTCAAGATATGACAGATGATTTAACGATTTCTTTATGGATACTAGTGACGCAAGTGAGTTTTTTAAAACCATTTACAATTGAAGGGGAATTGCTGCGCTTTTGTGATAAAATTGTCGTTGCTAAAAATGTATTGGGGTTAGATGATATTTATTTAGAAAGAACAAAGGATTGTGAAGATGGTGACTCTGGTTGGTATATAGGCCCTGTTCATGATGAGCATGACACAGAAGAGTATGAAGCGTTTTATGCATATGAATTACTAAAATTAAGACCTTCTCTTCTTCAAGTGTTAACATTGCCTTCTGGATATCTTGTAATCTTTGAAAAAGATGTAGTGCAAGCAGTGGTAGATGAAAATAATGTAAACATTTTGGATAGAGTTAACGATTTATAATCTAGTATAGAAAAAGAGTTAGTAATTTGTTGAAGTCAGTACCTCAGTAATATTGTAGAATCGAATTGAGGTAGGATAAGCCTAATTACATAATGAAGCAATTACTTAGGGAGGAAGGTTCGTGGCTTATAAAGACAGTTTATTTCATGTAGTGAAGGATAAAGTGATATTAATTATGGTTATTTTACTTTCCACTTTCCATATGTTAAATTTCGCATTTTTCTTCTTTTTTGCCGTTACGGTAGCTTTGTTTTGGGACGATCCGAATGCTGATATGAGTACGGAATATGCTCCAATAGTTATGCCGTATTTATATCCAGTTCTCATCGGGGTGGGATTCATATTTCTGGCTTTTCTCAGCTGTTATTTCTATCAGAAGTACGTACCGAATTCTAAATGGAAAAAGATAGCTGTGGAAGTGCTTTTTCTTATTGTTGCATTTGTCATGCCGACATTTTTAGGTGCGTTCAAAATTCCTTTGTTGGAAATGTTTTTAAGATAAAGTGTTTGCTATTGAGTATTTAATAAAAAAAAGAGAGCCTCAGTAAATCGGAATTTACTGGGGCTTTTTATCGTTAGCTTTTGAGTGAGACAGCTCACAATAAGAATGTTAAATAGTGCTCTACATATCAAAGGGTAATGGTTCTCTACAATATGAAAGGGTTCTCTCCTAATATGAGCGAATACATTGAAAAAGGAGGAGAGCTTGTATGGAAGTTGTTGTGAAGCAACGGAAGAAAAGAGGTAAGGGAAAAAGAATTGTCATTTGGTCTGGTAGTATCATCCTTTTTTTACTTGTTGCCGCGGCAGTTTTTGCAAACGCATTCGTGATGAAGTCAATGCCAAAGGTAGAAGGGACGGTTCATGTTGGTGGGTTGCAAAAATTGGTTCAAGTAATACGAGATGAAAAAGGGGTACCTCATATTAAAGCTCAAAATGCGCATGATGTATATTTTTCACAAGGATATGTTCAGGCGCAAGATCGTTTGTTTCAAATGGATTTAAGTAGAAGGCAGGCATCTGGAACATTAAGCGAAGTGATTGGGAAGGCAGCGTTAGATAAAGATAAATTGTTCCGAACCCTTGGACTTAGACGGGCAGCAGAAGCATCTGAGAATCAATATACTGGTGAAGCAAAAGATGCGTTGCAGTCGTTTGCCGATGGAATAAATGCATTTATAAAGGAAGCGAAAAAGGACGGGAAACTACCAGTAGAGTTTCATTTGCTAGGATACGAGCCTGCTGAATGGACTCCGGTTGATTCTTTAACGATTGGCAAGTATATGGCTTTTGACTTAGGTGGTCATTGGCATGGGCAAGCATTTCGGTTTTGGGCACTTCAACATCTTTCAAAAGAACAGGCCTATGAGCTATTTCCGACTTATCCAAAAGATGCTCCTAGACTATTAGCACAGTTAAATAATCTAAATGTGAATGTGGCCGGTAGCTTTGCAAAAGCAATTATTCCTCCAGAATCTAATGGGAGCAATAATTGGGTTGTAAGTGGAGAAAAAAGTGTATCTGGAATGCCTATATTAGCAGATGATCCTCATCTTTCTTTAGCAACACCATCTATTTGGTATCAAACACATTTGGAAATGAAAGATATAAATGTGAGCGGAGTTATTTTTGCGGGTGTTCCAGGAGTTATGTTAGGGCATAACAAACAAATTGCTTGGGGGGTTACGAATACAGGTCCGGATGTACAAGATTTATATATTGAAAAAAGAAATCCTGAAAATCCAAATGAATTTTTGTATAACGAAAAATGGGAAAAAGCTACGATTGTGAAGGAACCGATAAAGGTGAAAGGCGGAAAAACAATTCCATACGAAGTAACGGTTACGAGACATGGTCCTGTTATTTCAGAATTTGCTTATAAAAATAAAGATGAAGCTGTTTTTGCACTGAAATGGACGGCATTAGAACCTTCAGCAGAATTAAAGGCTGTACTCAATATGAACAAAGCAACAAACTGGACTGAATTTGAAACGGCACTGGAAGATTTTCATACTCCTACCCAAAACTTTTTATTTGCATCAACAGATGGCACGATTGCGTATAAAGCCAATGGAAACATACCAATACGGAAAAAAGGAGATGGGATTTTACCTGTACCTGGATGGACAGACGAGTATGAATGGGAAGGCTACATTCCGTTTGATAAACTTCCAAAGGTCATAAATCCAGAACAAGGCTTTATTTCAACTGCCAATAATAAAATTATAAACGATGACTATCCGTATCATATTAGTCACATTTGGGCACAGCCGTATCGTCAAATGCGTATTCAAGAGTTTTTGCAGGAAAAGGATAAATTGACTGTAGAGGATTTGCAAGAGTTGCAAATGGATCAAAAGAACCTTCACGCAAGAGAGTTTGTTCCCGTGTTTTTGAAAGAACTGGATAAAGTAAACGTATCAGACGTGGAGAAACAGGGGATAAAAGAGTTAACAAATTGGGATTTTTACGATAGTAAAGATCAAGCTGCCCCGTTAATCTTTCATTTATGGATGAAAGAAATATCCAATACTCTATTTTCAAAGGAAATACCAAAGGACGTAATGGATTTATTTGAAGGAAAACAACAAGTCGTTGATGAATTAATTCGTAAACAAATGAATGGAGAAAACAGTGTATGGTTCTCTAAACATGGAGGTTTCACAGAAGTTTTACATACATCGTATGCAAAGGTAATGGAAAAGCTTGAAAAACAGTATGGCCGAGACGTAACGAAATGGAAGTGGGGAGCATATCATCAACTTTCGTTTATACATCCTGTCTCAAAATCATCTGATGTACTCGCGTTCTTTTTCAATCGTGAAAAACCTGTACCAATTGGAGGGAGTAATATTACAGTCCAAGCAGCAAGTTATGGAGATGATGGCATTGTAAATCATGGAGCATCTTGGCGGTTTGTAATAGATACAAAAGATATGTCTAATGGCTATCACATCGTAGGCCCAGGACAGTCAGGACATTTTAGAAGTGGTTGGTATCATGATCAAATAGAAGGCTGGGTAAATGGAAACTATCATGTTACTACTCTTCGTACAGATGGAATAGGCGGTAAAATATTAACTTTAAAACCATAATAAGGTTTATAAGGCTCTTACATTTGTAGGAGTCTTTTTATTATAATAAATTCTAATAAAGGGAGCAGTATACCATAATTAAATTATGGAATGTTATAATTTAGGGAAATATAGTTTCCTGGTCATACAAATATAGGGGTGAGTACATGACGAATTGTTATTTTGAGTTTGTAATATATAAAGAGGCCCGTTTTCATAAACTAAGAGAATTTTTTTACAAGCTTAAGGAAGAGAAAGAAAAAGAGATGATCGATTGTAGTGATTCTATGTGGCTAGATTATTTTGAAGAAGAGGTATTAAAACAGTTTTGGTGGCCGACGGAAGAAGAATTACAAAATTACCAGGTTTTATGGGAACAAACTCCTGTAGAAAAACGTTTAACAGACCCTAAACTAAGAACTCCATGGGATTTTGAATCTATGATTGATACGTTTGCCTCTGGGGAATATGAACTAGTCTCTTGTGAAAAGGCAACAAACAATATTGGGAGAATTGAATTTGATCCTTATGCTTGGCCATACGGAGGGAGTGATGTGTTTAGAGCTTTAATTGAATATAGTGGGTTCAAAATTATTGATGAGAGTGTATAAGGTAAACAATCATAAAAAGAAACAATGGAAAGGGTGAGAGAATATGTCCATTTACATAAAGTCAGAGTTTATTAAAAATGCAGGCGGCTGTATCGTATCAAAAAACATTTTGGAGGAGAATGGAAGGTTAAAATGGTTGGTTAGAGATGAATCTGTAACGAGTGTTGATAATGGCTGGAGATTTTTTTCGGATATTGATGATGATGATTACGTAAATGATCCGGATAATTTAGTTGTATGTGACTTTAACACAGTAGTCCAATTTGAACCTGCTATTTTAGCGGTGTATTCCTTTCCAGTTGGTAGTGACCTACAACTAGTGGTAGAGAAGGGAAGGTGTTATTTTATTGATAATATAACAGAAGAGGTTATCGAGTTTTTGTATCATTAAAATAACATAGCAGTATGAATTTTAATTTGTTTGGGTTATAAAGGGCATACTGATAATCCGGTTGTAGTTTTTGTGCAACTCTAAATAATAGTTTAGGAGTAGTAAAAATGAAAGAAGAGATGAAACAGTATTTTCATACATTACTTAAGGAATGGAAAGACTATAATCATTCATTACCAAAATCTGTGTGGATAAAAGAGGCAAATTCTTTTATTTATGAAGGAGAACCCGATGCAGAAGGATATATCTTCTGGAAGCCTACCGAAAAAGATATATTTCATGATTTTTCTAATATAGAAAGGGAATTAGCCATACAATTCCATGATTCTATTAAAGAATACTATAATTCCTACTGGTTTTTAGATTTAGCTGGCAATTATTTAGAGTATAACCTAGAGCTAAATTCTGTTATACCAGGAATTGAACTTCGAGATTTTTATACTTCTTTACAAGGCTACAAAAAAGCGCACCATAATGAGTTAAAGAATATTCCTATAGGTATGGAGTGTAATGGACTTTTAATTGTTGTAGATAATGAAAATGGACAAGTGAAGATAGAAGACTATGAAAGAGGAAGTTTTGAAGTGATTAGTAATAGTTTAGCTGAACTTATTTCCATGCTTTAGCGAAAATATATAATGGAGCGTTCCATGTAAGATATAAGTTAAGAGGTAATGAAAATAATTAAATTAGTACTAGAAAAAAATGATGCAATGAAAAATGCTTTAGGGAAAGATCCATTTAGGTATGCATGGAAAAAGAAGGCAGGGTCTCATTATGGCTAGGAAATATGGAATCTGAAGATCTTTTAGAGGATTATTTCCGTATAAAATATACAGATGATGGTGATTCCATACCATCATCATTTATAAAAGATTTTCATATTTGTATGTATGATATTGATGAAGACTTTATCGAAAAAGAATTTTATTTCAAACGAAGTAATCATCTAGAAACTTTACTAGCAGGGTGTTCTTATGAAGAAGTTGTGATACCACAGATGAAAAGACTTACTGCAAATATACTAGAGATGAAGTATAACACGATTATTATGATATATAACTATGAATACAGTGATAAAATAATAAATAAAAATGAAAACCGTTATGAAATGAAATACATAGGAGCCGTTTCGTATAAATGCTAATAAAAAGGGGATTAAAACATGGAAGTTAGAGAAGTACATTCATTTCATCTACATTCAGAAGAAGAATTTTCTGAAATTCAAGATAAACTCATACATACCATTGAATTGAAAAATAACTTTTATCTAGAAGATGTGAGCTTAATTGCTGGGGTAGATTTAGCTTATTGGGAAGAAGATGATAAGCACTATGGAACTTGTTGTATTGTTGTGATTGACTATCATACGAAGAAGGAAGTGGAAAAAGTTTATACTTATGGGGAAGTGGCAGTACCTTATATACCAGGTTTTTTAGCGTTTCGCGAGTTGCCTTTAGTAATAGAGGCAGCCAAAAAGCTTACTTCTAATCCAGATCTATTCATGTTCGATGGGAATGGCTATTTACACTATAAACATATGGGAATTGCAACACATGCTTCGTTTTTCTTACAAAAGCCTACAATCGGTGTAGCGAAAAGTTATCTTAAGATTAAAGGTATTGATTTTATCATGCCAGAGAATAAGGCGTTTACTTTTAGCAATATTATGATTGATGACGAGGTATATGGAAGAGTTCTAAGGACGAAGGAGAATGTAAAACCGATTTTTGTCTCTTGCGGAAATAATATTGATTTAGATACGAGTGTTCAAATTGTGTCGAGTTTAATAGGGGAAGAAAGTAGGTTGCCAATACCGGTTAGATTGGCAGATTTAGAAACACATAAGGTAAGAAGAGAAAAAAGTAAAAATGAAATAGTATAGTCATTTATGCAATGTAAAAAGGAATAGGGAAATAAGGATTATGAGACTTATTTTAGGTTTAAAGACAAAGGACTCATACTTAGCACATAACGAAATTAAATAGGTTATATTCTGTTTTAGAGAGGCAGTTACATGCAAACAATTGGTATAATTCTTATATAGTTGAATCAATTTCATAGAAGAATAGGTGCATGGTGAAAACGAATAATGATTCGATTTTTTATTGCATCGAAAACTATTTCAGGAATTAACTTAATTTTATGAAATTGTTAATAGAGGATAACATAGAAGGAGAAATTTAAGGTAGTATAAAAAAGAAAAACTTTAAAAGGGGATAGAAAATATAATGATGGATGAACAAGAATTGAAACAAGAACTGCAACAAATCAAAAATAACAATTATGCTGTACCAGAAGATGTGGACGCATATCCATATGCACAATGGATGCTAGATAATATCGGGTCACCTGATGCTGATTTGCGTGATGACTTGATTTACAGTACGCTCGAACGATGGATTACAGGTGAAGTATTTAGACACAAAGAGTTACGAGGACTATTACTGCAGGCGCTTAGTCCTGATTATTTGTTTTATAAAATCGATGAAAAGGGAACAGACTCTGTTTTTAAGCGTGCTTTCTCGATTCTAATCCCACCGCTTATTTTATCCGTTCATGAAAAAGAACCGTTTTTATCTGAAGAACAACTTTACAGCGTGGCAGAACAAGTTCTTGAATATGTATATCTAGAGCAAGATGTAAGAGGCTATGTAGAGGGAAAAGGCTGGGCCCATTCTACTGCACATGCTGCAGATGCGCTAAATGCTTTAGCACGTACGATACGAAATCTCGAATTTTCACATGCGATCCTTACTGCTGTTCGTCATAAGGTTCGTCTGAACGATTACGTATACATAAACTTTGAGGATGAGAGATTGGTGACGGCAGTAATGTCATTATGGAACCAAAATCTCTTAACCAAAGAAGAATGGAACAATTGGCTTCATAGCTTTACAATCATTGAAGAAGCTCCCGCTTCTCAAAATGATATATTGGTACAAAACATTAGATCCTTCTTAAGAAGTTTGTATTTTCGAACGTTAGAACAAGAGGGAAACTCTTGGTTTACGATTGCTATACTGGAGACTTTAAAAAAACGGCATAGATTTTAAAAAAGGTCTTCGAATTGGAATATATGGTTCATCATTCGATCCCATCACAAATGTGCATTTGTGGGCTGCTTCTACTGTGGCACATCGTAAAAAAATTAGATTGTATTAGATTATCTTTTTACATTCTACAAATGTGCGCATTGATAAGGAAATACAAACGACCGGTGAGCGCCGCGTGAAGATGATCTATTTAGCCATACAAGATAAACCGAAGTTCATTTTTAATATTTATGAGTTATACGTTTACTAAATGATATTTGTCGCTTACAAGACTCCCACCTCAAACTTCAGCAAAAGCAAAGAAGTTAGGCGGGGGATCAACTGTCCTTAAAAGCCCGATTGATGAGGGCTAATAATCAATAACTTCTAAATAAAGAGACAGTATACCATAATTAAATTATGGAATGTTATAAATTTAGGAAATACAGGAACAACGTCTTGAGTTGCAAGATAGATCACAAGCATTAGGAATGGCCCTCAAGGAAGTCCTGTAGGTTTTGTTATGAAGCTAACAAAAGAAGAACGCACAAAACTCACATATGAAATGGGCGGAGCAAAAATGCAGACAGTGTTATTACAACAGAACGGATGATAAAAGTTTTAGTACAAATATTTGTAAAATGGGAAAAAACATAATTTAACATTTCTATTGCATCCATTTTGTTTATCTGTTCATATAATACAACTGTATAAAAATGAAATAAAGAATGGAAGGAGATATATGAAACAAAATAAAAAAGTTGAATTTTCTCTGTGTGATTCTCAGAAACTATATAGATCAGCGATTCCTTGTCCTGTTCCTAGTACCACTAGCCGGCCTATTATTTCAGATTATCCTGGATCGCCAGGACCACCAGGACCACCAGGACCACCAGGACCACCAGGACCGCAGGGGCCACCAGGACCACCTGGCCCCTCAGTCCCTAGTCCAATACCAACAACGAACTTAATGTATTTTACCTTTTCAAATGGAGAAAAACTCATTTATACAAATGCCGATGGTGTAGCAGATCTTGGAACAACACAAATTTTATCGCCAAGTGAAGTTTCATATATGAATTTATTTGTGAATGGTATTCTTCAACCACAAACTGAATATCAAGTTGAAGCAGGACAATTAACTTTATCAGGTCTTGAAGCCCCTATAGCAGGTGCATCCATTATTCTTCAATTTATCATCATTAATTAGCATATCCACATAAAAAATGACAGGCTTCCTAGTAAGCCTGTCCAGAAATTCAAACGAACTACGTTACAACAAATTCAATGATAAGTGGAGTAGCTGGATCAAGGACAGCACCACCCACAATAGTGATTGCAGTAGTAGTAACTCCAGTTACAGTATCAGCCGTTTGTAGTACACCATTAATGTACAAACTGAAATATGCAAATGATGCAGGGAATGTCGTTACAGCACCTGCGTCATTTGTAAAGTCAGTATTAGCAAAAGTTAAATCTGCTCCAGCTGTAGTTCCTGTTCCTGCTGTACTTGCGAACCTTCTTCCAGCAATAAACGGTTTAACAATAGGCAATGACTTTCACCTCTTTTTTTATTGTATTTGAACAAGCAAAGAAGCTTATTCATATAATTATATTATGGTACCTTCTCAATTGAGAAACGGCTTATGAATCAATCGATGAATATAAGTATCAAATTAAATATTGCTTTCATTAGTAGAGAGTAATAAAAAATGTCATATGAAACGAAAGGAGAAGTAAAATTCGATGAGTTTACAAGAATTACTAATATCTAGAGCCAATACAGCTGTGGTAATGAAATCAGGAAACGATTCAACAGCTTTCATTGGAGGGAATCCTTTTAAAACAATTAACGGTGCAATAACAGCGATTAATGCAATAGGGGCTACTGGAATTACAATTTTTGTGTTTCCTGGAGTTTATGACGAGACAATAGTCATTCCTAATGGAAATTCATTAAGGGGATTAAGCTTGTTGACAGTAATAATTCGTAAACAGAATGTAACATCGAATACTACTGTACTTACAATGGGTGAAAATACAAGAGTGGAAGATGTTAGCGTACTATTAACTTCATCTAATCATGTGAATTTAACTGGAGTTGCTTTTCCCGGAACAACATCACAAACATCTAGATTAAGAACAGCAGTTATTACTGTAGACAATTCAACAGCATCAACAAGTGGAACTTCTAATGTTTATGCGATTCATTCTTTTGGAACAGGAACGCCAGATGACAGCATAAGTGCTGTAAGAGCAACAACGATAACAACAAAATCAGCTGGGTTGGGAAATAAAAGATCATTGTTAGTCAACACGAATGCACATAGCTTTCATTGTCGTGACATTAATTTAACTACTACTAGTTCAGGGGGAGCAGGATCTTATATTGGTGCAGAAGTGAATCAGTCTGGAGCAAAATTAAGTTTACGTTTAGCATCTATTCAAGGTACTACAGCGGATGTATCTCAAACAGCTGGAACGATGACTTTAAGTTCAGCGAATCTTATAAATTCCAATACTAACAATTTAGGTTTTTCTACAGTGTTACAGCCTAGTATGATTCTTTGGGCAGATCCTGCTGGTTTACCAACTGGTGGAAATCGCTTTTATCGCCCAGGTACAGCAGCTGTTTCAACGACAGAAGTCTTTATTCGATTGAGTCAAAAAGCCGTTATAAAATCATTAGCAATACGGGCTCGAGTTGGTCCGGGAGGGGCAAATACAGATACTTGGACTATTCGAAAAAATGGTGTTGATACATCTCTTATAGTTTCACTAACTGGTGCTCAGACGTCTAATATAAATAATAATGTTTCTGTGACATTTCAAGCAGGGGATAGTATTTCATTAAGAGTAACAGCCGCTACTGGAAGTGCTACAACAGATACTGTAATACAAGTTGATATTTTCTGATAAATATGAAACAAAATGTTGTGGCTATCCAGTAATGATTTGTAGATATTAGTTACAGCCCTAGTTTAAAACAAGACGTGAAATATGGTGCTGAAATGTAAGGGAACTGAATAAAAACTAGATTCAAAACGAAATTAAGTAGTAGGGAAAATGGATATAAAACACAATTGGAAAATATGGATTGATATATCGAAACAAAATTCTATATGTAAATAGAGCAATGGCATGTATTGCTCTTTGAAAAGTGGGAAGTAAATGGAAATGTCTTAAGTTATTTTTTGAATCAATAAACCATTACGTTATGGTATATACCAACTTTATGAAGATGTGAACAAAGTTATAAATAAAGAAAGGCACTTTATAAAAGTGTCATTTAAACGGAGTGTTTCGAGTAAAAAGAATTTCATGTAAGGTATAAGTGATAGGTGTTTTTATTGTGAAGTATCTTCTTTATAGGATATATATAGGTACTACTGTATAAAATAGTAAGCGTAAGTAAAGTTTTTTAAGAGAGGCTGTATGAAGAAAAACAAAAGGTTATTTGGTACTTTAGGAGTATGTATCATGTTATTTTCTTTTTATTTCCAAGGGGCTGTGCAAGCGGAAGTGCTTAACGTAAAACTCGGAAAAATAAAAGCAGGAAATGTAACAGTATGGGAAGTAGACAATGTAGCGAAAGTTTTAGAAGATGTGGAACGTTTGAATTTAAATACGGTGAATGTACCAATTCAAGTAGATATTCCCCATGTGAGTGCTTCAAAAATGGAAATCAATGAGGTGCAAAAACAACAAGCGATTCACTTAATTCAGGAATTATTAAAACGTAATATTCAAGTCATAGTTGAACCATTTCCATATATTCAACAAGGAAATATTGGGGAAACGGAGTGGAATCCAAGTAATATAAATGATTTCTTTTGGAATTGGAAGACAGTAGTGTTACAGGATATTTTTGAAACGATTACAAGTAAGTACAATATTTATGGATTAAAGATTGCTTCTAATTTCGTCAATATGGAATATGCAGAAGGGTATTGGAATGATACGATTAATTTTGTCCGTCAGCAGTATAAAGGAAATGTTCTATATCAGATGAATTGGTGGTCAACTGCAAGTTGGGATCTATCTTATGAAGTGAAATTTATAGAAAAGATACATCGCCCGTATTTAAAAAAAGTAGATATTGTGAGCATTGATAGTTGGTTTGAAGTTTCAGGTAAGCAAAATCCAACATACGAAGAAATAAAGAAAAGCTTGTATGCAACGACAATTTACAATCGTGGTCAAAATGTGATTCAGCAGCTTGAACAATTGCATAATGTAACTGGAAAACCAATTTATTTTGGAGGTTTTAATATTCCTGCGCGAGAATTTGGTTTACAAAATCCATGGAATCCAGGTGTTTCAAAGGTCTTCTCCTCAGAGGTTCAATCTAATGGATGGCGTGCATTTCGAGATGTTTTAGAGCCAAAACCATACTTTAAAGGGTTTTCCATATGGTTTATTGGTTCTAATGATCAAACTCACGCATATCAGATTCATAGTAAGGAAGCTGAAGCGATTATAAAGGATTGGTACAAAAAATAATTTTAATAAAGAAATGCGCAAGTTTTGAAATTTGTTACATATATTTTAGTGAAAGGCCTTTCACCATTTTATCACCTAGGGGGCAATCATAATGAAATTTTTGTCTTACCTCACAGTAATTCTGGTGATTCTTGGCGGTTTGAATTGGTTGTTTGTGGCGCTAGACTATAATGTAGTTGAGAAATGGTTTGGTTCTACACCAGCTCTTGTTGATACCATTTATTGGCTTTTTGGTCTCTCTGCTATTTATCAAATTTATGATCGGTTCTTTACGGACAATTAGCTCTTATAAATTATGAATGGGGTGTTAGGCATGATATAATGCTTAACACTTTTTTGTATGTTTATGAATACAAGTGCATCTGCAAACGGTTCCATTGCGTCTTACACCTCAATAAAGCAAAACAAATTGACCGTATATTTTATATGGGGTATAATTCAGAAAGTTTAAAAATTAATAAATATAGAAACAGGGAGGTCGTCAGAGTGATGGAGAGGGTTTACAATTTTTCAGCAGGACCATCTATACTCCCTTTGCCGGTTTTGGAAAAAGTGCAAAAGGAGCTTTTAAATTATAACGGGACAGGCATGTCTGTTATTGAAATGAGTCACCGATCTTCACAGTTTCAAAATATTATAGATGAAGCAAGTAGCTTGCTTCGTGAATTGATGCACATTCCTGAGAATTACGATGTTATATTTTTACAAGGAGGGGCATCTCTGCAGTTTTCAATGGTTCCACTAAATGTAATGACTGAACATAAAAGAGCTGGATACATAATTACAGGCTCATGGTCTAAGAAAGCTTTACAGGAAGCTCAAAAAACTGGGGGAGTAGAAGTTATTGCTTCATCAGAAGAAGAACATTTTTCAACGATTCCAAATGTTGATGTTTCAATGATTCCGAAAGAATTAGATTATGTACATATAACAACGAATAATACGATAGAAGGAACGAAATATGTTGAGCTGCCAAAGTTAGAGAATATTCCACTTATTGCTGATATGTCTTCGAATATTTTATCCGAAGAATATGATGTAGAGAAATTTGGGTTAATTTATGCAGGAGCACAAAAGAATTTAGGGCCAGCAGGATTAACAATTGCAATTATTAGAAAAGACTTAATTGGTAAAGCGAATACTTTTTGTCCGACAATGTTAAACTATGAAACTTACAGTAAAAATAATTCCTTATATAATACACCACCATCCTTTAGTATTTATGTGACGAAGCTAGTACTAGAATGGCTAAAGGAGCAGGGCGGCGTACCTGCGATTGAAGAACAAAATAGAAAAAAAGCAGCAATTCTATACAATTTTTTAGATGAGTCAAAATTATTTACTTCACCGGTTGACCCTGCGTATCGTTCGCTTATGAATATTCCATTTACAACACCATCCAATGATTTAAATGAGCAATTTTTACAAAAAGCTAGAACGTTAGGGCTTGTTACATTGAAAGGTCATCGTTCAGTTGGTGGTATGCGAGCTAGTATTTATAACGCAATGCCAGTAGAAGGCGTTCAACAATTAGTAGATTACATGAAGGATTTTGAGTTAGAGAATAGATAGGGAGATGGGGAAATGTTTCGCGTTCAAACATTAAATCAGATTGCTGAAAAAGGCTTGCAAATTTTTGAAGGAGAGCGATATGAGGTTGGAGAAGGGTTAGAACATCCAGATGCTATGCTACTTCGAAGTTTTTCTTTACATCAAGAAGAATTTTCAAAAGATGTAAAGGCGATTGCAAGAGCGGGAGCTGGTGTAAATAACATTCCTGTAGACCGTTGTACAGAAAGAGGTATCGTTGTTTTTAATACACCAGGGGCAAATGCGAATGCAGTGAAAGAACTTATTCTTGCCAGTCTTATTATGTCATCACGTAATATTATAAGTGGGGTTGGTTGGACAGCTGGATTAGAAGGCGAAGAAGTTCCGCAGCTTGTAGAAGCAGGAAAAAAACAATTTGTCGGCTCAGAGATAGCAGGAAAACGACTTGGTGTGATTGGACTTGGTGCAATTGGTGCTCTTGTCGCAAATGATGCATTATCTCTTGGTATGGATGTTGTTGGATATGATCCATATATATCTGTTGAAACAGCATGGCGCTTATCAACACACGTACAACGTGCATTTAGTTTAGATGAAATCTTCTCAACGTGTGACTATATTACATTGCACATTCCACTGACAGATCAAACGAGAGGAATAATTGGAGAACACGCTGTGCAAACGATGAAAAAAGGTGTACGCCTCTTTAACTTCTCAAGAGGAGAGCTTGTGGATGAAGGTGCGTTAGCAAAAGCTTTAGAAGAAGGAATTATGAATCATTATGTAACTGATTTTCCAAATGAAAATGTAATAAAACTGAAAAATGTGACAGCAACGCCTCATCTTGGAGCTTCGACGTATGAGTCTGAAGAGAATTGTGCAGTGATGGCTGCTCGCCAGTTACGTGACTATTTGGAAACAGGAAACATTCGTAATTCAGTCAACTATCCGAATGTGGAGCTTCCTTATGTCGGAAAGAAACGAATTACAATTATGCACCAAAACGTTCCGAATATGGTAGGGCAAATTACAGGATGTTTAGCGGAGCACCATATTAATATTGCAGATATGATAAACCGTAGTAAAGGCTCTTTTGCATATACAATGATTGATATTGATAATGGAATTGATGATATAATTAAAGAAAATGTAGTTGAAAACATAAAGGAAATTACAGGTGTCGTAGCTGTTCGAATGATTGTATAAAGGAGAGATAGATTTGGCTACAATTCGACCGTTTAGGGCAATTCGTCCAGTATCTGATAAGGCTGCACAAGTTGCAGCACTGCCGTATGATGTGTTAAATAGTGAAGAAGCAAGAGAAGTTGTAAAGGGAAATCCATATTCCTTTTTACATATTGATAAAGCAGAAATAGACTTAGACCCGGCTGTTTCACCATATGATAACAGTGTATATGAAAAGGCAAGTGAAAATTTACAACGTTTAATGAAAGAAGAAGTATTGATACAAGATGAAGATCCATGTCTGTATATTTATCAATTAACGATGCAAGGACGAACACAGTCTGGTCTTGTCGTTTGTACATCAATTGATGAGTATACTGATAATACAATTAAAAAACATGAGCGAACTCGTCATGAAAAAGAACAAGATCGCATTCGTCATGTAGATGTATGTAATGCGAATACAGGACCTATTTTTTTAACATACCGCACGAAAGAAACCGTTACAAAGTTAATTGTAAATTGGCAAGAGAATCACACGCCAATTTATCAATTTACTGCTGATGACGGTGTAGAGCATGTAATATGGAAAATCGCAGAAGCTGATGAGATTTTTGCGTTAGTAAAATTATTTGAAGAGATTCCTTTCCTATATATTGCGGATGGACATCATCGATCAGCATCTGCTGTGAAAGTAGGGCTTATGCGTAGGGAACAATATCCGAACTATACAGGAGAAGAAGAATTTAATTTCTTTTTATCTGTTTTATTCCCTCATGATGAACTATCGATTTGGGATTATAATCGTGTTGTGAAAGATTTAAATGGTTTATCAGAAGGGCAGTTTTTACAGCAAATTTCACAATATTTTTATGTGGAAGAAGTCGGTGCATCTTCCTATAAACCAAACGAATCAAAAACATTTGGTATGTATTTGGATCAGAAGTGGTATAAACTCACTGTGAAAGAAGAAACATATGATGCTCATGATGTTGTAAAACGTTTAGACGTTTCTATTTTACAAGATCACCTGCTGAGTCAAGTGTTACAAATTCATGACCCACGTGCAGATAGCCGCATTGATTTTGTTGGTGGTATTCGAGGTTTAGAGGAGCTAGAGCGCCTTGTAAATCGTGGGGATTATAAAGTAGCGTTTGCTTTATATCCGACATCTATGGAAGATTTATTAGCAATTGCCGACGCGGGAGAAGTTATGCCGCCAAAGTCAACATGGTTTGAACCGAAACTTCGCAGTGGACTTTTTATACATTCTTTAGAATAGAGAGAAAGACAGCATATAAGATTAGAAGAAAAGATAGTAAGGATTGAATATCCCTACTATCTTTTTTTACTATAAGTACAAATTAAGGATGCATAGTAATAATTGACGACTTATGAAAATACGATATCCATTATTCTTTCTTCAACTAAGAGATAGGTATTAAGGCACCGTTGTTGATAGAAATGCCTCTTCCAACCAATGGCATTCTATCCATTTTCATTCTCTTTGGTGCAGTGCTAGAGCTGTGTGAATGGATAATGGATAGTTATCTGTAAAAAACAACTTGATTTTTGTATCAGTTAAATAGTTCTAAATGTAATGGGATTTATGACATTAAGATCGTTAGGAGGCCTATGGAGTGTCCAATGAAGTCATGAGTTACATTGACAGGCAGATGGTAAAAATTCCAGGGGGAGAAATAAAATTAAGAGACGATAGAATAAAAAGCAAATGGAACGTTGAAATAAGACCGTTTCTTCTTGCTCGGTATCCTGTAACGATGGATCTATATTATGCTATTACAAATAAGTCACCTAATTCTGTTGATAAAGATCTAAAACCAGTTGTGAATATTTCTTGGAATGATGCAATTTCTTTTTGTAATCTACTTTCATAGAAAGCTGGACTGAAAGAGTGCTATTCTATAAATAATGAAGGTGAAAATATTATTTGTGATTGGAAATCTGATGGCTATCGACTTCCTTCAGAAGCAGAGTGGCAATATGCATGTAAAGCAGGAACTACTAGTTATAGATATGGAGAGATTGATAAGGTTGCTTGGTATAATGAAAATTCAGGCGGCAAAATCCATGAAGTAGGCAGAAAGGAATCGAATGCATGGGGTTTATATGATATGTTAGGGAATGTTTGGGAGTGGTGCTTTGATTTATATGATGAACAAGTGTACGGATCCTACCGAATTTTTCGAGGAGGGAGCTGGACTGAAGGGGCCAGGGGGTGCGGGGCTTCATGTCGCCGTCGTAGCCATCCGACATTTGACATTGACGACCTTGGATTCCGTCGTGCTCGGTCTTTTTAACTTCCTCAAAGGAGCGAACCTTCAAGGAGGGGTTACAGCTCAACTAACTAAGAGTTAAAGTTAAATAAAAAAGAGCCTGTACCTTTCATTACTTAGTAATCAAAGATGCAGGCTTTCATTTTTATGCTGTCTTTTTCTTGCAAAAAACACAATTGTTTCTTAATGTTAAGGTGTAGAAGGATAAAGTGAAACTTTAATCAGTGGGGAGGGCTTCATACCCACTGATTATTAGCCCTCACGAATCGGGTTTTTACGGACAGTTGATCTCTTCCCTAACTTCTTTGCTTTTGCTTAACTTTGAGTTGGGAGTCTTATTGTCCGTTAATGCAGGATAAACAAGGAAGGATTTAACGAATATGATACATATTTTATTAGCAGATGATGATAAGCACATTAGAGAATTATTGCATTACCACCTACAAAAGGAAGGGTATAAAGTTTTTGAAGCTGAGGATGGAAAAGTAGCGCAATCTATATTAGAAAAGGAAAATATCTACCTTGCGATTGTCGATATTATGATGCCGTTTGTTGATGGATATACTTTATGCGAAGAAATTAGAAAATATCATGATATACCTGTCATTTTATTAACTGCTAAAGATCAGTTGGTGGATAAAGAAAAAGGATTTATTTCAGGAACGGATGATTATATTGTAAAGCCATTTGAACCAGCAGAAGTGATCTTCCGCATGAAAGCTTTACTTCGTCGTTACCAAATGTTGAGTGCAGATGTTATAACATTACACGGAACAATGATTGATAGAAAAAGCTTTGAGGTAAAATGTAATGACCAAACGATTTTACTTCCTTTAAAGGAATTTGAATTGTTATCACAACTTGCAGGGTACCCAGGTAGAATCTTTTCAAGAGAAGAGTTGATTGAACTTGTTTGGGGAATGGACTTTGAAGGAGATGAGCGGACAGTCGATGTTCATATTAAACGTCTTCGAGATCGTTTTTCAAAACGAACAGATGATTTTCAAATTAAAACGGTACGTGGACTTGGCTATAAGTTGGAGCTGAAATAAGATGAAGTCACTTTATTCTAGGTTTGTATTGATTACGATTGGGATTATGCTTCTTAGTAGTATCATTGGTTTTTTATTAACAAATGTCTATTATCAGGTGAAGTTAAAACCGTACAATAGTGAAAAGATTTTAGGTTATGCGAATGAAGTAAAGGATTTATATGAAAAACAGAGTGAGGAAAATCGAGATGCATACTTACATACTATTGCGAAATTAGGTTATGAGATCTATGTAGTAGATGATCAAAAGCACGGGAAACGGATTGGGAATGCCTTTCGAAATATAAAGATTAGTGATGCTACAATTGACGAAGTATTACAAGGGAAAACATACAATGGTGTTTCTACTTATCCAACTCGTCTATTTATAACAGGCTTTTTTGATAATGAATTAATTAATAGTGTAGGGGTTCCGCTGAAACATGATGATAAGCAATATGCTTTATTTATTCGCCCTGATATTCAGCAGCAGTTTGGCGAAATGAGGATTTTCTTGGCGCTATTACTCGGGTTTATTGTTGGATTAAGTATCATTTTTATTGCGATTGCAGCACGTTATATCGTTCATCCAATTCAAACATTTACAAAAGCGACGCGGAAAATTGCGAGTGGTGAATATGATATTGAATTAGACGAAGGACGCAAAGATGAAATTGGGACATTATCTACAAGTTTTAAAAAGATGACAAAAAGTATAAAAGAGTTAGATCAAATGAGACAAGAGTTTGTTTCCAACGTATCTCACGAATTTCAATCTCCGTTATCTTCTATTCAAGGTTTTTCGAAGACATTACAGTCAGAAAAGATGACAAAAGAGGAAAGAAAACATTATCTGCAAATTATTGAGGGTGAAAGTAAGCGAATGTCTAGTTTATGTAAACAGTTACTTACGCTTGCCTCTCTAGATAAAGAGGAAAAGGTTCTGCAAATAAAAGAGTTTGATTTGCACAAGCAAATGAAAGATGTCATTTTTATGCTCGAATGGAAATGGCGTGAAAAAGATATAGCGGTTGAATTTGATGTACCTAACATCAATATAAAAGGCGATGAAAATTTACTTCATCAAGTTTGGACAAATATATTTACAAATAGCATAAAGTTTACAGATCAAGGCGGAACGATTGAGTTTGCGGCAAGGGAACTAGAAAACAGCGTAGAAATCTCCATTTCAGATAGTGGGATTGGTATGGAGAAAGACGAAGTGGATCGGATTTTTGAACGATTTTATAAAGTGGATACAGCAAGGGCTCGTAATGTAGAAGGAAGCGGCTTAGGTTTATCCATTGTGAAGAAAATTGTTGAACTGCATCATGGGACAATTTCAGTGGAGAGTAAGAAAGGGGAAGGTACAACGTTTCGAATTGAAATTCCTAAATAATGAGAAGGACTGATTTGAAGAGAGAATCTTTAAATCAGTCTTTTTTTATAGGAGGCTATATATAGGATAAAATGTTAAAAATATGTAAATTGTATGAGGTCGATTGTTGGGATTATTCATTTGAAAATGAAAAATTTTCGTTATCTGTGAGACAGTTAAACGGGAGGACAAATAAAGTGAATTTGTAATGTAAGTAGAAGATTGCGTTTTTTACTCATGCTTCTTTATATATTGAAGAATAAAATTAATATATCAATAAATTGGAAGGAGCAAATAGGATGAATACATTATTATCCGTGAAAAATGTTACAAAAATTTATAATAAGACTCAATTGCCTGGACTGAATAAAGTATCTTTTGATATTGAATCAGGTGAATTTATTGGTATTATGGGTGCTTCAGGATCTGGAAAGACAACGTTGTTAAATATACTATCAACTATTGATACACCGACAGATGGAGATGTTTTGATAAATGGGATCAATATCAAAACACTTAATGATAACAAATCTGCGGATTTTAGGAAGGATCATTTAGGCTTTATTTTTCAAGAGTATTTTTTACTCGATAGTTTAACGGTGCAGGAAAATATTGCTGTGCCACTTACTCTTTTAAACAAATCTCCAAACGAAATTGAATCGACTATAGAAAGTTTAGCAAAGCGTTTTGGCATATTTGAACAATTATCCAAGTACCCTAGTCAACTTTCTGGAGGACAAAAGCAGAGGGTTGCGGCAGCGAGAGCGATTGCGAAACAGCCAAGTATATTATTTGCAGATGAACCAACTGGCGCGTTAGATTCGAACTCTGCAACAGAGCTACTTCAAAAGTTAAGAGAGGTTAATGAGGATCTTCATACAACAATTTTGATGGTAACTCATGATGCTTATGCAGCAAGTTTTTCAAGTAGAATCCTAATATTTAAGGATGGGAATATTCTGAAAGAATTAAAAAGAAACGAAAAGGGTAGAAAAGAATTTTTTGAGGAGATATTAAAGACAATCTCAAAAATTGATGGAAATCGATATAACTAAAAATGTGAAAGGAAGGCATAGCTGTGGGATTATTATCAATAGCAAAAAAGAATCTAAAGAATAACTTTTCCTTCTATTCGTTTTATTTCGTTTCAGTGGCTTTCGTTTTGATGGTGTTTTTCGCCTTTATTTCTTTTTCCATGAACGATATTATTATGGAAAAGATTTCATCTGATGGTAGAGTAGAAACAATGTCGAGAACGGTGGCAATCTTTGTTATGGCATTTGTACTATTCTATATGTCATACTCCAATACTTTCTTTATGAAAAAAAGAATGAAAGAGTTGGGAATTTATTCACTCTTGGGCTATCGAAAGTCAACTATGGTAAAATTACTAACCTTTGAAAATATAATAATTTGTTTTACTGCTCTAATTGTAGGTATCGTGCTGGGGGCAGTTGCTCATAAAGGAATTATCCAGGTGATAGTTAGAGTATTAAAATTAAACATTAATACTTCTGAAGTGCCATTAATTAATCTTGATTCGGTACGATTCACTTTTATTTTTATATTTGCTGTTTTGACCGTCTTATTTTTATCAAACTGGATAATTCTTCGGAAAAGTTCCTTACTTACTTTGGTACGCATGGAGAAAAAGGAAGAAAAGCAGGTGAAAGTTCATACAACTTTATCGCTATTGGGACTATTTTTGATTTCGACAGGATATTTCTTAGCTATTGATATTACAAGAGGCACAAAATCATTGTGGAAAACGATAGGATTTTCACCAATCGCACTTGTAACAATGTTAAGTGTGGTATTAGGGACAATTTTCTTTATTCACTCCTTTCTACCTTTTGCTATTCAAAAATTGAAGAAAAAGAAAAAATGGTTTTATAAGGAATCGAATATTATTATCATTCCGAACTTTATATTTAAAATCCGTTCGAAGGCAAAAACTTTAATTTTGTTAACTTTATTAGCTGCAGGAACTTTAGCTATATTTGGCTCCACTGTACTGACGCTTTACTATCCAGTTGCTGCTACAGAACGTATTGTACCCTCAGCTATTGAGTTTCCAGTAGAAGATAAAGAATTGGCTGTTAAAGCAATTAAAGTTGTTCAAGATACTGTCGGAAAAGAAAACATAAATTATAAAGAAACGACTATTATTCAAGGAACATCCTCTTCTGAAAATTTGCCTAAAGAATACAGTATAAAGAAAGAACATGGATTTGATCTTATCTCTGAGTCGGATTACAGGGAGTTAATAAATTTTCAGGGGAAAAATGTAGAATTTGAAAATTTAGCTGAACATGAAAGTATTTTAGTGAAATATAGGCCTGAAAAAGAAAAGTTAGATAAAGGGAATACATATACTTTGAACGTAACATCTACGAATAGTGTGGATGTAAAAGTGAAAGAGACTACATTACTTAATCCAATTGGATTTGCAAATAGTGTAGGGACCCTTATTATTTCTGACAAACTTTACAAAGAAATAAAAGCATTAGGGCTTCCAGAAAAGACTGTGATGAGTATGAACGGAACAGATATGAGAGATAACAAAGAAGTTTATGAAAACTTAGTTCCACTATTTAAAGATAATATCTATTTTACAAGTAGTTATCAAAAGAATGATTATATTATTGGACAAAATAGCTCAACATTTCTGCTCATTAGTTTTGTTACTATCATCTTTTTTATTGCAACGGGTAGCATACTCTATTTCCATAATCTTTCGAGTATGATGTCAAATAAAGATGAATTTACTATTTTACAAAGAATGGGATATAACAGGAAAAAGATCAAAAAGATAATTAGAAAAGAAATCTTTACGTTATTTAGCATCCCTTATACATTAGGGGTAGCACATAGTATTTTTGCATTGATAGCATACAAAACTGCTTTAATGGACGATTTATTAGGAAAAAGCAGTGCCTTTATATTACCGATTCTTTTTGCGGTAACTATTTTTACAGTGGTTTACATCATTTATTATTTGTTAACAAAAAGAGCTTGCTATAAAATTATATTTAACAATAAAAAGTAAAAATTTACAGATAAAGCTGAGGATAATAAACAAGCATCAGCTTTATCTGTATGTAATCTAGTAAAGGTAAGTGAGTCTATGAAAAAGTATTATGAGCAAAAACAAATCTTTATTTTAATGAATCAACTTTGTATGATTATTTTTTTATGTTATGAATTTTTGCAAGGGAATATTGCAGGAACAGAAAAGTTACTTCCACTAACATTTATAACGATAATGGTCATATATGGGGCCTATATTAGTTTTGTAAATATAAAAGAAAATAACACATTATCAAAATTCTCCAAATTACTGCTTTTTGCTTCATGGCAATTTTTACTTACACTTAATGGGAGTCACATTTTTTATACGTTAAGTATATTACTTAGTGTAGTCATTCTATATAAGACAGTACAATTTTTGCTTGTATTCTTTTTCCAAGATTCTATTTATACTTATAAAAAAGAAACTGACTGGATTTTAAAGGTTATGTGTATATCAACGCTGGTTGCGAAATTGATAAACGAAAAACTATTTGCCGTTTTATTTTTGTGTCAATGGATTTTTAGTTTTTTATGTATTATTTTTCTATTTTTGAAACATCGAAAACGAATCAAATTTATCTTCACAAGCGAAAAAAATCATTTACGTAAATCCATTGCTATTCTTATCGCTCTCTTTATTGTGTATGCCCTGTTGTTTGCAAGAAGCCCTGAATATTTAAGTAATTTAGGATGGTATATCGTGATCCTATTACCTTTATTCAGTATTCATGCCATTGCTTTTAAAAGCCATCTATTTATAAAACAATATTTTCTTTTAAAAGAAGAAAAAATGGTATTCATGTTTTTATGTTGTATTGTTTTTATGAGTTCCCTTGGGATGCTGTTTAGATTTAATATAATTACCTATTTTATCATTATACATACGATTTTTTGGTTTGTTCTTCTTTATTTTACTCTATTATTTCAAGACGTAAAAAATAGAATCTTAAATGTGGATATAGAAGAAGCCAGAGCTGTGCCGAAAAGCTCTTACGTTCATAATCTCTTGCAGATAGCGAAAGAGGAGAAGTTAAAAAGTGATTTTTCTAATTATCTGCATGATGAAATATTGCAAGATATATTAGCAGTTAAAAATATGATGAATAAATCTAATAAAGAAGAAATTCATGAAATGATAGTAAAAACGCTGGACAACTTAAACCAGTCTATACGCGTACAAATGCAAGAGTACCACCCCGCGCTATTAAAGACACTCACATTAAAAAAGAATTATAGTAATTTGCTTGAGATGATACAGCAAAAGTACGGAATGAAAAATATTGATATATCTTTTAACTGCAATGAAAATTTATTCTTAGTTGAACCGTATAATCTTGTTATATATCGAATTTTAAAAGAATTAGTAATAAATGCATTCAAACATTCTGAATGCTCTCAGTTAGTTTTGAGTTTGGTACAAGAAAATAACAAAATAGAGCTTATCGTAAAAGATAATGGGGTGGGTATGGGAAAGCATCATATTCCTAATGAACATAGAGGATTGAATTCTATTAAAGAACAACTATTTTTGTTAAACGGTAATATGACAATTTCAAAATGCGAGCCTTCTGGTTTATGTGTTGTTATTTTTATTCCTATGAAAGGAGATGATTCCTATCAATATTTTATTAATAGATGACCATGCTTTGTTTTCAAAAAGTTTGGAGATAGCTTTAGAAGATTATCCTGAGATAGATGAATTCTATTCATTACAAAATGTTGAAAATGTTATCACAATCATGAAAGAGTTTAAGCCAGACATTATTTTAGTAGATATAAATTTAAACAATATCAGTAGCGAAGATGGTTTAGAAGTAGCAAAAACTATTTTAAATAGTAAATATGATACGAAAATAGTTATCCTAACAGGTTATGATTTGCCTGTTTATCGATATGAAGCTCAAAAAATTGGTGTAAGTGGCTTTATTAATAAAAATATTATGCCAGATAAGTTGCTGGAAATTTTAATTAAGATTAACGAAGGCGCATGTTATTTTCCAATGTCCACGGATTATGTTGAAGAATTAACGGATAGTGAAAAACAAATTTTACAGCTACTATGTGGAGGATATAAGCGTAAAGAAATTGCTACTATGTTATATGCTAGTGAACGCACAATATCAAACCACATTCAACATATATTTAATAAATTGGATGTTTCATCCTCATTAGAAGCTGTAACAAAAGGAATACAATTAGGGTATATTCAACCTCATTATAGAAATCGTTAATGAAACTATGAGCTTGAATCCAATACATTTCATTCAATGGTAAATTTTTTATTGTAATCTTTTGTTCATATTCCGTTCCTATTTCTTTTTTAAGATTAATGCATAGAAAGAAATAGGAAGGAGCGAGCGAAATATTTTTAGCTCTGTGTGAATTAAAACAATCAAAATTAAGGTGTAGATTAATCGGACTTATTATGATTTTATTATCATTGTTTACAG
This sequence comes from Paenibacillus sp. 102, assembly GCF_039549175.1. Taxonomy (NCBI): domain Bacteria; kingdom Bacillati; phylum Bacillota; class Bacilli; order Caryophanales; family Paenibacillaceae; genus Paenibacillus; species Paenibacillus sp. 102. Next base: position 135,094 of record NZ_JBCGHT010000004.1, on the reverse strand, counting down.
ATAGTGGTGGAACCATTGCATTTGCTGCTAGGGAATTAGAAACGAGTGTAGTAATTTCAATCTCAGATAGCGGGATTGGTATGGGACAAGAAGAAGCGGATCGGATTTTTGATCGGTTTTATAAGGTTGATGCGGCAAGGGCTCGTAACGTTGAAGGAAGTGGCTTAGGTTTATCCATCGTAAAGAAAATCATTGAATTACATCATGGGGAAATTTCAGTGGAGAGTGTAAAAGGAGAGGGTACGACGTTTCGAATTGAATTACCTAAATAATGGGAAGGGCTACTTGAAATAAGTAGTTCCGTTTTCGGGAGAAACACTTTAAATAATATATGAATTCGCATACCAATTCACATACGAATTGGTATGCTTTTTTTGTTGAGGGAATAATATTTTCACAAGAAACCCTAATAAATGCATTCCCGCAATATTATCAAAAGCTATTTATAAAGAAAAAAGCAACAATTCGAATTGTTGCTTTTTCCAATGTATCTGATCCGGAATTTTGTACGCTAAAAAGTCCTAAGGATCCGACCTTTTTTAAGAGGGTTCTTAACAGTTATAAAAATTGACTAGTATCTACCCGGGTAGGTTTTTTCCCCTTAACCTGTTTTAACGTCGCTACTATAAGAAAGCTAACAATCACTAATAAAAGCCATGAACTCACCTTTCCTAGATGAACGAGATTCCATGCATCGGTTTGGTTTGGATACTTCCAAGCTCCAAAGAACGTTGCGATATTTTCAGCTATCCATATAAAAAATCCGATGAGCACAAAAGAAAGTGCGAGTGGCATACGGTAACGAGTTCCATCAACTTCGTATGTGACCCATGATTGCCAAAAGACGATAATGACAAGTCCAGATAACCACCAGCGAACGTCAATCCAATAATGGTGGATGAAAAAATTCAAATAAATCGCAGTTGCAAGAGGGACAACTACTAAAAACGGTGGCCACTTAACTAGTTCAACTTTCAACCTCCTCCACGCTTGGCAAAGATAACTCGCTACACTTGCATACATGAATCCGCTATATAAAGGCACTCCAAAAATTTTGAAATATCCTTCCTCCGGATAAGACCAGGAGCCCATATGTACCTTGAAAAGTTCAAGAGCAAGTCCAATAAGATGGAACAACGTGATAACCTTTAGTTCATCACGTGTTTCAAGCCCAGAACGCACCATCCACCACTGCATCAGAAGACAGATGATGAGCAACCAGTCATACCGTGGTAGGAAGGGAAGTGGTATGATTTGTGTAAAACCAAAGAGGTAAAAATAACGACAGGAAACAAACACGATAGGGCCTGCTCAAAGCCGAAACGAACGAGTTGTTTTAGTGCTCTCATGATTTGCGCCTCACTTTATTAATCTTGATTGTCTTCGTCATTTCTGTATTCTAAAATGTCTCCAGGTTGACATTCCAATGCTTTGCAAATTGCCTCTAAAGTGGAAAATCTAATTGCTTTTGCCTTTCCATTTTTCAATATAGAAAGGTTAGCCATTGTTATTCCAACCCTCTCTGAAAGTTCTGTTACGCTCATTTTCCTTTTAGCCAACATCACATCAATATTGATTATTATTGCCATGTTAATCACCTCAGACCGTTAAGTCATTTTCTGATTTTATATCAATCGCTTCTTTTAACAGTTTTTGAAGAACAGCAGCAAACACTGCAATTACAATGGAAGCAAAAATAATGACCAAGCCGATTATTATGATACCTGGGGCGTCGTCTATCTCCGCTATGAAATAAAAGAGTGGCATAGCTACCACATACAAGAGACTGATTGTGATTGCACAGTATTTTATATTTTTTAAAGCTCTTACAGATAATTCCGAGAAAGCTTTGTTCTTGTCAATGTAGCTTAGAAGTCGGAACGCCTGATACAACGCAATGAAAAATGGTATCACCGATCCATACATAATGATTAAAATGGGATATAGTATATGGGCATAATCTGGATTTACTGGATTATTAGCTAACCAAGGTAAGCCAAATATACATAAAGCAAGAATCGGAATTCCAATAAGAATAACAGCGATCTTTAAAAAGATCGTTGACACTCGTTTCATAAAAAGCACCTCACTTATTTATTGTCAATTTGAATTTAACATATTATTTATCGTTTAACAATAAATTTTTATTTATTATAATGATATTTTTATTGCTATACAAGTGTTGGTTTTAAACAAAGATAAAAAGCATTTCTCATTACAAAGAAATGAAAGAAGATGGTATGAAAATCCAATTTTATACCATCCTTTTAAACAACTATTTTATTTTTTAAGGAACTTTATTGTTCGTGAATAATAGCATATCCAATAATAGATTGATAATAACCATTGTCATTGTTTGAATTATGGTGTTAATTTGATTGTTAAGTGCTATGTTATTTCTGAACTATTTCGAAAAGAGGAAAAGTTCATTGTAATTTTATGTTAAACTTTAGAAGTTATTCAGCAATGATAAAAAGGGGAGAGAGAAATGTTACAATCACTGATTTTTGATATGGATGGAACTTTATTTCAAACAGAAAAAATTTTAGAAGTATCACTTGATGATACTTTTAACCATTTACGTTCACTAAATTTATGGGATACAGTAACCCCTATTGATAAATACCGTGAAATTATGGGTGTACCTTTACCAAAAGTTTGGGAAGCTTTGTTACCTGATCATTCCAATGAGGTAAGAGAGCAAACGGATGCTTATTTTCTAGAAAGATTAGTTGAAAATATAAGGAGTGGAAAAGGTGCTTTATACCCTAATGTAAAGAAAGTTTTCAATTATTTAATAGAAAATAATTATTCCATTTACATAGCGAGTAATGGTTTAACGGAATATTTGCACGCAATTGTGAGTTATTATAACTTGGATCATTGGGTTACTGAAACATGTAGTATTGAGCAAATACAAACGCTCGATAAAGGAGATTTAGTTAAAACAATTATACAAAAATATGATATAAAAAAGGCAGCAGTAGTTGGAGATCGCCTGTCCGATATAAATGCAGCTAAAGATAATGGTTTGATTGCAATTGGGTGTAATTTTGATTTTGCACAAGAAGATGAACTCGCTCAGGCTGATTTGGTAATAAATGACTTAATGGAGTTAAAAACCGTATTGTTTGAAAATACAAAACAAACGGATGATTTAATCAAATGATCAATTAACGCTCAGAATGATATTCTCTGAGCGTTTTTGTTTGCTATTAGGTATGCGATTTATAATGTGAATGATCTTGGTATTAGAAATGTTTTTTTAGTTTTTCTCCACAGGAAGTCATATAAAAGTGTGGAATAAAGTGAAGGGTTAATCGGTTATGCGTTCATATAGGATAAAAAGAAGACAAATTCATCATGAGGAATTTGTCTTCTTTTCATTCATAATAGTATGGGGAATCCTTAGTTAATGACTGGTTATAAGGTTGCCTCATAACAATAATTTGTTTGTTTTTCAATATTTTTTGAAAAACTTTCTGTTTGCTTAGTATTTTTTTCTGTAATCTTTTGTTCATATTCCGTTCATATTTCTTTTTTAAGATGAGTACATAGAAAGAAATAGGAAGGAGCAAGCGAAATGTTTTTAGCGCTGCGCGAATTAAAACAATCAAAATTAAGATATGGATTAATTGGACTCATCATGATTTTATTATCATTTTTAGTCCTTGTGATTTCTGGATTAGCAAATGGTCTATCGTATGATAATGCATCATCCATTCAAAATATGGATGCAACAAAATTTGTATTAGCAGATGATGCGGAAAATAAATTACTCCGTTCACAAATTAAGCAAGACGATGTAGATGATGTAGTAGGGCAAGTGGATGCAAAAGATGCTGTACCATTTCATGTGAAAGTTTCCACGTATGAAAAGAAGGATAGTTCAAAAAAGGTTGATATTGCAATTTTTGCAAGCGAACGCGACACGTTCTTACAACCAAAGATTGTGCAAGGGAATGCGTTAGAAACCGCACAGGATGAAATGGTTGCTGATGAATCAATTAAAGAAAAAGGCATAGATATTGGAGATACAATTATCGATCCGGTTTCTAAAAAAGAATTCAAAATCGTTGGCTTTACAAAAGATCAAATGTTTAGTCACACACCTGTTGTGTATGTGAATCAAGATGTATGGGGACAAATTGCGCAGCCAAATCAAAAGGACTATAGTGCAATTGCACTTCGTACTGATAAGGAAGTAAAAAATGCACATGTGATAGAGAAAAAAGAAGTTCTGCAAAGTATCCCAGGGTATAAAGAAGAACAGGGAACATTAACAATGATTATTGCGTTCTTGCTTGTGATTGCAGCCTTATTAATCGGTGTGTTCTTCTATGTCATTACATTGCAAAAAACGCAGCAATTAGGTGTATTAAAAGCAATTGGAACGAAAAATTCGTATTTAGCAACTAGTTTAGTTGTGCAAGCATTATTCTTATCTGTTGTCGCAATGGGGATAAGTATTGTGTTAGTAGAAGGTTTGCAAAGAATTTCACCGGAAAGCATGCCGTTTTTATTAACGACAACAATGATTGGTCAATATGCAGGAATCTTTATTGTCATTAGTATTCTTGGAACACTTATTTCCTTATATCAAGTATTAAAAGTGGATGCATTAGAAGCAATTGGAGGTGGCATGTGATGACTTCGTTATTAAAATTAGAGGAAGTAAGTAAAGTATACGGAGAAGGAAATACAGAAGTAACTGCCCTTCATCCGATTTCACTTGATGTGAAGGCGGGAGAGTTTATCGGTATTGTTGGTCCCTCTGGATCAGGGAAAAGTACTTTGTTATCAATTGCTGGTGCGTTATTATCACCATCGAAAGGAAACATTTACATTCGTGAACAAAATATCACGCATTTATCAGAAAAGGAAATGACAGATATTCGTTTAAGAAAAATTGGGTTCATTTTTCAGTTTGCAAATCTTGTTCCCTATTTAAATGTAAAAGAACAATTACTCTACATTGCAAAATTAAAGAAAGAAGACCGAAAAAAATCTGAAAAGCGTGTGGAACATTTGTTAGCTGCATTTGGACTATCTCAGAGAAAAAATCATTACCCAAATCAATTATCTGGAGGGGAAAGACAAAGGGTTGCGATTGCACGTGCTTTCATGAATAATCCGGATTTAATATTAGCAGATGAACCAACAGCAAGCCTTGATTCAAAACGTGGGCGTGAAGTTGTTGAAATGATGAAAAGTGAAGTGAAAGAAAGTCAAAAAGCAGCGATTATGATTACGCATGATGAGAGAATGCTGGATGTATGTGATCGTATCTTAACGCTTAGAGATGGAAAGTTAGTGTAAGTATGATAGGAGAAAGCGCAGGGAGAGATTCCTGTGCTTTTTTTTGCGTATGGAGAAATATGTGCTGATAGATGTTTATTTTGTCACTATGTGTTGGTTAGTTGATGACCTTTGTCGAATAGCTGATATATCCGAATTTGCGTCGATATATTTGAAAAAGCGCTGATGAAATTTCACTTACCTATTCGTCTTCCCGACATACTTCAATAGTTCCTTATCCCTACAGCATGAATTCCTGTTCTTTTTTGCAAATTATTATTTATTTAAATGAATTTTGGGATTAAATGGTATAATAGTTTTATTATTCTGTTTTTTGTAGGTGGGAGGAATCGTTGTGGATAGGCGCTTATCTAAATTAGCAGACGTATTAGTGAACCATTCGACTAAAGTGCGATCTGGTGATCATGTATTGATTCAAAGTGTTACGGAAGTTGACCCTTTAGTCGTTCGGGAAATTGTTAAAGCTGTTGAAAAGGCGGGTGGATATGCGCATGTATCGATGCGTGATGTATCTGTTACACGCCAATTGATTTTGTCAGGGTCTGAAGAACAATTTAAAATGTTTGCAGATTGGGAGTGCTATCGTTTAAGTAAGATGCAGGCTTATATTAATCTACGTAGTCCTCGAAATGCTTATGAACTAGCTGATTTACCTCTAGATAAATTGAAAATGTATCAGAGGATATTTGGAAAAGCACAAAGTGAAGCTGTCTATAAAACAAGATGGGTGACAACGAGAATTCCAAATGCCTCTGCAGCACAAGAAGCGAATATGAGTACAGAGGCATATGAGAAATTTTATTACGATGTTTGCACACTAGATTACGATAAAATGTCTAAAGCGATGGAACCACTGAAAGAACGAATGGAAAAAACAGATCAAGTCAAAATTATTGGGAAAGGTATGAATTTATGTTTTTCAATTAAAGGAATGGGGGTCCTAAAAGGAGATGGAATAGATAATATACCTGATGGTGAAATGTATACAGCACCTGTTAAAGAGTCTGTAAATGGTGTAATAACGTTTAATACGGTGTCTGTTCATCAAGGTTTTGCGTTTCGTGATATCACTTTGAAAATTAAGAATGGGAAAATAATAGAAGCGCATGCGAATGATACGGAACGAATCAACCAAATTCTTGATATGGATGAAGGCGCAAGATACATAGGTGAATTTGCATTAGCGTTTAACCCGTACATATTACATCCAATGAATAATACGCTGTTTGATGAAAAAATAAATGGTAGTTTTCATTTAGCGATAGGAGATTCATTACAAGGTGCAGATAATGGGAATAAATCAGCAGTTCATTGGGATTTAGTACATATTCAAAGAGCGGATTATGGTGGCGGAGAAATTTGGTTTGATGATGTATTAATTAGAAAAGATGGTAGGTTTGTATTGCCAGAATTATATGGACTAAATGAAGAGAAGTTGAAAAACAACTGATTACTATGTCAAAAACATGATGGAAAGTAGTAATAACTTGTACTTCTTATTAACTGATGGTTAGAAGGGAGGAAAAAACATGGAGAAGAAAATTATACATTTTGAAGGGCTTATTGTTTTAGTAGCGACTATTTATATTTACTCATTACATGAGTTTAGTTGGTTCATATTTTTCTTGTTGCTTTTAGCGCCGGATGTTTCTATGCTAGCATATCTTCTGAATGACCAGATTGGGGCGCAGGTGTATAATTTGTTTCATACTTACGTAGTGTCTCTATTACTTATTTTAATAGGTATGTTTCTAAAATTAGATGTTATTTTTATGATCGGCTTAATTTGGACGGCTCATATTGGAATGGACCGTATGTTTGGATATGGGCTCAAATATAAAACAGGTTTTAAGGATACTCATATTCAAAAGTTATAAGATACAGTAGGAATAAACGTTTGTAGTACATATGAATCTTCTTATAGATAAATAATTTTTTTTTAATCCCACAAAGCCAAGATGATTTTTATCATTTTTTAAAAGCAAACAACACGAATCTCTCCTCATAGTTTACAAAGAATTAATATTTGTGTAGGAAATAGGTGTAATATTACGGATTTATTGTTGTGTGATTCAAGTGAAAAGGAACCTTTCTTAACGAATATTTAAAACTGTATGTAATTGTTTTTTACAATCTCTCTTTATACTATGAGTGGGACAAGCACCTGAGAATAAAACAACACGTGTCGATTTAATCATATTATTAGGGGGAGAAAACGTGAAAAAGACCGTTTTATCATTAGCAGCTATCGCAACACTATTGCCGGTTTTTTCAATGAGTGCTGAAGCGAAAGAACAGGAGCGAGTAAGAAAGCCAGCTACCATGTTCAATGTAGTGAGCGATATTCAAGGGGACTTAGGGGATTTTGATCATGTATTAAAAGATATGAATAAGGTAACACCGCATTACCGTGCTTTAATTATGAATGGTGATATTACGGGAACAGGTTTGCAATATCAATACGATGATGTGAAACGTGTATTACATAAAAATAAACATCCAGAAAACGTTTGGTCTACAGTAGGAAATCATGAGTTTTATGCTCCAAAATGGACAGCGGATGGTAAGCTTGCTCAAAATACATGGCCAAATGGTGTATCTGAGCAATCATTATTTGACCGATATTTACAATTTAGTGGTGAAGAAAAGGTATATCATAAAAAAGAATTAGATGACTATCCTCTATTATTTCTAGGGACGGAGAAATATATGAAGTACCATGATCCAAAAATGTGGGATGAAGTATATCTTAGTGATGAACAGCTCGGTTGGCTTAAACAAAATTTAGAGCAATATAGCCAAAAAGATAAAAATAAGCCAATTTTTCTCTTCTCTCATCACGTTCTTCCCGATACTGTATCTGGATCGCGTCAATCACCTTATTTGCAAGATTATTTAAATGTGGATAAGTTATACGATATTTTAAAAGATTATCCACAAGTTGTTTTCTTTACGAGTCATACGCATTGGGATTTAAATTTACCAGACTGGGCTGGGAAAAAGAAAATTGAAGGCGGAGATGAACGAGGGTTTACGGTTGTAAATACTGGTGGTATTGAAAACGGATGGATGTCAGCTGGGCCAAATGGTGGCGAAAAGGGAGCGCCAGATGGCTATTCTTTCAAACAAGGGTTGCAAGTGAAAGCATATGGTAACGACGTGATGGTAACCGCTTATGATTACAAGCGTGATAAAGCAATTAAAAAGCTATCTATTCATGATGGAAAGATAGCACAAATGGCACCAGATGTAACTGCTGATGATAAAAAGAATATTCTTATCGGTGCGACAGAGTACATGGAATATTCTATAGAAGGAACAAAGGAATGGCATACGTATAATCCAGCAAACCCTCCGCAATTTGAAGGGAATCAAACAGTGTATGTGCGCCATAAAGGAGAAATGAATTTGCAACCTGGGTTAACACAGATGGTTCGGTTCTCAGCTAATAAATAGTACAAACACTCTGCCTTATATAAAGGGCGTTCTTTACAAGTATAAAGATCTAAATTGTATAAATCTATAAAAATAAAGGGCGATACATATTAGTCATGTATAATATGTATCACCCTTTTGCTTTTGCTCTATAATCTTTGTTTAGCGACTATTCAAGCAGTGTGTACCAGCGACGGTATACGTATTGATGTTGCTTTAGAATAAGCTTTATTCAAATTGATACGAATTGCCTTGATAAAAAAGTTTAACTATATCTCGAAAATTTCTTCAATTCCCTTCATTACTTCAAAGGCTCCAGAACTTTTATTTGAAAGGATCGCTGCCATGATTCCTGATTTAGGATAAAAAGCAGAATGGAAGCTTACGCCAGGATCATATCCCATTACATGATACTTAATTATAGATCTTTCACTTTTACTGATCCAAAGTCCATATCCATAATCTGTCCCATCTTTCACATGTATTTGTGAATGTAAAAGTGTGTCTGTGTATTCTTTACTTAAAAGCTGATGATTAAACAATGCCTTCCAAAATTTGATCATATCTGATGGTGTGATAAAAGCACCACCATCAGCTCCACCTTTTATTGGAATCGAGTAGGTATTTGTCCTCCATGTTCCATCTTTATTATCTATGTACCCATAGGCAGTGTTTTTGGGGAGTCGATCTAAAGAGAAATATCCTGAATCATTCATTCTACATCGTTGGAAGAGATTTGCTTCAATATAGTCGGTAAAAGAAAGTCCTGATTGTTGTTCCACAATTAAACCTAAAACAATAAATCCAGCATTATTGTAGTGGAATTTTTCTCCGGGATGGAACATCATCTCCCCATTTTGAAATAAAGGAAGAAAATCTTTTGCGTCATTTAAGAGATACATAGGTGTTTGTTTCCAAAGGTCTTCAAAGTTCTCCATGACTTGTTCATCAAAATAGTCCGGTATTCCAGAGCTGTGAGTCAAAAGGTGATGAATAGTTATCTCTTTGCTAAAATGCGGAAATTGTATGTTCAAACAATCTTCAAGACGAGTTTCAAATGATAGGAAACCTTTTTCAACGAGTTGGCAAATCGCAACAGCTGTAAACAACTTACAGCCAGATGCAATTCCGAAGCGTGTATGAACGGTATTTAATTTTTGATCAGCCCTGTTCGCATAACCAAATGCAGATTCAAATAAGACGTCATTGTTATCCTTGATGTAAATAGCCCCAGAAAATTGTTCATTTATTATGTTATGAATTGCCTTAGTGTGGTTAAAAACTCGATTGCTCAAAATGAATCCTCCTCATGAACCGATAGTAATGTATTATTCCTCTTTTCAAAGTGAAAATCCTTTTATTCATTCTGCAAAAGTCCCTAAGTTTGTGTCATATTAACAGGACATACATTCCCGAGAATAAAAAATAGCCCCTTTCATCAAGGGGCATTTTTATTCTTGGTTATTTCGATGATTCAATGTATCTGTTCCATATAGAATTAGAGTCTGGAATAGGTTTTTTTCAGGTTGAAGAGCAATGTGTATCTTCGGTGCATTCTATTGTTTTACAGCATGAAGATAATGAATCGTTTCAAAGGCAGATAAGTAATCGTTTCGATTCTTAAAATAAAGGTCATGAATTTGAGCCGGTGATAGGTGTTCGTAAATTAATAAACCGGACTTCTCTAACATCTTCTCGATTTCAGAGTAAGAAAAACATGATTTCATTGGTTCTCCACCTATTGAAGCCATTTTCACCATATTTTCAACTCTATTAGAGGTTCCTTTTTCTTCGAATAGTTTTTCGTCTGCATAATCAAAAACAATCGAGCTTCCTGGTGATACCTGATAATTTTTAGTTCTGTTTTTCATCATTAGAGTCGCTTTACTTAGATGAATCAAGTATACTGAGAAATGTTTCCTAAAAATCACCTGTTCTGAGAACTTCCTGAAATTATTTGGAGTACATATAGTTTTCGTTTATTGAATATATAAGGGATGTTATCAGTAAGCAGAGAGTACTGGGATATCGTGAATAGAAAAGGAGAGTTAGTATGAATTTAGCAAAATTTCCAAGAAAGAAATATACAGAATCACATACACCAATTGAAAAGTTAAATCATTTTTCTGAAGTGCTTGGTGGGCCTTCTATTTATTTTAAAAGAGATGATTTACTTGGCTTAACGGCTGGTGGAAATAAAACGAGAAAATTAGAGTTTCTTGTGGCAGATGCACAGGCGAAAGGTGCAGACACATTAATTACTGCTGGTGGTATTCAGTCTAATCATTGTCGTTTAACATTAGCAGCGGCGGTAAAAGAGAAAATGAAATGTATTCTTGTATTAGAAGAAGGTCTTGAACCAGCAGAAAAACCAGATTTTAATGGGAATTACTTCTTATATCATTTACTAGGAGCTGAGAACGTTATTGTTGTGCCAAACGGAGCAGACCTTATGGAAGAGATGCACAAAGTGGCAGAAAAAGTAGTGGAAAAAGGGCAGACACCATATGTCATTCCAGTTGGCGGATCCAATCCTACTGGTGCAATGGGATACATTGCATGTGCACAGGAAATTATGATCCAATCATTTGAACAAGGAATTGATTTCAATGCAGTCGTTTGTGTAAGTGGTAGTGGAGGCATGCATGCTGGTTTAATTACTGGGTTTTATGGAAATCAAACGGGGATACCGGTAATCGGAATCAATGTGAGTCGCGGCAAAGCTGAACAAGAAGAAAAAGTATTCAAGCTTGTGCAAGAAACTTCAGCACATATTGGCATTCCAAACTTTATTCCGCGTGAGGCAGTGACGTGTTTTGATGAGTATGTTGGACCAGGATACGCTCTACCAACACCTGAAATGGTAGAAGCTGTTCAGCTTTTAGCAAAAACAGAAGGGATTTTACTTGATCCAGTATATACGGGTAAAGCTGCAGCTGGACTCATCGATTTAATCCGAAAAGGGACATTTAAGAAAGAGGATAACATTCTATTTGTACATTCAGGTGGTTCACCGGCGTTATATGCGAATACTTCTCTTTTTGCCTAAGCACATAAAAATAAGCATTGGATGATCCAGTGCTTATTTTTTATGTTCAATGAGTGAAATGATAACCAAACCAGAGGAAAAATAAAATAATAGCAGTGTTAAATAGAGTCAAAATTAGACCGATTATCGGTAAAATTTTCCTTTCGGTTGAACTACAAAATGAAACGATTGCCATTATAATGGATAAAATAGTCATACCCAATGTAGAGTTTGTCACAGGAGTAACTGTATGGGGCCCGAACCAATCCAACATAGGAACAATCAAAAACAGTCCTGCGGTACTTAATACACTAAAAGTTATGAATGTGTAACTTTTCCAAGTATGGATTTTGGGTTGCATGAATATATACCTCCTTTTTTGGGTAGCAACATATGGTACTTTCATATAAATGATAGGATGAAAACTTGTCATTTACAATATTATACAAAATAAATGCGTATCACTATAGTCTTTTAAACTTATATGCTCACGAATAATAAAGTTGTTTAGAAGATTAACTGTACTATGATTATTAGAGGATAGTTAGTTCAATATAAGAGCTAATATCCTCTTTTTTAATACATATTAGAATTATAATCTATACTTATAAATTCTAGTTTAATATGTTTACTTTATGATCTTATTTTAAGGTGGTGGATGATGAAAGAGAAATACCTGTAATTCCTGCGATGAGGTATTTGGATATTTAGATGTAATAGGAAAAAGTAGCAATACGCAGAGGTTTATAAAAAATCTAATGCATCCCGTTCCCTGTATGTTCAACAATCGGGCCAGATTGTTGAATAACAACTTAAAGATGATGAAAATATTTTGTTTGAATGTGAAGTATTACACTTAAACTCATGGTGCAGGTTAATTGAAGAAGAATGGATTCCAGAAGATCGTTATTAGAGTCGATCTTTTTTCTTTGTCACTGTTTCAGATAAAAGAGTTACTATTTGAAGCACGTTGGAGCCCCATTTATAGTGATAATATTTTATGAATTGGAAAACAATAGTGCTTAGGAAAGGAAGGATTGCGAATGTCTATGAAAAAGTGGTTAACTGGATTGGTCGTTTTGCTTGCGATGATTGTGGTTGTGACAACTCCAAGTTCACTCAGTGTATTTGCCGAATCCGGCGTCGTAACACAGCCTATTGAGTCAGTGAAAGTAATTGAGGTCGAGTTGAATGATGATTACTTTAATCCGAAAGTCATCACTATTCCGATTGAAGGAACGACAACGTTGATATTGAAAAACCAAGGTAAGAAAGAGCACACCTTCACAGTGGAAAAGCTCAGAATTGACGCCGAAGTCCAGCCGGGAAAAGAAAAAAACATTACCGTAAAACCTAAAAAGCCCGGTACATATGAACTGATATGTCGGTACCATTTCCAGAAAGGAATGGATGGAAAAGTAATAGTCAAATAACAAGCAGGGCCAATCGAGCGCATTAATTGAGTAAGGATCGCAAAAATTATCAAACTTTTTTATAAAAGGATGATTTAATTGATTATAGAAAAAGTGTGTTTTGATCAATCTATTTTTCAAAACACGCTTTTTCTATTTGCTCTTTTATCAAGATTTATTAAGTTAATTTAATCAAACTGTATTCCAAGGCTACAAAAGTCACGATGTTTGTAAGAAAGACGCGATGTAGCTTTGAAATAAAGTCGTACCGTTTATAAAAAAGATGTACCGTTTTAAAGTTATCAAGACCTAAATTGTAAAAATCCTTAAAAATAAAGAAGGGCACATATTAGTCATGTATAATATGTGCCCTTCTTTTATTCCATTAAAGCGCCCTTTAATGGAATAACTGTTTTTTTTATAATTTTAAGTAAAGCATCTTCATTTGACAAAAGCTAAATCTGCCATTATCATCAACTCGAACTTATTTATAGGAGTGATAAAGATGAAAATTTATGTTGATGCAGATGCTTGTCCGGTAAAAGATATTATTATCTCTGAAGGTACAAATGCTGAAATTCCTGTTATCCTTGTTACTAGCTTTTCTCATTTTTCTAATGCGGAACAACCATCAGGGGTGGAAAAGATTTATGTTGATTCTGGAGCAGATGCTGCGGATTATCGGATTATGAAGTTAGCAGAAAAAGGAGATATAATCGTTACGCAAGATTATGGTCTTGCTTCGCTAGGTTTAGCAAAAGGGTGTTCGGTTCTTCACCATAATGGGTATAGCTATACAAATGAAAACATTGACCAATTATTACAAACACGTTATTTAAGTGCAATGGCTCGAAAAAGCGGAAAGCGTACAAAGGGGCCAAAACCATTTACATCAGAGGATAGGGAGAAATTTAGGGAGATTTTTAAAAGAGCGATTTCACTTTAAAAATGAACCGTCCATTTTTAAGGAAAACCTAGAAAAATAATATTGTGACAAGTATTTCAGTTCTTTTTTAAACCTTACACTAAACTCACATGAATAAACATTATAATTATTTGATGTACCGGATTAATGGTACCATATTTTATCAAATGAATTAACATACAAGAAAAGACGCGTTTCTAAATAAACGCGCCCGATTCTGCTCCATAAACTTACATAAGGTGAATTGGGTGTTTGAGACTGCATTCCGATTAGATGCTCAAGGGCATCCGGAGTAGACATGTTGGATCGTTTTATAAGAAGCTGTCGGGCTAAAAGTGTTCGCTTTAGAGCACGTGAACTCATTACTCTGCTGAGGTTTTCGTGATTATGATTTGATTTCATCGCTTATCATTCATATCCTCCATAGTTAACGATGATTACGAGCACATCCAACAAAAAATTTCTTCATTTTGAATATAGAAATAGTCCAAAATCTTGCATAACAGAGGTATGACCCATTTGCCGCAACATTGTAGCTATATTCCCACGGTGATATGATCCGTGGGTGACGACGTGTAGTATAGTTTCAGAAACCGTCGTATCCAGGAGCCCCGCATATGGATTATCAACCTCGAACACTTTTTCATAATCTTGTTGACTACTTAAAAATTCTTTATATCGTTTAGATAATTCATAAAAACTAGTTTCCATTTCCTCAATATTTTTTGTTTCCAGCTGTTCTTTCAATTGGTTTGTGTGTGCCATTGCATCACTCATGCTTTTACCAGAAATAATCTCGATCCAGGGGCTAAATCTGTGAGGTATATGTGAGACATTACTTTTGCCACCGAAGAAAAACCACTCTTAACTGCCTTATGGAAAATGTCTTGCGGTAGTTCTTTTAAGTGATTTAAAATAACTTCATTTGCCCATAAACGGATAAAAACGACTATATTATTAAAGTGTTAACGAGAAATATGATGTATGAGCATGAAATTATACAGTAGTGGATGTGACTGAAAAGGTGATTCATCATCCTCCTTTGTACGGAGTATGAAAAAATCACCTACATATGTTTTATCTTATCGCTCAGTCTCAAAAAACTCCACCCATTCCCCATCAGGACCAGCGAAGAAAATGTAACGAGTTCCATCCGGTAATGTTTCAATTTCTTCACTTAATAAAAAAGTGACCTCTAACTTCTTCAGTCTTTCAATCTCATTCTCTAAAGAATCCACTTTAAAGCAAATATGATGTACTTTTCCTTCTGCTGGAAGAGAAGGGTTATAGCCTTCAATTAATTCAAGAATTGTTTCTGGTGCGCCTTCTACACCTAAAAAAGCAAGTTTTAAGTTGGGATCTGGATGTCCCATACGTTTAATCAGTTTTAGTCCAACCACTTTTTCATAAAATGAGATAGATGTTTCTAAGTTGGCAACCATGATTCCAACGTGTTCAATTCTTCTTACTGGCATGTTGATTCCTTCTTTCCATAAATTTCATATGTATCATAATATTGAAAATTAAGAAAATAAGCAAGATAAAAACCTTACAAATTTTAGCGTGTTCTATGATATAGTGAGAAAGTATGTTTGGAGAGAAGGAAGGAGACAACAGTATGAACACAACCTTACAAACTCCTTCATTAACGGAAACAATGAAAGAGTGGCACCAAGCGTTAGCATATGAAATTAAACATTGGAAAACGATAGGTGGTAGTAAGCTATCTATTATAAATGGTCGTTTTTTATATACAGATTATGAGAGTACAGTCTATGTATTTCAGCTTATTTCGGAAGTAAGCTTACCAGAGGGTACACCGATTCGAATTGAATTTGATGGTGAAGAAGCAACGGGAGAAGTGCTATCTGTACATGGATTAGAAATCGAATTGAAATTAAATGATTATATACAAGGTGAAATAAGAGAAGCTAGTTTATATAGTGAACCATGGCAGTTATTAGAACAATTACAAGAACGGTTGAAAGAAATACGAAAAGATAAACAAAAACGTCAGCGAGTAAAACGTCTTTTAGATGGAAAGAGTACACCAAAGCATATGGAGAAGATGAAAAATCCGAAGAATGAACTTGCGTATCGTTCTTTTTATAATAGGGCGACATATGTTTGGGGACCACCTGGAACAGGAAAGACTTATAACTTATCACGTATTATTTCGGCTCATTATCAAAAAGGAAAATCAGTGCTTGTACTTGCTCATAGTAATGCGGCAGTTGATGTATTAATGAGTGAAGTAACAAAGCAAATCGAAAAGAAAGAAAAGTGGACACCAGGAGAAATTGTCCGTTATGGATTTAGTCAACATGAACATATACGTAATCATGATACGTTGCTAGCTTCTAGACTAGTGGAAACGACGAATGGATCATGGGGAGAAGAGAAGCTTTATTTAGAAGAAATGCGCCAAGATCTTCGTCAAAAAATCTTATCGTATAAAGCGACTGCTTCTGATAAAAAGCGTATGCAAGAAATTGAAGGCGATCTTAGAAAACAAAGAGCGAAGATTAAAGAAGTGGAAAGAGAATATATTGAAAATGCACAAGTAATTGGTGCAACGTTATCCAAATGCGCAATTGATTCTCTTGTTTATGAACGAACATTTGACTTAGTTGTTGTAGATGAAGTGAGTATGGCGTATGTGCCGCAAATTGCATTAGCTGCTTCTCTTGGTAAGCGAATTGTCATTTGTGGTGACTTTTTACAGTTACCTCCGATTGCGATGGCAAATCATGAGCTTGTTAGAAAGTGGTTAGGGGAGGATATGTTTTATCATGCGGGGATTGTGCAGTCAGTAAATAGTTATGAAACACATCCGAATTTATTTATGCTGCAAGAACAAAGACGGATGCATGCGGATATATCTAAATTTACAAATTCATTTATTTATAAGAATAGGGTGTTCGATCATCCTTCTGTCTCGGCAAGACAAGAATTAGCGAAATTACAGCCATTTGCAAATGAAGCGACAGCTCTGTTCGATACAAGTTTGATGGGAGCTTATTCTTTAAAAGATGCAGCTTCTGGTTCGCGTTTTAATATTATGTCTGGTTTAGTTGCAATGCAGATGATTTTAATTGGATTATTAGATGGCGTTCAATCTATTGGAATTGTAACACCATACCGAGCGCAGTCCCGTTTCTTATCAACATGTATAAGAGAACTATTGCAAAAAACAAAGTACCGGAATACACCTGTTCTAGCAGCGACAGTTCATAAGTTCCAAGGATCTGAACGAGACATGATGATATTTGATACGGTAGATAGTTATCCCCAGGAACGTCCAGGTGTATTATTCTTCGATCATAAGAACCATCGTCTTGTAAACGTTGCAGTTACAAGGGCAAGAGGGAAGTTCATTCAGTTATCGGACTGTCAGTATATGCGGAAAAATCTTTCAAGAAAACAAGCGTTATCTCACTTAACTTCTCACATAGAAAGACATGGAAATGTATATGATCGTACAACATCACGTCCATTGTTAGAACGAAAAATTACAAAGCGTTTGAGATGGTTTATGCAAATGAATTTGGAAGAGACGAAAGCATTATTAAAAGATATTCTGTCAGCAAAACAAAAAATTATTATTTCGCTTCCAAGTACAAGACAGGTAGATAAAAGAGTATGGCAGGCATTAATGCGTACAGCGGCGCAAGTCACAATATATAGCGATGGACCCATTCCGTTGAAAAATGTAAGAGTACAAAGGCAAAATAAATCACTCCCATTTGTATGTATTGATGATGAAATCTTTTGGGTAGGTGCGCCGTTAACGTCGCAAATGATGTTTGAAGGAAGTCCAGAATTCCCTTATATATGTGCAAGACTGCAGGCACCTGAAACGATTGGCGTTTTAAAAGGGTTTTTAGATATTCGGTAAAATCAGATCGGAATTCCTTGACATTTAGTCGGAATAAAACTAGAATGAAAATAATTTAATATAATTTTATGAAAACAAAAACGATTTTCTTATCAAGAGAGGTAGAGGGACTGGCCCTATGAAGCCTCGGCAGCGGATTCAATATGAATACTGTGCCAATTCCAGCAAGTGAAAGACTTGAAAGATAAGAAAGAAGGCATTTTTGAATCTGTATTTTTCAAGCCTCTTTCTATCTTTTAGAAAGAGGTTTTTTTATGTGGAAATTTAAAGGAGGAATGGAGAAATGGGAACAACACAAGTAACGTCACATCGAAATATTATTGCTGAAAGTATAGAAAGAAATAAAGAAAAATACTTAAAAACAAGTCATGATATTCATGCGGATCCTGAAATTGGTAATCAAGAATTTTTTGCATCAAGAACATTAAGCTTATTACTAGGAAGTGCAGGTTTTCAACTGCAACACAATATAGCAGGACATGAAACAGGCTTTATTGCACGGAAAAGCTCAGGGAAACAAGGGCCTACAATTGCTTTTTTAGCAGAGTATGACGCTTTGCCCGGATTAGGTCATGCGTGTGGTCATAATTTAATTGGCACAATAAGTGTTGCGGCAGCGATTGCATTATCAGAAACAATTGAAGAAATTGGCGGTGAAATCGTTGTATTTGGGACACCAGCAGAAGAAGGTGGTCCAAATGGAAGTGCAAAAGCAAGTTATGTGAAGGCGGGTTTGTTTAACAATATTGATGCAGCGCTTATGATTCATCCAAGCGGAAAAACAGCAACAACAAGTCCATCACTAGCAGTTGATCCACTTGATTTTCATTTTTATGGAAAGGCTGCACATGCGGCAGCGTCACCAGAGGAAGGAATTAATGCATTAGATGCGATTATTCAGCTTTACAATGGGATTAATGCCCTTCGTCAACAACTTCCAGCAGATGTGAAAATTCATGGTGTCATTACTGAAGGCGGAAAGGCACCGAATATTATTCCAGATTACGCATCAGCTCGCTTTTTCATTCGAGCAGCAACACGTAAAAAATGTGCTGAAGTAACTGAAAAGGTACGAAATATTGCACAGGGATCCGCACTAGCAACAGGAACAACAGTAAAAATCAATCAGTTCCAAAATGAAATCGATGAATTATTAGTGACGAAAACATTTAATGAAGTGGTTGCGGAGGAATTAGAACTACTCGGGGAAAATGTAAATCGTAAAGAGAGACTGGGAATTGGTTCAACTGACGCAGGGAATGTGAGTCAAGTCGTACCAACGATTCATCCTTACATCAAAATTGGTCCAGATGATTTAATTGCTCATACAAATGAATTTAGAGAAGCAGCTTGTTCGGAACTTGGCGATAAAGCATTAATTACATCTGCAAAAGCGTTAGCGTATGCAGCATACCGATTAATTACAGAAGAAGGAACGCTTGCTCAAATTAAGGAAGAATTTAAAGAAACACAGCGGAATCAGTGATGTAGAAATATAATTGGTTAGACCTTGGTATTGAAAAAATGATAGTGAAAGGAGCCTGCTGTTTATTTAGTAGGCTCCTTATTTTTAGTTTCACTTCATCCTCTTATTTGACAAATATAATTAGATGTCAGAGTAAAGATAATAAATTATTGCTTATAAAGAAGTTTATTAATGGAAAGAGTAGGTGTTTGGATACAGTTATAATCTGTGGAAAATAGGATGACTAAATACTAGTATTAGATTTTAAAATTTCTCAATTAAAGTATTTAAAGCTTTAGATTTTATTCTCTCATATTCCATGGCTTCGGCAAGTTCATTAGGAAGAAGAGGCGATTTTCTAACATATCTTTCACGAATTACATCGTAAAGTTCATATGGAAATAGCATATCGATAAACATGATCTTTTTTTGTTCAGCTGTTAGAGGGGAAATTGATTCGTAAGCGTTAATCATAATATTAAATTGATCCTCATTCCAAACCCCCGTTGTATCTAATAAAGGGATAATCATTTTACGCAAATCACGAATTGGAAGATCAAAAGAAACGGTATCTAAATCAATTACCCAAATTTGATTGTTTGGATCAAGGAGAGAATTTCCTGTACCGTAATCTTGATGACACAGGTTAGGCGTTGTTTGTAATTGATTTGTCCAGGCTGTATATTCAGAATCTAATAGTCGCTGAAGTGTATGTTTTGCTTCTAGAATAAAAGGATCAATTTCAGCTAAGTACAATTGTGAAAATGGATCATCCTGAGTACTTGCAGCTAGGTTTTTCCAAATATCCATTTGTTGATATCTCTTAATATAATGGTTTGGCCAACGTCCGAGTTTTGTGAAAATAGGCACTCCTGGTGGCGGCTTGTAACCAATAGACGCAAGATGAAAGTCAGCTAACCCCTTCATAATCATTTCAAGGTCTTCTTGCATAGTAAGTTCGAAAGGTCTTCCCTCAATCCATTCGTATCCGACAAATAAAAATGGACCATGTTTTGTGTATAACTGATTATTTTTGTTAGGAATAATACTTGGAACACGCATTCCTTTTTTTGCAAGATAATCTTGTGCATGAATAGAAAATAACGCTTTCTTTTCTGGGCGATGAATTCTTTTTAAACACATAGGCCCATCCGGTGTATGAATTTTCCATACTAATGCAAGTTGTCCCCCCTGTATTAATTCAATCGCATTTACAGTAATATCCCAATCTTGAATCATTGTTTCAGCTAATACCAGTAATTTGCTCTCCTCTTCAGGCGATAATATATATTCTGCTTCTTCTGTGAGTTTTTCCACATATGTCACCATCCTTTATATATTCTCTTATTATTTTATGGTACAAGACAATTGGTTGTTCTAGCCATTCGCCTTTAAGGATAAAAAGTAGAGCTTTTACCTATTTTGTGTTTGGTATTTGGAAAAGGGTGCTCGATTACTCACAACGGTAAGAGCTTTTTCGTAACATATGTTGAAGAGGGTTGTATTCTTTGTGAAATGGAGGGATATCGTATGAAAATTGCAATAATATCTACTGAAAAACTACCTGTACCAGCAATACGAGGAGGAGCTATTCAAATTTATATGGATGCCGTTGCTTCTATTATTGCTTCAAAAGGAAAAGATGTGACAATTATTTCGATAAATGATCCGGGTTTGAAAGATTTTGAAAAAAGAGAAGGTGTTCGATATATACGTTTTTCAGAAGATGAGTATGTTCCTCGTATTGTTGAACATATAAGTAAGGAAAATTATGATGTAGTTCATTTATGTAATCGTCCAAACTGGATGAAAGTTTTATACGATGCTGCACCAAAAACAAAATTTGTATTAAGTGTGCATAATGAGATGTTTGCATATGAAAAGATAAGTGATGAGGAAGGGGAGGCATGTCTTTCAGTCGTTTCAAAAATTGTAACAGTAAGTGATTATATTGGTAAGACAATTACTTCTCGTTTCCCAGCAGCGAAAAATAAGACAAAGACAGTATATTCGGGTGTAGATTTAGATCAATATACTCCTGCTTGGACAGCGAGGGGGAAAGAAGTAAGAAGAGATGTTCAAAAAGAGTTAAATTTACAGAATAAAAAAGTAGTTTTATTTGTTGGTCGATTGAGTAAAGTAAAGGGGCCTCATATATTGCTACAAGCACTTCCCAAAATTATTGAACAGCACCCAGATATTATGATGGTCTTTATTGGGTCAAAATGGTTTGGGGATGATAACTTAAATAATTATGTGAAGCATTTGTATACATTAGGAGCGATGTATAAAGAACATGTAACTTTTATTAAATTCGTAAAGCCGAAGGATATACCGACTCTCTATGCGATGTCAGATCTTTTCGTCTGTTCTTCACAGTGGCAAGAGCCGCTAGCTAGGGTGCATTATGAAGCGATGGCTGCAGGTTTACCTATTATTACAAGTAACCGGGGGGGTAATCCAGAAGTAATCGTTGAAGGGAAAAATGGTTATATTGTGCATGACTTCGAGAATCCTGATGTATATGCTGAAAAGATTATTAATCTATTAAATAATAGAAGTAAGTGCGAACAAATGGGAAGAAATGGACGATTAAAAGTTGAGAAGGATTTCAGTTGGAATCGTGTTGCTACGAATTTACTTGGCGTATATGAAGAAATATCTAGAAAAAAGTAAGAGAGGATGAGGGGAATTGGACGAGGAAACTAGATTAGACTATGAGCATTTAGAGAAAGTGCTTCAACTTTATCCATTTGAGCCGAATAATATTACGTTACAATCAAGCAGAAGTGGAAGAACAATTTGGGAAGTAGAAACAAATGAAGGAGTAAAAATATTAAAACAAGCACATATGAATCCAAAAAGAATGTTATTTGTTGCAGGGGCACATTTACACCTTTTAAACAATGGTTTGCCAATTACAAAGCTTCATAAGACGAAGAGAGGTGCTTTTTGTATTGGGGCTGGTGAATATTCATATGTACTATATGATAAACATCAAGGAAAGGAAATCATTTATTATAGTAAAGAACAACTAGAAAAGGTGCTTATATATGCAGGGCAATTTCAACGAGCATCTGAGGGGTATATTTCAGAACCAGAAAGCAAAATACGAAGTCGCTTAGGAAAGTGGCATAAGTTGTATAGATGGAAATTACAAGAATTAGAAGGAAATAAAAAGATTGCCCTTTCTTTTCAAAATGATCCATTTTCAGTAATGTTTTTAGAGTATGCGGATAAGATGTTAGCGCGTGGGAAGAAAGCATTACAAGAAATTGATGAGCCATACTATAGCCAATGGACAAAGGAAGTTATTGCATCAAAAGGTTTTTGTCAACAAGATTTTACTTTAGCGAGATTTACAGAAATGGAAGACACTGTTTTTATGAAGGAGTTACATTCTATTACTAATGATTTACCAGTTCGAGATTTACGTATTATTTTAAATAAAGTAATGAAAAAAATGTCAGTATGGGATACTGACTTTGCTGTTCATATGTTAAAAGCATATGATTCTGAGAATCCATTGTCACAAGAACAATATCGTATTCTTTGGACAGAGTTATCATTCCCGCATTCATTTTGTGCGATTGCTCATAAATATTACTTGGCACAGAAGAGATCTTGGTCTGATGAAAAATATATTTGGGCATTACAAAATATTATTGCTTTGGAGGAGTCAAAAGAGGAATTTCTACAAAATTTTTCTGATGTTTTTCATACAATCAAAAGTGGAAACGGAGGGAAATAAAATGAACTATAAACAGGAGAAAATGGTTATCCCACTTCTGGACCTAGACAAATTTATTTTTTCTCCACCTGGTCCAATGGGATGGGCTCTTTCAGAATATGAACAAACGATGAATAAACCTCAAGATATTGTTTTGAATGAATTATCTGTAGTAGAAAATTTAGCAGCTGTTAAAGAAGAAGAATTAGTTGAATTACCAACAATTAGATTTCTCGATTCAAAAGAGGCGGAACATAATCAAGAAATTGCAACAAGTGAGGAGTTAGTAGAGGCGGTAAATGAAGAAGTAAATACTGAGGTAAATGAAGAAGTAAATACTGAGGTAAATGAAGAAGTAACGGATGAAATAATTGAATTGGAAGAGAATGAGGAGTTAGTTTCGCTTGAACCGGAAAAACCAAAACTAAAAATCAAGATTATTGCACCTGATCAACCAGTAGCTCCAAGGCTAATAGATGGTATTAATGCCGAGATAAATGAAGAAGTAAATGAAGAAGTAAATGAAAAAGTAAATAATGAGGTAAACGGCGAAGTAACGGATGAAATAATTGAGTTGGAAGAGAAAGAAGAGTTAGTTCCGCTTGAACCGGAAAAACCGAAACTAAAAATCAAGATCATTGCGCCTGATCAACCAGTAGCTCCAAAGCTAATGGCAGGTGTTGAAATTTCTAAAAAGAAAAAGAAGTAAAGAGAAAAAGTCCGCAAGTATATCAATCTTTTGATATCTGTTTAACATACTATATTTATGAAACTATAATGAAGGAGGTTTATCAATGTCTGAAGTGAAAAAAGCGGAAATAAAGTTGGATTTTGAAAAAGGTTTTAACTTTGATTCAGGAAATGATTTACAGGAAGCTTTAAGAGTTATAATTGATGCAATTCAATCTGGATCACACAATGGTATAGAAGTCGAATTTCAGTATGTAGATGAGTCAGAGGTGAATTTCACTAACGAAGAAGAAGGCGACGAAGAAGAAGGCGAAGAAGAAGAAGAAGACGAAGAAGAAGACGAAGAAGAAGACGAAGATGAAGAAGAAGAAGAAGAAGAAGAAGAAGAAGAAGAAGAAGAAGAAGAAGAAGAAGAAGACGAAGATGAAGAAGAAGACGAAGAAGATGAAGAAGATGAAGAAGACGAAGAAGATGAAGATGGCGATGACGACGAAGAAGATGAAGATGAAGAAGATGAAGAATAAAATAATACCCCCTTATTAGGGGGTATTATTTTATTACAGATTATTTGAATGTAGATTGAGAAGGAATAGTGTTTTTACAAATTTTTCATACATATGTTCTAGTCTATCTGTTGGACTGGATGCTGAAACTTGGATGATTTCACTTCTAATTGCTAGAGAGGACAGCTTTTCTGTACATATATATGCTATTTTCATAAGTTACCCTCCGTTGTAGAGTTGGTTTAAATAATGGATCTCTGTTTGTAACCCATCAGCCAACGAAATGGAAGGGGAATATTGAAGGAGGGAAGTTGCTTTAGAAATATCGGCCCATGTGTGTTTAGGCTCTCCAGGTACTGCGTTGAGAAAATGTATTTTTGCTGTCTTACCGAGTTTTTTCTCTAGCAAGGAAATGACATCTAATACGGATGCTCGTTCTTTTCCCCCAATATTGATGATTTCACCTATTATACGATTTTTGGTTTCTAGAGCAGCTATGGTACCGCGTATACAGTCATCGATATAAGTAAAATCACGTGTTTGAGTTCCGTCACCAAAAATAGTAAGAGGTTTATCTTCTAACATTTGTTTTATTAGTCTATGAAATGCCATATCAGGACGTTGGCGCGGTCCATATACTGTAAAGTATCTTAGAATAACAATCGGTATATCGAAGTTTGTTTGATATATATGACATAGATGTTCTCCACTTAACTTTGTCACACCATATGGTGATAAAGGGCTAGGAAACAAATCTTCAGAAACTGATCCTGTTTTTTCACCATAAACAGAAGAAGTAGAAATATGAATAAATTTACTTAAATTTATATGCTTACAGGCTTCAAGTAAGCGCTGTGTAGCGAGAATATTATTGGTCACATATGGATCGAAATCTTTCCCCCAACTTGTTCGTACACCCGGAATTGCAGCTAAATGATAGACAATATTTACATCTTCTAAAAGCTTAGATAAATCAGTAGTTAAAAGATCACCTTGTATAAATTGAAACCGTGGGTGGTTTTTGAACTGTTGTATATTTTGATGTTTTGATGTGGTGGGAGTAGGACCGATGAAATGATCAATCCCAATTAAATGGTAGGATTCGTTTTTGAGTAATGCTTGACATAGATGGGAACCAATAAAACCGGCTGCGCCTGTAACAAGGATTTTCATGGACGACCAACTCCTATATATTGTAAACCGTGTTTCTCTACTTCATTTTTTTCAATGCAATTACGACCATCAACAATTGTACTTCCTCGCATCATTTTTTTCACTTGTTGCCAATCAAGTGTTTTAAATTCATTCCATTCTGTCGCAATGATTACACAATCAGAATTTATAATAGAAGATTTCAAGTGAGTATGCTCCGTAACATGTGGTTTTAGAGGAGAAGGAAGGTGGGCCTTTGGATCGTAGGTATGAATTTCGTAACCAAGAGAGATTAATTTTTCAATCAGTGTAATAGCAAGGGAATAACGTATATCGTCTGTATGAGGTTTGAAGGAAATTCCTAATACTGTTATTCGGTTTGAAGTAGGGTTTTTTAATTTGTCTTTAATTTTTTCGATATAATAGTCTACTTGTGTGGAATTAATAGATTGTACGGCTTGTAAAATGAGAGGCTCTACTTGTTTGCTTTTCGCTGTATAGATTAATGAATTCAAATCTTTCGGGAAGCAGGAGCCACCATATCCAATTCCAGCTTGGAGAAAATGAGGGTTAATTCGGAAATCGTACCCAATTCCTTTTGCTACTTCTGTAATATCAACTTGATATGCGTCACAAATTCTAGCAATTTCATTGATAAAAGATATTTTTGTAGCTAAAAAAGCATTGGAAGTGTATTTAATCATTTCCGCACTACTTAAAGTTGTATGAAAGAATGGAGCTGTAATATCTTTATATATTTCTTGCATAATTTCAAGGGACTGTGTATCGCCCTTTTGTATACCTACCACTGTTCTATCTGGAAAGAGCATATCATGGACAGCGGATCCTTCTCGAAGAAATTCGGGATTAGAAACAATATTAAAAAGTGAAGAGTCTATCCCTTTTTTTATGAGTATTTCACCTATGAGTTGATTCGTACCAGGTGGAACTGTACTTTTTGTGATAATTGTTTTATATGATTTTATGTTTTCAGCTATTGTATCGATAACAGAATAAATGTATTGTAAATCTGTTTTTCCATTGGGGGCGGAAGGAGTTCCAACAGCAATCATAATAACTGGTGTTTGATGAATGACTTGACCAATATCACTACAAAATTGCAAGCGATTTCTATTTTTATATAGTAGTTCTTTTAAATCCGGTTCGTAAATAGGAAGCTCTCCTTTTTGAAGAATATCAATTTTACTTTGATCTTTATCAACACAAACAACATGATGTCCTAAATTGGCTAATACTGCTGCTGAAGTTAGTCCAACATAGCCAGAACCTATTATACATATGTTCATAATAAGGCACGCACCTTTCTAAAAATTAGTACTCGCTTGTATATTATATTGGTGGACAAGTCTGACTTGTGCCATATCAAAAGCCCTATTCATACGATAAACGACAGGGGAAGATAAGTTAAATGCCTTTTTTTGATAGATTGATGAGCGAGTAACGAATTATTGAATATACTATTGGAAATAGGATGAAGGAGCGAGGGTCGTGATAAAAAAAGCAATAATTCCAGCTGCCGGTTATGGGACGCGTAGCCTTCCTATTACAAAAGTAGTTCCAAAAGAGATGTTTCCGATAGGAAATAAACCTGCGATTCATTATATTGTAGAAGAAGCTGTAAAATCTGGAATTGAACAAATATTAATTATTCTTTCAAGAACAAAGAATTTAATAGTTGATTATTTTGATTATTCATTGGAATTGGAAGCGTTTTTGGAAAGGGAGGATAAAGCACATTTATTAAAAGGATTTTCTATTCCTAATATTCAAATTCATTACACAAGGCAGCCATATGCAAGAGGACTGGGTGAAGCAATAAAACTAGCGGAAACATTTATAGGGAATGATCCTTTTGCTGTACTTTTACCAGATGATATCGTAATTTCGGATAAAGAACCAGCTTTAAATCAATTAATTAGGATATACGAAGAGACAAAAAGTAGTGTACTAGGTATCCATACAGTACCGGATGAAAATTTAGAAAAGTATGGGATTGTAAAAGGTAATGTTGTAAAAAAGGATTATATTCAAGTTACAGATATTGTTGAAAAACCGAAAATAAATCCCCCATCTAATTTTGCAGTGATTGGTCGGTATGTTTTTACACCAGATATTTTTCCTTTGTTAAAAAACATACAGCCTGGAGTCGGAGGAGAATATCAACTCACTGACGCGATCCATTCTTTACTTACAACGAAAAACGTGTATGGGAAAATCATCGATGGAAACCGATATGATATTGGACAAGAAGATGAATATATTCAAATTCTTAATCTTATACATGGACAAAATAAAGGGAGTAAGGATTAAAGGGTGGGAATATTTATTCATGCATGTGAGTAATTCAATAAGTGTTTATTAAGCTATTCACATGCATTGTTGTAGATTTTGAATCAATTACTTATAATTTATATTACTTATTAAAGGTAGATTGATTATTTCTTTTTTATTCAAATAAAAAGTTGAATTACTAAAAAGGAGGAAGAAACATTGTATCAAAATACCCTGGAAGGCTATCAAATTAGAACTGCACATAGCGAGGAAAGTATTCTCATTATTCATATGCTAAAAGAAGTTGCACAGTGGTTAAAAGAGAAAGAAATCGACCAGTGGCAGTATCTCTTAGCAGGTGGAGATGATGAAGAGATCATTCAAGCTGTAAACAATAAAAACACTTACATCATTTTAAAAGAGAATGAAATGATAGGTACTTTTACACTGTCTTCCATACAATGTGAATGGGATCGCCATATTTTTGGTGAAGATGCTCTTTCTGATTCACTATATTTACATAGACTAGCGATTATCCCTAAGTGTATGAAAAATAGAATAGGCGAAGGGGCTTTGATGTGGATTCAAGATAATATGAATACT
Organism: Paenibacillus sp. 102; assembly: GCF_039549175.1. NCBI lineage: Bacteria > Bacillati > Bacillota > Bacilli > Caryophanales > Paenibacillaceae > Paenibacillus > Paenibacillus sp. 102. The sequence continues at coordinate 106,642 of NZ_JBCGHT010000004.1, read as the reverse complement.
GACAAAACGTTCTTAAAGTTAGATTGTGTTGCAAATAATACGAAACTAAACAACTTCTATAAAAATAATGGTTTTGAGCATCTCGGCGTGATAGATGGTCATAATAAGTATCGAAAAAGGATAGGAAAATAGCTCCCATCCTTTTTCGGATAGCTGATTTACACTTACATCTTACAGTTGTTATTTAATATATATAGAAAAAAAAGAGGAGTGCGAACTATTTATACAGAATATTTAGATAACTGGAGGTGTAAAAGAATTGAGCCAAATTGAATTAGAAAACAAAATCGTAAAAACAAGGCAGGAGAAACAAATCATTCTTCGTTTTATCCTTGCTAGTCTAGTTGGTATCTTTATGTTTTTTGTTCCTGTCACAATCAATGGAACCTCATCGATCATGATTGACCACATTGTATCTTGGATTCGAGCAGTAGTTCCGTCAGCTGTACCATATTATGCTTTATTTGTCATGACAATTGGTGCAATATATCCGTTTTATACAAAGAAATGGAGTGCATCAATTGTAGATATTTGTTTTTCATTCTTAAAAGTTATTGGAGTCGTATTTGGAGTATTGTACTGCTTTAAAATAGGACCAGCTTGGTTTTTTGCTCCTGATGTTGGACCATTTTTGTATGAAAAGTTAGTGATCTCAGTGAGCTTGCTTGTTCCAATCGGATCGGCATTTTTAGCATTATTAGTCGGATATGGCCTATTAGAATTTATCGGGACATTTTGTAGACCGATTATGAGACCATTATGGAAAACGCCGGGGCGATCAGCAATTGATGCAGTTGCTTCTTTTGTGGGGAGTTATTCGCTTGCCTTATTAATTACGAACCGTGTGTATAAAGAGGGGAAGTATACAATTAAAGAAGCTGCCATTATTGCGACAGGCTTTTCAACGGTTTCGGCAACATTTATGATTATCATCGCTAAAACGTTAAACATTATGCACTTATGGAATTTGTATTTTTGGACCACACTTATCGTAACATTCATTGTAACCGCTATCACCGTAAGAATCCCACCACTACGAACAAAACCAGATACATATATTACTAAAGAAGGTTTTCCAGAACCAGTTTATAAAGAGAAGATGTTAGAGCGCGCTTGGGAAGATGCGTTAGAAGTATCGAAATCGGCACCAAGTGTGATGAAAAATATTTTGGTTAATCTAAAAGATGGATTCATTATGACGATGGGGATTTTGCCATCCATTATGTCTGTTGGATTAATCGGTATTTTACTTGCAAAGTATACACCGGTATTTGATTGGATTAGTTACATATTCTATCCGTTTACATGGTTGATGCAGCTCCCAGAAGCAGAACTAGCCGCGAAAGCAGTATCAGTTGGAATTGCTGAAATGTTTTTACCATCATTACTTGTTGTGAGTGCACCGCTTGTAACTAAGTTTGTGATTGCGGTTGTATCCGTATCATCTATTTTATTTTTTTCAGCATCGATTCCATGTATTTTGTCTACAGATATTCCGTTAAAAGTTTCCGAACTTATTATTTTGTATGTGCAAAGAACAATTTTAACATTGGTGATTATTACGCCAATTGCATATGTTTTGCTTTAAGGGAAAAAGGCTCGCTTATGCTATAAAAGTGAGTCTTTTTTTCTGTATTATTGGATTTAAAGTGATAGAAAATAAAATTTAGAATATTTTGTTATATGTTACGTGGCAAACTATAATATAGCTAGGTACATAGAAAAGGAGATTTGTTTATGGAAATAATAAACGAAAGAGCGATGCTACGATTAATGGGTGCAAATGATGTAGAAAAATTATTTGCTATTGTGGAAGGAAATAAAGAAATATGGACGTATTTAATAGCTAAAATGGACAACTATCAAGATATGGAGCGATATGTTGAAACCGCAGTAAAACGATATAAAAAGGGAACGGATTTACCATTTGTTGTGATAAATCAAAAGACGAATGAAGTTGTCGGCAGTACACGTTTGTACAATATATCAACAGAAAGCAAGACTGCCGAGCTTGGTCAAACATGGTATCATCCGAGTGTACAGAGAACGAGTATAAATACGGAATGTAAGTACATGTTATTGCAATATGCGTTTGAAAAATTAAAGATGCTGCGCGTGCAAATAAAGACAGATTTGCGAAATGAAAAAGCGCAGCGAGCAATTGAAAGGCTAGGTGCAGTAAAAGAAGGAGTATTACGAAATGAAAGAAAGTTACCGAGTGGCTATGTAAGGGATGCGGTAGTATATAGCATCATTTTGAGTGAGTGGCCAGTAGTGAAAGAGCAACTACTGAAAAAAATGGATTTACATAAATAGGAGGTTTACATGATAAATATTGAAACAAAGCGACTAAAGATGATTCCCTTTACATTAGAACTTGTCGAGGCAACGATAAAAGGAAGAGAAGAGTTGCAGGAAATCATACCATATAAAGTATCTTTAGACTGGCCAATGCCTGATTATAAAGATATTTTGCCGTGGATTGCGGAAGGTTTACGGAAAAATCCAAAGCAAAGTAAGTGGAGTGGACTCATTATTCATAAGGAAGATAATGCAATTATTGGTGATATGGGTTGTAAAGGTGCACCTGATTCAACTGGTACAGTTGAGATTGGATATAGTATCGTATCAGATTATCAAGGAAATGGTTATGCGACTGAGATGGCGAGAGCTTTTGTAGAGTGGCTTAAGCAGAATGAGGAAGTAAAAACGATTAAAGCAGATTGCTTAACGAGTAATGTTGCTTCAAGTAGAGTGTTAGAAAAAGCAGGCTTTACATGTGCACTTGAGGAGCAACATATGAAATATTGGATTATAAAGTAGATAGAAAAAAGAGGTTCGTTTCTATGAAATTAGGAAAATCTCTTCTTTTTTTCTTACAAAATGATAACTTCTTTTATATACTTTTGTTTCATCATTCCCTTCTGTGAAGAAATTCGTTACAATAGAGTTGTATGAGAAATTTGTACATAAATCAAATTCATAAAGTATGAACCGCAAATAATAGTAAATTAAAAATCCTCTATTTGAATGAAAACCCTTTATAGCACGAATCAATTGTTGAGAAAAGTGCCTTCTTTCAAATAAACTCAAATATAATGATTCAAAAAAGATCATTTTAAATTAATAGAAGTATGGATGATGCACGGAGGCTAGTACAAATGAAACAAAATAAGAAAAGTAAAAAAAGAAGAATCTTGCAAGTGTTCTTGCTTATGATTAGTTCTATGATTCTATTTGTAAGTTATGTAGCTTACGATATTTGGAGTTATCGCTTTAAAACAGACGAGGTACCTACAGATGCTGCTGTTGTACTAGGAGCGGCGTCTTGGAACGGAAAGCCGTCTCCTGTATTTCGCGAAAGAATCAATCATGCGATTTCCTTGTATAAGAATGGAAGTATTAAAAAAATTATTTTTACAGGTGGTACCAAATTTGAAGCGGAGCAAGAAGAAGCACGTACTGCAAAAGCGTATGCAATAAAACATAACGTAAAGGATGAAGATATATTAATTGAAACACAGTCGCGTTTTACAGAAGATAATTTAAAGAATGCGAAACAGGTCGGAATTGATAATGGCTTACATACATACACGATTGTAAGTGATCCTCTTCATATGAAGCGAGCGATGAAAATAGCGAAGCATATTGGGATGGATGCATATGCATCACCAACGCCAACATCAGCATATAAAACATTAGATACAGAAATTCCGTTCTTTTTTAAAGAATTATGTTCTTATATTGGGTATGTTGCATCGTTACCTTTACGTATGCTGAAAGGTGATTAAACAAGTAAGAGAAAGGATAGATAAGGCAGAACTACTCTGCCTTATCTATCCTTTTTGTTATGTGAATATGTTGTAATTTTCCTATAACTTTACAAATTATAGAAAATTTTTATAATAAAAGCCTTGTATTTTCATCGGAATAGTGACACAATAGAGAACATAATAAAATATAATCTTATCGAGAGAAGTGGAGGGAACGGCCCGATGAAGCTTCAGCAACCTATCTGTAATAAAAAGGTGCTAATTCCGAGTAGATAAGAAGGAAAAGAGATGACAACCTTCTTATATGTAAGGTTGTTTTTTAGTAGGAGGAGAAGGGATGAAGCGTTTATTTTTTGCACTTGTAAGTATTGTATGTAGTTTATTTATCATTACTGGTTGTACGCAGACATCAGGGGGCAATCAAAAAGAGATTCGTTTAGGCTTTACACCTGGTCCATATAGCGATCAAGTGAAAAAAGCAGTACAACCGTACTTAGAGAAAAAGGGATACAAAATTAAAATTGTTGAGTTTAATTCGCCAAACGAAACAAATCCTGCATTAACGAATAAGGATATTGATGCAAATATATTTCAAAGTACTGCTTTTATGAAGTCTTACGCAAAAGAAAATAATGCGAAAATTTCAAGTATTATTCAAGTTCCATCAGCACCTCAAGGTGTATACTCTGAAAAACATAAATCATTAGATGATTTGAAAGATGGAATGAAGATTGGGGTACCCAATGATCCAGTTAATTTAGAACGGGCATTACGTATTTTAGAAGAGATTGGCTGGGTGAAATTAAAAGGAAATGTAAATATTTTAACAATCTCTGAAAAAGACATAACGTTTAAAAAGAAAGATTTCAAATTAGTACCGCTCGAATCACCACAAATCCCAAGGGCAATGAAAGATTTAGATTACGGCATTATTAACGGAAATCTTGTCATTTCATCTGGACATAAGTTAAAAGAAGCATTGGAATTAGAAAAAACACCTCCGCAACACAGAATTATTGTTACTGTTCGTGATGAAGATAAAGAAAAACAATTTGCGAAAGACTTAATTGAAGCGTACCATTCACCAGAATTTAAAAAGATGATTCAATCTGAAGAACAATTTGAAGGATTCGTACTTCCTGATTACTTAAAGTAAAGGAGATCTTGATATGACATTATCATTTATAGAAACAGAAGAACAAGTTCTCGTATTGGAGAAGATAAAGGAATTAATTCCGCAGTTTGCAGGAAGGGAACATCAACTGAGTGAACTCGGATCTTTTCCTTTTGAAAATATTAAAGAGTTGCAGCATATCGGTTATACGAAGTTAACATTACCAAAAGATGTCGGAGGAAAGGCAATTTCGCTATATGACTTTGTTTTATTTCAAGAAAAGATTGCAGAGGGAGACGGAGCAACAGCTTTATCAATTGGCTGGCACCTTGGGATTGTGAAGGAACTTGCTGAAAATCGTTCATGGAAACCCGATATGTTCGCTTGGTTTTGTGACGAAGTAAAAAAAGGCGCTCTTTTTAACAGAGCGGCAACGGAACCAAAAACAGGGAGTCCAACGCGAGGCGGAAAACCAGAAACGTTAGCTGTACAAAAAGGTGATAAATGGATTATAAACGGGAGAAAGACTTTTACAACGATGGCACCTGTACTCGATTATTTCATTATTTCAGCGAGTATTGAAGGAAGAGAAGAGATTGGGGAATTTGTAATTCCAAGACATGAAAAGGGTGTGTTTATTGAGGAGACTTGGGATAGTGTTGCGATGCGCGGAACCGCTAGCCACGATCTTGTACTGCAGAATGTTGAAATCCCGAATAAATTTTTTACAGATGTAAAAGGTTCGAAGTCGAAACCGAAAGGAATTGGATGGTTACTTCATATACCAGCATGCTATTTGGGAATTGCACAGGCTGCAAGAAATTATGCAATTGATTTTGCGAAATCATATCAACCGAATAGTTTAAATCACCCAATCAGCTTGCTTCCAAACGTTAGAAGATTAGTAGGCGAATTAGAGTTAGAACTCTTGCAAGCTCGCACTTTTTTATACCAAGTGGCGAAAAAATATGATGAGGCGAAAAATAAACAATCCTTGCAAGCAGAATTAGCAGCAGCGAAATATATTGCGACGAATGCAGCGATATCAATTGTCGATAAGGCAATGAGAATTGTAGGGGCAAAAAGTTTATCTGAAAAGAATCCGCTGCACCGCTATTATTTAAATGTTCGCGCTGGTTTACACAATCCACCAATGGATGATGTAACACTCTCATTACTAGCAGACGATGCTTATAAATCAATTGAAAAGGAGTGAGTGAACGTGATAACGTTACGCAATATAAATAAAACGTTTCAGACGAAAGAAGGTTTATTTCACGGTGTAAAATCAGTCTCTTTACAAATTGAAGAACATGATATATACGGAATTGCTGGCTTAAGTGGTGCGGGAAAATCTACGTTATTACGTACAATGAATTTACTGGAAAAACCAGATTCAGGTGCAGTCATTGTAAATGGTAAAGATTTAACAAAGTTATCGAAAAAAGACTTACGAACAGCCAGACAGTCAATCGGGATGATTTTTCAACATTTTCATCTTCTTCATAATAAAAATGTATCGGATAATATTGCCCTGCCATTAGAATTGAAATCAGTTTCAAAAGAAGAGAAAGAAAAACGAGTGAGAGAATGTTTAGAGATTGTTGGTTTAAGTGATAAAGCACATCATTTTCCTTCACAACTGAGCGGTGGGCAAAAACAGCGTGTTGCGATTGCTCGTGCATTAGCAAATGATCCTAAGGTATTGCTTTGTGATGAACCGACATCGGCACTCGATCCGAAAACGACACTTTCTATTTTGCAATTTTTACAAAAGATAAATAAAGAGTTAGGAGTTACAATCGTAATCGTAACGCATGAAATGAATGTCATTAAACAAATTTGTAATAAAGTCGCGGTAATGGAAGAAGGAGAAGTTGTTGAATCATTCCACTTACGCGACCAACATTTAAAACCAACAACAGAAATTGCGAAACTTTTATTAGGAGTAGAGCAAGAGAGGGGCGTTGCACATGTTCAATAATGTTATTCCGCTCCTTCCAGAGATTTGGACATCGCTTTTACAAACATTATTAATGGTTGGACTTTCTGTGGGAGCAGCAATTATTTTAGGGGTTCCTTTAGGTGTAATTTTGTATTTTACAAGTAAAGGACAAATTTTGGAACAAAATATTGTCCATCGTATTTTAAATGGTATCGTAAATATTATTCGTTCATTTCCATTTATCATTTTACTAGTAGCACTTGTACCTCTCACAAGAACTTTATTGGGAACTACAATCGGTCCAATCGCTGCAACGATTCCTTTATCAGTAGCAGCAATCCCTTATTTTGCGAGACTCGTAGAGCAAGCGCTGCGCGAAGTTCCAAAAGGAGTAATCGAAGCTGCTGAAGCAATGGGAGCAACTCCGCTGCAAATCGTGTGGAAAGTACTGCTTGTTGAAGCGCGTTCAGGTCTTGTATTAAGCTTAACCGTTTTAACGGTAAGTTTTATTTCCTACTCCGCTATGGCGGGAGTTGTCGGAGGCGGGGGTGTCGGGGACCTAGCAATCCGCTTTGGATATTATCGTTTCCAAACAGATGTTATGGTTGTTACGGTACTTATGCTTGTCATTCTCGTTCAATCTGTGCAATTTATTGGGAATAGAATTGCTGCGAAAATTGATAAACGGTAAGTATAAAGGCTTCGGTGTATATCGAAGTCTTTTTTTAGTGCGAGATGAACAGTTAAAAGGTGTTCAATGATCAACGTGCAGGAAATTAGCACTATCGATATAGATATGAGAGAATGTAGGAGACAAAAACAGGGAATATATACTGTAAGGGGTGAACAACAGTGGCGGAAATTAAGTTTGATATTCAAAAAACTTTTGGAGCTATATCACAGTCACCTAAAGGCTGGAATAAAGAGCTCAATTTAATCAGTTGGAACGGAAAAGAGCCAAAATATGATTTGCGTGATTGGGCGCCTGAGCACGACAAAATGGGGAAAGGTGTCACATTAACGATGGAAGAGTTAAAAGCGTTAAAAGATATTTTAAACAGTATGGAGTTATAAAAACGGAATGTTTTGTGCAAATAAAACCACTTTTGAATCGTTATTCAAAAGTGGTTTTTGCATGATGTGCTAGAAAAGACTATACAATCTTTGTCTTTGTATCTCCTTTTTTATGATGTTCCGGTATGTAGATATATTGAGATACAATGAGAAGAACGCTTATAAAAAATACAGGGAACATACTCGATATAAATAGGCCATCAATCTTTAAATGAATGATTAGACAGACGATAATAATGAGTGATGTATATAAATGAGAAATGTATTTTTTGAATCGTATTTTAAATACTTCCAGTAATGTTTCGCAGCATACAAATAGGATGAGCATACTTAAAAAATATATATTGGTATCATAAATAAGGAAACAACAGATCAGGCCGAAAAAGGCTAGATACTCAATGAGTAACGGAATATTACGTGGCATAAGGTGTTACCTAACCAAGTAAGGGAGCGGATCAACGGCATTTGTTTTTTCAAAATTCCATGCCCCATTATGTAATTCAAAATGAAGATGTTGCCCCGTTGAATGTCCAGTATTCCCCATCTGACCTAACACTTGTCCAGTTTGAACGCGATCTCCGACTTGGACAGATCGGTTTTTCATATGCGCATAAACAGTTGTATATAATTTTCCTTTTATGTAATGAGTAACGAAAACGACGTTCCCGTAGCTGTTAGAATAATAGGATTTGATAACTTTTCCAGCAGCTGCAGCACGAATAGATTGATCTCCAGTTGCCGTAAAATCGACGCCATAATGCATTTGTCCCCATCTAACTTCAAAATTTGAGCTAACTTGTCCCTGTGTTGGAAATTTAAAAACAGCAGGTATAGAAGGTGGCGTAGACTTTTCTTGGTGTTTATTTTGTAATACATAATGCTGTGCAACATACCCATATCCAGAGCCAAAACGAATTTTATACCACGAACCTACTTTACCTACTACTTGTATTTGTATTCCATTTTGCAAAGAGCCTAAAACAGCAGTATTTGTTCCTGCGCCGCTTCGTACTTTTAATCTAGGAGTCGCAACATAGTAAGAATTATTTTGCACAGTAATCCCTTTAACAAATGGCTGCGAGCTATTTGATACAAATTCTTTTTTTACGTATCCTTTTTGTCCGTTGTGAGAGATGAGATACCAGTCATGATGTGTTTCTTGAATGGAGAGAAATGTCCCGTTTGGTAATACGTCAAGGATTGATGAGTGTATACTCGGCTTTGAACGAACATTTAAAGCGCTTGCAGTTACGATATGTTGGTTGCGCTGCCCACTTAATTTCGTCAAAGACAAATTAGATTTTTGTATGTAGCCAACTTTGTTTTGAGCATGTACCTTATACCAATTACGTGTAGTTTCAAGAATGATAACAGGTGTGTTATATGAAATACTTCCAAGGGAATCACTATTTGTTGTATTTCCTTGATATAGTTGAACGTTATCAAGTTTTACGTATCCGATTTCTGTGTTGCTTTTTGGTTGTACAGCTGTTGTTTGCGTATCCGCTTCAGTAATTGATGGGAGAAGAGAAGCGACTGCGATAGTTGTTGCTGTCAATGTTGTAGCTTTTATGTTCATCGTATAATGAGCCCCCTTGTATAATTTGTGGCAAAATTTAGAATTATATTAAAAGAATAACAGAAATATAAGGATTTTGGAAATACATGAGAGGAATTTATATATTTCTCAAGTATGTTCAAAGTCTTATCGTGCAGCAAAAAGAGTCCGATACCTTGGGGCGTCAGACTCTTTTTGCTGCACGATATAGAAATCTATTCAGGAGAGACTTTTAATGTTATCAATGACACATGAATCTTCTCATGTATTTACTAATCTACTTCATTTATAATCTAGCAAGGCTTTGTTTTATAGGAGTTTGAAAAATCTTTCTTTTTTATTCCTTTTTTCATGTTTTACATGGGAAACCTAGGTTTCTGATTTGTGCTACGGTATAATAATGTGGAAAAAGTATGAAAAGAGGTAGCTTTATGCTAGAAATCATTGCAACTTGTTTAGAAGATGTGAAACGAATTGAAAAAGCTGGTGGAAATCGAATTGAGCTCATTTCAGCATATACAGAAGGTGGATTAACGCCAAGTTATGCTTTTATAAAAAAAGCGGTAAAAGCAGTAAACATACCGATCCACGTTATGATTCGTCCGCATGCTAAATCATTTATATATACGGCAGAAGAAATCGAAATGATGAAAGAGGACATACAAATTGCACAAGAACTTGGTGCTGCAGGTGTTGTTTTAGGTGTATTAAATGAGCAGAGTCAAATTGATGAAAAAAAATTGGCTGATTTATTATCTGTTGTAGATGGAATGAATGTTACATTTCATCGTGCGATAGATGAAGCGACTGATCTTGTTGGTGCAGTTCAAACATTACGTAATTTTGAAAAGATAACTCACATTTTAACTTCTGGTGGTCAAGGGAAGATAGAAGAAAATATACCTGTACTTCATGAAATGCAAAGAGTAAGTCAAGGTGATTTCCAGCTCATTGTAGGAAGTGGTGTGACAAAAGAAAATATAAAGCGACTATTGAACGGAACAGAAATTTCAGAAGCACATGTAGGTACTGCAGTTCGAGAAGATAAGTCTTGTTTTGCTGAAATTGATCAAAAATCTGTACAAGATTTAGTGGAATTAACAAAGTCATTATAATGCTAGAGAAGAGGGGAAAAGATGGAGGAAAGTAAGAAAAAGGAAATTGTTTCGTGGGTTAAAACGATAGGGATTACAGTAGGAATCGCTTTTATTGTACGTGGTATTTTATTTACCCCTTCACTCGTACAAGGTGAATCTATGATGCCCACTCTAGAAAATAATGAACGTGTACTTGTAAATAAAATCGGTTTTAATATACAGGGGTTAGATCGCTTTGATATTATCGTTTTTCATGGAAAAGAAGGACATGATTTAGTGAAGCGAGTAATTGGCTTGCCAGGAGATACGGTTGAGTATAAAAACGATGTATTGTACGTCAATGGAAAAGCTGTCGATGAACCATATTTGGAAGATTATAAGGCCGAAGTACCGAAAGGAACATTAACGCCTGATTTTACATTAGAACAAAAAACCGGGAAAACAAAAGTACCGGAAGGTCAAGTGTTTGTATTAGGAGATAATCGTCAAGTTTCAAAAGATAGTCGCATGTTTGGATTTGTTTCTGAAGGTCAAATTGTCGGAAAAGGTGAAGCGGTATTTTGGCCGTTGCAACAAGTGAGAGCATTGCATTAAAGAGCGGCTTTTCATATATGCGTTAAAAAGCATTGAATGTTAATTTAAGTAGTTCGGATAACATGGAGAAACAATAGAAATAAAATGAAAAATCGAGTATGAAAGCACAAAGCTTTTATGCTCGATTTTTTATTTTAGAAAAATATTGTTTAAATAGAAAGAATATTTTATAATTTTAAATTATATATTGTTTCGAAAAACGGAATCGTTGTTCCGAATTTCGGAATATAGGAGAGCTAAGATGAGTGTAAATAAAACGGCAGTAAAGACGATGGATATTTTAGAACTTTTTTATGAACATGAAGAATTAACGTTAACGGAAATGGTTCATCATACAGGTATGCCAAAAACTTCTGTATACCGTTTAATTGGTTCACTTGAAGAAATGGCCTTTTTACAAAAGACAAAGAAGGGAAGTTATAGGCTGGGGTTGGTATTTTTACGATTCGGTCAACTTGTGTCGAAGCGATTATCCGTACGAAATATTGCAAAGCCATATATGAAAAAACTTAGAGATTCCCTTGGTCAAGCTGTCAATTTAATTATTCAAGATGATAATGAGGCAATTTATATTGAGAAAATGGATGGCGACCAACCAGTAAGAGTATACACGGAGATTGGAAGACGAGCGCCTTTATATGCAGGAGCATGTCCGCGTATTTTACTCTCGTATTTTTCAGAAGATGATCAAAAGCAGTATATAGAGAAAGTGCAGTTACAACGCTTTGCAGATGGAACGATTGTGGATAAAGAAGAGTTGCAAAGCCGGTTACGTAAGGCGAAAAGAGAAGGTTATACGATCAGTTATTCGGAACTTGAGAATCATACAGCTGCCATTGCAGCGCCTGTTTTTGCAAGTGATGGCACTGTAATAGCTGGTATTAGTATTTCAGGATTAGAAGTAGAGTATAATGAATCGGCAATTCCAAACTTTATTACAAAAGTAAAAGAAACGGCACACCAAATTTCAAAAGAACTTGGCTGGATAGGTGAAAAGGAAGGTATATGATGAAATTTTCAGCGTTAGGGGATCAAGCAGTTGTTGTTACGTTTGGGGAGAAAATTGATTTGGATATATATGAAAATGTGCAAAATTTACGTGCTCTATTAAAGAAAAATCCGTTTGATGGGATGATTGAGTGTGTACCTTCTTTTTCTTCTTTAACGGTTTACTATGATGTATATAAGTTATGGAGGAAAAATGAAAGAAAGGTAGCACCTTATGATTTTGTATGTGAATATATGAAAAAAATACTTTGTCATAATCAAAATGAAGCGCAAAAACAATATGAATGCATCTCAATTCCAGTTTGTTATGGAGGAGAATATGGACCTGATTTAGAAGAAGTTGCGGCATATCATGAACTACATGCAAGTGATGTGATTCGCCTTCACAGTGAAGTAACCTATTTTGTTTATATGCTAGGATTCACACCCGGTTTTCCATATTTGGGTGGAATGCCTAAAGAGTTAGAAACACCTAGAAAACAAACACCACGTTTACAAATAGTACCTGGTTCGGTTGGGATTGGCGGAAGTCAAACAGGGATATATCCATTAGAAACACCAGGGGGCTGGAATATTATTGGCCGGACACCTGTTTCTTTGTTTCAGCCAACTAAAGAGCCACCTACATATGTGCAGAGTGGAATGTATTTACGTTTTATCCCAATAACAGAGGAAGAGTATCTGGTTATGGAGGGAGCTAAGAAATGAATGTCGAGGTTTTACATGCAGGGATGTTTACAACCGTTCAAGATTTAGGAAGGTATCACTATCAACAATATGGTGTACCTGTTGGCGGTGCGATGGACCAGATAGCATTAAGAATGATCAATATATTAGTTGGAAATGAAGAGAATGAAGCTGGATTAGAAATTACAATGATGGGACCAAAACTTCTTATAAAGAAAACAACATTGCTAGCAATTGGTGGTGCGAATATGGAGCCTCTGTTAAACGGGGAACCCATTCCATTATGGCAACCAATGCTGGCGAAAGAAGGAAGCATGCTCTGCTTCGGAAAAGCGCAGTTTGGATGTCGGACATATGTAACATTTGCAGGAGGAATTGATGTTGTAAGTAGTATGGGAAGTAAAAGTACATATGTAAGAGCGAGTTTAGGTGGAGTAGAGGGGCGAGCACTGAAACAGGGAGATCTTTTTCAAATTGGTACACCGTCAAAATTTGCTACTTGTATGATAAAGAATTTGATGGATGAAGAAAGAATAGCAACACGTTGGGGCATATGTAATTACGTTCTACCTAAATACAGTCGTGGTCCAATCATTCGTGTTATTCCAGATTTTGAATGGGATCAGTTTAAAAATGAGAGTTTAGAAGCTTTTTTTACAAAAGAATATAAAGTGTCTAATTATGCAGATCGTATGGGGTATCGGTTTGAAGGTGAAGAACTAAAAAGAATCGAACAATCTGAGATTTTATCAAGTGCAGTTACATTTGGAACAATCCAGGTGCCATCAGGTGGCTATCCCATTATTTTAATGGCAGATAGACAAACGACAGGAGGCTATCCACGAATTGGTAATGTCATATCAGTTGATTTACCCATTCTCGCACAATTGAAACCAGGTGATTACGTCACGTTTGTAAAGGCTTCTATAACAGAAGCGACAGAGCTGTACATAGAGCAAGAACAAAATATGAACCTATTAAAGAAATTCATTGCTTTACAAGCTTAAGGTAGGAGGAGAAATAGAATATGGTTACCATTGATTTAAATTGTGATTTAGGAGAAGGATTTGGTGCATATAAGATAGGAAACGATGATGACATCCTTCCATTTGTTTCATCAGTAAATATTGCATGCGGTTTTCATGCGGGCGATCCAACTGTTATGCGCCAAACAGTTGAAAAGGCATTGAAAAATAATGTAGAAATAGGCGCCCATCCTGGTTTTCCAGATTTATTAGGGTTTGGGAGAAGGACGATGCGCGTTTCACCAGATGAAGTATATGATTACGTTTTATATCAAATCGGAGCATTAGATGGATTTGTAAGGGCGGCAGGAGGGAGTATGCATCATGTTAAACCGCACGGTGCACTTTATAATATGGCAGCTACTGATCAAGAGATTGCAGACGCAATTGCAAAAGCAATCTACGATATAAATCCAGCGTTATTCTTATATGGATTAGCGAATAGCAAATTTATACAAGCAGCTGAAAAATATGAATTGAAGCTTGTACAAGAGGCATTTGCAGATCGTACGTATCAACCGGATGGAACGTTAACAAGCCGAACAGAAGAAAATGCACTCATTAAAGGCGAAGAGGAAGCAATTAAGCAAGTGCTGCAAATGGTACAAGAGGGAAGTGTGCAAGCTGTTGATGGAAATCCTGTATCCATACATGCACAAACAATTTGTATACATGGTGATGGAGAGAGAGCTGTACAATTTGCAGAAAGAATATACAGAATATTGGAACTAAACGACATTTCTGTTTGTGCACCAAAGTAGAATAAGGGGGAGATATATAGATGTTGAAATTAATTGGGATATTGCTTGTGGCTGTTGGATTTTTATTTCGTCTGAATACGTTACTAGTTGTAATGGTTGCGGGCATCGCAACGGGAATGATCTCAGGGATGAGCTTTCATGATGTAATTAGTATGTTTGGAAAGTTTTTTATTGAAAACCGATATATGTCTATGCCGATTTTATTAACACTTCCTGTCATTGGAATACTAGAAAGATATGGATTAAAGGAAAGAGCGGAAGCGTTAATAACGAAATCGAAAGGTGCTACAACAGGAAGAGTACTTATGTCATATTTTGCGATTCGTGAAGGATCAGCGGCAGTAGGACTTAACATTGGTGGACATGCACAAACAGTAAGACCACTAGTTGCACCGATGGCAGAAGGGGCTGCGCAAGGCCGTTATGGAAAACTTCCAAAAAAATTGAGAGAAAAGATTAAAGCGAATGCAGCGGCAGCTGAAAATACGGCATGGTTTTTTGGTGAAGATATTTTTATAGCAACAGGAGCAATTCTATTAATGAAAGGATTCTTTGATTCTGTAGGAATGCATGTTGGTGTGTGGGATATGGCGCTTTGGGGAATTCCTACGGCAATCTCAGCTTTTATTGTAAGTTGGATTCGTTTTAAACAGTTCGATAAATATATTGAAAAAACGATGGAAAAAGAAGAAAGTCAACAAAAGGAGGCGATATAGGATGAATATGATTACACTAGATACAATCTATTATTTATTAGGTATTATTGTTGCCTTTGTCGCAATTCGTGTCGCTTTTGATCGTAGGCATCCAAATCGCTTTGGTTCTAGTTTGTTTTGGGCATTATTTTCTATCACATTTTTATTTGGAAATATCATTCCGTCATTTTATATCGGTTGTATTGTATTAGCGATGGTCGTTTTAGCATCGTTGAATAAAGTAACGAAGTCGAATGAAAAAGAAGCACCTACCGAAGAACGAGTGAAACATGCAGAAAAATTGAGAAATAAAATTTTTATGCCCGCTATTTTAATACCTATTTTTACGATTATTGGTACGTTAACTTTAGGAAAGTTAAAGTTTGGAGATGTATTTCTCGTTGATCCTGATAAAGTCACATTAATTGCATTAGCTCTTGGCGCATTGCTCGCTTTCGTAGCGGCAATGGGAATCACAAAAGCAAAAATAACAGCACCAGTGCAAGAGGGAAGCAGATTATTACAAGCTGTCGGATGGGCAGTTATTTTACCACAAATGTTAGCGGCCCTTGGTGGTATTTTCGCAAAATCTGGTGTGGGTCAAGTTGTATCTGATTTAGTAGGACAAGTATTGCCGACAGAATATCCATTTGTTGCTGTTATGGCATATTGTTTAGGGATGATGTTGTTTACAGTTGTAATGGGCAATGCATTTGCTGCTTTTGCTGTTATTACAGGCGGGATTGGTTTACCGCTTATTGTTCAAATGCATGGTGGGAACCCAGCGATTATGGCAGCGCTCGGAATGTTTGCGGGATATTGCGGTACATTATTAACGCCAATGGCAGCAAACTTTAATATCGTACCAGCGATGCTATTAGAATTAAAAGATAAAAATGCGGTAATTAAAGCGCAAGTACCAATTGCGGTTACTATTTTTGTTATTAATATGTTTATCATGTATGGACTTGTATATCGATTTTAGTAAGGAGTGGGAAGGATGAAAAGAGTATTGTTAACGGGTTTTGAACCTTTTGGTGGAGAGGAGGTTAATCCTGCATGGGAAGTTGCAAAGCAGCTTGATGGACAAGCGATTGGAGATTACAAGATTGTTAGTAAACAAGTTCCGACTGTGTTTCATAAATCATTACAAGTGCTGCAGTCTTATATGGAAGAAATAGAACCAGAGCTTGTCATATGTATAGGACAAGCAGGAGGACGCCCAGACATTACAGTGGAACGCATTGCAATTAATGTAGATGATGCAAGAATTGCTGATAATGAAGGGAATCAACCGGTTGATGTGCCTATTATAGAAGGGGGACCAGCTGCGTATTGGTCTACACTTCCTCTGAAAGCTACTGTGAAAAAACTGCGGGAAGAAGGCATACCGGCTTCTGTTTCGCAAACGGCAGGTACATTTGTTTGTAATCATCTCTTTTATGGACTTATGCATATGTTAGAAAAAAGTGAAAATAGGATCCGTGGTGGTTTTATACATATTCCATTTTTACCAGAACAAGCAAGTAGTCATCCGGGGCAACCGAGTATGTCACTGCCCGTTATTACAAAAGGAATTGAGTTCTTAATACAAGTCGCATTAGAAGTAGAACATGATATTGTAGTGTGCGGCGGGGCAACACATTAAACAAATATGTAACAACTAATCGCGTTGGTAAGAGCTATATTGAAAAGCAGTATGAAGATGTGCTACATGGTAGAAAGTACAATCAAAAAATACTACTGATAAAGAAGAGAATATCATCCACACGGAACAAATTGTAAAAGGGAAAAGTGGCAATAATTTAATGTTAACGATTGATATGGAATTGCAGAAGAGAGTGGATGAAAGTATAGGAAAAATTAAATGGGATTTAAACCTTCAGAGCCAATGATGAATCGTGCGTTTGTAGTAATGATGAACCCTAAAACGGGGCAGCTGTTATCCATCTCAGGAAAGAAACTAGTAAATAAAGGTGGAAATATACAAGTAGAAGATTATGCACTTGGTACAATTGCTTGTAGCTTATAAAAAGTATGTACAAAATTATCATTAATTATTTAAAAACATTAATGGTTTGGCAGACAACGTTTTAAGCTGTCTGCCGGCTAAAGCGTTTAAAGCGAAGATTGCCAGTTTGAATAGACTTCAACCGCAGCCCAAGTGGATTAAGGATAGTATGTGTAGATATTTACAAAATATACAAAGGTTTTCTATTAAGTTTGGCAGACAACGATATGAGGTGTCTGCTTGTGGGTTTCATAAGTTTAACGGGAAAACTAATTGTCTTCCTAGTTTTTAAAAGAGTGAAGTCGCTAGTTCAACCGGTTTAGAAAGAGTGTTTGCAGACTTCATAAAAATATAGTAAGAGAAATAAAAATGTCTATTCTACAAACAGCACAAAGCACTATATAAAAGTGCTCTGTGGAAAGCAAGCGCTATAAGTAAACATTCTATACGATAAGATGTCTGGTTCATTCAAATGTGAAAAAAGTTGGTGTTTTTAATGTTGATAATAGCTAACAAAAAGAAATTGGAGTTTGCTTACTGTTATATAATATACAGAAAACTTATTATTTCTTGGTTTATTTTTATTACCTGAAGAAAAAGAATGAAACTGAATCATCTTTTTCAAATACTTTCTAGATATATAAATCTAATCATTATACGACTTATACCAAAAATCTGGAGATTACTTAGTTTTATAGATTATACTGAGGTTCTTCTTGTTGAACCTCCTGAACACGTGGTTCTAAAGAATCGATAATTGTCTGTGTTTGCTGAGCTGCATTTTGATACAGTTGTTTTGCTGGCTGATTGTCAGTATCAAGAACGAATCCTTCTAAACATGCTTGAGCACTTTTTAATCCAGAAATAGTTTGTTTAAGCTTAGTAATTACTGTCATAATTGAGTTCCTCCTTATAATCATGGATTCAATATTTAGAATATCTATTTTCTACCAAAAGTATGATTTCTAAATTTTGGGTATCTTGATAGAGCGAATATATTGACTAAGCGTTTAAAAATATTAAACGAACCGTACAGGATAAGCTATGTTATTGGTTATCAACAACAAAGTGAAGTTGTAATAAAAAAGGGGGAAATCTATTCGACGCAGCTGTAGAGTCATTAAGAATAATAAAAAACTCGTGAATAAAAAACGAGTTTTTTATTCACGATAGTTATTGGTTTTGATTACCTTGCTTTTTTTGACTGTTAGGCGTAATTTCATTAGCAAATTCCATATTTGCCAAGTTTACTTTGGATGGAATAAATGTTCTTGTCGTATTTTGAACACCTTGGAACAAACGTTGGATAGGTTTCATCATATTTGAATTACGCGTTGCTACTACACTAAAAACTGTTCCTAATCCTAGTAAAGAAAACCAAATCCATCCTCTATTATTATTCCGTCTATTTCTAAACAAATTAAACATTTGCTGAATTCTTTTTCCAGAATTAAATAATGACATCAAGAAGTTAAGGATATTCATTTTTTGCCCCCTGTAAAAATAATTAGGAAAAAGAAACACTAAGTTCAATTTCACATGATTTATGTTGCAATATTTTATAGGAATTTATGATGTCAACTTATACTAATACTTCTTGATTTTTCTTACTAAAATTCCTAAGATTCCCTAAATATTTTTAATGAAAATATGCAAAATAGTTTTATCAAAAATTTAAAAAGGGAAATGAAAACAACATGAAAAGTTATGTATTATTGGTTTGGAACTTTATTGATCCTATATATTATAAATTTACTCGCTTAACTTATATTCATAACGAAACCCACAAGGAAAATATTTTACGTGTAAGACTCACTCGTTACAAGGGGAAATATGTTACTCTTTCTGACGGTACACAAATCAATAAGAATGATATCTTGGTTAAAATTCATTTACATAATGTTCGTTTAATTAATGAAATGAAGTCCGCTAAAAATGACATTACAAAAGGGCGATTTATTTATCAACATGTTAAAAAATCCTTGCCTAGTCTTGGATCGTATATTCAAAATCATTCTAGGGCAGATGAGATTAAAGGGATAATTGGGATTTCAATGTTAAATAGAGGAGCTGATCGATTAGGTTTTGAATTTGTTGCTATTTCTAATCCTTTTTATAAATGGTTTAAATGGTTAGCATTTTTACCAATATGTTTATTATCTAATAACGATTCGATTTTCAAAATGATAAAGAACAATATATCTGCCCCACCAAAATATTTATTTATGTCTAAGGAGAATTTATTACAAATATATAATTGTGAATCTCGAGATGAAATTGCTAAAAGAAAATGTTAATCGCATTTGTTAAAAAGTAAATGCAATTTTATATACTGCACTCAAAATGATTTGACAGTAAAATATAAGGCTGTTAACTAGGTCCGTTAACAGCCTTATATTTTATACTGCAGGTAGTTCTTTATTTTTAATTGTTGATATTGATAGTTGGTGCAATGTAATTTCTGGTCGACTTCCCACTCGAATATTTACTCCTGTTTGACCTAGTCCTTCACTAATATAAAAAGGTTTTCCATCTTGCATATGAAGTCCTTTTATAACGTTCATTCTTGCAAGCTTACCCATTTTTGCAAGATGATAGGCTTTTGGATAGCAAATTTGGCCACCATGAAAATGACCAGCTAATAAATAGTCAAAATGATATTTTTTCATATGGAGCACAATGTTCGGATCATGAGTTAATACTAAATTTGTTCCCGATTTAACTCCTCGATAAGAAGCTGTTAAATCGCTGCGTTTCGTACTAAAATCATCAATACCAATGATATTTACACGATTACCTTGAACATAAATGACATGATTTTCATTTTGCATTACTTTACAGTCGTATTGTTCAAGTGTTTCTTTTAATTTTTGTAAGTCCTTTTCACGTAATACATAATCATGGTTACCTAAAACAGCGTATATACCATGCTTTGCATGTAATTGACCTAATCCCTCTAAATATGGAGCAAGTTTAGAAATCATACGTTTACGGTCAAGGAAATCTCCAGTAAGTGCAATCAAATCAATTGGTTCATCTTTTAGCTTTTCATAAAGCTGAGCTGGGGAAATAGATATATTTTCAAGATGCATATCGGAAAGGTGTAGAATATTTAGTATCGGATCATGCCCGTGGGTTTGTTTTTGATTTATTTGAACTTTATTCATCACGATATCGGTCGTGTTTTTGTGAGCTTTTTTGAATAGATAGAAGAGAATAATAAATAAAACGGATAGTAATAAAATTTTCAATCACATCACTCCTTCTATAAAAATTATACATGAAAAAACCTGTCATTTTGTATGTAATTTATGGAACAAATTCCATCGTAATTTATTCGAAATAGTTACCAGAATAGAAAAAAAGAAGTGCCACATAATAATAGAAATCAATGAAAAGACGCATCGTTAAGTGTACTTTAAGAGGTGATTTATGGAGAAACATTCAACACAAAAGACTATCTTGTTTTTGCCATTTTTGCAGATTCCATCAGGCCATCATCAAGTTGCACATGCATTAATAGAAGGAATACAAAAGGATCAATTCAATATAAAATGTGATCTAGTGGATATTCTCTCGTATAGTTATGGAAGAATAGAAGCATTGGTTTCAAATGTGTATTTAAAATGGATTAAAGAATTCCCTGATTTTTATAATTGGATATATAAAAACTCTGTTTACAAAAATGTCGAAGAGAACAAACGTTATCGATTATATGAACTTCTGTTTGTACCATTCATGAGAAAATTAATAAGGGATAAACAACCTGATCTGATTATTTGCACTCATGCTTTACCTTCATATGTATTAAACTATTTGAAAGAAAAAGGTGAATTGAAAACGCCAGTTATAAATGTATATACAGATTATTTCATTCATAGTTGTTGGGGCATTAAAAATATTGATTTTCATTTTGTACCGTCTCATCATATGAAGGGATTTTTAAAAAACAAGGGAATAAGTAATGAAAAAATTTTTATAACAGGAATTCCTATTCATAAAAAGATAAAAAAACAAAAAGAGCATATAGTAAAGTTTACTTCTTCTGCATTGTCAGTTTTAATTACCGGAGGAAGTTTAGGGGTTGGAGCAATAGAAGATTTAATTCACAAAATAGGAACGGAAACAAAAATTCACTTTTATGTGTTATGCGGGAAAAATGACAATTTATATCAAAAGCTTCAACAATTACAACGAGATAACATAACACCTTTAAAATATATTACATGTAGGGAAAAAATGAACAAGCTCTATGATCAAATAGATGCAATCGTTACAAAACCTGGAGGAGTAACAATAAGTGAAAGTTTATTTAAAAGAAAACCTATTTTTATTTATCATGTACTACCAGGGCAAGAAGAAATTAATTTACAACAACTAAAAAAGTTAGGTGTGATTTTCTATTTAAATAAATGGAAAGATGAAAAAGAGACACTTGAGGAGCAAATATATTCATTTTTTCAAAACAAAAATCAGGTCCAACTTTATCAGGAACGTATAACAGAATATCACGGGCAGCTTATTACGAAAGAGCCTTCACAAATTATAAAGGAAGTAATAACGAATAGATAACGCATAGATACTCACATCAAATTTTATTATGCATCATTTTTTTGAAAGTTACTTTTTTCTTTAGAGAAGGGTTGGGAATAATTTCAGATTGTTGAGGTGATTACATACATGCCAATGTTGAACGTAGACGGTAGTAGTCTGTATTATACCGTTAAGGGAGAAGGAGTTCCTATTGTTTTTATTCATCCTCCTGTACTCACTTGTGTGAATTTTGAGTACCAAATAGAGGAATTATCCCAAAAGTTTAAAGTGATTGCTTTTGATATTAGAGGACATGGAAGGAGTCAGTATTCAAAACAACCGATAACCTATCCACTGATTGCAGAAGATATTAGACGTTTATTGGATCATTTAAAAGTCGAAAAAGCGTTCATGTGCGGATATTCGACCGGAAGCTCTGTCGCATTAGAATTTTTGTTAACTTACGTGGAAAGGACATTAGGTGGGATTCTAATCGGTGGAATGTCAGAAGTGAGGGATGGATATCTAAAGAATAAGATTTCACTAGGTGTGAAACTGGCGAAAGCAGGGGCAGTTTCATTTCTAGCATTGTCTATTTCATGGGGTAATTCAAATACACATAAATTGTTCAGAAAGATGTTTAAAGAAGCTCGAAAAGGAAATGCCGAAAATTTCGAGCAGTATTATCGTTACAGTTTGCATTATAATTGTACCAGCCAACTTAGAAATATGCAGCTTCCGGTTTTGTTGGTTTATGGTAAGAAAGATAAAGCATTTTTTGGTCATGCGAAATTACTGCATGAAAAATTGCCATGTAATGAATTAGAATTTATTGATAACGTAAAGCATCAAATTCCTACAAAAGCAGCGAAGGATTTGAATGAAATGATTAAGCAGTTTGTTTTTATCCATACCGAGATGAATAGGGAAGAAATTTTTTCTTTACCAGTAAAAGAGTTGATGTCTCGAGAATAAAGTGAAAATTCAAACAGTGGAGAGTCGGCATTTAGCAAAAATATGCGAAGTGGCGCCTCCACCTATCTTTTGGATTCTTTCGTTTTTACACGAGATTCAGAGTAGTCTCCATCAAAGTAATGTACAATTTCATCCTAATGATAATGAAATATCATTTATTTGAGAAGGGGATTCGTTTTCCGTATATCATACTCCGAATTTTGAATCCGATATCCCGAGAAAATGGTAGTAATATAAAAAAGGTTAGAAAAAGCATGACTACCCGCCAATTTAAAGGCGGGTTTTTTATTACAAAAAATCAACATTAACAGATCTAATAGATAAAAATTCATCTTAGCTTGATGGGCATACGACCATACCCATAAAGAGGGAGATTTACGGGATTTTGATGTGGTTGAATTCTTATGAGTATTGGAATAGTATGCTAATGCGATGATACCCTAGCTAGAAAAAACGATCTATTTGAATCATATTGTAACGAAAGGAAACAAAAGTGGTACAAGCAATCTAAAAAGAGCAGTTCGCATAAGCTAACTGCTCGGCCCAGGAAGAAATAAGTTTAGGTAGGGTACTACAAAATTGGATTGTGGCTATTCACTAGCCTATCTATAGTATGGACGGGATTTGGAATATTATGCAGAAGGGGAAAGGAAGTACTTTAAGCTGTCCCGACACGTCACTCGCTTGTCCAGCAATTTTATTATTTGTTACTGTTTGGTTTTGTTGGTTATCCAATCCTTTTCTAATCTCACTGAGTTGCATATTTAATTGTTTGCATTTCTTAATGATTTTCATTCTACATAGAAATGCATTATTTTTTGTATATCTTAGTTGTAATTTTAGTGTTAAGCATATAACGGTGGTAATTAGTATACTTATATTAAGAAATTAAATTTATCTAATTGGTTTGGATTGGCTTGTAAAGGGGATGGGGAATTAAAAACAAGAGACCTTCTTACAATATTACAAAAAGAATATTTTTATAGGATTCTCCCAAATTAATAGATAAATTTTCAATGAATCAAACGATTGAAAAAGGGGAGTGTTAATAAATGATTGAACAGAAACGATTACCTCAATGGGCAATTAATTACTTGCACTATATTCAAGTTCCGATTCAAGAACCTTCACATGAGTATTTAAAAGAAATTTGCATCGCACATCTAAATCGTATTCCCTTTGAGAATATTAGTACGTTATTGCATTTCAAAGAATATCACAAGAAAGGTAAGCTCGTACAAGATGAGGAAAAGTTTGTAAATCAGCTCGTTCAGCATCATATGGGCGGAACGTGTTATATGATTAACAGCAGTCTTCATCAATTGTTGAATCAGCTTGGTTTCCACAGTCGTTACGCTCTTTTAGGCGGAGGTCATGTTGCACTGCTCGTTCGACTTCCGAATGAAAAAGAAGAAATGTACGTCGACTGTGGAAACAGCGCACCCTTTTTTGAGCCGGTTCGATTGAAAACGAATTATGGTAATGTGTCACAATATGGTGGGATTGAAGTAAGGATACGTCCGGGAGGAGAACCGGGAACGTACACGTATTACAGGTATGTGGATGGTAAATTACTCACTGAATTGATTTGGTCTTTCGACACAAAGAAAACGTACCGATTTGATGATTTTCAAACAGCAATAAAAAGGTATTTTCAGCCCAATGACTTATTTACGTCCAGTTTACGCTGTCAAATCTGGCAATTAGACCAAAAGCGATCACTGTCTTTGGTTAATAATGTATTAAATATACGGGATAATAACGGTAACATTAAGAAGCACAAATTAACCGACAGTAACGACATTCGAGAAGTGATCGATCATGAGTTTAAGCTTCCTAAACTACCAGTAGAAGATGCTATAATGGTTCTTCAGGAACTCGATGTTGATATATTTGAGGATTCGGAAAAATGAATGGCCTTTCCCGCCTAGAGGTTGTTTTGGAATTATGCAACATAAAAGCTGTTAAGTAAACCATAAATAAGTGTAATTAAGCGATGTTCTTTCCTCAATACTCAATTAGGGAAAGTTACATTTTTATGAAACTGAACGAGAAGAAAGAATACACCGCAACACATTACATAGATAAGTGAAACGGAAAAAATTCCGAATAAAAAGTCGATTCTTTGTAAGAATCCTTTATCTTAAAAAACATAGAAAATCCAATAATGATCGGAATTAAGGAAGCTATAAACAAGGTTAGTACTTTTTAACATCCATTAGTGTTAAGAGCTAAGATGAATTTATATCCATATTATGCAAAAGACGCTATTCTCTTTGTACAAATATACATAAAGAATAGCGTTTTTTCGTTATGAGAATACAAACCAATCTTAGCTTGATGAGGATAGAGAAGAACTTCTATAAGTATTATTAATAAACATTATTGAAATGAAAAAAGTTTTTTATGTCTATTAAGGTATATAACATGATTTAGTTTCATTGCTAAACAGATTCCTCTATATTCACCCTTTTATTCATTCTTTTTTAACAACCCATTATGTAGTGTTGAAAGGGTGAGTAATGCGAGAATCGAACCCACTAAGGCAAGCGACATATCCCATTGTGCATCCCAAACGTCGCCTTGTGTACCTAAAAAGTCTTTAGCTGCTGTTCCACCCTTTGTTATTTTAAAAGCTATCCATTCGATGATTTCGTATAATGCAGCGATAGCAAGCGAAATACTTATACTAATCGTCACTAACCAAAAGCCGTTGGTTAGTTGAGTTTTCCGTAATAATATTTCTCTTATCACAATTGTAAACAAGCCTTTTATCAAATGTCCAAATCGATCGTAGTGATTTCGATTTAAATCAAAAACATCTTTTATCCAATTAAAAAAAGGAACCTTTGAGTATGTGTAATGACCGCCGACGAACATTATAATAGCTAGTATTGTAATAATAATATAAGAAAGGGTGGTAAAGCGAAACTTATTGTATGTTGCAATTATAATGATTAGACCGAGAACGGCAGGAATAGCTTCCGCTGCCCATGTCGAGTATCTTGCAGGTTTAATAACAGACCATATAAAAACTGCGGTAACAACCAATAATAAAAATAGATGAATCATTTTATTTTTGTCTCTTATCACTTTTCTCACTCCTATTGAAAGGCTTTCTGCTTAAAGTATTTGAATAAACGCAGTTTCGTATACAGAGTACTTAGAGCCGTTTGCCTTAGTTTACACTAATGGATATGGAGTGAAAGGATGATAGGGATGAAGTGGTTTGGAATCGGAGTTGTTCTATTGCTTATAAGGGTTCTTCTTGTTGAAGAGTTAGTATGAGGTATCGGAATCCGTTCGTTCCTATAGAAGGGAAATGATGTAGTAAGAAGCATTCTTACATATAAGGAATTGTTCCATCATAAAAGTCCGTCCATATGTATACATTTTTGAAGGGTGACAGAGGAATTTCGACAAAAAAGAAGAAATGATACGAGAGAAGTATTTTTGAGTACATTCCAATATCGTTCTCATAAATATCGTGAAAAAAGCATGTAGAAAAACTAAAATAGGAAGTGAGGTGGAAAGTGGTGCTCGTCCATAAAGCGTATAAGTTCCGGATCTATCCTAATGCAGAACAAAAAATACGTATCGCGAAAACAATGGGTGGTTGTTCTCGTTTTGTATTCAATTAATTTTTGGCAAAATGGAATAATAGATATAAAGAAACAGGAAAAGGATTAACCTATGGCACTTGTTCTTCGCAATTACCTGCTCTCAAAAAAGAATTTGTATGGCTAAAAGAAGTGGACAGCACGGCTCTTCACTCTTCTCTTCACAACCTCGCTGACTCGTATTCACGATTCTTCAACAAACAAAACAAAGCACCTCGGTTTAAGTCGAAAAACAATAAAGTCCAATCATATACAACGAAGCACACAAATGGGAACATCGCGATTGTAGGGAATAAAATAAAGTTACCGAAACTTGGCCTTGTCACGTTTGCCAAAAGTCGTGAGGTAGAAGGACGTATTCTGAGCGCTACTGTCAGAAGGAATCCAAGTGGAAAATATTTTGTAACGATTCTTGCCGAAGTAGAAGTGCAAGAATTGCCAAAGACAGGTTCCGCTGTTGGTGTGGATGTTGGCGTGAAAAACTTTGCGATTCTTTCAACTGGAGAGGTATTTGGCAATCCGAAATGGTTTCGGGTATTAGGGAAGAAGCTCGCTCATGCCCAGCGTATTCTGTCTCGCCGGACAAAAGGTGGAGCGAACTGGCATAAACAGCGAATCAAAGTGGCTCGTATTCATGAACGAATCACAAATGCAAGAACCGATTACTTGCAAAAACTCTCTACTATGATCATCAAAAACCACGATGTGATTGGGATAGAAGATTTGCAAGTATCCAATATGTTACAGAATCACAAGCTAGCGAAAGCGATTCAAGAAGTATCTTGGTCACAATTCAGAGCGATGCTTACGTATAAGGCAGAGTGGTATGGGAAACAAGTCGTTGTGGTATCAAAAACATTCGCCAGCTCTCAACTTTGTTCGCATTGTGGCAAGAAAAACAAGGACGTGAAAGATCTGGAATTGCGTGAATGGAAGTGTCTTTCTTGTGGTATGCATCATGATAGAGATGTCAACGCAGGGCAAAATTTGAGAAAAGAGGCCTTAAGGCTTCTAACCATAGGGATTACGGGGATTGCCCACTCATAAAGCCGAGGGATACTTTGGTGTTCGTAGGAATCCCCCACTTCAAACAGTTCGTTAGACTGTTAAGTGGGGGTAGTTCAAATACAGGAAATAAAGTCATTTATGAGAAATTCTTATTAATACAACAAAGGTGTATACATTCCTGCACTAAGATTTCACAAAAAAGCTCAACTTTAATTATAGTAGGGATGATACTTTTTACTTACCATCAATGGTATGGGTTATGTGAAGAAAAGACATCTTTAAGTCATCTTTTTGTACTTATCATCAGTATTTTCTTTTCATATAAGTTTGTTTTTATTGTGATTGTTGAGCTGATTGTGTTTGAAGGGACGATTGTACTTGACTTACAAGAGTTTGAGCTTGAGCTATTTCAGTTGAAGCTTGTTTTAAAGCTTCTTCACATAATAGTTGATCTGCAGCAGATTGTTCAATTGCTTGTGTAATAAGTCCTTTAGAAAGGGATACGGCTGCTTGTGCTTTTTTTAATTGGTTAGTATCAATTTGTTGTGGCATTTTTTGTTTCCTCCTATATTGCATTTTTTTACTCTTATATGATTTTCTTCTGTATCATTTTTTATGTACATTTTTCATATATCTTGAGCTTTTGAAAGCTGGAAATTTCTTTTCGGTTTGAAGTATTTACAATTCTGATTAGTTACTTTGAAGGGGAGAAATAGAAGGGAATATTACAGATAAAGCAAAAGAGTTTATTGAGAATGCTATGAATGAAAATGGTGTGTCAACACTACGTTTTACATTTGAAGTGCTGGATGTTGTGGCCCAAGCTACGGTATTAATTTGGAAAATGCACAAGAAAATGATGTGAAAGAGATAGTAAATGGTATTGAAGTTGCGATGGATCCAAAGGTAGCTGAAATCGTTAATAATTTAACTTTGGATTATGTAGAAGATTAACAAGGTGTAGGTCTTGTCGTCAGTGGTGGATCTAATTGTTGTTAAATAATAATTAAGGAGACTAACAAACATGGGATTACTGAGGTGTTTGACTTACGTACTGGAGGAGAAGAACCAGAAGGATTTCCAGTTGAAACCAAACGGTATGCTTATCCGATTGTAGAATGTGGTGGAACAACACACTAAGCAAAAATGCAACGCCTGCCATGGACAAATGTTATAATATAGGAAGAATTATACATAGAGGTGAGAGCAATGCAACAATATGAGGAAGTTCGTTCTGTTGTAGAAAAAGCAAATAAGATTACGGTATTAACGGGTGCTGGGGCAAGTACTGAAAGTGGAATTCCAGATTTTCGCTCGGCAAATGGTTTATACGCAGATGCAAAAGTAGAAATGTATTTATCAAGGGGATATTATAACCGTAGTCCAAAAGATTTTTGGAAACATTATAAAGAAATATTTCAAATTAACACGTTTCATCAATATAAACCGAATCGTGGGCATGAATTTTTAGCTGATTTAGAAAGAAAAGGAAAAGATATCACGGTATTAACACAAAATATCGATGGCTTACACCAATTAGGCGGGAGCAAGCATGTTATCGATTTACATGGTACACTCCAAACTGCTCATTGTCCAAAATGTAAAGCGAAGTATGATTTGCAATATATGATAGATCATGAAGTGCCACGATGTGAAACATGTAATTTTATTTTGAATCCAGATGTCGTTTTATATGGTGATACATTACCACAATATCAAAATGCAATGCAGCGCTTATATGAAACGGACGTATTATTTGTGATGGGAACTTCATTAAAAGTGCAGCCGGTTGCATCGTTCCCGCAAATTGCAAAAAGAGAAGTAGGCGCAACGACTATTTTAGTGAATGAAGAGTTAACAGGGCAAGAGTATCATTTTGATTATGTCTTCCAGCAGAAGATTGGGCAGTTTGTAGATTGTTTTAAATGATATAGGAGAAACGAAATAAGAGGTATTTATCTTAAGTTTTGTTTTAACCCTATGGTACGAGCGGTTTTAATTACTGATTAAAGCCGCTGGGCCACATTTTTTCCACAAAATCTTAAAAAATCATCATACTGATTTAAGGTGGATTCCTCCATGGATTTTGTAACATGCACATATACGGCTGTCATTTACAAGCTGTTGGGAATTCTTTATTAAATTGGTGATTGCCAGGGACTGGTTGCAGGCGTTAGGTGGTCAAAAGCCGCAAATTAAAAAGAAAAATCGCACAACAGCAGATTGGGACAAACTTTGTGTAAAAGCTTCTGCTATGAGAGAAAAGGGAATAAAATATGTAGAAATAGCAAAAGTATTAGGTGTTGCAGAAGGATCAAAAATTTCATTCCAACTTCGTAAGAGAGGATGAATTGAATAATTTCACATACCATATTTAAAGAAAATAAAAGAAAATACAAAAGAATAATCCACATTCGAGGGCATTGAATATGTAAAGGGAAGCACGTTTCCTACATATAACCAACGTCCTTTTTTAAATAGGTGAATATCTATTAACATATACTTTTACTTTTATAAATTTCTTAGTATATAGATGTTGATTTAAAGTGAGTAAGATAGAAAGTTTAAAAAAATTGGGGGTTATATTAAGGAGTATTTTGTAAATACCAGGATAGAAAGATAATTTAAAAACTCGCATAAGTTATTCTATGGAGCTATCAAAATATGTGTAGTACGGATTTTGCTTTTCTGTTGTACAATTTCTATGATAATAGGGGGATTGATGTGGATATAACGAAAACTATAGCGAGGATGACAATTGATGGGAAAGAAATTTCGTTTATTTCAGTAGGAACTTCCGCTTGGGATAATGGACCAGTAAATGATTTAATTGTTTCAACGAAGGAGCGAATCAAGGAGTATTACACACTTCTATGGTCACAACAAACAGTGGCAATTGTAATACATTTTCTTCGTGGTGCGGTTCAAGTGAAATTTGCTAGAGTTGCTGGGATCACAGATGGTCCAACAGGAGAGTATATATATTATTTTTCTTGGGGATAAAAAACGAATTCAGTATTTCAGTGTGTTTAGCTTTGATTAATAGATTAAGTAGTATCAATTTTCTTAGGCGCTGCCGTAATCGGTACAGCGTCTTATTATTTATTGGGGAGGAAGTAAATGAATTGGATTAATAAATGAAGATAAGCTTTTGAGAAAAGGGCAATTGATGCATGGTTGCTCTTTTTATTTACTTTTAATGGGAACTTGTTTTTCACTATGATACAATTGTATTAATTAATAATTCTGATATTAAATGTAGAAAGGAGTGTTGGAAAAAGTGAGTTTCCCAGATGAATTTGCAATAAAAATAAAAGAATATTTAGAAGACGAGAAGGATAAAAAAATTATCAAGAACGGGCACAGAGATGTAATCTATCAATATTTATATGAATTAGAAATTAAGATAGGTTTTATAAAGAATCCTAATTTCAATTTTTTTACATCTGGTAGACGTACGCATATAGTAATAGAAAATATTGAATTTAAAACGGAAGTACATACTGAAAATAATATCATTGAAATTACAAAAATTGTTGATGAAGTAGTTACTCCTCTTGATACAATTATTGTAAAAGGTGGAGAATTGTTCGCTTTAGGTCGTAATGAAAAATTTACGACAGAGATCTTAGAAGACTATCTGCGTGAAACATTTAGTAAAAAGTTAGGACTATCACTAGATTAAATTATTTTAAAGCATTCCTTATGGAGTGCTTTTTATTATGTGAAAATTACATGGGTGGTCTAATGGAAGGAATTTATCTCGGTTTTTAGTTAGAAATTTAAATTTTCTTAATTTTCTTTATAAACACTGTAAATTATATTATCTATGTGCTTTAATATTATTAATAGAGAAGATTTCTATATCCAGATGAGAAAGTATGGTTTAATTTGTTGTTATGTACGAGATAAAGATAGTTTAGATACTAGAAAGAGGAGAGCCTAATGAAAAAGAAGGAACAGAAAAAGAAACGGAAAAAGAAAACCCATATTCCCTTCCGATTAAATGTGCTATTTTTCTTTGTATTTCTTATGTTTTCAACTGTAATTATTCAGTTAGGTAAGGTTCAAATTATTGATGGTGAAACGTACAAAAATGAAGCAGAGAGAAAGGAAGAGAAAACAGTAAGTACTCCCGTTCCGCGTGGGAAAATTTTTGATCGAGAAGGTCATACGGTTGTTGATAATAAAGCATTAAGAACGATTACATATACAAAAATGAAAAGTGTGAATACGGAACAAATTTTACATACAGCAAAACAGCTTGCTGGGATGATTGAAATGCCGCAGGAGGCTATGAATAAGTTAACAGATGTAGATAAGAAAGATTTTTGGATGCAATTAAATAAGAAGCGTGCAATGGCAAAAGTAACGAAGGACGATGAGAAAAAGTTAAGAGCCAACAAATTAACAGGGAAAGATTTTGATAAAAAGGTGGAAGAACTGAGAAGGGAACGTATTACGGCGGAAGAGTTAAATGAACTTACTCCGCAAGATATAGAAGTATTAGCAATTAAAAGTAAAATGAGTGCAGGTTACAATATGATTCCGAAAGTTATAAAAAAGGATGTCAAGCCGAAGGAATACGCAGTCGTTAGTGAGAAGCTAGCAAATCTTCCAGGTGTGGATACAACTATTGATTGGGAACGGGAATATCCATATGATAAATTACTGCGATCTGTACTTGGAAATGTTTCTAGTGCTGATGAGGGACTACCGAAAGAGCAATTGGATTATTATTTAGTCCGCGATTATAACCGTAATGATCGCGTTGGCAAAAGTTATATTGAAAAGCAGTATGAAGATACGCTGCACGGCGTAAAAGCACAATCAAAAAATACTACTGATAAAGAAGGAAATATCATTCACACGGAACAAATGGTAAAAGGAAAAAGTGGCAATAATTTAATGTTAACGATTGATATGGAGCTGCAGAAGCGAGTGGATGAAAGTATCGAAAGAAATTTAATGGCATTTAAAGCTTCAGAGCCAATGGTGGATCGAGCTTTTGTCGTCATGATGAACCCTAAAACGGGGCAGTTGTTATCTATCTCAGGAAAAAAATTAGTAAATAAAGATGGGAATATACAAGTAGAAGATTATGCACTTGGTACAATGACGAGCTCTTATGAATTAGGTTCAACAGTAAAAGGCGCGACTTTACTAACGGGTTATCAAACGGGTGCGATTCAACCATTTACTCATTTTTTCGATGCGCCGATGACATTTAAAGGAACAACAAAAGCAAAGAAATCATGGAAAGATTTTGGGGATATCGATGATGTCAGAGCTTTGCAAGTATCTTCTAACGTATATATGTTTAACACTGCTTTAAAGATTGCAGGGATTGATTATGTACCGAATAGTCCGTTAAATATTAAACAAGAAGTTTTTAATAAAATGCGTTATCATTTTGGACAATTTGGCCTAGGTGTTCCAACAGGTATTGATTTACCAAATGAGACAGCGGGACAAAGGGGAAGAAAAGATCATACACCAGGATTCTTACTTGATTATTCAATCGGCCAATATGATACGTATACACCGCTTCAGCTTGCACAGTATATTTCGACGATTGCGAATGGCGGTTATCGTATGAAACCACAAATTGTACAAGAAATTAGAGAGCAACCAAATAAAGCAGAGGATATCGGTAAGGTAGTTCAATCGATGGAACCAGTCATTTTAAATCGTGTAGATATGGACATTCTCTACATTAATCAAGTGAAAGAAGGATTTAGAAAGGTGTTTCAAGAAACTGATGGAACCGGTGTAGCACATTTTCAAAATCTTCCTTATAAGCCTGCCGGAAAAACGGGAACAGCAGAAACAGTATACGGTAGTGATAGTGATATAGGTAAGGATGAGAATGGAGATAGAAAAAAATGTTATAATTTAACCTTAGCTGGTTATGCACCTTATGATGCTGATCCAGAAGTTGCATTCTCAGTTGTTGTACCATGGGTAAACGATGATAAAACAGGGATTAATTCTAAAATTGGAAGAGAAATTTTAGATGCATATTTTGAATTGAAAGTGAAAAGAATGGGTGGAAATCCAGTTCCGATAGAGCAGCCGAATAAACAGCAATAAAAAGGTTTTTGAAGGGGGCATTTGTTTGAGCAAGAAAATTTATAATGGTAGATTTATTGCAAACACAGAGGAGAGCTTTGTCTTATTTATAATCGGGATGCGTATAAACAAAATATTATCTTTCACGAAATGGATTCCAGTATTTAAAGCAATGGGTCCAATGATAAGAGAATTATATCAAAATCCTGAATTAGGTTTTCTGCATACCGAATTCCTATTTAGTTGGCGAGGCGTAACGCTTATCCAATATTGGAAGAGTTTTGAGGATTTAGAGGCATATGCTTATGGAAAAACACACGCTGTTGCTTGGAAAAACTTCAATACGAAAATAAAAAATGACGGCAGTGTAGGAATATATCATGAGACTTATAAAATCCAAAAAAATGCATCAGAAGCTATCTATAATAATATGCCGAAGTTTGGGCTTTCCAATGTCTTTCCTCATATTCCGGTATCTACAAACACAAGTACAGCAAGGGAAAGAATGAGGGAATAGGTACACATGCTAACAACTTTGGTTTACGATCTTGCAAAAAAGAGTCCTAATAGGTAAGGAAACATACCTATTAGGACTCTTTTCATTTTATATATTTTGAGCCTTAATCATAAAGCGATGTTGTTTCGCATCAAAATACCCTTTTTGCAAGATAATCTGATGTATCTTATATAATTCATTTATATATGTTTCACTTTTGAAATCAGGTACTTGCCATGGGATTGCTTTTAAATAATAGAAGAGAGCGCCAATATCATAAAACCTTTGAACAGGAAACTCTTCTTTAGCTGTTAAAACTTTAAAACCATGTTGCTCGAGTTCGTTTAAAGCCGATCCTAAATTCCAATTTGCAAATTCAGGATTCAGTGGTACACCGAGTGCTTCATTGATTTCAGCACAATCCAGTCCGCCTACTTGCTGCGTAAGAAAGACGCCATTTGGAGAAAGGATTCTCTTTACTTCGGAAGGTGAGTAGGATTCGTGTTGATTTAAAATGAAATCGAACTGATCATTTTCAAATGGTAACGCGTTATCATCTGTTACTTCTATAACTTTTACACCTAAAGGTTCTAACTTCTTTTTGGCGATAGGAATATTAGGTGCATAGCCTTCCGTCGCGTAAATAGTAGCCGGAAAAGGACGTAGCAAGGATAAAAATTCTCCCCCGCCTGTTCCCATATCAAGCATAGAAGTAGTATGTTGCATAAGCGAAAAAGCCACGCTTCCGTAAGACCAAGAAAGTAATTGACTTTTCATACGCCCAGTTTCCGTAATAAAAGAAAAATCCCATCCGCTAAAACTCGCATTTGCATTTTCTAAAAGAGCTAAAAATAATGTGTCATTGTTCATGTGAAATCCTCCTGTTTATTAGATGATAATTGAAATTAACAGAGCGGGAGGACCTCTAATTACAATATACGGTTGTTACGTTTCATGTTCTAGTATGTTCATATGGAATCACTCCTGGAAAAGTATGTTATCTTATCTTCTGGATTTGTGAGTATAATACCTTCTAACAGTAAAAAAATAAAATAGCTGTAGTTGTGGTATTGA
Organism: Paenibacillus sp. 102; assembly: GCF_039549175.1. Lineage (NCBI taxonomy): Bacteria > Bacillati > Bacillota > Bacilli > Caryophanales > Paenibacillaceae > Paenibacillus > Paenibacillus sp. 102. Next base: position 71,522 of record NZ_JBCGHT010000004.1, on the reverse strand, counting down.
ACAAACTCTAAGCGGTCATTTTTTGTACTTTTAAAGGCATTAAGAATGTTAGTAAAGTTTTTACCTTATTTTTAGCTTGAGAAAGGAGAGAAGTGAATGGAGTCATTGTGGTTAGAATATGCTTGGGCATTGTTAATTTTAATCGGATTAGAAGGATTGTTATCGGCTGACAATGCCCTTGTACTAGCAGTTATAGCCAAGCATTTACCTGAAGATCAGAAGAAAAAGGCTATAAATTACGGAATCATTATGGCCTTTGTTTTCCGATTTGCGGCCCTTTTTGCTATTTCATTTATTGCAAATGTCTGGCAGATACAGGCAATAGGAGCAGCTTATCTTCTTTACCTAGGATTAAAGCATGTCATTCAGGCACGGTTCGGAAAAGACAATAAGAATATTCATAAGGACGATGAAAAGGAATCGGCAGGTAAAGGATACTGGTTCACAGTAGGGAAGATTGCATTAGCTGACCTTGCTTTTGCAATTGATTCGATACTAGCTGCGGTTGCTCTTGCCCTGGGTCTTCCAGATTCACCGCTAGACGATTTCGGCGGCATGGATGGAGGACAGTTCATTGTTGTTCTTCTTGGAGGTATTGCCGGACTTGTCTTAATTAAATTTGCAGCAACCTGGTTTGTGAAACTTCTTGAAACACGTCCAGCATTGGAAACAACAGCATATGCAATTGTTGCCTGGGTCGGTGTCAAACTTGCTGTAATTACACTTGCCCATGAGGATATTGGTGTCTTAGATCATCAATTTCCACACAGTACAGCTTGGACTTTGATCTTCTATGGAGTATTAGTCGCTATTGCCCTAATTGGTTGGTTTGCGCCAGGAAATAAGTCATTTCAGAAAAATTCTGCAAGGTAATAATGAAGAATCCCCCGACGCTTCGGTTAAGAAACAGGGGGGACTCTTCATTTTTTTATCGATAAACCATATACAAGTGTTTCACTAGGAGTTGTAATGCTAAAACCCGTCGTTTTATAATCAAGCTTTAACGTATCGCCGACATAGTCTTTTGTAAACTCATCCATTTGAATGATAATTTGCTCATCTTCATAAACAACTTCATTTGAGTTATATTCATCGAAAATTAAATCAACATCGATAAATATGCTACAAGAATTTGTCATCGTGCCTCTAATGCGCATGATGTTTTTGTTATTAGCGTTGAATTTATGTAATACTGCTTTTGCTTCATCAGTTACGCGAATGTTCATGGAATCCCAACCTTTGTTTATAGTTCTTATTCTATTATTGCAAAAACATGAGAAATAGGGAAGTAAAGGGGGTTAATGAATGATAAGCGTAAAGAGGTTACGGTTTGAAAAGTAAGGATGGAACTGTAAATGTTTGTGTTAAGCATAACTCGTCATCACTTATTTTCTCAACTTCTTGATACTTTATCTCATTCTTTTGATAGAACTTTTTCCAGAAGTTCACCGCTGTTTTATTGTTCTTTAATTGCATGACATAATAAGTTCCTTTGTACTGTTTCAATAGTTCTAAAATCGCTTGATCTGCTATCTTTTTTCCACGGTACGCTTTTAATAGGAAAAAATCGTTAATACAGTAATCTGTTTCAGGTGCTGTGAATGGTGATTTTGCGAACAAGAGAAATCCGACATATTTTTCTTCATATTTAACGAAGTAAGGGGAAAGCTCCTCCCGGTTACAAATAAGTTCAAAAGCATCAAATTCAAAAAATCCATTTTCATTCGGATGAAGGGTAGGGGAGAATTCGGATAAATCGTGTAAATATAGAGCATAGAAATTTTTTAATACTTCTAAGTGTTCTCTGGAAACAATTTCTAACGAGACGTTCATTCGTATCCCATCCTTAAAAAATAATTATTATACACAGTACACCATTCGACATAAAATAAATATATCCTTTGAATGTAAAGAGTCATTCTAATAAAAAAATCAGCAAACATGAGTGTGTTTGCTGACCTTTTATCACTTTATAGTTCACATTTATCAAGAGGAACTACTTTTGTTTTCTTTGTAAATTTATATCCTAACCACATTGCAAGGAAGAGTGGTAACCCGATATAAGAAACGAGTACACCGTTCCAGTCGATGGATTCACCCATAAATGCACCGTAGTTTTGTCCTAAGATAACAATGACACAAAGTGCAAATGCGAAGATTGGACCAAATGGGAACCATTTTGCTTTATAAGGAAGGTCATTTAAATCTTTTCCTTGTGCAATATATGCTTTACGGAAACGATAGTGACTAATAGCAATTCCGACCCATGCGATAAAGCCGGACATTCCAGATGCGTTTAATAACCAAACATATACAACGCCGTCGCCATATAAAGAAGCTAAGAAAGCAGCACATCCAACTAGAGATGTTGCAATTAAAGCGTTAACGGGTACACCACGACTATTTAGTTTGCCTAAAAATTTTGGTGCTTTTCCTTGACGTGCTAAATCCCAAAGCATACGAGTGCAAGCATACATACCAGAGTTACCAGCCGATAAAACAGCTGTTAAAATAACGGCATTCATAACAGAAGCTGCAAATGCTACACCTGCTTTTTCAAATACAAGTGTAAATGGACTTACTGTTACATCACTTGCTGCAAGACTTTCAGTTGTATAAGGAATCAATAAACCGATAACAAGAATGGCAAAGATGTAGAATAGTAGAATACGCCAAAAGATAGAACGAATTGCTTTTGGAATACTACGCTCTGGATCAGCCGTTTCACCAGCAGCTACACCTAATAATTCAGTTCCTTGGAATGAGAAACCAGCAGCCATAAATACACCGATGATTGCCATGATGCCGCCGTTAAATGGTGCATCCGCAACAGTAAAGTTTTTAAATCCAACAGGTTCGCCGCCCATAATGCCGAAAATCATCATAAATCCAACAATTAAAAAGATAATAACAGTTACTACTTTAATAAGAGCGAACCAATACTCTGCTTCACCAAATCCTTTAACAGATAAATAATTAAAAAGAAACATAATAGCTAAACAAAGACCACTCCAAATTAAAGACGGAGTATTTGGAAACCAAAATTTCATAATTAATGTAACTGCTGCTAGTTCAGCTGCAACAGTAATTGCCCAGTTATACCAATAATTCCAGCCGAGTGCAAATCCAAGTGATGGATCGACAAATTTTGTTGCGTATGTGCTAAATGAGCCGGTGACAGGCATATACGCTGCTAATTCAGCTAAGCTTGTCATTAAAAAGTAAACCATAATTCCGATTGCCGTATAGGCTAAGAGAGCTCCGCCAGGCCCTGCTGTGTGAATAACACCACCGCTTGCAAGAAAGAGCCCAGTACCAATTGTACCACCGAGAGAAATCATTGTAAGGTGGCGCGTTTTCAACCCGCGCTTTAGTTCACCTTGTCCTTGTGTAGATTGTTTTGTAGAGGTAGCTTGATCAGCTATGCTATTCATGTTCAACACTCCTTTTCTTGTAAGATTAGGAAGGAGCGGGGGAGAAAAATACAAAAAACCGCCAAAGGAATTCGGCGGAACGTTTCACAAATAACCACCCCATCATACCCTTCCGTTAAGATAGCACCCCACGTTTACACGGTATTTTGTAAACGTGACAGTTCTGTTCCTATTCGGAGACAGCCCCAGCTTATATTTCCAGAGAAGAAATATAAACTTCGGCAGCATTTCCTTTCAAACGGGATCATTGATATTCTCTGTGTCTCATCCGTTTTACTAATAAAAGCCGCAACCTCTACCTCATCGGATTGATGAGGATTTATTTATTGCTGTGATTTTTAATATATGGCAATTGTAATTAGTTTCTGAAAATATTGCAAGGAATTTTTGTAGGAAATTATCACAAATAATCGGTTATTGTATAGGAAACGTTTTCAAAACTCCGCCCGAACCAACCTACTTAATATGTAAAAAATGAAGAAAAAATTGTTATACAAATGTTTCGCAAAAAGATAGGGAAAATCCTCTAAAATTAAAAGAAAATTCAGAAAAATAAAATTCGACATTGTTCATGTAAACATAGTTATAAATGAATATATGAAGTTTGTAAGTGGAAAAGGGAGGTAAGACAATTGTAAATGAATGAATTTGAAGTGAGCAATTAAAAAAGGTAAGCAAACGAATCATTTGCTTACCTTCATACTACGTAACTATTTTTTCTTTAAGGTAAAACTCGCTTTTGACCAGTCGTATATCCAACGTTTTGTTTTGTAAGTTGAGAGTGATTTCTAACCGCAATGAAAAGTGCAATAATAACGATAAGACCTACTGCAATATAAGAAAGGTTAATAATTGTTGGATCTACTTTAAATGATGTAAGCAGCGTCCGGATATTTGTAAAAATAATGAGTCCGCCAACGAGTACACCAAGTAAATGCGAAGGCACAATTCGTACTAACCATGCAGCGATTGGAGCTGCCAGAATACCGCCAAGCATAAGTGCAAATACCCAAACCCAGCTTACTTGTTCCCATCCTAATGAAATGAAAAATCCGATTGTTGCGGCTAAAGATACTGGAAATTCACTTGTATCTACGGAACCAATGACTTTTCGTGCTTCATTTCCTCGTGCAAGTAGTACTGGTGTTGTAATTGGTCCCCAACCACCACCACCTGTTGAGTCAACAAATCCTGCAAATAATCCTAATGGGATAAGCTGTTTTCCAGACATACGCTTATTTGATTTGACAATCTGTTTTTGAATAATAAATCGTAATAAAATATAGACGCCTAACGTAAATAAAAAGAGTGAAATGTACGGTTTAATTAAATCGCCGGGCAAGTTGCTTAAAAAGCATGCACCGACAAAAGCACCAATTGCACCAGGTAATGTCAGTCTAGAAACCGTATATTTATCAACGTTTCCAAAGCGAATATGAGATACACCGGAAGCTGCAGTCGTAACAACTTCAGCGAGATGAACGGAAGCGGAAGCGACGGCAGGTGCAATTCCAAACATTAATAATAATGAGGAAGATGTTACCCCATACGCCATTCCAAGTGCTCCGTCAATCAATTGAGCAAAAAAACCAATAATAGCAAAGACAATTAATTTCTGCATATTAAATCCCCCTGTAATAATAAATAAAAAGGCTCTTTTCTCGAGTGAGAAAAGAGCCTTTGGTTTTTCCAATCAGCTTAACATTAAGTTTTTATTATTATAATGCATATTAATCTGATAAAGCAACTGGGTTTTTGAAGTTTTTTAAATTGATTGAAATAACAGAACAGTTATATAATAAAAAGATGTAGATAAAGGGAGGGGAAATCATGTTAACATTTGATCATCTCGTTCATGCTGTTGGGTGTACACCAAAAGAAGCAGAAGGAAAAATGAAGGAACTTGGATTTCATACTGTGCAAGGCGGGGAACATACGAACTGGGGAACGTGGAATAGTTTATGTTATTTTGATTTATCTTATATTGAATTTTTAGCGGTGCAACATGAAGATAAAGCGAAGAAAGCGGATAATCCACTTGTTCAAGAGACTGTTGAGAAATTGCAACATGGAGAAGGAATGCTCCAAATTGCTCTTCGTACAAATCATATTGAAGAACTAGCTGTAAAGCTCGCGGAAAAAGGGTTGCAAGTGAAAGGGCCATTCGAAGGAAAGCGAATGAGAAACGACGGCCATCTTATCGAATGGAAAATGTTATTTGTGGAACAGGAAGAGAGTAGTCTGAAATTACCTTTCTTTATACAATGGGAAGGAGCTGACGAGGACAGAAGATTAGATTTACAACAAGTAGGCGTCATTGCCCCGCATCACAATGCCGTAAAAGAAATTCAAACCATATACTATGCTGTGAAAAATGCATGCGAAACAGTAGAACGGTGGAAAGAGATCCTTGAAGTACAAGTGACTTCACCAGAAAAAAATAAAGAGTGGAATGCACTTTGTCAAAGCATTGTACTTAAAAATGTAAACATCCAATTTTGTGAACCGATTGGTGAAGGACTGGTACAAAACCATTTAATAAACGATGGAGAACTTCCTTTTGCAGTTGAATTTCAAGGAGAGAATACACAAAAGAAAAAACAACAAATTTTAGATGGCCTATACATATATTAATCGGGGTGGTCTATGTGAAAGAAGTGTTAAAGGAATTAGAAAAAGAATTAGATTGGCCTCGTATCGTACAATGTACTCTTATTCCAAAAGGCTTTTCGTTTGATCGAAAGTATAAAATTGAATTAGAGAATGATGAACGTTATTTTATTAAAGCGTGTGATATTGCAACTAGTGAACGTAAACATGAAGAATATGAATATATGCGTCATTTTGAATCATTAAGTATACCAATGCCAAAACCAGTTGATTTTATAAGTTTTGATAGATTAAATCGGTGTGTACAAGTATTTGAGTGGGTTGACGGAAAAGATGGTGAGGATATACTTGGCAAGTTGACTGAGAATGAGCAATATTTAGCCGGAAAAAGAGCGGGAGAAGTATTAAAGACAATTCATACAGTGAAGAAAAATAATGTAGAAGAATCTTGGGGAACGTCTCGATGGAATAAATACGAGAGATACTTGCAAGCACTAGCAGAATATGAAGTGGATTTTATTGATTTGCAATCGGTGCTAACCTTTGTAGAAAATCATAAAACTTTATTACAGAATCGTCCAGTGGTGTTTCTTCATGATGATTTTCACCCAGCGAATATTATGATTTATCAGAATAAGTTTCGTTCAGTAATCGATTTTGCAAGATTCGATTTTGGAGATCCCATTCATGATTTTTATAAAATGGCTTTATTTACAGTTGATATTAGTGTACCGTTTGCAGTTGGACAAGTTCATGGTTACTGTGATGGTGAACCATCACTTCATTTTTGGAAATTGTATGCACTGTATGCAGCGATGATTTTTCCGGCAGATATTGTGTGGGCAAATCGAATCACACCTAATTTACTAGATGGAATGAAAATGAGGTTAAGAAGGATTTTAGAAGAACATAATAGTTTTACATCCTATATTCCAAGTTGGTATAAATCTTTTAATAAAGATATAATAAATATAGAATAATTGGAGGTGTTTATATGGATAAAATAGCGGTTATTTCAGATATTCATGGTAATATCCCTGCGTTAAAGGCAGTTCTTGAAGACATAAAATTAAGAGGAATAGAACGGATTTTTTGTTTAGGAGACTTAGTAGGAAAAGGGCCACAGTCTAGCGATGTTATTGATATTATTCGAAAAGAATGCGAGCAAGTTGTAATGGGAAATTGGGATGATTTTATCACAAAACCAACTGAATTTGAGACGCTAAAGTGGCATCAAAGGCAGCTGACAGAAGAACATGAGGATTATTTAAGAGGGTTACCTTTTTCAATTGAGTTTACCATGAGTGGGAGATTCATTCGAATGTTTCATGCTTCACCTCGAAGTCTATACGAAAGAATTCAACCGTATGCATCAAGAGAAGAGCGCATAAGCATGTTTGAAAATAGTGATCTGACAGAAAATATCCAAGGTGAAAGAAAACCAGATGTTGTTTGTTATGGAGATGTTCATCAAGCATATGTTCAAAATTTTAGAGGGAAAACATTATGTAATGCGGGAAGTGTAGGGAATCCGCTTGAAATCATACAAGCTTCTTATTTAATTTTTGAAGGGTTATATAATCAAAGAGAAGCGGCGAGCTTTTCCATTCAACTTGTTCGTGTTCCATATGACATTGAACGAGCGATACAATTAGCGAAAGACGTCGACATGCCAGAGCTTGATGAATACGCACAAGAATTAACGACTGCTATGTATCGTGGGTTGAAAAAATAGGCATCTATTTTTATGAAACGGATAATTAAATATATTAGAAGTGAAGATTACCATATATTTGTATATTTCTTTTTATGTATGATGTACAATAAATGTATATACATAGAATTTTCTGATAAAAAAGACGTAGGAGGCTATTTTATGAATAAAACTTTTAGAATACTAATGAAAATCACACCGCCTCTCAGTATATTCTTTATCTTAATTGGTTTGACGCTTGGAGTAGTAGGGGCATTGGACCATAATATAAAAATAATAACTGGATCACTATTTATTATTGCACAAGCCGTAATTGCAATCATATATACGAAGTCTTTTAAGAAAATATGGGGTCAGTAAGTTTGGAGGAAGCAGGTGCAAGAAATTTTTCTTGCGCCTGTTTTATGTTCATTTTATCCCGCTATTCGTGGGCAGTAAGACCCCACCTCAAAATTCAGCGAAGGCAATGTCCAATTCCACCGTCCTGCGATTCTGAGCGAGCTACTTTCACTTTTCTAATGAAGGTAGGCGGGGGATCAACTGCCCGTAAAAGTCCGATTGGTTCAACTAATAATCAGTGGGGGATGAAGAAAACCCCCACTGATTAAAGTTTCACTTTATTGGTTTAAAGTTATAGAGCATTTCTTTGAATGAGGAATGCTTTTTATTTTTGCTTAAAACAAAAACATACAATAAAAATATTGTTCAAATTAATAAAAATTTATTGCAAAACGATAAAACGTATATTAAAATCAAAATCAGAATAAATAAGTGAGGTGCTTTTTATGGAAAAAGTAACAACGTTGTTTTTAAAAATAGCTGTTATTCTTTTAGGAGTCCCAGTTCTTGCTTTGTGCATCTTTTTGGTGCCTGAGATGGCGAATCTTGCAGCAAAATTGCTTCCACAGTTTGCTTTTATAAAATATCTCGTTTTCATCGCTTTTGATGCATCGGCTATACCTTTTTACTTTGCTTTGTATCAGGCTTTCAAACTCTTATGCTATATTGACAAAAATAAAGCTTTCTCCGATTTATCTGTAAAAGCTTTAAAGAAAATCAAATACTGTGCCATCACAATCAGTATTTTGCATGTGCTAGTTTGGCCGCTCTTCTATATCTTTGCGGAAGTCGACGACGCACCAGGAGTTATCTTTGTCGGATTGGTTGTTCCTTTTGCTTCGATGGTTATCGCAGTCTTTACGGCTGTTCTCCAAAAACTTTTACAAGATGTAATTAATATCAAATCAGAAAATGATTTAACGGTCTGAGGTGAATAACAATGGCAATTATAATTAATATTGATGTGATGTTAGCAAAAAGGAAAATGAGCGTAACAGAACTTTCGGAGAAGGTTGGAATAACAATGGCGAACCTTTCTATATTGAAAAATGGAAAGGCAAAAGCGATTCGATTATCTACTTTAGAGGCAATTTGTAAGGCTTTAGAATGTCAGCCTGGAGATATTTTAGAATACAAAAGTGACGAAGACAGTTAAACATTGTGGAGGAAGCTTAATATAACAATTATTAGGGGAGGTATAACTATGGACATTAACAATTTGATTATTGAAAATATTGCTAACCCTCATGAGCTGGAGAGAATGTATAGAAAAGACCCGAAAGCTTTTAAAAAGTCATTCTCACACGCATGGGAACAAAATCCTGATTCTCAGGTTCTTGGTGTTTGGTATGAAAGATTGCATTTCAATGAGACGGCAAATACAGAAAAAACTTCCTTGCTTCAAAAAGGTTTCTTATTCATGGGCATTTTAGCCATTCTGGCCGGGATAAGCACCAGGATCATTTTCCATTTTGTCGAACAGGAAGCAATTGCTCCAATTAACCTAGCTTTTGGTGTAATTCCCTTTATGGCTGCCTATTTTGTTTACAATAATACTCCGAAAAAAAGTGTTATTTATTCCCTTGTAGCGTTGTTCCTAATTTCCGGGTTTTATCTTAATATGCTGCCATTAAATTATAAAGACAGTATTATCCTTGCTTATTTACACCTTCCCATATTCTTATGGGTATTGGTAGGGCTTGCATTTACAGGAAATGAATATTCAAAAGGCAGTACAAGACTAGCCTATATTAAATTTAATTTGGAATATTGTATTCTCTACGCCAGTATGGCAGTTAGCGGAATGGTACTAGCAGCATTAACCATGCAGTTATTTAGATTTGTTGACTTAGATATAGAAGACTTCTATTTTAGTAATGTCGTTTTATTCGGTGCTGCCGCTCTCGCTATTGTGGCTACATACCTAGTATCAATGAATCTTAAACTTGCTAAGAATATTACACCATATATAGCTAAAATTTTTAGTCCTCTTGTCCTGGTCACATTGTTGATCTATCTTATAACGGTTATATGGGTCGGGAAAAATCCATTCTTGGACCGCAATTTCCTGATAGTCTTCAACGGAATACTCCTTGGTGTATTGGCCGTTACCATATTTTCCATTACCGAGAGCGACGCAGACAAGAAAAAGAACATTTCAGATTATATAAATTTCACCTTAATTGTTCTTGCGCTTATCATTGACAGTGTGGCTTTGTCGGCCATCGTGTTCAGACTTTCTTCTTATGGGATTACGCCTAATAGACTTGCTGTTTTAGGAGTAAACATACTTATCTGGGCAAATCTAATTTGGATTATGCTCTCCTATATACGTTTTTTACAAAACAAATCCGGACCTTCAACTATCCAAGATGCCGTTACTAAGTATTTGCCGGTCTATGGACTTTGGGCAGCTTTCGTTACATTTACTTTTCCTATAATTTTTAATTAGAAAGGCTCTGTTAATGTAACGAAAAGTTAATCTTCTATAACGTATAAAATCCTTAAAGCCGATATTATGCAGCTTTTTATACAGAGTTGCATAATATCGGCTTATTTCCCATATAATATGGGTTTATGGAGATTGTTTGATTAAAATTTATCATCACTTGATTGTAGACAAGTTGTTATAGCGGTATGTAAACGCAAGATTCCCTCATCTATTTGATTCATATCTACTTTCCCATACGATAACCGAATGTAACCATCTTTTGCTCCGAAAATACTACCAGGCATGAAGGCTACTTGTTGTTTTAGACTTTGCATAATAAGTTGTTTTTCATTAATAGGTTCTTTTAATTTTCCCCATATGTAAATACCACCATTCGGGTTTGAAAAAGAAATTGTATCTTGTAGATAGCTATTTAAGGAGTCGAGAAGAATGTCTCTTTTTTGTGCTAGTTGTCTTCGCAATTGCTCCATATGTGTATGAAAAGGGACGTTCTCGAAAAATTGCTGCATAAGCCACTGCGGAAAAATGCTCATTCCTAACTCCATTTGATGGCGTGCATCTGACAATCTTTCTATAACTGACTGCGGGGCAACAAGCCAGCCGATTCGAAGCCCTGGTGCAATCATTTTGGATAACGAATGAACGTAAATGACAGTGCCGTTCTCATCGATAGACTTCAAAGTAGGGCAAGGTTGTTTATTTTCTAGCGTTAGTAAACTAGAAGGATCGTCCTCAACGATGGGAATTCGCAAGTCTGCACAGAGTGATAACAATTTTTTTCTTCGATTTGGATGAAGCATTGTACCTGTTGGATTTTGGAAGTTCGGATTTAAAAAAATCATTTTAATTCGGTGCTTCCGATATAGTTCTTGTACATCTTCTGGGTTAATGCCGTGCTCATCAACGGGCAATGGAAAAATACGAATGCCTGCAGATTGGAAAAGCGGTAATGAGTAACAATGCGACGGACTTTCAAATGCCACTGCATCACCTGGGTTTAATAAACACTGAACGATAAGATGGAGCGCTTGTTGTGCCCCAGAAGTAATCATAATCGATTGTTCTGTTGCCTCAATGTTTAAATAATCCTTCATATAGTTCACAGCCGCTTGTCGTAATGGAAGATAGCCTTGAGGATGATCATAGCTAAGTGACTGTGTTAAAGGTTGTTTATGTAAAATTTCTTGCAACTGCTCATGAGGGAATAAGTTACAGCCGAGTTCACCATTTGCAAAGTCAATGATAGTTTCATTTTGCTGTACTTGTTCGCGAATATGACGAAGCAGTGGTAAATTCGGTAAAAATGTACCACCTTCTACGAAACCTCTCCAGTTAGGTGTGAAAGTTGGTGAAACACCCCACATATGTGTACTGACACGTGTGCCTCGACCCGTTGTACTTTCCACGATTCCCATAGCGCGAAGTTCATTATAAGCAGTTGTTACAGTACTACGGTTCACATTTAATTGGATTGCTAGTTTTCGCTCTGACGGAAGGAAGCTACCAGGGGGAAGCTCTCCATACATAATTCGTCTTTCAATATAGTCGACAACTTGTTGGTATATTGGGATTTTACTTTCTGTATCTAACTGCCATTCCATATATAACGACTCCTTAATGTTTTAACTATCTTCATTATAGCAAATTGGCTGGGTGAAAAAACAGCCAATTGGACGGTGTAGTATCCAGCCAATTTTACTATGCTAAAGTAGTGGAAGGGGAGATTCGGATGAAACGATGGCAAATGGAATGGCTCCTAATATCAGTTGCTTTAGTATGGGGAGCAAATTACACAATTGGAAAATATGGAGTGGCATATATGTCATCCATTCAATTTAATAGCTTACGATTTTTAGTAGCATCTCCGGTATTATTACTAATTACATTTTTTATGGAACGATCGTTACGTATTGAGAAAAAAGACTGGCTACGGTTATTAGCCGTTGGAATAGTTGGCACTACACTTTATCAAACATTATTTATGTTATCTGTAAAATACACTTCAGCAACAAATGCTTCGTTATTAATTGCAATGTCACCAATTTTCACAGGAATTTTGGCGGTATTACATAAACAAGAACGCTTTTCGATGAAAATCCAAATCGGTTCTTTATTGTCGTTTAGCGGGGCAGCGCTTGTATTATTGACAGGACATACGAATCAATCTACATATGAGTATGCTTGGTTAGGAAACGTAATTGGATTAGTCGCTGCGATAGCATGGGGCTGGTATCCGATTTTGGCACAGCCGCTTATTACAAAATATTCAGCAATGCGAGTGACTTCTTGGTCTACATTAATTGGAATTGTGCCGTTAGTTATATATTGTTTATTCAACGTAAATACATTAACGTGGCCAGCGGATGTATTAAGCTGGGGATCGTTAGGTTATTCCATTGTATTTGCGACAGTCTTTGGGCTAGCTATGTGGTATGTTGGCATCAGTAAAATTGGTTCTACAAAAGTAATGGTTTATATGTATCTCGTACCACTATTTGCAGTCATTATTGCCGCAGTAACAATTGGAGAAAGAATGAATATGATGCAATTAGTCGGCGGGTTCGTTATCTTTGTCGGATTATATGTTGTGAAAAAAGGAGCCGTAAAAAAGCCGGCTCTCAATTTGAAAAAAGTAAGTTAATGTTAAGATGAGCTCTTTCTTAGGAAGGAGCTCATCTTATTTTTGTAATGCTAAAACTTGCTTCACAGCCCATTGTTGATGTTCGTGTATCAGTAGATGTTGTGCTTCGGAAGGGGAGAGAGCCAATGTAAAATATGGTCTTGTTCCGAATCATGATGTTGTGTTTGCATTTTTTTACAAATATAAAAATATCCGTCATTTAAGTAGTATGTATCTTCATTTTCAGCATAAAAGTATTGCTCAGCATTGCCGATATAGTGCTGAATTTCAATATCCCAACCGAGCTCTTCTGCAAGTTCACGGTGTAGGCATAGCTCGTTTGTTTCATTTTGCTCCATACCACCTCTGGGTAAGAAATATCGCTCTCCTTTTTTTATAATTGCTATTTTGGTTTTATAGCTATTAAAGATAACAGCATAGCAACTAGGACGTAATATAGAGTCCTGATTCTCCTTTTTATAACCAAAAGTTGGTTGTATTTTCATAGTGAAAGCCTCCATATCATTATAAGTATATATTGTGGAAAACATATGGAAATGAAAGGTAATACAGCAAAAAAAGCGAATATAGTAAGTATAAATGGCATACATAGGGGAGGCGACGAGCATGATAAAACGAAAGTGTTCACGTTGTAAAGAGATAACTGGAACGATGCATGGGGGAAAAGCGATTCAAGATGAGTTTCTATGCGAAGATTGTTTACAAAAAGGGATAGAAAATGGGGAATTTGAAATGCCAAAAGAAGAACCCTCATATCTTTCCATAAAAATATTAAAAGTGATGAGCGTTATTTATTTAGTCGTTTCAATTTTTGCTTCTGTATATACTGTTTCTCTTATAAGTGGACCTAGTAATGGATTTCAAACATCTATATCTGTCGAAGGATCTGGGGCAGCCGGCTTTATCGTACTAGGAGCTATATTTCAATCTGTATTAATTTTTTGCGCGATTTGGGTATTTATTGTTTTAGTAGAAACGGTTATTAAAATTTATGAGAAAATGAAGTGAGGGCGTAAATTTCCCCCCGAAAAACAATGAATGTGTAAGAGGTGTTATTTGGGAGTGTCTTATATTAATAGGAGGATACAAATCATGAATAACGCAAACAAACCATGATCGATTATAGCGGAGTTAGAGGTATAACAGTGTATGAGAAAACCGCCTGTAGTAGGCGGTTTTTATTTGTTTTATTTCATTCCCATTTGACCGGTAACTTTTCTGTATATTTTTGATAAATTGAACTAGCCACCACTGTATCTAAAAAGGCAACCCCAACAGATTTGAACAGGGTAATTTCATCAGGGTTTGAACGTCCTTGTTTATGTCCTAAAATAATATCTCCAAGCTCACTATATATATTTGAAAAATCCCATTCATTTTTTTCATTTGCGATTAAGAAATCCCCAGCTTCGTGTTGTACACCTTCTAGTGTATCTACAATAATTTTATCACTTCGCTGCAATGTAGTGAAATCAAGTTCTTGCATATGAGGTTGATAAGAACCAATTCCATTAATATGAGTACCGGGTTTGAGGTATTTTCCATCAAAGACAGGAGTAGTGGAAGTTGTACTACAAATTACAATATCAGCCATCGTAACGGCATTATCGGCTGATTCTATAATCTCAATTGATCCACTCCAATTCGGATATAAGGAGCGTAAGTGATTTTTAAATTCGAATGCTTTTTGCGATGTTCGATTCACAAGGAGAATACGAGTTAAAGAACGAACTTCCATTACAGCTTGTATTTGCCCGAGTGCTTGAGCGCCGCAGCCAATGACAGCGCAAACACTAGCATCTTGACGCGCGAAATGATTTGTTGCAATACCGCTCATTGCTCCTGTGCGAAGAGTTGTTAAATAAGATGCTTCAATCGTCGCGACGTGATCGCCTGTATTTGTTTCGGTTAAAACGATTAAGCTCTGTAGTGCATTTTTTCTTTTTTGCGTATTTTGAGGGAAGATACTAACGATTTTCGTAGATGCAAATTCGATTGGAGCTACATAAGAGGGCATATAAAGGGAGTTTGCCTCTTCTTGAGAGTGTTGTATATTCAGTCTTACAGGTGTTGTAATTTCATTGTTCATATAATATTGAAATGCTTTTTCTACATCTTGCAAGCAATCTTTCATTTTATAAATGTCTTTTACCATTTCTTCTGTAATATGAATCATTTCAATTATCCTCCCTTTGAATAGAAAAGGGGGAGCTAGAAATCCCCCGATTAATTAGGCTTGTATATCTTGATTTTGTACATTCTCTGCAATTTGCTTCGTTGAAACCGCCGCAATCGCAATTAAGGAAATGCAGCAAGTAAGCACAATGTATAACGCTACTGGAATCCACGAATTGTTATAAATATTCATTAAATAAGCAGCAATCATCGGTGCTGTCCCGCCAGCTAATGCAGCGCCTAATTGATAACCTAACGTAACGCCAGTATAGCGAACTTGAGTGGAAAAAATTTCAGAGAATAATGTACCTAATACAGCTGTGACAGGTGCCCATAAAATACCTAAACCGATAACAGTTGCGATAATGATAGAGAAAGTTGTTCCTTGGTTTAGTAGTAAGAAATAGGGAAACGCGTATAAGAGAATCGCAACAGTACCCCATATGTACATTTTCTTTCTTCCAATTGAATCTGAAAGTTTTCCCATAATCGGAATCATAATAGTAGTAATGAGCATAGCGATTGTAACGGCATTTAAAACAGTCGTATTCGGTAATTTCAGTTGTGATGTTCCATAGGAAACAATGAATGTCGAAAAAATATAGAAGGGACCTGTTTCCGCTACCTTTGCGCCTGTAGCAATAAGCACTGATTTCCAGTGATGACGTAATGTGTCGGCAATAGGTAGTTTGGAAATATTTCCGCTTTCTTTTGCCTTTTTGAAATCAGGTGTTTCATCTAATCCATTTCGAATCCATAATCCTATGAATACGAGTACCGCACTAAGAATAAACGGAACTCGCCATCCCCACGTTACAAAGCTATCACCAGAAATCATTGTCATGAAAGAGATCGCCGCAGTTCCAAGTAACATCCCAATTGTAACACCTGTTTGCGGGATGCTACCAAAAAATCCCTTTTTATCTTTCGGTGCGTATTCGACTGCTAATAGTAAAGCACCACCCCATTCGCCACCAATTCCTAATCCTTGGATAATTCTTAGTAATATTAAAAGAATTGGAGCTAGTATACCGATACTTTCATAGGAGGGAAGTAAGCCAATACATACTGTCGCTCCTCCCATCAGAGATAGGGTTAACACAAGTGTCTTTTTTCTTCCAATTTTGTCACCGATATGACTAAAGATAATCCCTCCAAGTGGACGGATAAAAAATGGAATACCAAAAGAAAGATAAGAAAGCATGAGTGCAACAAGGGGATCTTCGTTTACAAAAAACAATTTGTTAAATACAAGTGCAGCAGCAGTTCCATATAAGAAAAAATCAAACCATTCAATAGAGCTACCAATTAAACTAGCAATGAGTGCTTTTCTCTGGACAGAACTTTGTTGTTTCATTTGTTCACCTCTTATGTTTTTAATATTCTAATTATTTAAATATCTTACAAAAAATACTTTTATTTGTCAAAAAATTCAGATTAGAGGAAGCGAGATTGTTTGTAGCAAATAATATAGAGTGTGCTTTCAGATTGTATGTACGTACGGAATCAACTCGGGAATACTAGGACGGGAGGAAAAGAAAATGATAGTAAGAAACATACAAGGGGAAGATTATGTCCTGATTCATTCTGTGCTGAACGAATGGTGGGACGGAAGAAATATGGCGGATATGCTACCAAAGTTATTCTTCATTCATTTTCAAGAAACGAGTTTTGTCATTGAAGAGGGTGGAGAGATGTTAGGTTTTTTATGTGGATTCTTATCGCAAACATATAAAGATGAGGCATATGTACATTTCATCGGGGTAAACCCAAAGCATAGAAGAAAGGGAATTGCTTCTGCGCTCTATTCTTATTTTTTTGATGCGGTACGCGTGAATAATCGTCATCTTGTAAAAGCTGTAACATCACCCGTGAATAAAAGGTCTATTCAATTCCATCAAGAAATTGGATTTGAAATTGAAACAGGTGATGAGGAAGTGGATGGAGTATCTGTACATACAAATTATGATGGCGATGGAGGGAGTAGGGTTTTGTTTGTGAAGAGGGTGTAAATTACTATATATCATTTCCTATGTGACATATTGTTGTATAACTTTAAAAAGTTGTATACAAAGATAATGAAATACTCTCGCTATGTAGCAATGAATAAAGTTATTTCAGCGAATTGAAGATGTAATAGTAGAAAAAGGGGAATTGTATATGCTTAGTGAATTAATAGAAAGTATATTTGATGATGAAAAAGGTTGTAAACACGTACCGATTGAATTTCATTTAAAGCAGAGAAAGTTTTTTAAAGGCTCTTTTCGTAAATAATGTTGCTTTATTGTGTAAGAGTTTTATCCTTATTGATTTTATGAGATTTTTACGCATAATTGTAACTAAGGGAGATGATTCCAAGTTGAGTAAACAGAATATCAGCACAACAGTTTCAGGAGATTTAATTGTTACCCATCTAATTGGCAAGATTAAAACAGATGATGTTAATGAATGGTTTTATGGCTTCGAGCAGGTTTGTCAGCAATTCATTTCCGAGGGTCGGAAATACAAATTGTTGGTGGATAGAAAAGGATACACCCCAGATCATTTTTCTGTTCAAAAAGCATGGAAAGATAAGTTCTTTAATGAAACCATTTTGAATCACAGCAAGGCAATTGCGTTTCTCCTTGAAGAAGGGGAGATAATGAATTATTTACAACAATCCAATACAAAAGAATCTGTAAAATTTTTTGATAATTATGAACAAGCATTTATTTGGTTGAATGAATATCCAATATAAAACCTTTATTGAACCAGTTGCTCTCAATCAACTGGTTTTTTTATGCCCGTAATATTGCTGTTGTCATAAAATTCACTTGTTTACAAGCTTCCAACACCATTGTTTTTCTTCGTAGATTCTTGTCCAATTGCTTGTGCAATTCTAAAAAACGAAACCAAAACAAATAGTTGTCTATATACTTCGTAGCCACGCCATTAAAGCGTTCCATCCATTTCGTTTGATGCCGACACTTCCACAGTGAATGCAAGCTAAACCTTTGCTAAAACGAACTTCCCGAATTTCTCCAACCATATTAGCAATATCATCTTTTGGCTCTGGAAATAGCGTATCTCTAATAGCCTGAAACAAAGAATGTTGCTCAGACTTTGTTAAATCACTAAAATCGCCGTATACAGATTGCCAGTTCATTGTGAGTCAGCTCCCTGCAAACGAATGTTCTGATCTGTTATATCACAGGCTCTCTAATAGCAACAATATTTCAGAAAAGAGCCTTTTTAAAAAAAGGGTAGTGATTCAAAAGGGGATGTTTTATTTTGATACAAAAGAATTTTCAGTACATCAAGAAGTAGTAGGAAATCATTTTAATGCACGAGACTATGGGGAACTGGGAGTCATACTTTCTTGGGTAACAGATACACAAGAAGTGACAGGAATATATATTCCTATGAATGAAATTGATAAAGTTGTGGATGAATCATACAAGTTCGATGGGAAAGAGACTTATATTATTAATACAAAAAGCTGCGATTACCGTATTATCCAAGAAAATTGATAATAGAAACAGTTGGCAGGTGAGTAATATGAATTATTTAGAAATTGGAATCAACACCGCTTTTAATCAAGTTGCAAGAGTACTTGATCGGGATGTTGATAAATATAACCACGGTAAAGTATATATGGATATGAGGAAATGCGGACTTGGATTAAATGTTCATGCATTGTTAGAAGGGCATTATGATTCTATAAACCAGGATTTTCTAGTAGAAAATAAAACACCAATTTTTAGTTTGGATTACCAATGTGATAAGAGAGAAAACGGGTTTCTCATTTGATCATATTTAACAGAAGGTTATATCGTATCTGGTAAATATATTGAAGCTAAAACGATACACTCATTGTATAGAAATATCATAAAAATACAAAATAATAACGGATATTTGATTTGTTCAAGTAATAAGGATTATTTTTTTATTATAGGAGAATAAAGGTGTTCTCGAAATTTTATTACTTTAACAGATGTAACAGTACTTCGAGCAGAAGCGCCCTTCCTTAAGTACGTGCATGGCATATGAAGGGGATGGACGGTTGGAGTACTGTTAAATAATAAAGGAAGATAGTGATGATGTTAATTTGTCACAATAATGTATTCTTCTGTGCATGGTAGAGTTATCATCTAATACACAGATCGTTTTGATATCAGTTTATCGAAACGATCTGTGTCCTTCTCGGAAAATTTAAGTACTCGCACCATGACGTTATAATTTTCTCCTCCTCGTTCAACTACAAGGGAATTCTTCTCCATATCTTTTTCGACTTCATTTTTCAGTACCGAATAAGTACTATTAATATCACTTTTTTAAAATTGATTTCAATGAAGCTAATATAATTCTTTATGTTCATTATTGTATGAAATTAGCTCTAGTTCTTGTTCAATCAAACTGCACTGTTAGTTGAACAAAAATAACATCATCTGTTTACAGTTCATGAATAAAACAGCATTAATTTTTCATCCTCCCCGTAACTTTTTAAGTAGGAAAATCGTTATATAAGATGAATACTAATTCGATAGGCTATTAAAATGAATGGGGGAAAATTATGAAGGTCCTTATATTAGGAGGTACCCGTTTTTTAGGAAGAGCTTTGGTAGAAGAAGCGTTGAAAAGAGGGCATGAAGTTACATTATTGAATCGTGGCACAAATAAAGAGGTATTTCCTGAAGTAGAGCAGCTAATCGGCAATAGAGACAGTGATGTATCAGTTTTAGAAAATCGAAAATGGGATGTTGTAATGGATACATGTGGATTTGCTCCCCACCAAATGAAAAAAATTGCTGCTGTACTTGGAGACAACATCGAACATTATACTTTTGTATCAAGTATCTCTACTTATAAAGATTGGATTCCACTTCATATTAAGGAAGACTATCATTTACAGCCTCTGCCGCCTAGTGATAAGTTGAAAGCAATTGAGGAAGGGGAAATCTCACCTTATGAGTATTATGGAGCGCTGAAAGTTTTATGTGAGGAAGAAGCAGAAAAGCATTGGCCGGGGCGTGTTTTGCATATAAGAGCAGGGCTTCTCGTTGGACCATTTGACTATACAGACCGACTCCCGTACTGGGTTGGGCGTGTAGCGCAAGGGGGAAAGGTAATGGTGCCAGGGCGTTCAGACCGTCCTGTTCAATTGATTGACGTAAAAGATGTAGCAACTTGGGCGTTCGATATGGCAGAAAAGAGAAAAGTAGGCACGTTTAATGTAACAGGGCCGAATGATGAATTGACGATAGAAGAATTATTAAATACTTGTAAAGCAGTAACAAACAGCGATGCCGAATTTGTATGGGCAGAAGAACAATTTCTACTGGAAAATAAAGTACAGCCATGGACGGAGATGCCGTTATGGATTCCTGAAACTTTCCCGTTAGAAGGAGAAACAGAACCGTGGAAAGGTGGTTTTTTCATCAGTATAGAAAAAGCAGTTAATGCTGGTCTTTCTTTCAGGCCTATTGAAGATACTATTTATGATGTGTATCAATGGGAGCAGACGAGGAAAGGTATAGAGCGAAAGGCAGGGATATCAAGAGAGAGGGAACAGGAATTGTTAGAGTTTTGGTTTCAGAAGGAGAAAATGTGATGAGGGTGTATTTAGGAAATCGTCTCTTCTAAATTAGGAGTTCCCAAAATCTGATATGTTCGTGTAATAAAAATTATATTTAAAAGATTCACTTTTGCCCCGTCCTAAAATTAGACGGGGTTTTACGTGTTTCGGGATTTAAAACCAAATGAATGTAATTTTTATTAAGAAAAGTTAAAAAATTCTAAACATATACTTGAATGAAGTATATATTTTTGTTAAATTTATCCTATGGACAGAACAAGTTTAATTAAAGGTCATTTAGAGATGTGTGTGTTATCTATTTTGTCAAAGGGAAAAAGTTATGGATATGAAATTATGAAGGAGTTAGAAAGACACAATTTAAAACTGAAAGGAGTAGGAAGCATTTATCCCATTTTGACTAAGCTTAAAGATCAAGAATGGGTTCATACTTACCGCGAAATGACGGAAAGTGGTAAGGTTAGAGTTTATTATGAAATTAATGAAAAAGGGGAAATGTATCTTCAGAAAAAAATCAACGAGTGGTTGGAGTTACAACAGGATATAAAATCCCTACTGCAAAGTGGTTTGAAAGGAGAACAGTTAGAATGAACATGAAATTGAGCAAGGAGGAAACACAATTTTTAAACGAAATTCTCGAAGAGTTAAAACAATACAAAATAAGTTCAAAGAACAGAAAAATCATTAAGCAGCAACTTTTAGAGCATATACAAGAATGTCGTGAACACGGCCAAAATAGTATAAATGATTTAGGGGATACAACAACATTTATCAAAGATTTTTTAGAAATGAATGAAATTGATCTTCATTCTGAAATAAAACAGATACGAAAATCAAAAAATAGAACAGGCATTTTATTTGTGATTGGATTCTTTACTTCAATTGTTACCTACCTCATTTCACAACTTCTACTATCTATGTTTTTAACAGAATCATTTAACCCACTGCATACTAATAATTCGTTTGACTATAATATTTTGTATCAGATAGCAGATAACTCTTGGTGGAACTCTCTGTTAATGATGACTAGCATTTCTATTTCTGCACTAATTTCCATGCTAGTAGTGTTTTATATACGAAAAGTAAATATAAGCAGGTGAAATTTAATATGAAAATACTAAAATTCATGATCATTTTTATATGCTTATTATGGAATGTAGTTATTTTATTTCTACCAGCTTCGAAAGTCTCCGCAGAAAAAGATATTAAGAATACGATAGACAGCTACGTTGAAACTTTTTTAAAAGAACATCGAATTCCAGGAGCCTCAATTGCGATTGTTCATGAAAATGATATTTTTTATTCTAAAGCATGGGGGGGAACGGGAGAAACCGAAGAAAAAGTCACTACTAAAACTCCCTTTACTATAGGATCGATAAGTAAATCATTAACAGGTTTAGCTATAATGAAATTAATGGAAGAAGGTAAAGTTCACCTTGAAGATCCAGTTCAAAAGTACATCCCATGGTTTACACTGAAAGATAAAGAAGCAGCATCGAAAATAACAATTAAGCATTTACTTTCTCATTCAAGTGGAATCAGTACGTATTCTGGTTTATCAATATCAGATAAAGAATCTAAAGATGTTAATGCTATAAAAGATAATGTGGAAAGTCTATCAAATGTTGTGCTTACTGCTCCACCTGGAAAAAAACATCAATACAGTAATGCAAATTTCGTAATTCTCGGTGCTCTTATTGAAGAAGTTACCAATCAAACATATTCTGACTACATGAAGCAAGAGGTTTTTTTACCATTAGGTATGAAGAATGCAGCAGCTGATAATGATTCGGCGTATAAAAAAGGATATTTAGCTGGCTATCAGTCATGGTTTGGAATTCCTCGGAAAAGTTCAATAACATATGATAATGGCGGTGCGCCATATGGATACATAACAGCAAGTGCGGAAGATATGGTTCAATATATAAAATTCCTTAGTGGACAAGAGAATGCCGATTTTTTAACTGAAAACATGATGAATCTTTATGTATCACCGCATGTTCAAACGGGTGAAACCCGTTACTACGGATTAGGGGTAAGAATTACAAATCCAGATTCTGAGAAGAAAATGATATGGCATTCAGGTTCGACTCCTGATTCACATGCAGAAATGTTTTTTATACCGGAAACGGGTTGGGGTGGTGTGATCCTCACCAATAAAAATCATATTCTAGAAGAAGAGGCGCTTTCCTATTTGAAGCAAGGTATTATAAATATAATAAATGGAGAGAAACCTGTTGATATTCCTTCAAATACTCCTATTGTCCAATTGGTTACACTGGGGACGATATGCTTACTTTTTGCAATGCTCGTTTATTTGTTGGTAAAGGTGAAATCCAAAAAAATTCATAAAAAAAGTATATGGTGCATTTCAGGCATTATTTTCTTCGTGTTATCAATTGCTATCATTCCGGCACTCATTTATAGTGCGGATTCTCCATGGCATGCGATTTATGTGTTTTCTCCAGATTTAGCTTATTTATCAATTGGAATAGTTATTCTTTTTGCTCTTAATGGATTGTTTTCTATCATCATCGCTTTTAAACAAAATTTACAAGTGAAGTATTTTAACAGTTAAATATCTAATCGCATAAAGGGGAGACATCGTAATGGATCTTACATTCAAATCAGAAAAAACGTGTTTCAACTATCGAGTCGGCGCAATATGTATACATAATAATAAAATGTTAATGATTCAAAATGAAGGAGAAGATTTCTGGTATGTACCGGGCGGACGAGTACAGATGCTAGAAAGTAGTGAAGCGGCGGTGAAGAGAGAACTTAGGGAAGAACTTGGAGTAGATGTGGATGTGAAAAGGTTGCTTTGGATGGCTGAAACTTTCTTTACATATGATGAACATCAATTTCATGAAATTAGTTTTTATTATGAAGTAAACTTACTGGAGCAACCTGCAAAAGGAGCGGATTCTTTCATTCTTGAAGAAGATGGTAGAAGATATATATTTCAATGGGTGCCTTTCGAGCATATAAGTGAATACAACTTGAAACCAGATTTTTTGAAGGATAAAGTGAATGATTTGCCTATTCATATTGAACATATTGTTAGGAGTGAATAAAAAGAGAGAGAAAGGCGGGGGGAGTTCAATAGACATATTACACTTTCTAATATGAGAGCTATTCCCTTTTCTAATATGAGAGCTATTCCCTTTTCTAATTCATATGAGATTACACCGATAGATAATTATGGGAAATATACCAAGGTAAGTATAAGGTTCCAAAGTCTGTATTAAAAACAGTATTCCTAAATATGGAATAATAGTATGATAAAAGAGAAGCACAAGAAAAATGGGGGGACTACTATGATTACATTAGAGCAGAAGCTGGAGCAGTACATACACATATATGCACAGTTGAAGGGAGAACTAAAGTGGAAAACGAGCGATTCTCGGACAGGGATGATGATTGCCGCTATGTATGCAGGCAGTGATAAGCCATTTCATCTTGGACGATTTTTAGAGATTAGTAGTTATATTAAAGATCAGGTAGGAATGTTTTCATACTTAAAGTCTTATCATCGCTTTGTGGTTGCGGCAACATTAGATATTCACTTTCCACATTACAAAGAAGCGTTTCGGAAGTTTCTAGACTTATATGAACGATTAGTTGCTGGTGGCTTTAGCAGAAGTATATTCACTTATCTGGCAGCAGCTGCACTTTTACCAGAAGAAAATGGGCAGTATGATACACGTATTCAGCGATCCATGCAAGTATATAAACGTATGAAAGAGGATCACTTCTTTCTTACAGGACAAAATGATTATCCGCTCGCTGTTTTATTAGCAGGGCAACAAGAGAAAGTAGAAACGCTTATGGACCGAGTGGAACGTCTCTATCAGAAGTTGGCGGCAGCTGGCATGCGCAAAGGGAATGATCTTCAATTTTTGAGTCATATTCTTTCTCTAAAGAAGGATGTTAGTGAAGATATTTTAGTAGCGCGATACATAAACATATGGAATTCGTTAAAGCAAGAAAAAGTAAAGGTGAAACAGATGCATTATCCGGCAATTGGACTACTAGCTTTGCTTGAAGATGGAGAGAAAGAGGTCCGTTCTGTTCAGGCATTTATTGAGAAATTGCAAGGTGATAAGTTATTCCGCTGGCATACGGATGTAAGTATTCTGATTGCGATTCAATTGTACGTAAGTCAGAAAGGTGCGGAAAGTCACGCTGCCAATACAGGATTACAAACAATGATAGAGGTCCTCATACAAGCGCAGCAGGCAGCTATGATAGCAGCAATTACCGCTTCTTCCGCAGCAGCCTCTTCTGCTAGTAGTGGTTCATAACGTGCAAATTGCTGTATGAATGCAAGCGTACTGTCGCTATACTTAAGATTTTCCAAAAGAGCTACATACATTCATCTTATTTTACGAAAAAATCGCTTATCTGTTGATAAGTGATTTTTTGTTTCAACGTGATCCTCTATTTTATCATTTTAACCGAGAAGACCCCTCCTCTAAACGAAGTGAAGGTGGGGGATGAATCGGTTTTTTCTTTTTAAAGAAAAGATCTCTTTTTTGTAGAACGTATGTTTGTTTTGTTGTATAATGACCTTATCAAATAAAATGAGGTGAAAACAGGTGAAGAGAGCTTATTTTTCGAAACGAATCTATAAAACAGATTTACCCCATGAGATGGTAGATGTAGTCACACAGACAATCGAAACATTTAATCGAGCGAAACGATTTGCATTTCAAACGATTGTTCGGGAAAAACGTTGGAACCGTAAGATGCATACAGATAGTCTTCACCTAGTTCTCAAGCGGAACTATCAATTGAATGATTACTATGCAAACAGTGCGGTGCAAGAAGCAAAGGCGTTGTTTACAAGCTTAATGGAGTTACAAAAACTATATGAGAAACAAACACAAGAGAAGCTTAAGAAACTCAAGAAAAAGTTAAAACAAGAACGGACAAAACTAACAAATCTTCGTACAATCAAACAAAGTTGTGTGAAAGGAAAGCTGACGTTTCCAAAAAACGCCCGCTTTGCGAAGCGCAACAACCTCATCTCCTTATCCCGCAAAAAAGATACCTTAATTTGGCTGAGTGAATATCTATTTGAGCACCAATACTTAGATGTTCAAATCAAAAGAATTCAGGCGAAAATCGGCCTTTTAAACCACAGACAATACCGTTTAACCCAGAAACTTACATCCTATAAAACGCATATTCCAAGCGCAGTATTTGGAAGCAAAAAACTGTTTCGGTCTCAATTTACCACCCGTGAGTTTGTACGTAACCACGACAAATGGAAAACAGTATTTTCTCGTGCTCGAAATAAACAACTGATATTATCTGGCCGGAAAGATGCTAAATATGGGAATTTTGTGTTTCAGTATATGCCTGAGACAAAGGAATTATGGATGACGATAAGCTCTGGAAAAACACTTCAGTTTCCCTCTGTTACATTTCCGTATGGACAAGAAGTCATTGAAGAAGTCATCACAACCCAATTACAGTGTAAGAATAAGAAAAAGCAGGGCAAACCGATTGCGTGGTCTGTGGAAGACTATGGTTCGTATTATATTGTGAAATGCTTAGTCGAGGTACCGGAAAATCCACAAACGAATTACAGTACATCAGATGGCGTGATGGGTGTAGATTGTAATCTCGAACATTTTGCTTGGGCAAATGTAACAAAGGATGGGAATTAAGTGGTTCTCTTCGTTTTTCTATCATGGGTAAATCCACAGGACAAATCACAAAAATCATCGAAGGGGAAGCCATTCGCTTAGTCGACTTAGCGGAGCGGTATAATAAGCCGATTGTAATAGAGAAGTTAGATACAACCCAATCAAAAACAGGGGATCGTTATGGAAACAAACGAGCGAATCGAATGAAGAGCATGTTCGCTTATGAGAAGATGACAAGTGCGATCCGCAGTCGTGCAGATAAAAGGGGCGTGGCTGTCTTTCAAGTGAATCCCGCTTACACTTCGATTTCCGGAAAGATGAAATATATGCGGAAATTCGGCATCTCTATTCATCAATCCGCAGCTTTTACGATTGGACGCCGTGGGCTAAGGTATAAAGAAAAAGTGCCCCAGGTACTGCAGCCTTATATTCCAAAGAAAGACGCACATCACTGGAATCATTGGCATCAATTACACAATCGATTGGATATTCGCACACATCATTTCTATCAGCTATACGATGTGAATCAACCAAAAGAAGCCTTACAAATCAAACGGTTACACTTGTTTGAAAGTGAAAAGAAAAAGCTAGCAAAATTATTTGTATCATAAAAAAGAACACTTTGTCCCAGATTTTTACGCTTATTACCAGAGCAGATAAAAAAAGTCTAGGAACTGGACGCATGACAAGGTGTTCTACGCCTCGATATAAGAAAAAGGTAGCTGTACCTGTTTTGTTTTCCTCGGGAGATAGGATAGGTTGTCTTAGGGACACTACCGGACTTCTATATCGTTGTATCCTCTTTGTTGAACGAGGGGAACTGTTTTTGTCCGAGCAGAAGCAGGAGAATCCCCCACCTCAAGCTCGTTTAGAGGTAGGTGGGGGTAGTTCAATGGATAAGTTCACTGAAGAACACATTAACGAGCTAGAAAAAATCTGTGCATCGTCATCGGATTTGGATTTTATAGATGCGAATGTGATATGGTTTGAATACCTTGAAAGTAATTATTCATTCTTTTCAACAATGTTAAAAAGTAAAGGAGCATCTTATTTTCGTAGTCGGTTCCTTGAATTTGTCATCGAAGAGTTAAAAGATGAAGTAAATGTAAACGAAGGGAAAAATCAAGGGTTAAGTAAAGAGATTATTATTCAATTCTTAGGAGTAGCGATTGTAGGAATCGTAGAATCGTATTTCACGAATGAATTAAATGAACCATCTCGTGTCGTTGCGGAGCAGGTGGGAATATTGTTAGAGAGAAATTTATAATTTGAGCAGAATGAATAAAACCTCTTTGTAAAAGGAAAGAGGTTTTATTTTTTTATGTCAGCAAAAAATAAATAAACAAAAGGGTTGCATTTTAAATTTTAATTGGGTATATTAATTGATGTATCAATCATTGATATGTCAATTAATTGTGTAATACCTTTGCAAAGGAGGAGTACATTGACTAATTCATGTTCAAAGGAAGCGATTATTTTATATAAAATACACTTTCTTAATAAAGAAGTAAGTTCGAAGTTTGAAGGTTGTACAGGTATGAGTCAATCTAGGCTGGAGCTTATACTTCAGCTATATGAGGTTGATGAAATTAGTCAAAAAGCACTTCAACAAGAAGTGAATATTGATAATGCTGCGGTTACAAGACATTTAAAGCAACTTGAAGAAAATGGAATGATTACAAGACGTAAAAATCCAGATGATAACAGGGTTACTTTAGTTTCTCTTACGAAAGATGGACGAAATAAAGTTCATGCCTTTCAAGAAGAGAAAGAGCGCTTTGCAGCGACTGCTTTAAAAGGTTTAAGTGAAGAAGAGTGCGATAACCTTTTAAATATGTTAAATCGCATTGAAGAAAACATACAAGAAGTCTAAATATAAAATGAAAAAGGGAGATTACATCTATGAGTAACGTAACAAAAATTAATGATTTTACAGAAATTTTAACAGGACGTCGTTCAATTCGTAAATACGATACAACTGTGAAAATTAGCAAAGAAGAAATGACAGAAATCTTAACTGAAGCAACGCTTGCGCCATCTTCAGTAAACATGCAGCCTTGGCGTTTCCTTGTGATTGATAGTGAGGAAGGAAAAGCAACACTTGCGCCGCTTGCGAAATTTAATCAACTTCAAGTAGAAACATCTTCAGCAATGATCGCTGTATTTGGTGATTTACAAAACTTTGATAATGCGGAAGAGATTTATGGCACAGCAGTTGAACGTGGGCTTATGCCAGCAGAAGTGAAAGAAGATCAAATGCAAAAGCTTTCTGCGTATTTCTCTATGGTTTCACCAGAAGTGATGAGAGATACAGTTTTAATTGATGGTGGTCTTGCATCTATGCAGCTTATGTTAGCGGCTCGTGCGCATGGATATGATACATGTCCAATTGGCGGCTTTGAAAAAGATCAAATCGCAGAAGCTTTCGGTTTAGAGAAAGATCGTTATGTACCAGTTATGCTAATTTCAATTGGAAAAGCAGCTGATAGTGGATACCAATCGGTTCGTCTTCCAATCGATAAAATTGCTCAGTGGAAGTAATTTTAAATAGGAGAGGGGAAGTACCATGATCATTATTCACGCAGTATTTCAAGTAGCCCCAGCAAAACAACAAGCATTTATAGAAGAAATTAGGCCGTTAATTCGTGCTTCAAGAGAAGAAAGTGGAAACGTATCATACAATTTATATAAAGATACTGAAAAAGAAAGTGTGTATACAATGGTAGAGGTTTGGCAAGATGCAGAAGCAGTTGCTAGTCACAATACAAGTGAACACTTTACTTCTTTTGTTAAAAAAGCGAATCAATTTTTAACGGCTCCGTTAGATATTAAGGTTTATGATGGACAACTAGTAAAATGATAAATACCCCCTCGATTACTCTAACATAGAGCCCTCGAGGGGGTATTTTATTTTTTCTTCTTTTTCAATGTTTTTTGATAGGCGTAAAGTTTATTTACTTCTTCTTTAAATTCACCGAAAAGTTCAGTGTTCTCCTGATCAGCATATCGTACAGTATTGTAAGCTTTTATAATCGTATCCACTTCAATAGAGACATCTTCCTCTGTCTGAATTCGCTCCATCCATGCGTCAACCGTTTCACCGCGGTTTCTGTTTAAAGGTGGTTTTAATTTCTTTTCTAGTTTAAAAATTTCTTTGCGAATGGCGTTCGTTGGTGGGCGCGTCAATCTGGTTGCTTTTTGCAGTATACCTTCCTCTTGAATAACTGTACCAGGGTTATAAAAGGATATATTCCCGAGATGAAAAGATTTCCTCTTTTTATACAGCTTCCAAATTACAAATATAGCGATGATTCCAATGATAGAAGCAGTAACGGATTGAGCGATAAAAGGATCATATTCTCTTTCAGGCGGGGGAATCTCTGTAGTTGATCCCCCAAGCTTTTCTATTGCGTCTGTAGCATCATTTGGATTTGTAATAGATAATAAAGCTTCAATACCATAGCCAAAAACAAGTGATACCCAGTAGAAAAGATACGAAAGTACGATACGCATATACGGAATAGATAAGAAGAATAGAAAACAGACTGTTCCGATGGCTGTGATAGATAAAAAACGAATTACTTTTTGATCTTTATTATAACTTGTAATCCAAAGTGACAGTAGAATAAATAAAGTGAATAAGCCTAGTACCCATAGAGAAGGTAACTTCATTAAATGAAGAAAATAAGAAACAACGAACCATAAAAAGGCACCTAGCATTTTATGGTATGCTGTTATGTCATCCCTTGCATGTATGATGTAAAAGAAGAACGGAAGTAAGATAGAGCTAACAATAGAAAAGATAGAAAATACGTAACAAAGTATAACTTGTAGAATAAATAGTAAAATGAAAGCTCTTCGTTTATTGGTCTTCATTTTATGAATGGGAATCGTACAAAGAAAGCTAATGATTAAAAATAGGATGATGGAAATCGTTCTTCCTTGCTCCGTTAATAGTGAAAGAAGGAGTAAGAGAAGAAAATCGTTAACGTAATGGAGCCATGTTTTCAAGTTGTTCCACCATCCCTTCATCCGTAATCAGATACATTTGTTGCTTCATATTTGGTACGTCCTCTTTTCGTATTCCTATAAAGAATAGAATGGAAGAGCGTTCTTTTTTTCTATCCAAATAGTGAAGGAAGCTTTCACGAGGAAGCAATGTACTGTCCTCGGAAATACGAGCAAGCTCTTCTAATGCTTTTGCATAGTGTAAGTGACCGTCATTTAATACAAGGTATAAGGGGCCGTCTTCTGTAAAAATACTAACAAACAATTCAAAGGGAATTTGTCTTTCAGTTGCGAACTGACACAAATAAGATGTGTAAGAAATAAGATCTTCAATATTTTCTCTCCAGCCAAATCCGCGATTTGCTCCTAAGTAAAGAGATATGGTCCAACTATAATTTTTTATCGCTTCATATTGTTTTGCTTGTAAAGTTTGCATTTTAGCAGATGCTTTCCAATGAATACTTCGAAAAGATTCTCTTTCATATTTCTTTATACCAACAATGGAAGATTCATCATGAAAATAAGAAAAGTTTGTTTTATAAGTACCGATTGCCAATTGATGTATCTCTTGTAACCCTGCAACACGCTTTAAAGTAGGGTAAACGATAATTTCAGTCTTCAATTTATCTACAGTAGGCAGATGAACTTGAATGATATGAAATGGGTCACCTATAATACATTCAAATTGCTCAACCTTAAAAACACCACGCTTTGTAGCTGTAAACGATAGCTCCCATTTTTGTTCTGACTTTGCAGGCTGTGAAAAGCGAAAAGAAAATAAAGTTTTAGATATTTGCTCAACACCAGTTGTCTTATTTGGTATTAAGGCTGGATTGATATGTAAAAAGCAAGCTCCATTCACTAAAGGAAGTTTTGCATTGTTCTGTAAATGAACTGATAAACTTCCTGTTTCATCAGGAAATAAGCGTGTTGTTTGTTTTTTATCGATAATTTGAAAATGCTTATCTATGTAAGCTGTATAACGATAAATAAAATAAGCAAATAAATAATAAAACAAAAATGGGACAACTAAATATGAATTTGTTACATAGAACGCTAGAAATAAAGCGACTGGGATTGTTAATTTAATAATATGATGCTGGAAAAATAATGGAACGGTTACAATACGTGTATAATTCATGCTTGCTCAATCTCCACCGGAACGTCTACTTCAGTCAAAATACTTTCAATTAACTTTTGTTTTGTTGTTCGCAGTGCACCTTCCATTGATAAAATGAGACGATGTTTCCATACGTAAGGAAGTAAGAATTGTATATCTTCAGGCGTACAGTATTCACGACCATGTAAAAAGGCTAATGCTTGTACCGCCCTGACTAAGGCAAGTGTTGCGCGTGGACTGACACCGTTGGCGATATAATCATGATCACGCGAAGCGTTGGCAAGTTGAATGATATAGTGCTCTATCGGTTCGGATACGTGTATTTCTTTTACCTTTTGTTGTACTTGTAAAATTTCTTCTAAAGTGATAACGGAACGAATGTTATCTAAAGGCTTGTTATTTCGAAAACGGCGCATCATTTTTAATTCATCTTCTGGAGAAGGATAGCCAATAGAAATGGTCATTAAAAAACGATCTAGCTGTGCATCTGGAAGAGGAAAAGTCCCTTGTGATTCAATTGGATTTTGCGTTGCAATGACAAAGAACGGTTTAGGAAGAGGTGTGGACTGCTTTTCGAGGGTCACTTGGCGCTCTTCCATTGCTTCTAATAAACTAGATTGTGTTCTAGGCATAGCTCGGTTTATTTCATCTGCTAGCAATATATTTGTCATAACTGGTCCAAATCTTAATTCAAATTCACTCGTTTTAGGATTGAAATATTCGATTCCTGTCACGTCACTTGGAAGCACATCGGGAGTGAATTGAACACGAGAAAACCCGCCGCCAATACTTTTTGCAATTGTCTTAGCGAGTAATGTTTTACCAGTTCCGGGCACATCCTCAAGTAACACATGACCATCTGCAAGTAATGAAACAAGGAGTAAATCAACCACGTTTTCTTTTCCAACAAAAACTGAACTTATATTTTCTTTTAATTTATGTATCATATGTATCATCCTTTCAAAACGTAGACAAGTGTATTTGTTATATTTTAACAAATTTTTCTGAAAATTAGTATAATAATATTTTTGTATAAGGTAAATATCAAATTCTTCAAAAGTAACTTCTTTTTAGTTGTATTTATTTGGAATACGCTATATAATATCGACATACGATGTATCGTAAGTCGATATATCGTATGTCGATGCATCGGAGGTAGTTATAATGAGTGTGAAAGCACAGAAATATATTCCATTAACAGAGGCAACGTATTATATTTTATTGTCATTAGTAAAGCCAATGCATGGATATGGGATTATGCAAATGGTGGAAGAAATGACGAATGGGGAAGTAAAACTCGGACCCGGTACGTTATATGGGAACACGACAAAGCTATTGAAAGAAAAACTAATTGTTGAAGTAGCGTCTACAGATAGAAAGAAGTGTTATGTATTAACTCCAATTGGTAGAGAAGTGTTAGAACTTGAATTTAAAAGGTTACAACGTTCTGTTCGAAATGGAAGAAATATGTTAGAAGAGGGGATGTAACATGGAAGTTAAGAAGACGTTAAAATTTTTTGCGGCGTGGAACCTAGAAAAAGAAGAGGCCTATTTAAGAGAAATGCATCAAAAGGGCTGGGCATTCCAGAAATATAATTTTATGTATACCTTTAAGAAAACGGAGCCGAAGGATGTTGTTTATAAAGCAGATTTCAAATTAGATAATCGAAATTCACAAATGAATCAAAAAGAATACATTGAAATATATGAAATGTCTGGCTGGAAGCATGTCACAAGCTTTACGAAGTGGCATTATTTTTGCAAAGAAGTAGATGATGATAATGAATTACCTGATATTTATTCGGAAAAAGAAACGAAGATTGAAAAAATGATGGATTTAATGAGATTCTTTGCGCTTATCTTTGCTCTTATGATACCAGGTATGTATTTGAATTACTTAGGGCCTTCGGTCAATAGTCCCATTTGGATGAAAATTATTCTAGGGCTTTGTGGGTGTATAGATGTATATGTATTGATAAGGTTATTTTGGAAGATACGAAAATTTAAAAAAGAAGTTTTGTGAACGACGCGGTTTCAAAACAAAGTAAAGTTTCATTTCATTGATTGTATGTGACCATTGGATCCATCCATGCTACTACATATCATAGTAGATTTACTTTTACTTATTCGATTATTTGTATTGAAGGGGAAAGTATTTTTACAGTAAGTTTTAAGAAGATATGGAGAATGAAAAAACGTTACTTGGAAAACAAGTGGCGTTTTTTTATTGGTTTCAAAAAGAGTTGTAGTGTTCAGATTGCTATGAAACACACAGTTACAACTTTATATAAAAATAAGAAAATCAGTCAAGAATTAGCAGAAGAAATAGAGAAAAGGGTAAATGATTTAGTTGAGAAACAAGAAAAACAAGTGGAAGTTGCATATAGTCAATTTCAAGAGAAGGTAAGAAAGCGATATGAAGAGATGAGTGAAGCAGTTAAAAGTGAGTAATTGATAAATAATCCAAAAGGTAATGAAGTATTTTATATTACCTTTTGGACTATAAAGGATGAATCGAGTTTCCTAAAGTTAAAATGATCGATTTTGCGCAAGTTTAATAAACTGTTCAGGATTCTCAACAAGACCACATACAGCACATTGCACACGGTATGTAGGGCCTTGATAGCTCATATGAAAAGCATTCATTGTTTCGTTTGTATATTCTTCTTCAACTTGTCCTGTTTGTGGATTTAATTTTACTGGCTTTACTTGTTGCTCAAGAATATTAAAGCGAGTGCGGTTTGTTTTACAGTTTGGGCAAAGCATTGGTTCCATATGTATACACCTCCATTTGTAGCATTTCTTTATAGAAAGAAATTTATTCAAAAGCAGTTATGTTTAACGATTTCTGCCAAAAAGTTTCTCAATATAAATCGTCGAATGTTATGTTTAAAATTCAGAAAAAATAAAATATAATCAATGTATGAGCTGGTTATGTCCAAACCAATCTCCTGTTTTATGCCAATATGTTTGAGACCGAGAAATCGGTCTTCTTTTTTTGTTTACAATTATGAATACTGTAAACAAGGTTTTCTATATCCTTTGTCGAATTTTTAGAAGAGAATTTGAAAGGGGGATTACAATGAACTTAAAAATGAAATATGTCATTTTATATGTAGAGCGGTATGAAGAATGTCTTCGATTTTATAAAGATCTTTTACGTTTACCAATAAAAGGGGAACATGGCACATACATTGAATTCGATACGGGAGCGACGATTTTAGCGTTGAATAGTAGAGAAGACGTACGGGAGTTAACGGGATTACCTATTCCAAAGGGTGAATTAGAATCCTCTAATTTTGAAATTGGATTTGTTGTAGAGGATGTGAACGAAACAATTTCGGAATTAAGAGAACAAGGTGTAAAAGTATTGGTGGAGCCAATCACGAAACCATGGGGGCAGACGATCGCTTATGTGTCTGATCCAGATGGTAATTACATCGAAATTTGCAGCTCATTAGAGTAGAGGGAGAAAAGAGAATGGGGTTTCCAATTTTAGAAACAGAGCGTTTAAAATTACGAGAATTAACACTATTAGACGCTGAAACAATGTTTCATTATTTTGAAAAGGAATCTGTTATCCGTTATTTTGGTATGGAGTCTTTTCAAAATATGGAACAGGTGAAAAATACGATTCAAACTTTTAGAAAAAGATATGAAGAAGGAAATGTCATTCGCTGGGGAATTGAATTAAAAGGAACAAATCAATTAATCGGTACATGTGGATTTCATTTAATGAATCAAAATCATAAGAGAGCCGAAATTGGGTATGAATTAGATGATACATATTGGGGGAAAGGTTATGCATCTGAGGCACTGCAAGCAATTCTTACATATGGATTTGAAACGATGCAACTCATAAGAATCGCAGCAGTTGTTTATACAGAAAATGAAGCTTCACATCGGTTATTGAAAAGGGCTGGATTTCAAGAGGAAGGATTACTTCGAAAATATATGATTCAAAATGGTGTAGCTCATGATACAGTGATCTATTCATTACTAAGAGAAGAGTGGCAAAAAGAATGTGTGTAAATGAATTAACAAAAATAATTACTAAAAACACGAGTGATCGGCTTGTTTTAGGAATAGATGGTTTGAGTCGTTCAGGGAAAACAACATTTGTGAAGCAGCTAGAGGGCGAATTGAAACAAAATGGTATTTCGCTTCATACTTTCCATATGGATGATCATATTGTAGAGAGCGATAAACGCTATCATACTACATATGAAGAATGGTATGAGTACTATCAATTGCAATGGGATGTGGAATGGTTACAAAAGCAGTTGTTTCAAAAATTAAAGATGGAAAACCAGCTACATCTACCGTTCTATAATCATCAAACGGATATATGTGAAATGAGAGAGGTAATCATACCGAATCCTTGTGTGATTGTAATTGAAGGAGTGTTTCTTCAACGTACAGAATGGCGAGAATACTTTGATTATACGGTGTATTTAGATTGCACAAGGGAACAAAGATTTCTGCGTGAAAGTGAAGAAACGCGAAAGAATCGTCCGAAGTTTGAGCAGAGGTATTGGAAAGCGGAGGATTTTTATTTAAAAACGGAAAGACCGAAACAGAAGGCTGATCTGATTATAAATGGATAGAGTACATGCCCATCAACCTAGAGATAAGAAATACCCCAAAACGAGAATTAGCACATTGTCATCCTAGTAATGCTATTTAATTTGTATATATCGAATTGTTTATTGTTATGGGAAATGAATTAAAGTTCTTATGAGGTGAAAGTGATGGTAATAAAACAAAACGAAATTAAAGTAGTAGTTGGAGCTGGAGCATTTAACAATAATCCAGGTTGGATTCAAACTCAAGAAGATGAACTTAACTTATTAGTTGAAACTACCTGGGAAGAAAGATTTGAATATAATTCCATTTCAGCTATTTTAGCTGAGCATGTATGGGAACATCTTACTTTTGAAGAAGGTGTAAAAGCAGCTGAAATTTGTTATGAATTTTTAAAACCATCAGGTCATATTCGTTGTGGTGTCCCTGATGCATTTTTCCCAGATGAAACCTACCAAAATATAGTTAAAGTAGGCGGACCTGGACCTAAAGACCATCCAGCTGCAAGCCATAAAATAGTTCATAATTATAAAACATTAACTAAAATGTTTGAAACTGCTGGATTTGAAGTAGTTTTACTTGAATATTGTGATGAAAATGGGCAATTTTATTACAACGAATGGGATGCGAACGATGGTGTTATTTTCCGTTCAAAAAGGTATGATTCTAGAAATCAAGGAGATAAACTTGGTTTTCCATCGCTAATTGTTGATGCGATTAAACGGTAAGTAATTCAACTAACGCATGCGTTAGTTCTATAAGTTCATGAGTCGCAAATGTGGCTTTCTTTGTCGTATGATTTATACCTTTTTTATTTTTATGAACGAGCCAACCTTCTCAATAATCAACGTAATACTTTTAGTTCGCTTCATTATAGCTTCGTAGATCGAAGTGAAAAAATAAACTACCTGTTCCCTATGCTGAATTGGGGCAGATAGTTTATTTTTCTACTGGATGGCTATGACACAATTACTATCCTTTTTTATATGTATTTTAGAAATTCCTAACGGTTTCTTGGAGTTTTTCCATTACCCTTGATAAAGCTAAAATTGAATTGGCTGTTTCGAATTCACCAACATTTAAGGAATGGTTTGCATTTTGGATCACATCAATCGTTACAGTTGATTTAATTAATTGGTCAAGTTGATTTGCATTGTAATAATGGTCTTTATCCCCGATAATTAAAAGCCCTTCATGATGACTATTCAAGATTGAGTCAAAAATCGAATCGAAATGTATGAGAGGGGTAAATAAAATCATTTTTGACTTTAAGAATTCCTCTCTCTTCATTAAGTTATTCGCAATTGGAATTGTTCCGAGTGATTTTCCTAAAAAAATCGAATTGTTGTATTGCCCATTGTTTAAAACATCTACAATCACAGGATGAATATCACCCATCATTATTTTTGTTATTTCATCAATCGGTTTTTCCATCATTTGTTTATCGTAGGAGTAATGAATATGGACAACATCGATTTTGTTTTGGAGCATTAACATCGTTGAATAATAAAATAAAGGTTTATCGTAATTATAACCGGAACCTGAAAACATAAAGCAAATCGTTTTGAAACCCATTTCTATATGTGTATAACGAATCAATTTGTCGTTTGTTTGTATCTCCTTTTTAGTTCCCTTCATCATGTTCCCCTCCGAAACTTTTAAAATATTATAACATGAATTATGTCTATAAATTGATAATGTAATTTTGTTTTATCGATTTATTTTAAATATTCTAAAATCATAGAAGGTTAAATTCGATATTTATAGAATTCAATACTTAACAAAATAAGGAGGGATACAATGGAAGTTTTACATGTAACAAGTAGAAAAAGAGAAACATATGACGTGCAAGTAAAGTATTCGATACTTTTCGAATGTGCTCTCGGAATTGCGGCGATTACGAATACAAGGTTGATTGATACGTTAGACAGATCTCAAGGTGAGTGGGAGAAGATTAGACAATCATTATCAGTGGAAATGTTAGAGCATTTACATTTCGTAGAGAAACATAATACGTGGAAAGCGCTGCTGCAACTACTATATCAAGCAGATTTTCAAGATTTATATGAGTTTACTCAGTATATCAATTCGTTGTCAGAATCTGCATTAAAGTATATATGCATTCCATTTGTCGGCTATAAATATGAAGAAAAGAGAAAGCATGCAGCAAATAGCGAGAGGGAGGCAGTTCAAGCATTACAAGAAATTACAAGTAGTAATCCATTTTTTCCTACTTACATCGATTTTATTTGTGAAGTGGATATACAGTTACTTAAAGAACACCTTATCGCTGTTATGACAGGCTGGTATGAAGCTGTTATTGAACCTGAAGCAGAAAAGCTATCACGCATACTAAAACAAGACCATGGCATGAAACGTGAAATGAGTGAAAAGATGCAGCCAGAAGAGTTTGTTGAATGGGCAACAGGTGGTGTTACATATTTTCCAGAGCCAAGTGTACATCATGTTTTGCTGATCCCGCAATATACGTACCGCCCTTGGAACATTGAAGCGGATATAGAAGATACAAAAATATTTCATTATCCAATCGCTAATGAAAGCATACATCCAGAAGATCCATATGAGCCGAGTTATTTTTTAGTTCATAAACATAAGGCGCTTGGCGATGAAGCAAGGTTACGTATCGTAAAATTATTGTTTGAAAAAGATCGTACATTGCAGGAGATAACGGAACAATTAAACCTTGGAAAATCAACTATTCACCATCATTTGAAAATTTTAAGATCAGCGAAGTTAGTTGATATTCAAGATGCAAAGTATGTTTTGAAAAAGAAAGCAGTGGAGACTATATCGAAAGAATTGGAATTCTATTTAAATCGTTAAGTATGAAATTGTATTTGTACATCAAAAGGTAAAAACATTTTATCTTTATAGAATATGCACAATAGGAGGAGAACTAAAAAGAAAAGTTGGTGCGAAATGGAGAAAAGTATGTTAAGAAATCGATCGTTTTTCTTTATGTGGATTGGAAGTGCAATTTCAGAATTAGGCGGTGCATTCGGTACGCTATGTAATTCCATTCTTATTTATCAATTAACAGGTTCGAAAATGGCTTTAGGAAGTATGTGGCTTCTTTACTTTATTCCATCACTTCTCTTGCAACTTGTTATCGGTCCTTTTATTGATATGTGGAGCCGAAAGTGGATTATGATTATATCTCAGTGGGTACGTGGACTCGCTTTTTTACTGCCTCTATTAATGGCGACCGCTGGAAGTATAGAAGTGTGGCATATTTTTGTTGTACAAATCATAGTTGGGCTTATCACGCCCCTTTATGTACCAGCCAATCAAGCAATTACACCGACAATTGTATCTAAGGAAG
Source organism: Paenibacillus sp. 102 (assembly GCF_039549175.1). Taxonomy (NCBI): domain Bacteria; kingdom Bacillati; phylum Bacillota; class Bacilli; order Caryophanales; family Paenibacillaceae; genus Paenibacillus; species Paenibacillus sp. 102. The sequence continues at coordinate 31,873 of NZ_JBCGHT010000004.1, read as the reverse complement.
AATTGCAAACAGCGAATGCGTATATTGATGGAATGGTTCGTCTTATGATGTTTTTGGCCCCTGTATTAGGGGGAATTGTTGTTGAGTTTATAGGAGTAAAGCTAACTTTATTTTTCGTCTGTTTATTTCTATTTATAAGTGGTACTTTACTGCTATTTATACAGGAGCATAGAGTGACTCAAGAAGTTCGTAAAAGTTGGTTAAAACAATCTATTGAAGGGTTCACCTATTATTTCAAACAACCTACTATCGTTTGGTTAGGTGTTTTTCTTACATTTGTTCAATTTGGAGTCGGTGTAACGATGGTTATAAATCTTCCATATATAATAGATGAACTATCGGCAAGTTATGCTGATTATGGATATTTCATGGCAGGCTTTCCCCTTGGATATGTAATTGGTTCTATGCTTGTTGGGAAAGTGCAGTACCAAAGTCGGCGTCTTCTTATGCTTGGGGCGTTGTTAATAGGAGGGTTCACTTATATTTCACTAGGCTTCAATCACAGTATCTCTTTAGCAGTCATTATCTAAGTTGTAGCGGGCATAAGTATGGCGTTTTTTAATGTTCATAACACGACCATATGCCAGCAAACAGTGCCAAATGATATGATGGGAAAAGTATTTTCAGTACGATTATTTTTAATAAGAGGTGCGATGCCACTAGGTGTTTTAGTTGGAGGAGTATTGAGTGAGTTATGGGGAGTAAGGGCGCTGTATATTTGTATAGGATCAATTATATGTGTGACATCTTTGGCTGGAATCATGCTGCCATACTTTAGATTTCTCGATGAATCGATTCGAAAAAAATCCGCTTAAACATTTTAATTGAAAATAATTATCATAATCAATTATAATAAAAGAATACTAGAAATATTTACATACAAAGGGAGTGGGATTTATGTTTATCGAAACAAAAACATTTACAGTAAAAGAAGGTACTTCGGATCTTGTTGTTCAACATTTTACTGGAGAAGGAATCATTGAAAAATTTGAAGGATTTATCGACTTAAGCGTTCTTGTTAAAAAGGTGAGAAGAGGGGACGAAGAAGTTGTTGTAATGATTCGCTGGGAATCAGAAGAAGCATGGAAAAACTGGGAAACAAGTGAAGAGCACTTAGCAGGACATAGAGCAAGCCGCGGGAAGCCGAAGCCGGATCATATTATTCAAGTAGAGCATGCGGTTTATTATGTGAAGTCATCGAAATTTGCGTATCAGCAGTCTTAATCAAAAAAGGAAATAAAAGACATGGAAGTGTCATAAAGTTTTCTAATATCGATGTCTTATCTATAATATATGAAAAGAGTACATCACACGATATGTAGTGGTGTACTTTTTTATTTTATGGTACGTGTAAATGTTTAAACAAACACAAATAATATGAAACAGATAAACAACATGAAAGTCCTTTAGAGATTCAATCTTAACTTGCTGGTGATTATAAGTATCGCCGGTATTTTTGAAAAGCTACGTTAAGCAAAATAAACATGAAATGATAATTTTATCCATATATAGGGTGAATGTACATATCTCCATATGATACAACCTGTTGCACGGTAATGGTAAATTCTATACAAGTAATTGGATATATGAGCACTTGAAAAAGAGAAGCAATTCGTATGTCAAATGTTAAAAGATTGCATACAAGTACCTTGGAATTTTGATGACAGAACTCTTAAGTATGATTTTTAATAGAAAATGGAACAAAAGAAACTTTTATCTTGTCTATATAATGGAGTCAGTTATAAAACATGAGGAAAGGTGTTTATGCTTATGCAAATAAGCTTGAGGTGTTGAGATGGATAAGGTTATTGAAAATTGCAACCATGATGAAATTGATTGTGTGATAAGAGAACATTGGCAAGATGTATGGAATTATTCATTTATTATTACAAAAGATACCCATTTATCAGATGATATAACGCAAGAGGTGTTTATAAAAGTATTTAAAAAATGGAATTCATTTCGAAATGAGTCTTCTGTTAAAACGTGGTTATTAAAAATTACAAGAAATACAGCTTTCAATTATTTGAAGTCCTCCTATTTTAAGCGGATTTCTTTAGTAAGTTTTTTTCGAAATGATAAGGAATATCCGTCAGCAGAAAAACAATTTTTGGAAAAAGAAACTATGAATGAAGTTTGGGACAGTGTATTAAAATTGCCACAAAAACATCGTGAGGTATTAATATTAGATGCAAAATATGAATTATCCTATGATGAAATTGCTGAAACATTAGGCGTGTCTATTGGAACTGTGAAATCAAGGTTACATCGCGCTCGTGCACGGGTTTCAAAAATATTAGCGGAGGATGAATTATGAACAATGATAGAAAGCCGGATTGGTATAAAGAATTAAAAAGTGGGCCTATGAAACAGCCTCAAGACGAAGAGGAATTTATTTATAAAATAAAACAATCTATATACCAAAATAGGGAGGAAGATGGTCCGAAAATTAGACGACCGTTTCGTATAAAGGTATTCACTGCTGCAGTTGTTTTAATTTTTACGGCTGTGCTGTTTAACTTTCAACAATTCTGGCCGGGCAAAAATGAACCACCAGTGCAAAGTAGCACTCAAATTGAAGTGAAGATGAAAGATGAATCGAATCAAGATCAATCGCTAAAACAATTTATGGATGAATTAAATCAAAACACGAGCTTAAAAAATAAGAACGATTTATATAGAGTACTGGATGAAGAATTTGTTTTTAAGGGAAAACAGTATAGTAAAAATGAATGGAAGTTTGATGATAGTATTTTTCATGATTTACAAGTAGCTCTTGCAATGGGAGGAGAATTTGTGAATGATACGAAAACAGTATATAAAATACCTAGTGGGTTGGCAGAAAGTAACCAAAAGAAGCAGGAACGCTTTTTATATGCTACTGTTGTTGGTGAAGAAACAAAAATTTTAACTCAACCAAAACATGATTCACACGTTTTATACCGGGTATCCAACGAAACTGTAAAAGCATGGATTCCGGAGAAGGTGAAGAATGATGGATATATAAAAATAACTACAATGAATGGTTATACTGGCTATGTAAAAGAAGATCATGTTTCAATAGATATCCAGTATTCTTTCATTTTTGAAAAACAAAATGATGGTATGTGGAAAATAAAGAGTATAGATTCTATATGGTAAAAGAGAAAGGTTCACTTTATTGAACCTTTCTCTTTACTTTTTATTCTCTTTTTGGAGAGTATTCCAAGCCTTTAAAATTTCCGCTGCAACAAGGGCTGCACTATTTGTTTCAGAATTACCACCAGGAATAATGACAGAAATAGCAATTTGCGGATTTTTAGTAGGAGCATATGAAATAAATAGAGAATGATTGATAACTTTTTCTTGTTCGTTTGGCGAACCTGTTATCCCTGTTTTACCAGAAACGTCAAAGGGCAAGTTTTTAATTTCTTGTATATTTTGACTCATTCCACTTTGTAAGACATTCCAAGAACTTGAAGGATAATGATTAGAACTTTCTAAAATGGGTTTAAATTCTTTCGTTCTTTTATCGCCGTTTTCCATGATAGCATGTACGATTTGAGGTTTGTATTTGTCTCCTTTATTTGCAAGAGTAGCTGCATAATGAGCAAGTTGGAGAGGAGTGTGCACTTCATTTGCGCCCCAAGAAGCATTCAATAAAGCAGAAATTCCACTCTCAAACTTACTAGATGCATGCAACTTATATTGTCCTTCTTCTTCAAAGGGTAAATCAATCCCTGTTTTGGAGCGAAGGCCGAATTGTTTTAAATAGTTTGTCCACAAGGTTGCTACTTTTTCTAAATTCCCATTATTTTTATTGAATAATGGAATTGCTACTTTTGCTGTCATAAATGTATTTGATGAATTAATGATAGCTTGACTCGGTGTAATTTCACCAGTTGGAGTTCCAGCAGCATTGGTGATGTTATTTTGATTATTATACTGAAAACGACCTTTATCTAAATACGTATCTTCAGGCTGAAAAAGCTTTTCGTTTAACCCGATTAATATAGTAAGCGGTTTTATAGTTGATGCCATATTTACATAGGAATCACCATGCTTTAATTTTTGGATTGTTTTATTTTGAGCAAGTAACTTGACATTTTCTTTTTCAGACGATGATAAAGGTGTATTGAACATATTTGGATCAAAAACTGGCGAGTTAGCCATAGTTAATATTTTTCCTGTTTTAACATCTATCACGACAGCATAACCAGCAGTAGCATCAGGGGTTTTCTGAATTTGGGACCTTAGTGCTTCTTCTGTTTTTTGCTGAAGTTTATAGTCTAGTGCTAGCTGAATATCTTTTCCTCTTTGAGGATTTTGTATGTTCCATAAGAACTGTTTACTTTTTATTTTAAAAGTGAGTGTTTTTCCAGGTTTCCCTTTTAACTCGTTTTCATATTGAAGTTCAATTCCGTTTTTTCCAACAGGAACATAATTAGAATTCGAGTTGTTTTTTTCATAGTCAACATATCCAATTACTTGTGAAGCAATTTCATGATGTGGATAAACACGTATCAACTTGTTTTTTACTATTACATTTTGGAAATTACTTTCGTTTATAAACGTGAACTCTTTATCATTTAAGTTTGCATGTAATCGTATTTCATTTTTATCATGATGTTTACAAGATTTTTGTAATTGTGAATGTATGTCATCTACTGAAATTTTATGGTTAAACTTGGATGAAAACTGATTTAGAAAACTTGATACCTTCGCTACTTCTTGATTGGTTGGACAACCATTATTATAGACATAATATAAAGACTTTATTTTTTTATTTGTAGCTAGTATGACTCCATTTTGGTCAATAATTTTTCCTCTTTCAACTGAAGAAGTTGTGATAGTAAACGAAATAAAACTCGTTTTGAATAAAAACGTTAAAACAACTCCTAAAATGAAAAAGATCGCTAAAATTATCCACCTCTTCGATTTTTTATGTAACATAAAATCCTCCCTTACCCAGATTCTATTCTATATTAAAATTTATTATTTTTTTTGTAAATGTGGGAACAAATTTATCATGTGGATTGTCTATTAAATGTAATAGCACTTTTAGAGAAAGAAGCTGCTAAGAAAGGAGCAATAATAATGAAAAAGAAAATGATATTAAAAGTAGGTTTATGTGCAAGTATATTGGGGTTTAGCCAATTTGCTAGTTCGATATTTTCAGCACAGGCTGCAGAAAAAATAGAGCAAATAAAAAATATAGATCAAGAGAAAGATGTATCCATTTCACAGTTGCATCCAAAGGTATGGATGCATACAAGCATTGGAGTCGTAAATGGAACACGTATTCCTGCAAATGGTTTAATTCTTGAGACGTCTAAAGGACTAGTACTAATTGATACACCTTGGAACGATGCTCTTACAGATCAACTGCTTCAAATACTAAAAAAGCAATTTCCTACAAAAGAGGTTACAGAGGCAATTGTGACACATGCTCATGACGATCGTATAGGAGGAATTAAAACACTGATTAAAAAAGGTGTCAAGGTACACAGTACGGCTTTAACTGCTGATTTAGCAGAGAAACAAGGTTTTGATAAGCCTCTTGGTGATTTGAAGAAACGAGATAATATGCGATTTGGTGATATAAATGTGGAAACATTTTATCCAGGAAAAGGACATACACAAGATAACATTGCAGTGTGGTTACCAAAGTATAAAATCCTATTTGGAGGATGTTTAATAAAATCATTAGATACACAAGAGATTGTACAAACTCCAGGTTCATATGTATCTAATTGGTCAAAAGCTATAAAAAAAGTGGAGAAGAAATATAACAATATAAACATTGTTGTACCAGGGCATGGAGATCCCGGAGATAGTCGTTTATTTACTCATACATTGAATTTATTAAAAAATAACGAAAGTTAATATGATATGACGGTCACATAATATAGAGGAACGCTCTAACTCCTGTTTTAGATATATTGATAAAAAATAAGGGGAACTGTTTATGTTTGAATGCAGTTTCTCTTATTCTTTGTCGCGCATTAACGGGTAGTAAGCCCCCGCTTTAAGAGTCAGAGAAAAATGAGGAAGATAGGTGAGGGCTAACCATTAGTGAGAGATGAAGAAAGACCCCACTGATGGAAGTTTCACTTTATGTAAATAGAGGAACGATTCCATCTGTATTTCATTAATTGAGTGAAGCGCTACCTTTTAGTTTTTTTGTATAAAGAGTGGGTAACGTATGAGCAAATTTGCATATAAAACTGTAATCTGAACGAAATTCATTAAAACAAAATATGGAGGATATATGAAAAAGCAAACAGGAAAGAAGCAGAAGACATCGATATCTATCCGGTTAAACATCCTATTTTTGTGCGTATTTATACTATTTTCGGCTATCATTTTTCAGCTAGGAAAAGTACAAATTGTTGACGGAGAGACTTATAAAAATCAAGTGGAAAAAAATGAAAACGCAACAACGAGTATACCAGTTCCACGTGGGAAAATCTATGATCGAGAAGGGAAACCAGTTGTTGATAATAGAGCACTTCGTACGATTACGTATACAAGATTGAAGGGAATAAGCTCTGAAGACATTTTAAAAACTGCAGAAGATATTGCAAATATACTTGAAATATCAGAAGAAGAAATAAATAAATTAACTGAAGTAGATAAAAAAGATTTTTGGATGCAATTAAATAAAAAGCGTGCCAAAGCAAAGATCACGAAGCAAGAAGAGGAAAAATTTAGAGAAAAGGGTATAGAAGGGAAAGAGTTAGACAAGAGAATCGAAGAGTTAAGACGAAAGCGTATTACAGAAGAAGAATTAGCAGAGCTCACGCCACAAGACTTAAAAGTGTTAGTTATTAAAAGTAAAATGAGTTCTGGTTATCAAATGACACCACAAATTATTAAAAAAGACGTGACAGAGCAAGAGTATACCAGGATAAGCGAAAATTTAGCAAAATTTCCAGGAATAGATGCGACAGTTGATTGGGAACGAAACTATGTAAATGGTGATTTATTTCGTTCGGTATTAGGGAATATAACAAGTGCTGAAGAAGGATTGCCAAAAGAACATTTAGATTCTTATTTGGTCCGTGGATATAATCGGAACGATCGCGTGGGGAAAAGTTATATTGAACAACGATATGAAGATGTATTACATGGAACAAAAGAAGAAGTTAAAAATAAAATTGATAAAGCAGGAAATGTTATTCAAACGGAAACAGTCTCTAAAGGGAAAAGTGGTAACAATTTAACTTTAACAATTGATATGGAGTTACAAAAAAAAGTAGAAGAAAGTATAGAAAAAAATTTAAAAGCTTTTAAGAGTTCTGAACCATTAATGGATCGTGCTTTTGTTGTCATGATGGATCCGAAAACCGGACAACTATTATCTATGGCTGGTAAGAGATTGGTAGAAAAAGATGGGAAAGCAGAAGTAGAAGATTTTGCATTAGGCAACATGGTAACCTCTTATGAGTTAGGATCAGCTGTAAAAGGTGCTACTTTATTAACTGGATACGAAACCGGAGCTATACAACCAGGGACTCAATTTTATGACACACCTATGAAGTTTAAAGGTACGAGAGTTAAAAAATCATGGAATGTATCTGGATTTGGAAATATTAATGATTTAAGGGCTTTACAAGTATCATCAAATGTATACATGTTTCATACCGCGTTACAAATAGCTGGAGTGAATTATGTACCAAATAGCTCATTGGATATTAAACAAGCAGCATTTGACACAATGCGTTATTATTTTAAACAATTTGGTTTAGGTGTCCCAACAGGAATTAATTTACCGAATGAAATAACTGGACAAACGAGGCAGAAAGATAGCCAACCTGGATTTTTATTAGATTTTTCTATTGGACAGTATGATACGTATACACCACTGCAATTGGCACAATATATTTCAACCATTGCAAATGATGGATACCGAATGCAACCTCAAATTGTCCAAGAGATTCGAGAACAAACAAGTAAAAAAGAAGAAATTGGGAAAGTTGTACAATCTATAGAACCTGTTGTGTTAAATCGAGTGGAAGTGAAATCGGAGTATATTGATCGAGTAAAAGAAGGCTTTAGATGGGTATTTCAAGAAGGCGATGGAACTGGTGTAAAATATTTCCAAAAGGCTCCGTATAAACCAGCTGGGAAAACAGGAACAGCTCAGACAGTATATGGAGGAGATAATAAAATTGGAAGGAATGAGAAGGGAGAACGTATTGAGTGTTACAATTTAACATTAGTTGGATATGCTCCATATGATAATCCAGAAATAGCATTTTCTGTAGTAGTCCCTTGGGTTCATAATGATAAAAGTGGCATTAATTCATTAATTGGAAAGGATATATTAGATATATACTTTGATTTGAAAAAGCAACGTATGAATGGTGAAACTACTAATATAGTGAATTCTAATCAGTAATAGTGAAATTTAGTTCTCTGTAGGGAAGGTAATGTTTACTAGGATCCAAGTTATTTTGTTTATCCCGTTATTAGCGGGTAGTAAGACTCTCACCTCAAAATTCGGCGAAAGTAAAGAAGTTAGGTGGAGATCAATAGCCCGTTAAACACCTGGCTGGTATGCGCTTATTAAAGTTTCATTTTATATAAGAGGCTTTTTGAATAAAAAAATGAAAGCAATTTTGTGGAATAGCAGCTAGTATAGTTGTTATTTCACATTTTTTGAGTAATAACTTTGTTACCTAGATATAAAACATTATTAAATCTCAGGTTCATATTAATCAGTAGAAAACGAGCGGATGTACACTATTTATAGCAAGTTACTCATGTAAAACGGATTATAAGAATTATTTAAGCTATTTTGATTTATTTAAAGGAGAAGTTTGAATTGAAAAAAATTATAGATACTACTTTTCTTTTGTTTCACATTTGTATTGGTAGGATGCGATAAAGGCGAAACTTCAGAACAAGCATTTGAAACATATATAAAATTTATGATTGTAGAATGCAAAAAGTATAGACTAGTAAACAAGCTGTTTTTTATTTTTAAGCATAGAATATGATGAATCCTGTTGATAAAAGGAGGTAATCATATTTATGAGATGTAATTGTCATTTCAACCATTTTCGCGATTGTGATAGATTTTGGGATGATTTAATGTTTGGAAGATGTAGACGAAGACATAGAGATTGTGATGATTGTTGTTGTAGACGTAAACATGATCACGATTGTAATGATTGTTGTTGTAGACGTAAACATGATCACGATTGTAATGATTGTCGTTGTAGACGTAGACATGATCGTGATTGCGATGATTGTCGAAATTGGTAAATCTCTTTGAAAGAGCGCTTTGAAGACAAGCACTCTTTTTTTGTTCCTGGATTTTCTGAATTCTTTATTCATAATGGCTATTAAATAGAAAGAATGTAGTTAAAATTCGATTTAAGGGCTAACAAAACAAACAAACTCAACGAACAAAAAAATATCCTATTTGCATGTCTATAAATTGATAATTCTAGATGGTATATAAAAACGATATTAAAACTACTGAAACTTACCTTGAATTTATTTGAAAGTTAGCCTGAAATCAAATGTATACTACAATAGTGTCTACCTGCTAATTCTTTTTTAAACTGAGAGATATACCTTGGAAGAATTTTAGGAAGTATTGTACTTTACGTATCGGGTGCAGTTGTTGAACTTGTATTACCCCTTATTACTTATGACTGTTTACATTTTAAGTCTTGATCATTTGAAAATGGTGAAACTTTGTTTAACAAAAAGATGACAGACTTAAATATTACTATTTAGTCTGTCATCTTTTTATAAAGGAGTATTTTTTACTAGTTTCGTTTTAATTCTTCACATCTTCATATAATTCTAGCGCTTCTTTTACATTTAATCCATTTTTAACAATACCATGTATTGCTTGAATCATTGCCGCTGGATGTTCTGACTGCCAAATATTTCGGCCCATATCAACTCCAATCGCGCCTTCTTGCAATGCTTGATATGTAATTGTTAAAGCGTCTTCGATTGAGTCTAATTTTGGTCCACCTGCAATGACAACTGAGGCAGGGCATGTGCTCGTAATTTTTTCAAAGCCTTCGCAGTAATACGTTTTAATAATATCAGCACCCATCTCCACACATACGCGCGATGCAAGTGCTAAAAAGCGAACTTCTCGTTTTTGCAATTCCTTTGCTACGGCTGTAATACCGAGCACAGGTAAGCCGTAGTCATGTGCTTCAGAAACAACATTAGCTAGATTCGTAACAGTTTGTGTTTCATATTCCGAACCGACAAAAACAGATACACCAACTCCGACCACGTTTTGTCGCAACGCTTCTTTAATTGGTGTAACAATTGTTTCGTTTGCTAAATCTTTACCGACTACAGTTGCTCCGCCTGAAACACGCATTACCATCGGTGTTTTACAGTCTTCAGGAATACAGGAATTGAGTACGCCCCTTGTTAAAAAGAGAGAATCTGTATAGGGAAGTAAATTTTTCACTGTTTCTAATGGTTGCTCTAATCCATGAATCGGTCCTAAAAAGTAACCGTGATCAATTGCCAACATAACAGCCTTTCCATCAGGTAATATTGTGTTTAATCGATTTTGAAATCCCCAAGTCATTGTGAATCACTCCTTCGATAAATTTGGATTTTCTGTTTGTACAGTATCTTTTTCTTGTAAATGTGGTGATTTAATAAAAACAGCTTTAAAGATTTGATCTGAATGGTTAATAAGGTAGTGGGATTCGTGAGGACGAACTTGTAAGACGTCACCTTGTTTTACAGGAACTCTTTCATTATTAATGTAGAAATCAATTTCGCCTTCTAACGCATAAAAAATTTCTTCACATGTTGTATGATAATGATTTTGAAATTCCTGACCAGGTTGAATCACTACAATACCAAGGTCAATATTAGGGCCTTTCAATAAATATTTAGGACCATGGTTACCAAAGCGATAGGAGAAATCCTCTTCATTTACTTTGAGCATATTGTTCACTCCTTTATGTAATGGATTACAGTGCACCTGGTGCGATCCACATATGTGATGTGAATCCTTCGTCTGCTAGTGGGAGTTGTTTTTCATAAACAGATTTCCATGTTTGATAAAATTGTTGATATAGTTTGTGATGCTCAGCATTCGGTTCATATGTGCTTTCCCACTTTACAAATTTCTGAGAGATTGCTTCCATAGAGTCATATATTCTAGCGCCAATTCCAGCAGCGATTGCTGTTCCTAAAGCAGCTGCTTCTTTGACAACTGGTACTTTGACAGGAATTCCGAGAACATCCGCAACGATTTGCGACCATAGTTTGCCTTTTGCAGCGCCGCCTGCAAATATCACTTCAGAAGGGAATTTTCCGGTTAATGATTCTATTAACTTTAAATTACCAAGTGTTACAAATGCAGCATTTTCTTCAATTGCACGGAACAATTCTTTCTTCCCGCATTTATCAGCATCTAAACTTAAATTGATAAAGGAAGGGGCAGCATGACGCCAAGAAATATAATTCATAACATTTGAAAAAATCGTCATAATACCGTATGATCCGACTGGTACATGCTTTGCTTGTTCCTCTAATAATTCATAAGCGTCTACACCTAGTTTAGTAGCAAGTTCTTTTTCTTCTTGGCAAAAAGCATCTCGAAACCATCGCATAACGAGGCCAGGGAAGAACGCGATCGTTTCATATTGCCAAAGTTTTGGAATCACGTGGCAATTCACACGAATACGAGCATTTGGATCCGTTTTTGGATTTGTTATATTTACTTCTTGTTGCCAAAAGCTTCCCCCACAAATAAAGGTTTGGTCAGGCTTTACGACTCCCGAGCCGAGGGAAGCCATCTGGGCATCACCGCCACCAGCAACTACCGGTGTCCCTGTATGTAATCCTGTTAACTCTGAACTTTGTTTTATGACACTACCAATGACAGTACCGGCTTCATTTACAGCTGGAGAAAATGATAAAGAGAGCCGGCATTGTTCAGCGATTGAATTTTCCCAAGTTCTATTTTGTAAATCAAAAATACCAGATGTACATCCATTGGAAGGATCTATTTGCAGTACACCACTCAATTTATAAAGAATCCAATCATTTAACATTGTAAAAGAATGGATTTTATCGTATATACCAGGTTGATGCTTTTTGATCCAAAGCAATCTAGGCAAAGCCCCTAACGCAAAGGTTTGCCCTGATTTTGCATATAAATCTTCCTCAAGAAGGGGGCGGATTTGTTTTAACTCACTTACTTCATGAGAAGCACGACCATCAACATTTGCACATGCCCATATTTCACGGCCCTCTTTATCGTATAAAACAAAACCTTCCCGCATACTTGTGGCACTAATTCCTTTAATAGAAGAAGGGGATATGTTGCTTTTTTTGAGTACATCTCTCGTACACTCTTGAACGAGTTTCCAATTCTCTACCACATCAAAATTCATAGAATTAGGATAGCGAGGGTCTGATTTATGAACCCACTCTTTTTGACTCACCGCAAGCTGATTTCCTTGTAAATCGAAAAGGACAGCCCTAATACTACCAGTACCTGCGTCGTAAGCTAATAGAGAAGACATTATGATTCACCTTCCTTTCTTAATAGAGAGAGGGCGGTTTCTTCATCGGTAATTAAGGTATGAATGAATTTTCCTTTTACAGCTCCATAAATGGCATCTAATTTTTCTTCGCCGCCAGCTACACCAACTACATGTTTCATTTTTTGAAGAATGGAAAGAGGTGTACCGATTAGTCGAGCATGGTGAGGGAGCTCAAGTAATTCTCCATATGCATTATAAAATTGTCCGAGAATATCTCCGGCACCATTTTGACTACGTATATAGGTCATTTCGCGAAGCGTTATTTTATCTTCTTTTAAAATCGTTGCATCTTGAGATAAACCACCAATACCGACTACTGCTGTATGGGCAAGCGAAGCGACATGCAGCATATCTTTAACGGACGGTTCTGAAAGGATACTTTGCGCCATTTCATCCGTAGATGCTAAAAATGGAGTAGGAATGATATGCAGTTCTCCTTGCATGTGATTTAAATAATTTTGTTTTCTAGGAAGATAGTGATTTACACCGCCTGTAAGGGTAATAATTGAAAGTTGCATAGATGGTTCAAAATGAATGTTTTCTAGCATTTTTGATATTGTTTCTCCCCAGCCAATCCCAAGTAAATCTCCTTGTTGTAGATGAGTTTCTAAATACTGTGCGGCAGCTCTTCCTAAAGAAGAAGTGGGATTCTTCATTGGTGTAGGGATAATGAAAGCGTCTTTTAAATGAAACGTCCGAATGAGTTCACGTTCAATACTCAAACAATGTAACCCGGTACCTTTTACATGAAATGTAACAATGCCTTCACCTCGAGCTTTATCTAATAACCGTACGACTTTATTTCGTGAAATATGAAGCAATGAAGCGATCTCTTGCTGCGTTAAATGATCTTTATAGTAATACCAGGCTACTTTTGTTAACAAATTTTCTTCAAAATTCAGCTGTGACATTCTCTTCATCCCTTTCAACAATTGACCGATGCTTAAACATATGTGTTTATTTTTTTGTTTATACCGATAGAAGTAGTAATTGTGTTCAAGAAAAATTTGTTCTAGATATGAAAAAAGAGAGATACAATGCTACAAAACAAGTAGAACAAAAAATCATTTTCTCAAAAATTGTTCCCCATAAAGGAGGGTGACAAGATGTGGAGAACGTGCCCTTATTAGAGGTGAAACAAATTAGTAAATCATTTTCAGACCAACATGTATTAAAAGAGGTTACTTTGGAATTACAACGCGGAGATGTATACGCTCTAGTAGGAGGAAATGGTGCTGGAAAATCAACATTGATGAAAATATTAACAGGCTTATACTCTTATGATGCTGGGGAGATATATGTAAAAGGAGTGGTGCAAAGTTTTTCTAATCCAGCAGAGGCACATGTAAATGGTATGTATTTAATTCCACAAGAACCGTTAATTTTTCCTCATATGACGATTGAGGAAAATATATGTATCGGAATAAAAGCAAAAAAGAAAGAACTTCGTAAAAAAGTAAAAGACTTGATAAAAAGTTTAGGGTGGAATATAGAGCTGAATGCAATTGGAAGTTCATTATCTATTGCGCAGCAACAATTAGTAGAAATATTAAGGGGATTAATAAGAGAAGCTGAGATTCTTATTTTAGATGAGCCAACATCGACATTAACAACTCATGAAATAAAGAGTCTTTTTGTGCTGCTGAGAAGTTTAAGGGAAAAAGGAATCGGTATGATTTATATTACACACCGTTTCCCAGAAATTTTTGAAATTGCTAATAAGGTAGCTATTTTACGTGATGGAATGATAGTAAGTCAAGGTGATGTATCAGACTATACATATGACATGCTAATGGAGGGGTTATTGCCAAAAGATTATAAACATGAAGAGAAGAAAGAGGTACCACAAGAAACTACGAAACTTTCTCAACAAATATTAGAGTTAACAAATTTGTCGAGCTATGCATTTCAGGATATATCACTAACTGTACATGCAGGGGAGATTGTAGGGATTGCTGGTGTTGTTGGAGCAGGTAGAACGGAATTAGCAGAAGTGTTATATGGGATAAGGCCGGTACTGTCGGGAGATATTTTATTAGAAGGAAAGTCTGTAGTGAAGTATTCGACGGGTAGACGATTAGATGAAGGGATGGTATATGTTCCAGAAGATCGGGCTGGTAATGGTATCTTTTCAATTGCATCTGTTAAAGAAAATATAACGTCACCGTCTTTACATCGAATGAGTAGCTTTTTCTTAAATTGTAAAAAAGAAAGCGCTTTAACAGAATCTTATATTAAGAAATTCCGGATAGTCGTTCCCAATATAGATGAAAAAATGGCATCTTTATCAGGTGGAAACCAACAAAAAGTTGTATTAGCTAAATATCTTGCTTGTGAACCTAAATTGATGATTCTTGATGAACCAACGCGCGGGATTGATGCCAAAGCAAGGTTAGAAGTATATGAGGTAATTCAAAGTTTAAAACAATCAGGACTTGCAATTATACTTATTTCCTCAGATGTAGAAGAAATTGTTCAATTGGCAAACAGAGTATATGTGATGAGAAATGGGAAGTTTGTTTCTCACTTAGAGAAAGGAGAAGTTTGTATAAATGAAGTTACACGTCTCGCATATGGGAGAAGGGAAGGTGTAACGGAATGAAACGTTTTCCAAATATATTTAAAATGCATGAAACTTCTATTATCATTTTATTACTTATTTACATAGCCTTCGTAGGAATGATAAATCCTAGTTTTGTTCAATTTAGCTCGCTTTCTTTAATGATGAAATCAAGTCTTATTTTAGTCATACTAGCTATTGGTCAATCGTTCGTATTATTTACGAAAAATATCGATGTTTCAGTCGGATCTATTATGGGGTTAAGTGCAGCGATTTGTGGGATGTTTTTGACAAATGGTAATAGTATTCCCATTTCAATCATGGCTGCAATCTTGCTTGGGGCTGTCATTGGAATGATAAATGGAATAGGGGTTGCAAAGTTTGGTGTACCGGCAATTATTATGACATTAGGAATGTTAGGAGTTATTAGAGGAACGATGCTGATCTATACAGGTGGCAAATGGATTGAAGATATTCCTAATTCTTATAAACAAATGTCTTCTGTCGTGATACTAGGTCTTCCTGTTACAGTATGGATTGTTCTAGCTATTTTACTATTATTATATATCTTTTTAACGAAATCACCTTTTGGAAGATATTTTTATGCTACTGGAGATAACGAAGATGGAGCACGTCTCATCGGAATACCGGTAGATAAGGTGAAAATATATGCATTTATTATTTCGGGAATAAGCGCAGGGGTTGCAGGATGCATATTTGTTATGAATATCGGATTTGTACCAAATCAAACTGGTACAGGAATTGAGTTGCAAGTAATTGCAGCAGCTGTTCTCGGGGGTATTCATTTAAAAGGTGGAACAGGTTCTATATTCGGAGCAGCGCTAGGGGCAATTTTTTTAGAAGTTATAAGTAGTTCACTAGTCTTTTTAAAAATACCAGCTTTTTGGAATAGTGCCATATCAGGATTTTTACTGTTACTTATTATTATATTAGACAGCACCTTAAAAAAATGGAAGGGAATAAGACGGTTGGAAGAAAGAAGGATGAATCTATGAAGTATGCACGTGGATTTTTAAGATGGGAAGGGGTTCTTGTTGTATTACTTATTATAGAGTTCATTCTCTTTGGTTTGTTAAACAGCGATTTCTTTAATATTAGTAATTTACTTTTCAGTATGAATGACTTTGTTTTTATTACGATTGCCGCAATTCCAATGACATTTGTAATTATAACAGGTGGAATTGATGTATCTGTAGGATCAATCATGGGGCTTTCCTCAATCCTTATTGGTGTACTCTGGATGAATGGAGTTCCGATTATTTTAGCTGTAATTATTACCTTGTTTATCAGTTGTTTAGCCGGTTGTATGAATGGGATGATTATTAAAATGACAGATGTAGAACCTCTTGTTGTTACACTTGGAACGATGTTTTTATATTCAGGAATTGCTCTTGTTATCTCGGGTGGTTCAAATGCCAGTGGATATGAAGGAATAAGTGGTTTACCGGATTCTTACGTGCAACTTGCAAATAGTAGTTTTATAGGAATTCCTAATTTAGTATGGCTACTTTTCGTTTTGACTATTTTGTTTACACTCTTACTTCATAGAACAAGGTATGGACGTTATGTCATATTGACAGGTGCGAATGAAAAGGCAGCTAAATATTCGGGTATTCGAACAAAAAAGATAGTAATTATTTCCTATATTCTTTCTGGGTTAGGAGGAGGATTAGGAGGAGCTTTTTTAACAGCATATTTTGGATCAGCTCGAGCTGATATTGGAAACGAGACAATTCTGCCGGTTATTACGGCAGTGGTATTAGGCGGGACACTCATTACTGGGGGGAAAGGAAGTATTATCGGAACAGTACTAGCAAGTATATTTATTGGCATGATGCAGTACGGTTTACAAATGACAGGCTTAACGAACGAACAATCAAATGTAGTTATTGGTATTATACTTATCCTCTCTGTTATTATTAGGCATTTCAAATTACAGCAACTCACTATGTGGAAAAGAAGGAAATTGCATAAGGGGGAAATGTCATGAAAAGAAAATTGGGGATCTTTATTATTATGTGCGTTTGTATTATCGGTTTAATCGCATGTTCTAGCAAAACAGCAGACAAGAAAAAAGCAGATGATGTGAAATTTGCATTCATTCCTAAATTGACAGGAGTTGGCTTCTTTACATCAGGTGGTGAAGGGGCAAAAGAAATGGGAGATAAGTTAGGTGTGCAAGTGAAGTATGATGGACCATCAGAGGCAAGTGTATCAGGCCAAGTGAAATATATAAATAATTTTATTAATCAAAACTATGATGCGTTAATGGTTTCATCTACATCGGTTGATGGACTTTCACAATCATTACAGAGAGCAAAGAAAAAAGGAATGACAGTATTAACGTGGGATTCTGATGTGAATCCCAGAGACCGTTCGTTTTATATAAGTCAAGGAACGCCGGAGCAACTCGCAAATCTATTAATTCAAATGACTTCATCACAAATTGGAGATAAAGGAAAAGTAGCATTTTTCTATTCAAGTCCGACTGTAACAGATCAAAATCAATGGGTAACAAAAGCAAAAGAGATTATAAAAGAAAAATATCCAAACTGGGAAATTGTAACGACGCAGTACGGAGAAAATAACGCACAAAAATCATTATCGGTTGGAGAAAGCATTTTAAAAACGTATCCAGATATTAATGCTATCATTTGCCCAGATGCAACGGCACTTCCAGCGATGGCGCAAGCTGCTGAAAACTTGAAAATGGATAAAAAGGTAGTTGTGACAGGATTTTCAACGCCAAATGTAATGCGTGATTATGTAAAACGAGGAACTGTTCAGCAATTTGGGTTATGGGATGTAAAACAGCAAGGTGCACTTGCAACTTATGTTGCAAATGAAATTGTGGTAAAAGGGAAGAAATTAAAAGTTGGTGATAGCTTCGAAGTTCCGAATATAGGTAAAGTAAAAGTAGAACCGAATTCTATTCAAGGTTATGACTACGAAGCAGATGGAAATGGAATTATCGTACTGCCGGAACGAGTTGTGTTTACAAAAAATAATATTGATAAGTACAATTTTTAATATGGAAAGTTCATTCCTGTGTATAAGGGAATGAACTTTTTATTATTTTGATGGAATTTATCCCACAAAAGTATGAAGGGGTCTTTATATAATTACCACTTTAGGGAGAGGTGATTATATCACTATGTTTATACAATTATATTAAATATATAGAATACAAGGGGGAGATTTTAATGTTGTTTCATTATCATTTTTGGACGCCTCATTTAGAAGAAATGGAGAACTTTTATCAAAATTGTGGTTTCCGCATTTCTACAAGAATCGGAAAGTATAATGGAGAATTTCAACAATTTGATCCGCCATTAACTTGGGATGATTTTCGTGATAAACAGATCCTTTTTCGGATTATTGAAGCTAGAAAAGGTAAGATAAATATCACATTTGGTTATGGTAAAAAGATTACATTTGATCATATCGGTTTTCTCGTGTCAAAAGGGGAATGCAAAACTATTTGTAAGCAAGCGGAAAAGCTACAATGGAAAGTAAATTCGGGAGAAAGACGAACTTTTATTTTCACACCATATGGATTTCGAATTGAGCTTCAAACAAATTTTGATGCAATAGACGACAGTGAGAGCGTAGAAGAGTTGCAGAAAATTGTCATGACAACAAAGCAAACAGGGTTAGAACAAGACCTTTCTTTTCTATTTCAAAAAGAAATAAAAAGTATTGAAACGATTCGTGATAATAAAACGATATTGAAACATGTATATTTGAATTCTTTCTATCAAAGGAAACAAACAGATCCGAATGGTGTGGAGATATATGCATAATATTCATTTGTGATTTTAAGTAGATTAACAGGATGTTTGTGAAAATATACCATTTCAAGTGATTGTGTTATGATTATTTTGAATATTTTAACTTGAGTTTAAAGGAGGAGGATGAATGCTAACACCAGAACAAATCTCCAATTTATTTAAAAATTTTTCTACAAAAGAATGTAAAGGATCGAGCGATTTATACGAACATGTATCATTAAAAATTTCAGATGATGAGGAACTCCTTGCATTAGCCTCACATGCACAACTTGGTCAGCCAACCCCCAATTTATTACTTGGTGCTGTTCATTATTTATTATTGAAAGGGAATAGTCATGCATTAAAACAATACTATGGTAGTCTTGTTGGGGCTCCAGAAAAAAATTTGGAGCATGCTTTTCAACACTTTAAAAGTTTTTGTAAGCTTCATAGAGAAGAGATTATCACTATTTTAAAAACGAAGCTAGTACAAACAAATGAAGTAAGACGATGTGCGTATTTATATCCGAGTTTTTGTTATATGTTTCATAAAGTTACTAAACCTTTAGCGTTAATTGAAATCGGGACAAGTGCTGGTTTACAGCTGCTTTGGGATCAATATAGTTATTCGTATGGAACAGAAGAGGTGTTTGGAAATAAAGACTCTAACGTTCACTTGAAATCGGAAATAAAAGGAGAGAATCGGCCATTTTTCTTACAACAAAGTCCACCTGTTGCGGAAAGGATCGGGCTTGATTTACACGTGAATGATTTGAAGAATGAAGAAGACTATTTATGGCTACGTGCGCTTATCTGGCCAGAGCATAAAGAGCGACTTGAGATGTTTGATCACGCAGCAGCTTGTTTAAAAGAACAAGCTGTGAAACTGGTAGAAGGGGATGGAGTAGCTCTTCTCTCTGAAATTGCGGAACAAATTCGAGAGGATGTAGTAATTTGTATTTTTCACACACATGTGGCGAATCAAATACCAGAGAGTATAAAACATAAATTAATAGATACAGTGAAAGAAATGGGCGCAAAACGTGATGTTTTCCACCTTTACAACAACATGTGGGATAGAGATCTTCATCTCGATTATTTTATAAATGGAAAAGAATATAATGAGACCGTTGGAGAAACAGATGGTCATGCGCGGTGGTTTAGTTGGAGATTGGAAGATAAGTCATTATGCTAGGTTTTTCTGTATAACAATGAAGAGACAGCTAAAATTAGTTGTCTTTTTATTATTGAAATAAATAAATTTTTATGTAAAATGAACCTTTTGCGAGAAACGGGCGAATATAATGTGAAAGCTTTTTAGAGAATATGAGAGGAGAACGAGAATTGGATGAAATAGAACTAAAGGAATGGCTGCAGAGAATGGTCTCTGGAGATCAACAAGCCTTACGTATTATTTATGAATTTACATGTAAAGATATTTATAGAACAGTAGTTTTTTAGTAGTAGATAAGCAGGATGTAGAGGATATTGTGAATGAAGTATATATTCAAATGTGGAAGTCAATAGCTAATTATGATGTAAATCGTTCTTTCCGTTTTTGGTTACATGGATTAATTGTGAAACAAGTACAAGATTGGCGGCGTAGGTCATGGCAACGCTTTCGTATTTTCGAAAAGAAGAAAATGTATGTGCAAGATCAGTTTTACATAGTAGACGAGGATATTTTACATAAAGAAACACGTAGTGAGTTAGTAGACTTTGTACAAAAGCTCTCATATAAGCATCGTGAAGTCGTCATTATGCGTTATTTCCATGAATATAGCTTAGATGAAATTGCAGCGCTGCTTCATATACCTGTTGGTACAGTAAAGTCACGATTACATACAGCATTGAAGCGTTTACGAATTGAAATGGAGAATGTATCAGCTATACAGGAGGGGGAAGCAAATGGATTTTGAAAAGTATTTACGGGATGAATTGCAAAGGAAAGCCGAAGCAATGGAACCATCTAGTAATCTGCAAACAAGGGTAAAAAGCTCTTTTGATGCATACTATCAAGGAAATAAGAAGGATAGAAAATCAATGAAGAAAAGGCTGTTAATCGGGTTCATAGCCGTTGCTGTTCTTATACCGACAGGGACTTTTGCAGGTACAACGTTAATTGATAAGATCATTGGTACACCCCAGGAAGCAAGAAGAGATATGGGAATGACTAAGGATGGATATAAAGGAACGATGGAGAGAGTAGAAATTGCTAAGAAGTTATTTACAGAAGAAGAGTTTGAAAAGTATATCGCTTTATTAAAAGAAGCGTATCATTTTTATAAAAAAGTTAGTGTTATGGAGAATGGAGAAAAACAATATACATCAACAGATCGCTTAAGTCCAGAAGAGAAAAAGAGAGATAGCGAGGTCATAGTGGAATTACAAAAGTATGAAGAAAAATTAGATGCTCATTTCATATATACATTTGAACAAGCAGAAAAAATAGCTGGTTTTCCAATAAAACATCCTAGTTATATTCCTAAAGGTCATCATTTAATATGGGAAGAAGCAAAGGCAGATGTGACGACAGGAAAACCGAGACCACTTATTACAATGAGATACGAAGATAGTAATGTGAAAAAAGGACCAACAAAATCAGATGCAGATTTAGGGTTTAGACTGTATCAATTTGGAGTATTTGATGAACAAAGAGATCATGTGGATAAACCATTTGATCAGGAAACTGAAAAGGGACCACGCTTTTATAAAGAAATAAAAACATACAAATTAAAAGGATATGATATTACATTTGGAGAGTATGAAGGGTTGAATGTAAGAGGAATGAAATTAGTGGTTCCAGCCAGGGAAGGGAGAGATTCATACCAGGTTTATATAAATGAAAGTACGCTACCTAAAAAAGAGCTTGAGAAGATTTTACTGTCGGTAGTTGAATAGAGAGTGTGTAAAAAAATGGAGGTAACGAGTTACTTTCATTTTTTATGATAAATAGAAAGGGGGATAAATTAAGCTCTACATGTTAAGTAGTGATTCAATAATAATCAATTCAATTGTTAACATAATATAATTATAGATAATTAATTAGTGTGGATGTTTTTGACCTTAATATACGTCTCGTCTACTCGCCAAGAATCATTCGTTTTCTTAAGATGACGACGAACTCTCTTATCTAGCTCAGGACCATATTGATGAACCCAACGCATAATCGTTGTATGAGCAATGGATAAGCCCCGTTCCTCCATCATTTCGACTAAATCACGAAAACTGAGGTTGTACCGAAGGTACCATCTCACCGTTAATAAGATAACATCAGGCTGATAATGTTTCCACTTGAATACATGTTCCTTTTCCATACCAATCACACCTTTTCTAGAGTAATAGAATCAGTATATCCAAGTTTTAGAGATTACTTACGCGTATATTAAAGTTTTTACACCAGAACCAACAAAAACGAACTATAATTCGCATTGAATTAACAAACCAATTCACAGTATAAATCACAACAAAAAAGAGCTAGATTCCCTAGCTCTTTTAATTTAATGTTAGTGTCAATCAATATTTAGAAAGTAATCAAAGTCACTTGTTATCTGTACCACATATTCCATTTGTCCTGTATGTTCATTAGTACTTTGTTCTATTTTCATACTTCCATCTTTGTTGAAGTAACTGTGTAACAGGTTATTTCCACCATCGTTTGTCGTGTAATAAAAACCTTCTGGTTTTTCCACCTTTTTTAAGTCATCTTGAAAGTAGATTTCAGGTTCAACACCTTTTTTAAGTCATCTTGAAAGTAGATTTCAGGTTCAACACCTTTTTTAAGTCATCTTGAAAGTAGATTTCAGGTTCAACACCTTTTTTATCACTTTTAGGGTATTTAAATAAACCAGTTTTTTTATAATACGACAATATTTCTGCTTTACTTAGTTTAGTAGATAGGTGAACAGATGCAATAACACCCCAATATCCACCATTTCCCCATACAAGGGATTTTCCATTAGCTTGTTCCTTTTCGATGACTTTGGTTTGTGGAGGAAGGGGATATTTAAATAGTTGTTCAGCAAAGTTATTAGAAATTCTATCTTTATTCGTCCAATATGAAAATCCTGTAATCAATATTATTACTACTAAAATGATTATCCCCATCTTACTAAATATCATTCTTCTTAATATATTCATTTTTAAAAGACCTCTTCCGCGAAATTATTGATAGTAAAATTTTAACATAAAAATCCATTTATTCTTAAAAGACACTCCTTTTCTCAAAGAAGTGTCTTTATTTGAAATATATAATATTGTTTAGCGTAAATTTCCCTTAAAAAATATGCAACATTTTATACAAGTTTCTGTACCAAAACAGCCAAACTTAAGCACAATAAATCTTGTCAAATCAATATTGTATAAAATCTTGCATATCGATTTTATATAAAAAAGAAGAAAAAACCTCATAAATACAAGGATTCTAGTAAAACCTTGCTACCGATAATAGGACGTTATGTTAACTTTAAGTGAATATAATATTCATAACATATTGTTTCTTTTTGTCAGTTACAGGACTATTCGTTTATTAAATGTATCCAAAAAAAGAACGAATGTTTGCATTTTACTTGAAAATATTTGTAAACTTAATTTATAAGACTAAGTGGAGGGGAGAAATACAGTTGAACACTATTGATTTATTATTATTAAATCTAAAAGAAGTGAGAAGACGGAGTATAAAGGTATGGAAAGCAATTCCGAGTGATAAATTAGATTGGAAACCAGATGAAAAAGCTATGACTTGTTTAGAGATGATTCGACATGTACTGGAATCAGAACATTATTATCATCTGGCTATTGAAAATAGGGGAAGTCTAAAAGAGTATAATTCTCCATTTGAAAACAGACCTTTTTTATCTGTCGAAGATGAACTGAATTTTGCTGAGATATATCACAAACAATTTTTAGATACTGTTCGTTCTTTTTCTAGTGAAGATTTAAATACAATTAAAATTGATCGTTCAAATGTAGGGTATATCCGTTCTTTAGGGGATATGTTAATGCGTATAGCATATCATGAGGGTGTTCATACAGGACAAATGTTAGATTATATGAGAACAATGAAAATTGAACGCCCAAATATATGGGATTAATAATTTCACTACCAATAACGAGAATTATGTAAATATATAAATTGTTTCTGTTTTTGGACAGAATGGTCCCGTAAATCAATCTGTTCTTTTTTAATCATATGCATGGTTTCTACTCCAGAAAGAATGGTTGTAGCTGTGTCAAAAGATTTGAACCCTAGCATAGAACAAGATCATCGCTTTTTATAAAGCGATGATCTTGTTCTACTATGTTATTTAAGTACTTTTGTTGTCTAAGTTGCATACCGTCAGGTATGCTTTTCTCTTTTTTTAACTGTTCAATTGCTATAGGATAAGTTGGATTCTTATCGACTGTTATGACACGAGGCTGCGAAACATGAAAAGATCGCAAAGCTTTCTTGAAAAAGTGCTTTGCAGCCTTCTGATCTCTTGTTTTACTTAGGCAAAAATCGATTGTGTTTCCTTTCGAATCAACAGCACGATACAGATACATCCATTGTCCTTTTACTTTGATGGACGTTTCGTTCACTCTCCATGAGTCATTTGTTTGTTTGAGATGACGTCGAATTCGCTTATCCAACTCAGGACCATATTGATGTACCCAACGTATAATGATTGTGTGAACTATGGATAGGCCTCGTTCCTCCATCATTTCCACCAAATCATGGAAACTTAAGTTGTACCGTAGGTACCATCTCACGGTTAATAAAATAATATCCGGTTGATAATGTTTCCACTTGAATAGATTTTGATTTTTCATACTGATCACGTCCTTTTTAGAATACTAGTATTAGTATGTCCAAGATTTAGGGATTACTTGCAATTATCTTGAGGTTTTTGCAACAGAACCTTTAATCTAATGGGGAGCAATGCTCCATAATACTCAACCAAAAAAACAAGTTGGGTGACATGTAATGATCCGAGGGGGTTACAATGTGATGAATTTTACGGGATGGAAATATCAGAACGTTTATGAAGGACACGACGGTTGCGAATTGTACGTCAGAGCTACGGAGGGGGGAGCGTGCGATGTGTGAGAAGATGCACGTTGACGAATTGGAAATTGACGAGCGCCTTGTGCGTAGTTTGCTTGTGGATCAGTTCCCAAACTGGGCAAAACTGTCCCTACGGCGGGTCGAGCCAATTGGCACGGTAAACGCCATTTTCCGACTTGGCGACGAATATTCCGTTCGGCTCGCACGAAGGGCAGGTCCGACGACACCAGAAAGTCGCGAGTTCACATGGCTGCCAAAACTTGCACCATTAGTTTCGCTTGATATCCCTATGCCTATCGCTCAGGGGCGTCCCAATAACGAATATCCATGGTTTTGGGAGGTACATACGTGGGTTGAGGGCGATACGGTGCCTATAGAGGAGATTGACGAGATTCAGGCAGCGCGTGATCTTGCAGTGTTCATCGCAGCACTGCAACAAGTCGATTCATCGGGAGGGCCGTTAGGACGTGGCATTCCTTTGGCCCAACGGGACAAGGACTTTCGATACTGGCTAGCGCGATTTGATGGCGACCCTGCAGTTTCTGCTGTGTGGGAGTCGGCTCTTGCTGCACCTCCGTGGAACGGCCCTCCTGTTTGGCATCACGGCGATCTAGATGTACGTAACTGGCTCGTACGAAATAAGCGCATTAGCGGTGTGATTGATTGGGGTGAAATGGGCATCGGCGATCCTGCGTGCGATGTGATGGTTGCATGGAAGCTGCATTCGCCAGCGGCGCGTGATGCGTTCCGTGAGGCTTTTCCGATGGATGACGCTACGTGGGCAAGGGCCCGTGGATGGGTCGTATCACAAGCAGTCGCAATCCTCGCTTACTACACGCCGGAAAACAATCCGATTCTTTACAATGAGGCGAAAGCCTGGCTCGATCTAGTGCTGAGAGACGAATTGTTTTGATTGGTGAAGTAGGGGGGAGTCTCCATCACCATCAAGCTAAGAAAATACAACTACCCCCAGAACGAAATTTTGTGCTAACTTGTAATAAAAATCTCATTTTTCGTTTTGGGGTGTTATAAAACCTTTAAGTTGATGGGCATGGGGTCACCATACATGCCCATCAACTTAAGAACGGAAACAAAATGAACTTTCGTTCAAACATACTAAAAAACTCTTGAAACACTATTTACCTTTAAACATGGGCATACCAAATAAACCTAGTTAGGTATCATTTTTAAAAATTATGCAGCTTTCTTTTGTTTTCCAAGTTCACTATACTCATAGACAACACCCATAATATCAAAGACTGTTTTCTTCTCATATCGATGAGATTTCCGTCCATTCTTCTGTAGGAGGTGGAACAGGCGGATTAGAATCTTTGTTATTTCTTGTGTGTTTTGTTGTATAGCTTGATACAACAGATGTAAATAATCTTGAACCATTCCAATCGCTTTATATTCGCTTAATTCTCTTTTCTTCTTTTTCAAAAGAAGTTGACGCATTTTAAACATAGTAGAGGAGCACAGGAAAATAGCGACTAGCTTTCCATATAATTGGCACTCTAATCGCTCCCGTTTTATATTACGATAATGGTCTATTTTGAAGAGTGATTTCCACGTTTTAAAGACAATCTCTATTTGCCAACGCAAAGTATATAATTCATGTACCTGTTCCATCGGAACCCATTCCCAAGGTGTATTTGTCACGTATACGTTTAATCCCGCTACCAGTTTACTTTTCTCTGAGTACGTTCTATTTTGTGATTTTTCTTTTTCCGCGATCTTCGTTCGTCGCTTTTCTGTTAATCGATTAAAAATAACACGTGTAAAAAGTTGTTGTTTATCACCAATATAAGCATGTTTTAATTCAAATGTTTCTCCGGGCTGTAGTTGGTTTAAAAGCTGTTTCACATCAATTTGTATGTATTCCGATTGTTTCTTAATTGCACCATTTTTAAAGTATTCTGGGGTTGGATTTTTTACATATACATTTGTATTTAATTTTAAACGAGAAATATAGTATGTACCTCGTTGATCCATTTGATCTAAGTCTTCCAATGAAAAATACCCCAAATCACGAATACATAAATCTCTTGGTCGTAAGGTATCTAAGCATTCCGTACCAAATGTTTTGTCATTATTTTTTCCAGGTCCAACTTGAAAGTTAAGAAATTCCCCACTGTGCAGATCGTATTCTAATTGAATTTTGATTCCGGCTGTTTGGGCACATCCTCCAGAGCCTGGATATACATTCTCTAAAGCATTTGGCACTTGAAATACGGTGGCATCTAGGATACGGATTCGCCCAAAATAAGAGAAGAGATGGTTAGAAATTTGTGTTTGTTCACATACTTTTTGTTGTAATAGTAAAGAAAAAATATGTTTTAAAAACAAAACTGCTTTAGCATTTAAACGTTTATTTAAGCCCTCAGGGCTGAGTAAAGTACCAGTAGCTGCATGAAGCCTACTACATAATCGGACTAAGGGATCACTTGCCACCCGTTGACTGATCCAAATACAAATGGTAGCTAAGTCTGATCCAGAAAACTTACGTTTTCGCTTTATAAATCCGATTTCTCTTGCAAGTTCTTCTAAAAATATAGGTGTAACATGTCGTTGTAATTCTTCCGCAAATGGTTGTAGTTCATCTTGAATCGAGAGATTCATATAAAAATGCCATCCTTACTATTCTCTTTTTATCTAAATTGTACTAAAAAAGTATTGTTTTAGGATACAATAGAGTCAAAAAGTGCAATATTAAAACAGTCCAAATCATTGATATTCTAATAAAGGTAGGTAATTTTATGATTCGTGAAGCTGAACCAAAAGATAGTAATGTAATCGAAAATTTATATAAAAAATTAGCACCGCATAGTAAAAACATTAAAGTTTTACCAGAAAGAATTGAGCAGATAAGAAATGATTCTAATAATTTCTTATTTGTCTATGAGGAAGATTGTAAGGTTAAAGGAAGTATATTTATGACCTTTTGTCTTGATCCTGGATACCAATTTAGACCATATACCGTTCTAGAGTATGTGATTGTAAATGAAGATTTTCGAGGTAATGGAATAGGTGAAAAGTTACTAAGACATGTTGAACAAATATCGGTTGCAAGGGGATCCACAAGAATTATCTTATTAAGTAGTGCAACTAGAATAGAAGCACATAAATTCTTTGCTAAAAATGGTTATAATGGAACTATAAGTAAGGGTTTCAAGAAGTATATACCAATTAATTAAGTTTGATATATATAAATCATCCTTAGCTAAAGGAATGATTTTCTTAATTATATTTAAAGTAACTAGCACTGTTTAAAAGAAGTCATCGTGAAAAATTCAAATAAGCATTTTATGTCAACGATGCATAACGTTTTTTTGTATTTAGGGGTACTAAAATCTCTTAAGTTGATGGGCATGTATGGTGAGGCCTATTATGTTAGTTGTTAGTATATCGATTATTAGAGAAGAGAAAATATTGCGGATATTATCTGTGCACAAAAAAGGAAGGCTCTTTAATTTGGAGGACCTTCCTTTTTAAAAATTCATGTTAGGTACGCAAATAAGAAAAAGCCTTAAATAATTAGTATTCTTTTTGTATACCTTTAACTGGAATACTTAACTGGATTTTGCGACTAGTTATATAAACTCCAATAAGTATAAAAACTAATCCAATGATTAATCTCCAACTGATATTTTCATTTAAAAGAATATATCCCCAGAAAATAGCTGATACTGGAACTAAGTATGTGGATATGGAAGCGAAGTTAGGGCCTCCTTTTTGAATTAAGTAAAAGTAAAGTAAATAAGCTATACCTGATCCAAATGTACCTATTCCAATTAATGCGCCTATATGATGCCAGGATATTGTAGTTAAAATTTGAATTGGTTCTTCTAAAAATAGAACTATGCCACCACTACATATACTACCGACTAATAATGTACCTAAAGAAATTTGGAACATGGACATCTCTTTAAGATAACGCTTTGTTATATGAGTTGCTAAACCATAGCAAAAAGTTGCTATCAACATTGCGACGAAATTTAATGAATCAACTGAAAAAACATTTGATAAATGTATATCTGAGAGTATTAAAATACCTACGAATCCAATAAATAGACCTATAATTTGGTTGCGATTGGAATGTATACCAAATAATAAGATTCCTAAAACCATTGTCCATAATGGTTGGGTTGCATTTAAAACAGAAGCTAAATTACTAGTCATTTTTTGTTCACTAAAACAAATAAGTGTCCATGGAATTAAAGTATTTAGTATTCCGACAGCAAACAAAGGTATAAAAGAGATGTTCCCTCTAAAAGATTTGCGGAAAAATGGTATAAGTGCAATAAGTGTTATAGTTCCAAAAGTTGACCGTAAAAATGCTACTACCAAAGGATTGAAATCCGTAACTAAAATCTTAAAAAAATAGAAAGATCCTCCCCAAATAAGGCTTAACATAATGAGTGCAAAGTATAATTTACGTGACATTTTTTCTCCTCTTTACTTTTTGATATTTATAGCTTTTTATCACTAGTGCCGTATTAAAATAAACCGATCCAAAAATTCGTTTATAATAACTTTACCATCTAGTCTGTTAAGTAATTTAGTAGTTACCGTAATGGTTTGTTCTGAAATTCGATAATGGTTAACCATATTCCACTCAAAGCAATGAAAAAAGCTAGGATACTAAACGGTACAGTATAACTATGAAAATAGTCAACAAATATACCAAACAACGTAGGTGCAAGTACAATAGCAAATTGATTCAATGTTAAAGCGAAACTGACAGTTACACCAATAAATTGCGGATCTGATCTTTCCGATACGAAAACGATAAATAAACTAAACCAACCGATAGCAAAGAAACCAAAAAAGAAGCACAAGATTACAAGTAGCCCAAAAATCATATAAGTCATGACATAGCTCGTACAAAGGAGCAATAAGACAGTAATAACGATAGTTATTTGTAATGGAATGATGCGATTTCCTTTAAATATGTTATCACTAGCCCATGCTAAAAGGATCCTCCCAAACATTCCACCTATCAATACTATACTTAATAATGTTCCAGCATGATGAAGATTTGTATGAACTTCATTTGTAAGATAACTCATTAGATGGGAAACGAGCACCATCTGTAACGACATCATTGATATTCCAATTAAAAAGATAGGATAGAGAGAATAGTTTCTTTGTATCTTCTTTAACTTTGTAAAGAAGGAAACCGCTTCAGTTTTTTGAATGCTCGAATGCTCCTCACGATAAAATAGGATGAACAATAAGCCCCCACTAATAGCTACAATTGCTTGCACAAGTATTACAGATGGAAGGCCATATTCATAAAAAAAGAAAGGGAGTGTACTAGAAGCTAAAGCACCTCCGATGGGAATTCCAGTTTGACGAATCCCCATTGCAAGTCCTCTACGCTGAGGAGGAAACCATTTTACAATAGCTTTACTGCCCCCAGGTTGTGCCGTTCCATACCAAATCCCTACAAATAGTAAAATAGCAACTACATATGTATAATTGGTGGCTGGATAGGCAAGCAACATACTCGCTCCAAGTAAGATAGAGCCACCTCCTACAATCCATCTCTCGCCATGTCGGTCCATTAGGTTTCCAAACAATAACATCGAGAAGATAGGTCCGATATTGACAACTGATACAAGTAATCCTATTTGAAATTGAGATATGTGATGTACTTGCTGCCATAAAGAAGCTAAAGGACCAATCCCGTATGTAACAAACGTGGCACATGTTTGTGAAATAGTTGCAATCAATAAGACAACCCATTTGTAAGAACTAATGGGTTCATTTCTTGTTTTTTGTTTCTGCATTTTATCATTACCTCCTCTTCTCTCTTATTGTATGAATATATATGTATCAAGTAAAATGAATAATAAAGAAGAAAGTTATCAAAAAAAATGATATCACGAGAGGTGAGTTATATGGATATTAAAGATTTGACTGTATTTAAAAAGGTAGCCGAAGAAGGAAGTATATCGAAAGCAGCGAAATCACTAAGCTATGTTCAATCAAATGTTACTATGAAAATTAAACAGCTAGAAGATGAGTTAGGAGTTCCCTTATTTTACCGGAACGGAAAGGGAGTTACTTTAAATTCTAATGGTGAGATTTTGTTAACATATACTAGGAAAATTCTAGATCTAACTGAGCAATCAATCAGATTGGTACAAAGTAATCAATCTAAACCTCTTGGTACGCTGAAAATTGGATCTACTAACTCTACAGTTGCAGTCCGTTTACCTCCTCTTCTAAAAAACTATTGTGAAAAGTATCCTGAGGTTGAATTAGTACTAGAAACTCATAAAAGTACTGAGCTAACTCAACTTGTGCTTGAACGTAAACTAGAAGGGGCTTTCATTGTTGAAGATGTTCATCATCCAGATTTAACTTCTTTTTTGTTTTGTCAGGAAGAATTAACGATTATTAGTTATCAACCATTACATACTTTACAAGAACTTGATAAAGTCAATATGTTAGCATTTGGGAACGGTTGTCACTATCGAAATAGGGTAGATAAGTGGTTAAAAGAAGCAGGCATTTATCCAAAGCGTGTATTAGAATTCGGTACAATTGAAGCGATTATTGGTTGTGTGAAGGCTGGAATGGGCATTGCTGTCATGGTCAAATCAATTTTGAAAGACCATGAGCAATCTTTAACCATGACTGATTTACCTGAGAAATATTCTAAAGTACCAACTTATTTTATTATGAGAAAAGATGTACTTTTTTCGGCTGCTTTACAGAGATTTGTTGAGATGATAAAAGAAAAAACTATGTAACCTAATTTTGATTATTAAGGATTGTTTTAGTGCGGCATAAAATGTAGAACCCCACATCCATCAACTTAAGAATTTTATAACGCCCCCAAATAAGATTTTTTTACATTTTTACCCCAGAAATATCAATTTTACTGTTTTGGGGGTGTTTTTTTCACTAGCTTGATGGGTATGGGGTAGTG
>NZ_JBCGHT010000003.1:0-563777 GCF_039549175.1 Paenibacillus sp. 102 | reverse complement strand
AAAAATTGAAACCCGTCAGGGTTTATTTGATATGCCCACTTTTATAAAATCTATAAAAGATAATAATAAACTATATGAAAAGACCGCATTTTGTATGAAAATATACCTTAAGTTGATGGATGTGTGGCACTACCCCATACCCATCAAGCTAGTGAAAAAAACACCCCCAAAACAGTAAAATTGATATTTCTGGGGTAAAAATGTAAAAAAATCTTATTTGGGGGCGTTATAAAATTCTTAAGTTGATGGATGTGTGGTAGGACCCCTTGAAGGAATCGGGAAATCATATGATATTCATTCAACACTCTTTTTTTACCGATATCTGTTAAAGGCCATGTATCTTTCGTAAGGTTTCTATGATCTTGTAATGGAAGAACATCAATAGTCATGTCATTCGTAGCAAATGCTGTTGCAATAAGTAAGAATCTTTTCATAAAAAAGGTTTTACCTGCTAATAAAATATTTTTGTGTACGGTTGTTGTACATAGATGAAGCATTGCGTTTTTGATAACATCGTTAGCTGTACTGGCTTCTCCTGTTATTGGAATCACTAGCTCCTTAGGAATTCCTGATTTAACTAGTATTTCTTTATGAAAAATAAACTCATTTGCATTTAAAAATGCATTATGTACACTTGGAATCATAATTGTTTTAAAGCTTTCCTCATGAAATAATGTAATAATTTGTTCATTTAATTCGGTGTAATGACCAGGATGATAGAGAACAACATCTGGATTTTGAAATTTATTTCGTCTTTCTACAAAAATCATTTCACTTAATAGAGTAGTAAATTGATTATTCATAACACACATACCTTTCTAAAGAAAATATTTACTGATTTTTGAGTTATTCGGTATTTTAAAACTTTCTCCTTTCTCTAACTTTTATTAACGGAGAAACAAAGGGAAATCTGTCAAAACATGCGCTTACCAGGGAAATAGTAGAATGTTTAGAACAACATTTCCTAAGAGAAGATTACAAGCATTTTATAAAAGGGGAGTTATAAGTGAAGTACATAGAAATTGGAATCGGAAATAGATGGTTGGTTCGAACAGAAATAGAACGAGAAGATGGAACAGAGTATGAGCAAAAAGGAGTTGTAAAACCTATAAATGTTGAATCATACTATTTGCGAGTTTGGTTTAGAAAAACTTGTTTGATTTTTGATTCAAAAGAAGGGTTTAAGAAAGTAAAAAAGAAGCGAAATGAGTATAAGTTTATTTTTGGGATTGTGAGTAGATTGCAATAAAATAAGATAAAAAGGAGATGTCTGTTTGATTATAAGAACTGTGACCTTTGTATTAGCAATCGTTTTAATGGGATACACCGTTTATAGCTGGGGTGATGGCTCGAAACAAAGTATGCTGATTACACAGTTGCTGTTAGGGTGTATGGTCGTTGGTATCGGTCTACAAACATATAGGAGGAACGAGAACGAAAATAAGCTTGTAGGAATTATTTGTTTGGCGGTAGCGATTTTATATATTTGTTCCCTTGTTAAAATATTTTAAATAATCGTTATCCCTTTCTTAATTGAATGTCTAAAAGACGATAAATACTATGAAGGTTTGTGCTAAAATGAAAGAAGTAATTTAGGCGAGAAGGTATTATTTTTCTTTGACTTTTTGTAAAAGGAATTCTATAATAATGTCATTATACGATAAATTTTTTAGGAGGATTATTAAAAAATGACACACGCAATGAAATTACGTTTCCCAACTTTGAACCAGTAATTGAATACGTTCAAAGACTCTGTTTGTATATGCAGAGTAAACGGGAGTAGTCTGTCCTTTTTTAATCATCTTCATTTCCAATACAATTATGTAATATGAAGAAAGGTGGATTGTTCTGCCTTTCTTTATTTTCGTATAAATTTCCTTTTTTGTATTTAGCAAAAAGGGAGGTTTATTTGGTGAATGTTATTTCTATTTATCTTTAAAGGATTGGTTTAATCCCTTTACTCTGAATCACAGGCGGATTGTCTGTGGTTTTTTTATTTTCTTTTTTAATGATTGGAGGGCTTTATATGATGATGTTACTTTTCTATTGATACGAGCTTGAAATAGAAGCTCGTATCGATCCTAGCTATCGATACGAAATCACAAAATTTCGGAGGTAGCGAATATGGAAAAATTATGTTTTGAATTAGAGAATGTTGAAGTAATATATTTAGATAAAGAAGTGTTAAAAATGGAACGATTAGCCGTGCATCAATTTGATCGCATCGGTATTGTGGGAAAGAACGGCGTTGGGAAAAGTACGTTATTAAAGTTACTTGCTGGTAAAGTTAAGCCAACAAAAGGTGTAGTGAAACGTTATGTGGACCCAGGTTATTTTGAACAACTTGAAGCTCCTACAACTAGCGAAGTTGATGCAGCATTACTCGGAAGATTAGCTGTTCCGAAAAATTCTAATGGGCTAAGCGGCGGAGAACAAACAAGATTAAAGCTTGCACAACTATTTACACATTATCACGAAGTATTACTAATTGATGAGCCGACAACACATTTGGACCAAAGCGGCATTTCATTTTTACTTGATGAATTGCGATATTACTATGGAGCGTTAGTTTTAATTAGTCATGACCGTGCTGTCTTAGATGAACTTGTTACAACGATTTGGGAAATACATGGAGGAAAGGTGCACGTATATTCCGGAAATTATAGCGAATATATAATGCAAAAGCAGTTAGAACGGGAACAACAGAAGCAAGCTCACGAGCAATTTATAAAAGAAAAAAATCGACTTGAAAAAGCGGCGCAGGAAAAAATGAAAAAGGCTAACAAAATCGCGCAAGCGGGAAATATGTCAAAGAAAGAATCAAAGGCGAAAGCGAATCGTATGTTTGAATCGAAATCGAAAGGCACGAGTCAAAAAGCAGTGCATCGCGCAGCAAAAGCGATTGAACAAAGAATGGAAAGGCTGCAAAAAATTGAAGCTGTACAAGAGGAACGAAAAATTGTGTTCCGTCAATCAAAGGCGAGTGAACTGCATAATAAGTTCCCAATTATGGCAGATCGGATAACTCTTCAAGTGCAGGAAAAGGTGTTATTAGACGAAGTAAGTTTTCAATTACCGCTCGGTAAAAAAATAGCGATTACTGGTGCAAATGGTAGTGGTAAAAGTACCTTGCTTCACCATATTGCGAATCATGGCGCGGGATTAACTATTTCACCAAAAGCAAAGATTGGCTACTTTAATCAGATGAGCTATCAATTTACGAGTACTGAAACGGTATTGCAATTTGTGAAAAATCGTTCGGAATATGATAAAGGATTTTTACGAAGTGTTTTACACTCGATGCAGTTTGTTGGCACAGATATAATAAAGAGTGTGAAATCATTAAGCGGGGGAGAAGCAATTCGTCTTCAGCTTTGCCAGCTGTTCTTGGGGGAATATAACATTTTATTGTTAGACGAACCGACCAACTTTTTAGATATTCATGCGATTGAGGCTTTGGAACGGTTTATGGCCGCATATGAAGGAACAATCGTATTTGTATCTCATGATCAAACCTTTATCAATCATGTAGCAGAAATGCAATATAAAATTGATGCAGGAAAGTTAATTCAAGTTTGATTTTTTAATTGATTTCTAAATAAGCTACCGAGACAACCTCGGTGGCTTATTTGTTGTGAGTATTTCAATAGATTTCATAATGAAGCAAATCCATTACATAATAGTTTATAAAAAATTACTAAGGAAGGAATACATACATAAAAAAAGAATTACTTACAAAGATTTGTATAAATAGAAAATATATAAGGAGAATAAATATGCCAATTTCTACATACTACAAACAAATCCGTGAAAAATTAGGATCTGATCTTATTTTCATGCCAAGTGTAGCGGCGGTCATAAAAAATGAGTTAGGAGAGATCTTATTTCAATATCCCGGCGGAAAATTTTGGAGTCTTCCTGCAGGTGCAATTGAACCTGGTGAAACACCAGAAGAAGCAGTTGTTCGCGAAGTGTGGGAGGAAACAGGTTTACGAGTACAAATAAAAGGGATAAAAGGCGTATATGGAGGAGAAGACTTTCGCCATACCTACTCAAATGGAGATCAGGTGGAATATATCATTGTTGTGTTTGAATGCGAAGTAATAGAAGGAGAATTGAAGGCGATAGATGGAGAATCATTAAAACTTCAATACTTTTCATTACATGAAAGACCAAAACTAGCATTGCCATATCCAGAAGAAATATTCCTATAAACGATTGAATAGCACACTTTCTTTATAGAGACGAGAGTGTGCTATTCATTTTTATATAAGCCTGCTGTATACATCTCTGTTAATGTACAAACAATCTTCTCTAGTTTTACATCAATCTCATTTCGGACGATCTCCCATTGAAACATTTCGTTCATATAAAACCAACTGCGTGCCACAATTGCTTTATTTAATTCTTTTCTAGCTAATCCATTATTTTGAGAATAGGTAATATCTTGTATAATTCGGCTAATAAAACGTTCGCGAATTTCATTCCATTTTTTGCGAACTTCTTTTGATGTACCAATAGCTTCTTCAACGACTTGTAGAATGTTTCTTTCTTCCTCAGCTAATTGTAAAAAAGCTCGCACTTGATTTTGTATCATACCGTGAGCTTCTTTTTTTGTTTTAGGAAAAAAGGATCGTTCGGCAATTTGATAAAAACGATTCATAACATCTTCCATAAGGACAATAAGGAGCTCATCTTTATTTTTAAAATAAACATATGCTGTACCATAACCAGTTTCAGCATGTTTAATAATTTGAGAGATTGTTGTTTTGTGAAATCCGTTTTCTAAAAAAACATCGCGTGCGGATTTTAATAACTTATTTCTCGTTTCTATAGATCGCTGTTGTCTTGTTGAAAGAAGACCTTTTTCCATAAATAACACCTCTTTTATACTGAAATATCTGAAAATATAACTTTATTCTAGTAGAAGTGAATACTAAAAGTCAACTGACATAATATCATTGACGTTATGTCAGTTATAATGGTATATTTCAACTAGTTAGAATAAAAAGAAAATTAAGAGAAGGTGAAAGAATGTATCAAAAACCATTTGAACCGTCTTATGAGTATGCAATGGAATGTGATAAACACGATGATCTTGCTGATTTTCAAAAAGAATTTTATAAAAAAGTAGATACAATATATTTAGATGGAAATTCACTGGGGTTACTTTCGAAAAGAGCAGAGAAATCCTTACTTACTATGCTAGATTCATGGAAAGAGTATGGTATTGACGGATGGACAGAGGGAGAACATCCGTGGTTCTTTCTTTCAGAGCGATTAGGTGAATTAACTGCTCCACTTGTTGGCGCTTTGCCCGAAGAAGTAATTGTAACCGGTTCCACGACAACAAATATTCATCAAGTCATTGCGACGTTTTATGAACCGAAAGGAATTCGAACAAAGATTCTTGCCGATGAATTAACGTTCCCATCTGATATTTATGCTTTGCAAAGTCAAATCCGTTTAAAAGGACTAGATCCAAATGAACATCTTGTACGAGTAAAGAGCCGAGATGGTAGAACACTTCAAGAGGAAGATATTATTGATGCAATGACGGATGATATTACGTTAATCTTATTACCAGCTGTGTTATATCGTAGTGGGCAAATTCTTGATATGAAGCGATTAACCGCTGAAGCACATAAACGTGGTATCCATATTGGTTTTGATTTATGCCATTCCATCGGTTCCATTCCGCATGATTTCAAGGGATGGGATGTTGATTTCGCAGTATGGTGTAATTATAAATATTTAAATGCAGGCCCTGGTGGTGTTGCTGGGTTATATGTAAACAAGAAACATTTCGATCGTCTGCCAGGGCTTTCTGGTTGGTTTAGTTCAAGAAAAGATAAGCAATTTGATATGGAACATATATTAACAGCGGCTGAACATGCCGGAGCATATCAAATTGGGACACCGCATGTTTTAAGTACAGCTCCACTAATCGGCTCACTTGAGATTTTCAAAGAAGCTGGTATTGAAAGATTACGAGAAAAATCATTACACATTACCGGCTATATGCTAAATTTAATCAATCATGAATTGAAGGATATGGGATTTACAATTGGAAATCCATTAGAAGATGATAAACGCGGGGGCCATATTTATTTAGAACATCCAGAAGCAGCACGTATATGTAAAGCCTTAAAAGCAAATGGAGTGATTCCAGATTTCCGTGCACCAAATGGAGTTCGCCTTGCGCCAGTTGCTTTATACAACACTTACGAAGAGGTTTGGAAGTCTGTGCAAATTTTAAAGAAAATCATGAAGGATGAAGAATATAAAAAATTTGAAAATAAGCGAGAGGTTGTGGCTTAAGCAATGAAAGAATCTGACTGGATTGATATTTCACAGCCATTAAATAATGAGATTGCGACATGGCCAGGAGATACACCGTTTTCATATGAAGTTTCGTGGTCAAAAGAACAAAGTGGATCTGTCAATGTTGGAAAGTTAACGATGAGCATTCATACGGGAACGCATATTGATGCACCATTCCATTTTGATAACAACGGAAAAAGGGTACTAGATTTAGATGTTAATATCTATGTTGGGAAAGCTCGAATCATTGATGTATCAGGTATGGAAAGTATTGGCGCAAAAGAATTAGAGGGATTTGTGTTAGATGGTGTAGAGAGATTGTTACTACGGACCTCTTCACATGGAAATGCACAACAATTTCCTAAAACAATACCGTATTTACGTGCTGATATTGCACCGTTTCTTTCGGAAAAAGGCATTCGATTAATTGGAGTGGATGTACCTTCTGTAGATCCGCTTGATGATAAAGAATTAGCAGTGCATCACCAACTATTTAAGCACGGTATTCATATTTTAGAAAACGTTGTATTAGATCACGTACAAGACGGAGATTATGAACTGATTGCCTTGCCGCTTGCATTAACAGATGCAGATGGTAGTCCAGTTCGTGCGGTAATAAGACCACTATAGAATAGTCATAATGCATAGAAGGGGAGTTCAGCTTATGAAAGAAAACGAAAAAGTAATTATGGAAAAAGGAATCCACACAGATTTCAAAGAGAATATGACATATGGAGAGTACTTACAATTAGATAGTCTACTAGGAAGTCAAAAAAGACTTTCCGACCATCATGATGAGATGCTGTTTATTATTATTCATCAAGCGAGTGAACTGTGGATGAAGCTAATTTTACATGAACTGAGCGCAGCGATTGAATCGATTCAAAATGAAAGATTGGCACCAGCTTTTAAAATGCTTGCGCGCGTTTCAAAAATTCAATCGCAAATTATTCAATCATGGGATATTCTTGCGACGCTCACACCATCTGAATATATTGAGTTTCGTGATTCACTCGGTCAAGCATCAGGGTTCCAATCTTATCAATACCGTATGATCGAGTATGCGCTTGGGTATAAAACACCGCACGCATTAAAGATTTATGAAAAAGACCCAGAGTTACACGCTCGTTTGCATAAAGCACTTCATTCACCAAGTCTATACGATGTTGCGATTCAGGCGCTTGTAAAGGAAGGGTTCCCAATTAATAAAGATCTATTAAATCGTGATATTACACAGCCTTATGAAGAAGACGCGACAGTTGAAGCAGCATGGTTAGAAGTTTACGCTGATGTGAAAAAATACTGGGATTTATATCAACTTGCGGAGAAATTAATCGATATTGAAGATTGGCTCCAGCAGTGGCGATTCCGTCATATGAAAACAGTAGAACGTATTATTGGTCATAAAATGGGTACTGGTGGATCGTCTGGAGTATCGTATTTAAAACGTGTTCTTGATCAACGCTTTTTCCCTGAACTTTGGAATGTGCGGACAAAATTATAAAAAAATCAGCATCTCCTAAGAGATGCTGATTTTTTTTTATAATTCGTTGTTATTTTTTCTAGCTCTATCTTCAATATTTGTTTCAGGCATTCCATATAGGCCGTTCATAGCTTGTTCATCTTGATCAAGTCCAACAGTATTATAGTCATTTTTATTTTTATCTACATTTACTTCCTTAGCGTATTGTTTTTTCATTTCACTCACCTCCATTTATAGAATGGCAAATAGTAAAATGTATATTCATGATAATGGAACAACAAAGTAGTGAGGTGAGGGAAATCTTCACTGGTTAAAGGTTCACTTTTTCTAAGAAGGTATATATAAATAGAAATATTTATTGGATTTGCGTAGAATAGTAAAGAATAACAAGAAAAAGTATGCATTTGGAGGAACATATATTGGATTTTTACAAGTTAGAAAATATATTTATGAAAAAGAAAGTGAATGCATTTCTCGTATACCAAAAAGGTGAATTAACGACAAATTATTATAAAACAAAAGAATGTGCAGACAATTTATATAAAATTAATTCTATCACGAAAAGTATCGTATCGATTTTAATCGGTATAGCAATAGACAAAGGTTATATAAATGATATACATACACCTATAGTAAAGTGGATTCCGAATGTACCCAAAGAAAAGAAAGAATTAACCATTTATCACTTACTAACAATGACAACTGGTGAAGAATGGAAGGAGTTCGGAAATGGAGTTGTATTTCCAAACGATTTTGTGGAATCAGATGATTGGGTAAAATATATTTTGCAGAAGCCTTTAATAGAAGAGTTGGGTACAAAAATGAATTATAATTCAGGTTCTTCGCATCTTCTAAGTTATATTGTACAAGTAGCAACTGGAAAGACAACAGAGCAGTTCGCAAAGGAATATCTATTTACTCCTTTACAAATTACCGAATATGAGTGGCAACAAGATCCACAAGATATTTATGTTGGTGGATTTGGCATGAAAATGAAAGCGGACGATTTATTAAAATTAGGACTATTATGTTTACAAAATGGATACTGGCATGGAGAAAAGGTTATATCTTCAAGTTGGATTGAACAATCAAGTAAGAATCGTTTTTTAACATATGAACATGTTGGAGCATATGGCTATCACTGGTGGGTATTAGATAACAGAAGATTTCACATACCGTATTGTATATATTTTGCAATGGGATACGGTGGACAATACATTATCATTATTCCACAGTTAGAACTTGTGGCAGTCATAAGTAGTCAAATGCCAAAGCGTGGATTAGTACCATTAAAATTATTTATAGAGCATGTACAAGAGTTTTCATAAACTCTTGTTTTTTATGTGGATGTAAAGTTAAATAGTAATAAAAAAGAGGGGATCGAAATGATTCCCTCTTTTTTAATCCCGCTATTCGTTGACAGTAAGATTATAATGTTAAGAATCAAAGAAATAACAGAATATAGGTGAGAAAATAAAAGCCTGTATCAGCTTGGTTAGTTAAACTTTATCTACTGCTTTTCTGAAATGTAATCTTCAAAAACTTCTCAGTCTTCGTATCAAACTCTACATCAACAAAAACCCCATACTCTTTTCCATCTTCACGCAGCCATAATTTAAATTTTTCAGTTGTTATGTTCACTGTCTTTGGTTTTCTTCCAATATGAAGGTAATCAATAATTTGCGCTTTTGGATATTTTTCTTTCGTTTTTTCAACTGCAAGTTTCCCCCATTTTGCGTATGGTGGTTGCGCATAAACGACAGATGGATGAGTATACGTATTGCAATATGTTGAAAAAAATACAATTCCTAATACGAAACATGCAAAAATGCGCTTCATAATAAACTCCTTTTATTCGTTTTCCTTATTGTATACATGCAGTCTAAATCATATAAGTTTGGATTTTTTTGTCTTCTTTACATAAAAGTATTTTATTTACAAAACATAACCATGAAATCATTACTGCAAATAAGGAGGGAACATATGCGTCATACAGTTATT
Organism: Paenibacillus sp. 102; assembly: GCF_039549175.1. Taxonomy (NCBI): domain Bacteria; kingdom Bacillati; phylum Bacillota; class Bacilli; order Caryophanales; family Paenibacillaceae; genus Paenibacillus; species Paenibacillus sp. 102. The sequence goes on along the minus strand of NZ_JBCGHT010000003.1, from coordinate 553,969 downwards.
TTTAAAATACTGATTATATTTGTATTAATCGGTATATCTGTAATTGTTAGTAGTGGGCAAACGAGAAATGTCCAAGCCTTTTCTAATCAAGTGATTCAAAGAGGTGCCTCTGGAGAGGATGTTATTGAATTACAGTCTCGCTTGAAATATAACGGATTTTATAAAGGAAATGTGGACGGTGTATTTGGCTGGGGTACATATTGGGCACTGCGAAACTTTCAACAAAAGTTTGGTTTACCTGTAGATGGCTTAGCAGGGGCTAAGACGAAGCAGATGCTCGCAAAAGCGACAAAGTATGAGAAATCGACTGCTAATAAAGGACAGACGGGTGGACAAGGTAAAAAACCAGCCCAGAATAAAGGTACAAATGTACCAAATGGTTACTCGCAAAATGATATTCAATTAATGGCGAATGCAGTTTATGGTGAATCACGTGGTGAACCATATTTAGGGCAAGTAGCAGTTGCGGCAGTTATTTTGAATCGCGTGACAAGTGCATCATTCCCGAATACAGTTTCGGGGGTAATTTTTGAACCACGTGCATTTACAGCAGTTGCTGATGGACAAATTTATTTAACGCCAAATGAAACGGCGAAAAAAGCTGTATTAGATGCGATTAATGGCTGGGATCCTACCGGAAATGCACTGTATTATTTCAATCCAGATACGGCAACGAGTAAATGGATTTGGACTCGACCGCAAATTAAAAAAATCGGCAAACATATTTTCTGTAAATAGAGCGGAGGTGAAGACATGTTAAGAGGTATCGTAATTGTATTATTAACAATCGGCGTAGTTGGAACAGGATATTGGGGGTATAAAGAACACCAAGAAAAAAATGCGGTATTGATTCGAGCTGAAAATAGTTATCAGCGTGCATTTCATGATTTAGCATATGAGGTTGATTTACTGCACGATAAAATTGGAACGACACTCGCAATGAATTCGCGCACATCTTTATCACCGGCATTAGCGGATGTATGGCGTCTAACATCGGAAGCTCGTTCTGATGTAGGACAACTCCCTTTAACATTAATGCCGTTTAATAAAACGGAGGAATTTCTAGCGAATATTGGTGATTTTAGTTATCGCACTGCAATTCGTGATTTAGAGAAAGAACCTTTAAATGATCAAGAATACAAATCATTGCAAAATTTATATTCAAATGCAAGTGATATTCAAGACGAGCTTCGGAAAGTGCAACATCTTGTTTTAAAAAATAATTTGCGTTGGATGGATGTAGAACTTGCGCTTGCATCAAATAAAGATCCAGCAGATAACACAATTATTGATGGGCTCAAAACGGTTGAAAAGAACGTCGCATCCTATTCGTCAAATAATTTTGGGCCGACTTTTACAAGTATGCAAAAAGCTAAAAAAGGCGGATTTGAAGCAACGGGTAAAGCAATTTCAAAAGATGAAGCGGCAAAAATCGCAAAAACGTTTTTAAATTTAAAAGGACATGAAAAAGTAGAAGTTGAGAAAAGTGGAAAAGGTGCGAAAGAATCTTTTTACAGTGTGAAAATTCAAGATCCTGCAACAAAGAATGAATTTTATATGGATATTACCGAAAAAGGTGGATATCCAATTTGGGTAATGAATAACCGCGAGATTAAGGAACAAAAAATAAGTTTGAATGAAGCAGGGAATAAAGGACTAACATTCTTAAAGGACCATAAGTTCACCAATATGGAGCTCTATGATAGTTCACAATACGATAATATTGGTGTGTTTACGTACGTTGTTAATGAAAATAATGTGCGTATTTATCCAGAAGCAATTCAAATGAAAATCGCTTTAGATGATGGATCAATTGTTGGTTTTTCAGCAAAGGACTATTTAGCATCACATCAAAAACGGACTATTCCAACTGCACAATTAACAGTTGCTGATGCAAGAAAGAAAATCAATCCAGATGTAAAAGTAATGGAAGAACGTCAAGCTGTTGTTGTAAATGATGTGCATAAGGAAGTACTGTGTTATGAATTTGTTGGTACATTAGGAAAAGACACGTATCAAATTTTTATTAATGCAAATGACGGAACAGAAGAAAAAGTGCAAAAGATGCAGGCTGTAGAAAAGGTTTATGATTAAACATCAATGATAAAGTGGTGAGAATAATGAAACTTCTTATATACATGCTTATGATTTGTTTTGCTATTACTGGATGTAGCGTTGGGAAGCAAGATAATGCACAAGAAAAACCAGAACAAAAAAATATTTCTATGAGAAACGTTAATTATAGGACAGATCAAAACAGACCAAATGAAAAGGTAGCTGATCATTTAGCATCTTTAGCTGCTAGTATACCAGGCGTAAGAGATGCGACAGCAGTAGTTGTAGGAAAATACGCAGTCGTTGGGATAGATGTAAAAGCAAAATTGGATCGCTCCCGAGTAGAATCAATCAAGTATGCTGTTGCTGAAAGTCTAAAACATGATCCAAATGGTGCAAATGCAGTAGTTGTAGCTGATGTTGATACGTATGAAAGATTAAAACAAATGGGTAATCAAATTAGACATGGGAAAGCAGGAGAAGGAATTCTTGATGAGCTTGCTGCCATTGTGGGACGTGTTATGCCGCAAGTACCAAATGATATGATAGAGAATAAAGAAACAAATCCGATTAAAGATAATGATAAACAATTACGGAAAGATGAAGAGAATGAATTAAGAAAAGAACAAAATGATCAATCGAATAATCATCTTAACAGATAATAAAAACATCTCGTGCTATATAGTGCGAGATGTTTTTTATTATCTATTAATATTCAGTTTATTTAAAGGTGAGTATATGTTTTAATTATAATTAGGGATTTGAAGTTCGATAATTCACAAAGTTCTATCGAAATATTTTTAAATAATCGAAAAGAGATGGGGGAAATAAAAGTGAATTTACAAACAGAAGAGATTCAGCTAATTCCATATGATGAAAAATATAAAGAAATCATAGAAATATTTACTTTACCTGGTGAACAAATTCAATTTACAGCAAAACCAAGTGACTTACTAGAAAAAGCAAAAAAAGATACAACACGAAATGTTGTAGTCATTACAGCAAACCAAATACCAGTTGGAGTTTTTGCATTGCAATCAGGAGCAAGGGTAGCTGAATACACAGATAATCCGAATGCTTTACTTTTAATTGCCTTTTCTATCAATTATGAGAAACAAGGAAAAGGGTATGCCCAAAAAGGATTAGCATCGTTGCATGACTTTGTTGCATCCTATTTTCCGAATAAAAATGAAATTGTACTAGCTGTAAACGAACGGAATATACCTGCTCAAAAGTTATATTTAAAAGTAGGCTTTGAAGATAGAGGTCAAAGAAGAATGGGCCCGATTGGAAGACAACTTGTTTTATATTTACCATTAGAAAAGTAAATAATTATAGTAAAAAACCTTACTCCAAAAAATATTTTATGCAGTAAGGTTTTTTATTTGTTACGATATGGGTGGAATAATATTTTGTAAAGATGTAAAAATGAAACAGAAATGAAGGAATTCGTGAATGTATCAAGTAAGAAAATAGAATTTAATTGGGGGAAGAGTCATAAAAACTGGGATTGCGGTCTTTCTTACAGTTTTAGTTTGTGACTTTCTCAATATCCCTACAATTTTTGCTGTTATTACAGCAATTGTAACAATTGAACCGCCGCAACAGACTCGATAAAGAAAGGATTGATTCGCTTTCCGGCTTCAACGATTGGTTCGGCATATGCGATGACATTTACGTTTTTATTTGGTCACCAAGCTATTTCGTATGCGTTGGCAGTGATGTTTACAATTGTAACATGTCAAAAATTTAAATTGCATGCTGGTACGTTAGTTGCGACCTTAACCGCGGTGGCAATGATACCAGTTACTGCGGATCATTATTTTTCAACTTTTCTTGTTCGATTAGCTACGACTTCAACAGGAATTATCGTATCCACACTAGTAAACTTTCTCATTTTACCTCCGCATTATACGAAAACGATCGTAAACTGCAAAAATGAACTGTTTATGAAAACAGCCAATATTATGGAGGAATGGTCAAAGCAAGTTAGCCAAGGAGAGGGTATCGAAAAAGAGACAGCAAGAGAGCTTAAGAAGCTGACGGCACTTTTACAAAAGGCTGTTCAATTTGTTCATTATGAACAAAAGGATTGGAAATATCATCGTCATACGAAAAAAGAAATGCGTAGATTTTTAGCTATTCAAAAACAACTTCACATCTTGCAGCAAATTATTTATCACCTTAAAAATTTAACAAGTACATATACAAAAAAATGTAGATGGTCCCAAAAAGAAAAAGAAGCGCTGCGAGGTGTAATTATATCTATGATATCGATATTGCGGAATAATTGTTATGAAATTGATTTTAAACATTACCGACTTATCGATGAACTGGATCAACAATTTTGGAATCATAAAAATGATTTAGCGGAACATAAACCACATGATTATCATCATCATTTTTCAAGTGAAGCTATTATTTTATTTGAAGTATTATCAATTCATGACATGTTAGAAGAATTAGAACGAGTTTGTAGAAAATATGAAGAAGAAAGAGAAGGCGTTCCTAAGTAAAGGAGTGTCTTCTCTTATGATATATTTCTTTATACATATCGTTTTGAAACAATGAACTCTACAAGTGGAATGACAATGAATGAAGAACAAAGTGCAATAAACAAAGGAAGGTTTTGAACATTGTCAAGTGAGTATAAGGCAGAAAATCCTTCTGACCAAATTAATAAAATAAACATAATAACAACTAATACAAAATACCCAATTTTGAAACTTTTAGATGTAATGTGTTGTCCCATTTCATCTTGACTTTCTTCTGACACACCGTTTGGATCTCCCCATGTAATATGATTTATTATGTAACTAATTATTAAAGAACCACCAAAAATAGTCCCTCCTAACATAGCTCCTCCAGTTACATATTTATATGTTCCATGTATGAATACCCCAAGTAATGATAGTAGAGAAATTAGAAAAATAAACTTCTTCTGATTCAATATAGTTCCTCCTTTACAACTAACTGTAAAAAACTCTTTACAATTATTAGTATAAAAATGGTAGAGGTTAATGTCAAATATATTTTACACAAATAGATAATCTTAAAAAACTTTACAATTGATTTCTCATTTTAGGGACAAATATAAAAAACAAAAATGAAAAAGATTTTTATTTGGTTTGAATGTCAAAGTGATAAATCGCATATATTGGGAAGGGATGTCAGATTAAATTGGGGGGTAAATATGTCCATACTTTTAAAAGCGGGTGCAGACGCTGGAAATAATGGTTTAAAATTAATGGTAAAAGGCCAAAATCCGATTTATATTCCAAGTATATATTCACTATATATTGGGGAGACGACAGGTTTATTGGATGAAGAAGATGTACCGATAACTGAAGTGGAAAATCATATTGATGTAACTATAAATTCACCATCTCTCATGTTAAATAATGTACGTTACATTGTTGGGCAAAAGGTTATCAATGATCAGTTAAAAGGGACAGAAGTAGAGAAGAAGTCTGATAAATCTACAGATGAATTAATGGTTCTAACGATTTTATCAGGTTTAGCAATTAGTGCTATGCGTCATAGTCCGAAATTAGACCATATTAATATTCGCTACGATTTATCAGTTGCTCTTCCAATGCAAACTATTACGCAAGAAGTAGCAGCAGAAAATGCGAAACGTTATATGGGAAATCATAAAGTTACTTTTCATTATCCAAACGGAAGAGATGTAACGATAAATGTCTCCATTGAGTATTGTAAATGTTTGCCTGAAGGAGCATCTGGAACTTGGGGAATCGTATACGATGAAGATGGTAATGTCTTAAAGCACAAAGTCGAAGGTGAAAAAAATAAAACAACTGAGATTGATTTCGTTGACAAAACATTATTATCTTTTGATATAGGTGCTGGCACAACTGAAGAAGTAGTTTCATTTGGAGTGAATTTTAGACCACAATTAAGTAAAGGATTGTCCTATGGAGTGAAAGAAACTTTATTGCAGATTATTACAAGATGGAATCGGAAGCATCCAACAAAAACGATAGATAGTATTACAGAGTTTAATCAAATTTATTTAAATGAGAAACACCCAAGGCATGCAATGCTAGTAGAAGAGTCACAGCAAGCATTTCTAGGATTGGCTGCACGAGTTGCAACGGACATTATTAATAAAATTGATGATATGAAAGATGATCCATATGTATTTATTTATGGTGGTGGAGCGGTTATCATTAAAAATAGCTTGGAACTTATTTTAAAACAAAAAGGCCGTTTAAAAAATGTAACATTTGTAGATAACCCTTTATTTACAAATGCACGCGGATTATTAGTTTACACATGTTCACCACGATATAGAGAATATAAACAAAAAGAATTAGGGTTTACGAATCTAACAATTAGTTAGTTGGTGTGAGTATGCGGCGTAAGAAGTATAAATGTGGTGATCGGGTAAAAATATATTTAAATAAATCTGTATCTCCTGAAATGATTACTTGGATTAATAAGCAATCTGATGTAACAAACTTTTTTTTATACGGTGTGCAGCAACTATTTAAACAAGTAGGGGATATTGATGTATCAAAAACGTTACCAAGCAGCCATGTTTTTTCCGTTTACATTGAACCTACTTCTATGTTTAAAATTGAAGTAAATCCTTTTAAAAATGTAACCCAAAATGTAACCGTGAGAAAGAAAGAATCGACTGAACGTGTAGAAAATAAGCCGTGGGCATTAACTGATGAAATAGATTGTCCTTTTTTTTAACACATATGAAAGAATATTTAAGGCCTTCCACTGTACATATGGATTAAGTGGGAGGCCTTTTTTGATTTTGCAGGTTACACGTTTTGAACAACAAAAGTTACCGCATTTGTTTTTAATTGAATTGATGTATCGTTACGCATGATGTTATACGTCAAATGGTTAACTTCTATATGGATTTCTTTCCATCCCTTATACATATTTTTAAGTGTATTCAGCACGATTTCAGTAGAAAGATTTATTTCTATTAATGCGTCTAGTTCTTCATTCGTTGCTAAATCGATTTCTTGAACACTAGAATTTACAATTAGACAATTGACGCCGTTATGTTTTGTCCCACGTTTCATTGATAAGAGTACTTTTTCAAAGGATTCTTTTGTCTGAACGTGTTCTAAACTCGACACCGCAATAATGTAATCATAATTTTCAGGCTGAATATCATAATTTTCAATTTCAGTTTTTATTATTTCGATTGCGTCAAGTACATGGTGTTCTTTACTATTTTCTTTTAACTTTGTTAATGCAGAGTCTAGTAAATCGACACATGTAACTTTTCCGCCATTATTGAGTATCTTTTGTGCGATTGGAATACTATTTCTTCCGACACCAGAACCGAGATCGAGTACTTTTACTTGCTTTTTCCCTTCAAAATAACTCATCATATCCATTACTGTTTTTACTGGCTTGTGAAGCCAAGAGCCGGCCTCGAACAATTTGTATTGCTCATAACAAAGGTCATGATACTTTTTTTCTTCTTGTCTAATGTACGCTATTCGATTCATTTTTTCACCTGCGATTTCTTATAATGAAATGGATACGTTGGGCTGCCTTTTATCTGTGTTTTCATTCGAAATACGCCACCAGCATTTGGATAGGCTTTTAATTGATTGGGATTCATTCTTGTTCTAGCAGTAGTAATATATAATTCTGTTAAGTCTGGCCCTCCAAAAGTACAGGAAGTCACATTGAGCGCTGGCACAGGAACCGTTAACACTTTTTCACCACTTATTGGATCCCATCTTGTGACTTTAGCTCCGCCCCAATGTGCAATCCACAAACAACCTTCTTCATCAATTGTCATGCCATCTGGTAGTCCATCATCATTAGGAATAGTAATGATATATATTGGGTTATTAATTGTTCCAGTATGTATATCGTAATCAAAACAAGTAACTGTTTTAGTAGGTGTATCAATGAAGTAAAGATATTGATGATCAGGTGACCACGCTAAGCCATTGGATGTATTTACATTTTCTAGTTGTTTTTTCACACTACAATCCGTATCCAAGAAATATAAAGAACCTGCTTCGTTAATCCCATATAAATCTGTCGTTCCTGCCCAAAAACGCCCAGCAGGGTCACATTTTCCATCGTTAAAGCGGTTTTCTAGTAAATGAGGCTCTGGGTCATGAATAAGCATTAGTTCCTCTGTTTCAAGATTAAGAGAATGGAAACCGCGCTCCATTGCTAATATAACTCCGCCAGATGCATCTGGAACGATACATCCAATTTGTTGGTCAAATGAAATTTCACGATTTGTATTCGTGATCGGATTATATATAAACAACTTTTTTTCTAAAATATCAACCCAGTATAGTAGGTGTTTCTGCTCATCCCAACAAGGACCTTCACCTAATCTGGCTTTAGCATCGATAACTAATTCTAATTTTCCTAGCAATGTATCCTCTCCTTTCTGCACAACTAACCAATATATATTCGCTAAAAAGGATTGAATATCCTTTGTTATGGAAAAATTTTACAATTGAAACTTTGTAATTTTTTTTATGTAAAATAACTTATAAAAAAATGGCAACGAAGAGAAGAGTAGTTAAGAATGATTACATACAGAGAACTCCAGTAGCTGAGAAGGAGGAGTAAGAATCTTAATAAAAAAAGACTTGGAGCTGCGCATGGAACTAATAGATTTAGGGATGATGCGACGGGTTTTCCCGTTATAGAGATAGGGTATAAGCAAATTTTGCCGTACTTGAAGAGATTAATATGGTGACATATTAATAAACTGAGGTGGTACCACGAAGTGAACAACTCTCGTCCTCAAGATGAATAATCTTTGGGGTAGGAGTTTTTTTATTGTATTTAAAAAGAAATTGATAAACAAAAAAATTATACCGAGGTGAATTATATACATTGGGCGTATCAAATAGCGCATGAACTGATTCGAAAACACCCAAATAAAGAAATGTTTGTATGTGCATCTGGAATTAGTCCTTAATGGATTGAATTCCAAAACCAAGCGAATCATGTTGAAAACTGATTCCATCATCACTTAATATTATTTGATACCATTTTGTACAGGCGAAGAAATTAAGTGTTTACTAGGCAATACAAGGATTTTTTTAGTAAGTGATAAAAAATATGGTAGTATATGTTTACAAAGAGACTATAAAAGAAGGTTATAAGAAAGGAATTAGCAAATGGTTAAAATTATGATTGTGGAAGATGATCCTAAAATCGCAGAATTATTATCTTCTTACATCGAAAAATATGGGTATCAAGGAATTGTTATCGTCGATTTTCAACGCGTATTAGATATTTTTTTACAAGCAAAACCAGACTTGGTGTTATTAGATATTAATTTACCAAGTTTTGATGGCTATTATTGGTGTAGGCAAATTCGCGCTGTTTCTACGTGTCCCATTTTATTTATTTCAGCTCGTGAAGGTACGATGGATCAAGTCATGGCTTTAGAAAATGGCGGGGATGATTATATACCAAAGCCGTTTCATTATGAAGTTGTAATGGCGAAAATTCGTAGTCAACTAAGACGTGCATATGGAGATTATGCACCAAAAATAGAAGAGCGAATGATTGAGCAGCAAGGACTTACTTTGTTTCCAGAGCGCTTAGTATTACAATTGCGCAGTCAAGAAGTTGATGTAACAAGAAATGAAGCAATTTTGTTAGAGATGCTAATGAAAAATTATCCGCGTGTTGTAAGTAGGGAAGTATTATTAAATAAGCTTTGGGATAGTGAATCTTACGTTGATGATAATACGTTAAGCGTCAACACAACGCGTGTTCGTAAAAAACTCCAAGCATTAGGAATTCGAGAGGCGATTGAAACAATTCGAAGTGTTGGTTATCGTTTACATATTACATGGGAAAATGGTGGGGGAAAATGATAAAACTGTTTCTGCGAGAACATATTCCGCTTTTATGTTTTACAGCTTTCCAGCTCATCGCTATTTTTCTTGTGTATTGGTTTGATGGCTATCGCCATGTAACCACCGCGCTTTATGCAATGTTTTTAGGAGTATGTTTTTTACTTGCCTATTTATTATATCGCTATTTTGCTCATAAGTCTTTTTATGAAAGGTTAGCAAACCCAATGCAATCATTAGATGAATCTGTACAAAAGTCTGACTTTTCCCCTTTGTCAACTGCATTACATGAGTTATTAGAAGTACAATATCGGCACTACCAGAATCAGTTACAAGTGCAGGAACGCAAAAATGAAGAGCATTTGACTTTTATGAATCAATGGATTCATCAAATGAAAACACCTTTATCTGTTATTGAATTAATGACACAAGATGAAGTTGACCCTCGATTTGAGAGTATTAACGAAGAAGCAGATAAACTAAAAAAAGGGTTAGAAATGGCTTTATATGTTGCGCGTCTAGAAACTTTCACACAAGATTTCTACGTAGAAAGAGTGCAATTATATAATTTAGTAAACGAAGCAATACATGAACATAAGCGTTTTTTTATTCGGAATTTTGTATATCCAGAAGTCAAAATAGAAAAAGACATCGTTGTAGAAAGTGACGCGAAGTGGCTTCGATTTTTAGTTGGTCAAATTTTATCTAATGCAATTAAGTATTCAGCCGGTAGTAGAGAAAAAATTATAATAAAAGCATATAATGTAGATAAGACTGTCACCTTAGAAGTAAGAGATTTTGGAGTAGGTATACCAAAACAAGATATGCCACGTGTGTTTCAACCTTTCTTTACAGGAGAAAATGGTAGAGATTTCAAAGAGTCTACTGGGATGGGATTATACCTCGTATATGAAATTGTGAAACAGTTAGGACATAAAGTAGAAATACATTCTGAAGTTGAAAAAGGTACAACTGTACGAATTATTTTCTATATCTCATAAAAAGCTGATGAAATAAACTTTTTCATCAGCTTTTTTTAGAAATCTTACAAAGTTGTAAGGTAAATGAAAGACGAATCAATATGAGATGTAAGATAACTCCTTTACACTTCAAACTAAGCAGGATAAATGAAGGGAGAATGTGATATGGAAATATTGCAGGCGAAAGGAATTAGTAAAGTATATAAGGGGAAAGTTCCTTATAAAGCTCTTGTTGATATTGATTTATCTATTCAAGAAGGCGAGTTCGTTGGTATTATGGGACCGTCTGGTAGTGGGAAAACAACATTGTTAAATATGGTATCTACGATTGATTCACCAACATCAGGAAACATTTTAATAAATGGTATGAATCCTTTTCAGCTGTCATCTGAAAAACTAGCGTTATTCCGTCGACAACAGCTAGGATTTGTTTTTCAGTCTTTTAATCTTCTTAGTACGCTTACTGTAAAAGAAAATATTGTGTTGCCGATGACGTTAGACGGGATGTCTGTAAAGGAAATGAATAAGCGGGTGGGAGAGGTTGCAGAAAAATTAGGCATTCTCGATATTTTGCATAAAAGAACATATGAAATTTCAGGTGGTCAAGCACAGCGAACCGCAATTGCTCGTGCAATCATTCATAAGCCACAATTATTATTAGCGGATGAACCTACGGGAAACTTAGACTCTAAGTCTTCGAATGATGTGATGAGTATGTTAGAAGAACTGAATAAGAAAGAACATGCAACGATGATGCTTGTTACTCATGATCCATATGCAGCAAGTTATTGTAGTCGCGTTATCTTCATTAAAGATGGTGAATTGTATAATGAAATTTATTGCGGTGAAAGTAGACAAGCTTTTTATCAAAAAATTATGGATGTTCTCTCGTTGTTAGGAGGGAAAAGACATGACTTTTCGTCAATTCGCATTTAATAATGTTTTCCGTAATAAACGGACATACGCCGCTCATTTTTTAAGCAGTACATTTTCTATTATGATTTTCTTTACATATGCGCTTTTATTATTTCACCCTGATTTAACTGGTGAGTTAAAATCGACAAGTGAAACGATAAGTGAACTTGGTACAATTGGATTTAAGATCTCACAAAGCTTGATTTTTGTGTTTTCATTTTTCTTTATCTTATATTCAGTAAGCTCATTTTTAAAAACACGTAAAAAAGAGTTTGGCATTTTAATGATGCAAGGAATGTCTATAAGACAGTTGAAAAAGTTAGTGCTCATTGAAAATATGTTAATTGGATTTGGTTCAATCTTTATAGGCATTATGATCGGCCTTATATTTTCCAAATTGGTACTACTCATTAGTGCGAGTATTTTAATGATTAACAATGGATTACCTTTCTATATTCCAACTCAAGCAGTATTATTAACTGTTATTACATTTCTTTTCTTATTTTTAATTGTATCATTGTTTACTTTTAAAATGATAAAAGTAACAGAGCTTGTGGAACTCATTCAAGCAGAAGAAAAACCAAAACCTGAACCGAAAGCTTCTATTATTTTATCGCTTCTATCATTTGTTAGTATCAGTTCTGGATATGGAATCGTACTTTATATTAACTTTAGAAGAATTATCTCTTTTCCGTTACTAGGATTAGGTGTGTTATTGGTTATAATCGGTACTTATTTTCTGTATACACAATGCAGTGTTTTTCTGTTGCAAGCTGCCAAAAAGCGAGAATCTTTATTTTTAAAGAAAACAAATATATTGACGTTTTCAGAGCTAATATATCGAATGAAAGATAATGCAACGATGTTTTTTATTGTGTCTATCATTTCGGCAGTCGCGTTCACCGCAATCGGAACTACCGCTGCACTTGGAAATAAAGAACTGTCAAGAATGACCAATCCGTATACATTTACGTATATGAGTTTTGAAGAAAATAAGATGGAAAATGAGCATCTTTCTGTAATTAAGAAATCTCTTAATGAGGCAAATATTCCTTATCGAATGGGCTCTGCCTCTACTAAATATACAGAAAGCAATGTTTCTGTTATGAAATTAAGTGAATATAATGACCTTGCGAAAGCTCTTGGTTTTCAAAGGGAAACGCTTGATAGAGAAGATGAGATTTTGTTAGTCCCAGGATGGATAGCACAAAAACAAGAGTTTAAAGATGGTGAATTTAAAAAAGAAATTGAAGTGATTCATGGGGATTGGATGAAAACATTTCATGTAAAGAAAGCTGTAAAGAACTTAGTTCTACCACATGAAGTAGGAAATACTTTAATTGCAGTACAAGACCAAGTATATGATAAAGTTCCATTCATTGCTCGTGAGGATATCACGTTCTCTAAAGAGCGTATTTACGGATTTGTTGTAGATGATTGGATGAGAACAAAGGAAATTTCACATCAATTAATTAGCATACTGGGTAGAGAGAGTGGAGAGCGTAGTTTTTATTTCGAGGCCCTAACATTGCAGTGGTTACAAGCGAAACAAACAAATGGATTGTTACTTATGGCAAGTGTTTTAGTGGGAATTGTCTTTTTTACATTTGCAGCGAGCTTTATTTATTTCCGTTTATATACAGATTTAGACCGGGATCAACAACAATATAAAATGATCTCAAAAATGGGATTAAGTAAGCGAGAACTAAAAGGTGTTGTAACAAAACAGTTGTTAATCATGTTCTTTTTACCAATTGTTGTTGCGGTAATTCATACTGCAGTCGCATATACCGCACTGCAACAATTAGTGGATTTTTCTATTTTAAATAGTTCAATTATCATCTTAATTTCATTTGTATGTATACAAATCTTGTATTTCTTTATGACTCGTTGGCGTTACTTACAAAAACTTTATAGGACTATGGATCAGTAAAATATGACTATTAAGTTTTGATTGTATCAAAGGTAAACGGAAAATAACCATAATGAGTATACTTGAAAATTAATTTAGACAATGAAAGGAGTCATAATGAGAAAAACAATATCTTTTTTTATATTAATTGTCCTGATTGTCATAAGCCTAAGTGCTTGTTCTTTCTCTGAAGAAAATAAACAGCCTGCGAACGGGATCGTAATGATTGGGGATGAACAATATACTTTACCTATTTTTGAACGTTATAAAGAAAATATAAAGGAAAAAGAGGTGTTTGAAGTAAAAACGGGTGCCGTAGATGAAAATAAAGTACTCATTATAGATAAATCTACAGCTCAAGCTATGATAAAAGCTAAAATTTTGCGGACGAATGATGTAAATAATCGTTCGGATTCTATTTCAATAAAAAAATTACCGGATATTCCTAAAGGGAGTTCGCTAATATTTACGCATAAAGATGAAAATCATATTACGAGTATCGATTTAAACAGTAAAGAGATACCTGTTTCATATGACAGCGATGCTTGGATTGGAAACTCTCGTGATTACAAATCTCAATGGTACCTTATTGTTGCGGAAAATGATGTATATAAAGAAATAAAAGCTAATGAAACAAAATTGCAACTCATTCGCTTCAAAAAGTCATTAGGATATGAAAAACCTAAGATGTCAACAGATAATACAATTGTAATTGAATATTTAAAGTTAAAAAGACAAGTCAAAGATTTTCATAAATTAATATCGGTGAAATTTATTACTTTTGAGGATGAGAGCTAACAAGAGAATAGTCAATAAAAATTTATCAACTATGTAATACTGCATAATTGATGGACAATTCAAACAATATAGTTTACAGTATTTTTAAGTTAATACATGTGATAGAGAATTGGAGATCCACACTATATAACCTTTGCAAATTGCGGAGGTATATCTTTGTGGATCTTTTTCTATTACATAAAATCTAGTTAAATGAAAGCGTTTTATTTTAAAAGGAGAAAAAGAAAAGGGGATGTAAAATGAAAAGATTATTTTGGGGATTATTAATTTTATGCTTTATCGCTTCGAGTGTAATGCTACCGATGCCAACACAAGCAGAGGAAGGAAAGCAAAATAACAATCCTATTATTTTAGTGCATGGCTTTACAGGATGGGGCAGAGATGAATTATTGGGTGTAAAGTATTGGGGCGGTGTACATGATATACAAGAAAACTTAAAGAGAGATGGATACAATGTATATACTGCCGCTGTTGGACCGTTATCAAGTAATTGGGATCGTGCATGTGAGTTATATGCTCAAATTAATGGTGGAATAGTAGATTATGGGACAGCTCATGCTGAAAAGCATGGACACGATCGATATGGGAGAACATATTCAGGGTTTGTTCAAAATTGGAGTGAGACAAATAAGGTTCATTTAGTAGGACATAGTATGGGTGGTCAAACGATACGTACGCTCGTTCAATTATTGAAAGAAGGAAATCAAGAAGAAAGAGAGTATGCAAAAGAACATGCGGATGTGAAAATGTCTCCGTTGTTTCAGGGGGGAAAATCATACGTTCATAGTGTAACGACATTGGCAACCCCTCACAACGGGACAACTCTTGCGGATGGAAGTCTACTTTTGCCTGCTGTAAAGCAATTACTCGTCGCAACAGCTGGAATTGGAGAAAATAATAATCTAGCATTATATGATTTTAAGTTAGATCAATGGGGAATTAAAAAGAAAGCGGGAGAATCATTTTATCAATATTCAAACCGTGTATTAAATAGTTCTATTTTGAAGGATACGAAAGATATAAGTCAATGGGATTTAAGTACAGATGGAGCAAAGGAACTGAATGACTGGGTAAAAGCACAACCAGATGTATATTATTTTTCTTACAGTGGACATGCCACACAGGCAGCCCCTATAACAGGGCTTCATTTTCCGCACCTTACCATGAATAAGGCATTAATGGGAAATGCGGTTTTCTTAGGATCATATGCAAGGTATGAACAGAATCGTACATTCATCAATTCATCTTGGTGGCAAAATGATGGTGTAGTGAATACAAACTCAATGGTAGGACCATCGACTGATACAATTATAAATAATAATGGCGCAGCGGAGCTTGGAAAATGGAATCATATTGAGACAAAACAAAACTGGGATCACCTTGATATGGTAGGACTGAGTATTTCGGATTCGTTAGGATTTTCTGATATTCATGCTTTTTATCGAGATATTGCTGAAAAGTTATCCAATTTACCAAAATAACTGTCTTCATATTTATGTTGAAAGATAAAAACTCCCTCCAAATATTTCGAGGGAGTTTTCAATTCATGAATTACCTCGTACCTTTGGAGTATAATGGAGTTAACATTAAAATAGCATAATAGTTTGAGGTGATAATATGAGGGTTAATATGGTGATATCTGGATATGGAGCTGTTGGAAAAGAGTTTGCAAGATTGGTATTTGAGAAAACTTCCTATATAAAAGAAATGTACGGCATCGAACTGATCTTTACTGGAATTATTGGGAGTACAGTCAATCTTTATAATGACAAAGGCTTACATATTGAAGAATTATTAACTTATGGTACTGGTTCTTATGCATTAGAAAAATATATCAAACCACATCCACTTGATAAAAGTGAAAAACTTCCTCTTGGTACTGTATTAATAGAATCAACACCAACTAATCTTCAAACTGGTAAACCAGGAAGAACATACATTGAAACAGCGATTGAAAACCATATGGATGTAGTAGCTATTTCTAAAGGCGCACTTGTTACTGCGTGGAAAGAAATAAATGAAAAAGCAAAACTAGCAAACGTACGTATTCGTTATAGCGGTGCAACTGCAGCGGCCCTCCCTACATTAGATATTGGACAAATTAGTTTAGCAGGGTGCCAAATTGAACGTATAGAAGGTATTTTAAACGGAACAACAAATTATATTCTTACAAAGATGTACGAAGAAGATGTAACATTCGAGGAAGCATTGCATCAAGCACAGCAAAAGGGAATCGCTGAAACAAACCCATCATTAGATGTAAGCGGAATGGATAGTGCCTGTAAATTATTATTGTTAGCGAATAGTCTATTTCAGTCAGAATACTCTCTTGATTACGTAAGTATAAATGGGATAGAGGATGTTACAAAACAAGATATAGAGAAGGCGAAAGAACAAGGTAAATCTATAAAACTAATTGGAGCGGCATATAAAGATCATTCAGGAAATCTGAAACTTGAAGTATGCCCGCGTGAAATAGAGAAAGAACATCCACTGGCTCATGTGAATGGAACAGAAAAAGGAATCACTTTTCATACTGATGCGATGGGAAAAGTTACTTCGACTGGGGGAGCTTCAAGCCCGAGAGGAGCAGCAGCTGCAGCTCTGAAAGATTTAATTAATTTGTATCGAAAAGATGTTTGATGAAAAAAATAGTTGTGAACCAGACGAAATAACTTGACAAATAAATATTTTTATGTTATAATAAAAAATTAATCATTTGAACAATTATCCTTAGCGTGATACATTTTAGTAAGTGAAATAACTTCACTAATTTATGTATCGAGGGAGACGTGTAATATGAAAATAGAAGACGGTCTAGCGGTGTTAAAATTAAAAATTCAAGAGTTCGAATTAAATCCCACGTTACTTTGGGATGAAAAAGAAGCTATATTAATCGATACTGGTATGCCAGGCCAATTAGAAGGGATTCGTGATGCAATGATTGGTATTGGTGTGCCTTTTGAGCAATTACAAGCAGTTATTTTAACCCATCAAGATATAGACCATATTGGAAGTCTTCCTGAAATACAGCAGAAGGCAGACCATTCTATTGAAGTATACGCACATGAATTAGACAAGCCGTATATTGAAGGACAAGCGCATTTAATGAAAACGGATCCAAGTAAAATGAGTAAAGACCAATGGGAGGCACTTCCAGAGGTTATGCAATTTCTATATAAAAATCCTCCGAATGCAAAAGTAAATCGGACATTAGAAGACGGAGGAAGACTATCATTTTTCGGAGGCATTGAAGTGATTCATACACCAGGGCACACTCCCGGACATATTAGTTTATATAGTGAAAAATATAAAACATTAATTGCGGGTGACGCGATGGTATGCGTTGATGGAAAACTAAGAGGGCCAGTTCCGCATACGACACCAGATATGGAAACAGCTACAGAATCGCTTAGAAGATTTTTAGAATTTGATATCGATAGAGTAATTTGTTATCACGGTGGTGTTTGTGATTCGAATGTGAAGGAGCAAATTAAGAGGTTAGTAGAAGAAGATAGATAACATTTGTGCACCTTTATATTATAAGTGCTGAATTTACAAATACTATTTGATAGTATTCTAGAATATGTTATGATTAATATCAAAGTTAAATAGTTTTATATATCTATCCACTAGGGGGGCCTTTTAAAGGCTGAGATCAACGAATATTTTTGAAACTCTTAGGACCTGATTTGGGTAATACCAGCGTAGGGAAGTGGAAGTGACAGAAAATGATATTTTTACAATATTGATGATGTCCAGTCTGCTTTCTTTACGTGTGTGTAAAGAAAGCTTTTTTATTTTGCGCACCTATTTGAAGTAGATCCCAGTAGTCTAGTAGTTAACGAGCAATTCGTTAAGAAACTTGTTTCATTCTTTATTATCAAAACGTTAATTGGAGGGCCTATAATGTCA
This sequence comes from Paenibacillus sp. 102, assembly GCF_039549175.1. Classification (NCBI taxonomy): domain Bacteria; kingdom Bacillati; phylum Bacillota; class Bacilli; order Caryophanales; family Paenibacillaceae; genus Paenibacillus; species Paenibacillus sp. 102. The sequence continues at coordinate 535,553 of NZ_JBCGHT010000003.1, read as the reverse complement.
TTTTCACAGTTATTACGTAAAGAAGTTAATCCGATTTGGGAAGCAAGTTTTAATCATCCATTTGTCACAAAGCTAGGAGCTGGAACATTAGATTTAGCTAACTTCCGCTATTACGTTCTGCAAGATTCATATTATTTAAGTCATTTTGCAAGAGTTCAATCGTTAGGAGCAGCAAAAGCGATTGAATTAGAAACGACAGCTCGTATGGCGCACCATGCACAAAATACATATCAAGCTGAATTATCACTGCATGAGAATTTTGCGAAAAAACTAGGAATTACAGAAGAAGAAAAAGAATCGTTCATTCCTGCACCGACAGCTTATGCATATACATCACATATGTATCGCGCTGCATATGAGGGACATATTGGGGATGTTATCGCAGCCATTTTACCTTGCTATTGGCTTTATTATGAAATTGGTGAACGACTTAAGAAATGTAAACCGGAAGAACCAATTTACCAAGAATGGATTTCTGCATATGGTTCTGACTGGTTCCGTACTTTAGTAGAAGAGCAAATTGCAAGATTAGATGCTATTGCAGAAACAGTAACAGAAGCTGATCGCAAGCGTATGAAACAGCATTTTGTAATTAGCAGTCAATATGAATATTCATTTTGGGAGATGGCTTACACATTAGAAAAATGGCCAGTAGAAAAACAAGTAGAGGATGTAAGTTTATAAGAAAAAGATATGTCTCTCATCAAGCATGCAATAGTATAGAAAATGACTAACTTAGTTTAGTCATTTTTTTGTACGAAAATAATAATTTCTAGTTTTAGAAAAATCAATTTCACTAATTAGATGCTTATATATTATTAAAAAATTACATAATAAAAAGAAGGAAGAAGGTAGTTTTTATTGAAGGTTGTTTATAATAATCACATTCTTTGTTAGGGGGCGTAAAGAAGTTTATTAATCTCTTTGATATTTTTTATTTTCCTTATAATGCTTGGAATGTTGTATTAAAAGAATTTAATTTTGAAAGGAGTCAATAAATATGAAAACGAGAAAACGGATAACGAACAAGATTTTACTCGTTAGTACAATTTGTGCAATAAGCATTCCCACAGTTTCATACGCAGCAGAATCAATTCCACCCAAAAATTTTGCGATTTCTCCAAGTCTATATGAGAGGGGAAATACAGATGCATTGAAAATAAATTTTTATCCCTATACATATAATAATCCATTCAACCATCAATTTACCTCAACATTCAAAGAAACAAACACAAATATAAAAGAAATAAACAATGCTGATGATGAAAACCCTGTTATATCTACTACTCTTACATTTATCCGTTATATGCATACTGAAAATTATAAATCTGCATTTGATTTAACTTCTCGACCTTTACAGAAGATAATATCTGAAAAATGGCTGGAGAGTTATTGGAAGGGACTTCCCCTGCAATTACAAGCAGGTTCTTTTATGGGAATTGGAGAGGTAAAACAAAAAGAGACAAATTCCATTCATACAAATGTAGAGATTGGATTAGTTTTTGAACAATTTATTGTGCCTTTACTAATAAAATTAGATCCATCTGGAAAAATAGATGATTTTCAACTTAGCATGTCGTTTAGTCCTGTTGCAGAGCGCCCATCATATAGTAAGCCAGAATCATTTATTGAAAAAGAAGTTGTAGTCGGGAGTGGCGCGTTTCCATTATCAGGAACATTATCTGTTCCAAAGGGAGAGGGACCTTTCCCAGCCGTTATTCTTGTTCAAGGATCTGGGGCAAGCGACCAGGATGAAACGGCGTTTGCCTTAAAACCATTTCGCGATCTAGCTGAAGGTCTTGCTTCAAAAGGAATAGCTGTTCTTCGTTACAATAAACGAACGTATGAACATGGCTTAAAAACACAATTAAGCCCTTTTTATACAGTCGATAAAGAGACAACAGACGATGCACTTTTTGCCACACGTTTTCTTCAAAATGAATCAATGGTAGACAAGAATCAAATTTATATCCTTGGTCATAGTCAAGGTGGAATGATGGTTCCGAAAATGATTGAAAAGGATCAAAATCAAAATATTGCTGGGGCAATTGTGATGGGAGGACCAGCTCGTACGATCCAGGATGTTGTTTTAGATCAGTTTGATTACTTGTATTCTATCGGTAGAATGAAACCTGAAGAATATAAATTTTACAAGGCGCAATTTGCATTATTAAATGATCCTAATTTTTCTAGCAAAAACCCTCCAAAAGATTTTCATTTAGGCTCACCAGTATTTTGGGATTCTATCCGTAAAATTAAGGCAGCAGAAATGTCAAAAGAACAAAAGACACCGCTTCTTATTATTCAAGGAGAAAGAGACTATCAAGTTCAATCAAAAATCGAAATTCCTCTCTGGAAAGAACAATTAAAAGAGCGAGATAACGTTGATTATCGACTTTATCCAAAGTTAAATCATTTCTTTACAGAAGGAGATGGGGAATTAAGTAAACCGGATGAATATTATAGTCCTGCCAATATCCCTGAGTATGTTATAAATGATATTGTTACTTGGGTGCAAGGAAAATCGAAATGAAAATAGGGACAGTATATTTGTGAGAGCTCATTCCGTTTACAAAAACACGGGCACCCAGTCTGTGTTTTCTGTACTTATATGAAGAATTTCAGAGGAGTGTTTATCTATGACAAATGCAAATGAACAGAAAAGTATAGAAGAAATTTTAAAAATCGCTGAAAAGAATGATTTACAATTGAATAAAGAAAGCGCTGAATTAAATGAATCAGGAATGGACTTTCAAGTTGTATTTGCTACTGATGAGAGGGGCGTTTCATGGGTTCTCCGGAAACCAAGAAGACCAGACGTCATTGAAAGAGGAGCATTAGAAGGAAAAATACTTGAGCTTGTTCAAAAATATGTACCTGTTGCAGTACCAAATTGGAAAATCAACACACCAGAATTAATTGCGTATCCATTAGTAAAGGGGAATCCTGCAGCAGTGATTGATTTAGAAATACAAAATTATGTGTGGCATATTCAAAATAACCCACCATCTATAACATTTGTTCGATCTTTAGCAGAATCTCTCGTTGCTTTGCATTCGATTAATCATAATGAGGCAACTAAGTATGGCATTGAAATTCTTCAACCTGCTGAAGCAAAGCAATTGTTAATAGATAGAATGCATCAAATAAAATCACAACTTGGAGTTTCAGATGAACTATGGGAGCGTTGGCAAACATGGCTTGGGGATGAATCGTATTGGCCAAAGCACTCTGCATTTGTTCATGGGGATCTACATCCACCGCATATTTTAGTTGATGAAAATACCAAAGTAACAGGTCTGTTAGATTGGACAGAAGCGAAAGTAACGGATCCGGCTACTGACTTCACTCTGTATCTCACAATCTTTGGAGAGGATAATTTGAAAGTATTATTAAACGAATATGAAAAAGCAGGAGGAAAAGTTTGGCCGAGAATGTTTGAACATATTATTGAACTTGGCGCTGCTTATCCGGTAATGATTGGATTGTTTGCGCTACAAACGAAGGAGAAAGCACATATGGAGATGGCACGTGAGGCTTTGGGAGTAAATGAGAAATAATAAATTCTATTATGCGAAGTGGCTGCGTTGTGAGGGAGAAGTATAATCATATAAATTAGGTATATCCAAGTTGTCGCGCTCTTGTCCATCACATTTTTGAAGATGAGAAAGTACGTTAGATGTACAATAGGATAATTTGATAATCCCGCTAATTTACAAATAGCGGGATTTGTCATTTCTTTATACAAATCTAGATCTCTATTGTCAATTATCATTTTGTTTTTTTGTTTACATTTTAGTACTAATAGGATTAAGATGTTTTTTAGGAATGTTATTATTCGCATGCATGTACACTATAATTTGGTGGAAGTGAGGAATATGCTAAAAACAACAAAATTTGCTTTGTTATATAGAAAAAAGATAGAAAACTGAAAGGGATGAGAGTTTTGAAGAAACTTGATGTGCTTTTAATGGTACTCAGCTTCCTGTTCCCAATTGCAGGTATTATGAAACAAATTCCTCTTGAATTGTCATTTTATTTAGGAGGACTGTTGTTTTTCACGAGTTTTGGAAGCTATTATGCAAAACGAATGTATTCACGAATATGTAGTTGGCTCGCTTACACAATATTTATCACGTTCTTGTTGGCGATTTGGGATCAATATGTAACAACTAGTTCTTTGCTAGCAAATGCCAAAATCGCTGCATGTGTTGCCGTGATTCCACTTATACTCCGATTTCGTACCTATGCAATTACTATAGGATTATTGGCATTATGGGGCGGTTTATTATGGGATGTGAAACAAGCCAAATCATTAACTGTTCTTGGAAGTATGATGAACTTATTGACTTCAGAACGATTGTATCTACTCTTATTAGTAGTCGGATTTATACTTGGTGGGTTGTTTGCCAACATGCTAAAACGTGGTAGTATCAATGAAAAACAAGAAAAAACAAATCTATTCAAACAAAAAAAGAAAAGAATCAAACCGAAATTTAAAATTCGCATTCCTAGTTTACCAAGATTGAAAGTGAAGATGCCAAAGTTCAGTAAAAAATCTTCTAACTCAAAAGAAACACGTACGTATGAACCGAATCATGAAGAAAGAACATCACTGTATCATACAATACAACCAGATAATCACCATCATGAAATGGAAACATCACAAGGTCAAACAAGGATGGAACGAAGAAGAAATCGTTATAATGCATAGAGGATATCTCTAGACAAATATTTAAAAACGCAATCCCCTTTTATACGATTTAAATAGACTATAATGAATAGAGGATAATATGTTCAATAACTGGGCGTTTATCCTCTGTTTTTATATATATTAGATTTGTTATTGTATGTTAAAAATATAGTTTAATATGTATAAAATAATATTAAAGAACATGAATTGGATTATAGGTGGGGAGACAAGCCATCAATCAGATTTGTATGGTATCGAAAACCAGCTAGGTTTTATTACAAAACCTATAGTTGTAAATAAAGGTGAGACATATGATTGGTTTCTTGTAACTTTAAAATACAGTTTGATTAATTTGATGCTAATAACCTTAATAAAAGAGAAAATACAAAGAGCATGTCATTGAAAAAGATTGTTCAAAACATGCTCCTATTTAATGTAATTAGGAAATTTCTTTATAAAAAAGTTTGATCATATTCTGTTTGTATTGTTCCACAATGGCCCCCATTTGCTGAAGAATGCCGACCTTATATTGACTGTTAGTATTGTTGAAGAACGAAAAAGATAAAATAGAGCTACCCAAAAGGAACAACTATTTTTCAACCTTCACACCCGTTTAGCAACAACGCCTCAATAAATAATCATCTGTTATTAGTATCCTCTATAATTTTTGGATTTGCTCATTAATATTTCCCTTACTTAATCCTCCGTGGTAACAAATCACGGATTCAATATCTAGGTCTAAATATTTCTTCAAAGACTGTCGAGCAGCCTTTATATCCAAAGTGGTTGGAACATGAATCCCCCCCAGTGTTCCGTTTACACTGTACATCGAATCCCCGGCAACAAGCGTTTTACTTTGCCTCAAATATAAACTGATATGGCCTGGAGTATGCCCTGGAGTATGGATGATACGAATCCCGCCACAATACGGCAGTTCTTGACCGTCAATCAAGGTATCATCCACTTTTCCCTTCGGTGGATTCTCTATGTGCCCGTCTTTCAAAAGAGGTAAATCCCCTTGGATATAAGGCTTATCTAGTTCGTGAGCATAAACTTTAATATTCCTTCCGCAATTCTGCAATATTTCAGGAAGACTGCCTATATGATCTATATCCTGATGCGTCAAAATCACAACCTTTAGTTTATCGAACGACACTCCTACCTTATCCATTGCTACGTGTAAATCTTCAATTTGTCCAGGGAATCCAGTGTCTATTAAAATAGCCATTTCCTGATCCCATAAAAGGGTTGGATGAATACTATTCCCATGAAATTCAAGGTGCAGCATCTCTATTCCCTTAGAAATTTTCATAACTTTGGCCTCCTTTATAATTAGATTTTATTAATGTGAAAAATTTGTTTGATTACACAAGAAGATTGAAAAAATAAAGCTAATCTTGTACTTAAAATACTATTATTACTTAGTTCATTAATTATTCATTATCACATTAAACAGCTCCGTTATTTGAATAACTTAAAGCTTCGATTTACTTTTAATAATTCCTTTTCTTATTAAAGAAAATGGCCCGATTGCAGAACAAGAAAAAACCGGTATTAAAATATAGGATTAATGATAAAAGAATGAATAAATTGATTAACTTGTTCAGAAAGATTGAATTTCCTATTATTTATTGTTGACAAAATAAAAAGAGTTCGATAATATCATAATTAAATTTAAATAATAAAAAATCGTTGACTAAGAAGAGTACGTTTAATTGATGCGTTGCAGAGAGCTGGGATTGGTGCGATCCAGTACGATAAATTATACCGAATGGACTTAGGAGAGGTACGCTGAAACATTAGGAGTATGCGACCCGGGTTCCGCCGTTACAAGGATGAGGATATCGAATTTGTTTTTCCGTATCCAAAAACGAGAGGATTCTGAGTCTACGTGACAAAGAATCAAAAGAGGTGGCACCACGGTATAATCGTATATATCGCCCTCTACATGCTTTAATGCATGTAGGGGGCTTTTTGCGTTCAGCGCTTTTTCTTATTCAACAATTAAAAACCAGAGGGAGGAATTAACATGAATTTATTACAAGCGGAAAATGGATATTTTGGAGAATTTGGGGGTAGTTTTGTGCCAGAACAACTCCAAGAGGCTTTACTTCACCTGGAGAGCGCATTTAATCAATACAAAGATGACCAAGAGTTTATAAATGAATATGAATACTACCTTAAAGAATATGTAGGGCGTCCAAATCCATTGTATTATGCCAATCGTTTGAGTGAAGAAATCGGTGGCGCAAAAATCTACCTTAAAAGAGAAGACCTTAATCACACAGGAGCCCATAAAATTAACAATGTATTAGGACAAATTTTGCTTGCAAAGAGAATGGGAGCAAAACGCATCATTGCAGAAACTGGAGCGGGGCAGCATGGCGTTGCTACAGCTACTGCTTGTGCGATGTTCGGAATAGGCTGCACGATTTATATGGGAGGAATGGATACAGAACGTCAACAATTAAATGTATTTCGCATGGAACTATTAGGTGCGAAGGTAGTTGCTGTTCAAGAGGGAGGGCGTACCCTTAAAGAAGCGGTAGATGCAGCACTTGAAGATTACGCTCAAAACTATGAAAGTACATTTTATTTATTAGGTTCTGCACTGGGCCCACATCCATACCCAACAATCGTTCGTCATTTCCAAGCTGTAATTGGAAGAGAAGCAAGAGCACAACACATTGAAAAAGAACAGCGTCTACCTGACTATTTGGTTGCTTGTGTAGGTGGAGGAAGTAACGCAATTGGGTTATTTGCCCCATTTTATAATGATAAAGAAGTAAAAATGGTAGGTGTTGAGCCAGGTGGTAAAGGGATTGAAACAGGGATGCATGCAGCACCTCTTACAGCAGGAGAGCCTGGTATCATCCATGGATTTAAGTGTTATATGATGAAAGACGAAAATGGAGAAATTGCAGAGGCGCACTCCATTGCCGCGGGACTGGACTACCAGGGGGTTGGACCAGAGCATAGTTATTATAAAGAAACTGGTCGTGCAGAATATGTAGCAATTAATGATAATGAAGCATTAGAAGCATTTCATAAATTGTCTCGTGTTGAAGGGATTATTCCTGCATTGGAAAGTTCTCATGCAGTGGCGTATGCTATGAAATTAGCAGCAACCTTACGAAAGAATCAAAGTATTATTGTTAATTTATCTGGGCGCGGCGATAAAGACGTACAGCAAGTATTTGAAATGAATAATCAGAAATAAACGTATGTAAAAGAATTGGAAAAGCGATTTTTCGTTCAGTTTTGAATAGAAAATCGCTTTTCTCTATGTTTTTCACCGGAATCACATCCTTTTTAATTAGAGCGATCCGCCCATTAATTACAAGTAAACTTATACTACCTTTATATTTAATTGTTTTTATACGGTATCGGAATATCAAAAATGAAGATTAAATAATATTACAAATGACGATATTGTGAACAATTTAGAAATAGATTGTTCATTGTTGTTTTGTTGAATATTCTTAATTTTAAAAGAAGCACATTGACGGAGGGGTTAATATTGCTTATTATCATCACTATATCAGCATGTCTCTTAGTAAGTATTAGCTTATTGCATGTTTACTGGGCATTTGGTGGGAAATGGGGAATAAAGGCAGCAATTCCAACTGATTCCGGAGAAAAAGCTTTTACTCCTGGAACTGGAATGACATTATTAGTTGCGCTATTACTATGTGTAGCGGCGTTACTTTTATTATTACAGGCAAACCTTACCTCCTCTTTTATTCCACGTGTCATCGTTCAAATCGGTTCTTGGATTTGTATGTTTGTATTTGGATTAAGGGTGATTGGAGAATTCAATTACTTTGGTATATTTAAAAGAAAAAAAGATACGTATTTTGCGAAGATGGATACGATGTTGTTTATTCCACTTTGTGGTTTCTTGTCGTTTTCATTTCTTTTAGCGATTATTAGTTGAGATTAAGTATGTTACACTATAAATTACATTAGTTTATGAATAGAGGGAAATAGATGATAGATAATTTAAGTAAAGTAATCGATAATATGCCAGAAGATGAAGCAAAATCATTACTCCGTCTCATCTTAATTCAACTTGATTTAATGGAAACAGAGCCAAGTGAAGATAGAATGAAAATATTAACAGAAATTCCAAAACAACTTATTGAATCACAAAAGCCTAAACTACATATTAGGGAGAGTAAGCATATACATATTGCATTTGGTGATTCTCCAGCTGGGGGTATTAAGTACATGCTGAAACAAGCTGATTTAACAGAAGACTATGTCGTCTGTTTCTCAGATGCATTCTCTATCGGTCCCATTCATCAATTAGAGTTAAAAGCTGGGCAAGTAGCTCGCCAGCAATGGCTATCTAGAAATTTAAACTCTTATGATCTTTATTTTGAAGAAGAATATTTATCAATCTTTAGAGAATCAATGGAAGAATTACAGTCTATTCCTCAAGATATACCAATTACAATATGGAAAGCAGATAATGCGCATGAACATGTGGGGCTTTGTTTTGTACTTGCACATTTACAAAGTCGAGATAATATTCGTGTAATTAACACATCAGAAGCATACAGAGAACTGTTCCCAGAAGGTTATGATATACGCGGGACAGGGGAGTTATCTTCAGAGAAACTAGCAGTTATTTATGAAAAGTACGGTAAAGATACATTACTGACTAATGAGGCACGGAAAACTCTTGAACGAGAATGGGAATTACTCTCTGAAACTATGGACTTATTACGAATTTGGAATGAAAACCAAGTTCAATCTGTACAAGAAGATTACTTCGATTCTTTCATTATTGAATGTGCAGAAAGATTAGAAGCAACAAGTTCTTTCTGTAAGGCACCAAGGTTAATAGGGGAAGCGCTTGGACATATTGAGCAAGTAATTGGAGATGTTTTTCTTGAATATCGCTTGCGTACATTAATCCAGCAAGGTGTATTTGAAATGGAGGGTACTTTGAAAGCGATGCGCTATTATAGTGTCAATCTGAAGAGGAACCATTAAGAAAGGAGTACTTTGCAGTGTCCATTATAAAAAGCCCAATCTCTCAGCATTAAAGTTGAGAAATTGGGCTTTTTGTTCAGAGAAAGAAATGAGAACCCCTTTATTGTTTTACAGTAATTTCAATACAGAATCCTTCAACTTCTATTTTGGGCTATATAAATAAGCTTCATATAAAAGCGATACAACATATGAATGGATAGAGTAATAAATCATAAGAGGTGATTTTTTCTATGTATAATCAACCAACGTATTTTCCGTATGCAGATTATAATCAAACAGCATATTATAACCCGCAAATTCCTAGCTATGAAGCATCTGATGAAATGAGAGATGTCGAACTTGAAGAATATCGACCAGATGATGCTGAAGATGCTCCAACAGGGCCCCCTCCATCACAAGCGCCTGCCGTACCATCAACATTCGCATCTCCTGTACAAAGCAGTAATATAAAAGCATGGATGTGTAATTGTCTAGGAAGATGGGGATACTTACGTTTACATCGCCCAGGGCCTTTTGGAAGAGATTTATGGTTTTTCCCGACTGAAGTGAGACGAGATGGGGTATCAGGATACACATGGCAAGGTGGACGTCGCCGAAAAGTAAGTTATCGATATCAGCAAATTAGTAATTTCATGTGTTTCGCTTAGTAATAAAATAAACTGTGGAAAAGAAATTTTCAGTAGGCGAGAGGAAAATACATTCTTCTTGCCTATTTTTTTGAACATGTCATCGTTTTATTATTTTTCAATATGTAAAGTAAGATCATAACACTAAATTTACAATTTTCGCATTTTTATTAAGTTATAATTCATATATTGAAGTGATTTTTACAAATATATGAAAGTGAGGGAGTACGATGTCTTCTAAAAATAAGGTTGGCCAAAAAATAACAGAAGGTATTCAGTTAGCTTCTCAGGAATTTAAAGAAGATGCCTATGATATTTATAAGGAATCACGTAAATCACAACCTATTTTGTTCGTAAATCAGAGTGAACTCGGGACAGAATGGCTTATTACAAGATATGAAGATGCATTAGCGTTTTTAAAAGATTCTCGTTTAAAGAAAAACCCTGAAAATGTATTTGAAAAAGTAGAGGTTAATCCATTTCTTTCTGTAGATAATGGAGACTATTTAACGACTCATATGTTAAATTCGGATCCGCCCGATCATAATCGATTACGATCATTAGTCCAGAAAGCATTTACTCCCAAGATGATTTCACAATTAGATGAACGTATTCAGCATATTGCAGATACTTTATTAGATCATGCCGAACAGAAACGCTCTCTAAACCTTGTTAATGACTATGCGTTCCCATTACCAATCAATGTAATTAGTGAAATGCTTGGTATACCAAAGGAGGATCAAGAAAAATTTAGAGTGTGGTCTCATGCAGTGATTGATTCACCAGAAACTCCTGAAGAAATAAGAGAAACTGAAATGAAACTAGCTGAATTCATTACATATCTCCAATATTTAGTAGATATAAAACGGAAAAATCCAAAAGAAGATTTGGTCAGTGCATTAATCCAAGCTGAAAGTGAAGGTAGTAAGTTAAGTGCCCGAGAGCTTTACTCAATGATTATGTTGCTAATTGTAGCTGGACATGAAACGACTGTGAATTTAATTACAAATACGGTTTTGGCTTTACTGGAGAATCCAAGTCAACTACAGCTATTAAAAGAACAACCAGAGCTTATTGATTCGGCAATTGAAGAAGGATTACGTTATTATTCTCCTGTTGAAGTTACGACAGCACGCTGGGCAGCTGAACCTTTTATGATACATGATCAAGAAATTCAAAAAGGGGATATGGTGACTATTTCATTAGCTTCAGCGAATCGTGATGAGAATGTTTTTGTAAATCCAGAGGTTTTTGATATTACAAGGAAAAATAACAGGCACATTGCCTTTGGACATGGAAGCCATTTTTGCTTAGGAGCACCGCTTGCTCGTTTAGAAGCAAAGATTGCAATTGCCACATTGCTAAAGCGTATGCCTAGCATAGAAATAAAAGGTGAGCGAGAAAAAATTAAGTGGCAAGGTAATTATTTAATGCGTTCTTTAGAGGAATTACCATTATCTTTCTAGAATAAATAGGTTATTGAGACATGCATATATTTTAAATGGTTTACATAGAGTATGTATGTGTCATTTTTAAATCGAAACGGAAGGGTGAAGACATCCCAATGATCAACTAATTCTATTTTTCAAGAAATCTTCGTTATAAAACGAAATATTCTTCTGAATAGGATTAGTATGTACATTTTTATATGTAAAAGGGATGTATTTTCGCGCTGCGAATAGACCTGTCTTTTATGATATGATTGTGCTGCCTCCTATTTAGAATGCGAAATAGGGGGCTTTTTTATGTCAATGAATGTAGAAACGAAACCAAAGAATAATATGTCTGTAGTATTAAAAAATCGATTTGTGCAAGCGATCATTGCTTCGGCATTATTTCTCCAAGTAGGGATTTGGATCCGAAACTTTGCGGTACTGCTATATGTAATGGATATGACGAATGGCGATGCATTTGCCATTTCTATGATTTCAGTTGCAGAATTTGCACCAATTTTTATTTTTTCATTTATAGGAGGGACGTTCGCGGATAGATGGAAACCAAAAAGAACAATGATTTGGTGTGAAACTTTAAGCTCTTTATCTGTCTTTGCGGTACTTCTCACACTTATGTTTGGTACGTGGAAAGTTGTATTTTTTGTTACACTAATCTCTGCGATTCTTTCACAATTTTCACAGCCTTCAGGTATGAAGTTATTTAAACAACATCTTTCTACAGAAGAAGTACAATTGGCCATGTCTTTATATCAGACCATTTTTGCAATTTTTATGATATTAGGCCCTATACTTGGAACATTTATATTTCAAGCCTTTGGAATTTACATTTCCATTGTTGTGACAGGTATTGCTTTCTTACTTGCGGCTTTAATGTTGTTATTTCTGCCAAAAGATGTTGAAGAACAAGAAGAAAAGAAAAAAGTTAGCTTACTACAAGAAATGGTGGATGGGATTAAATATGTAAAAGCAAAGAAAGCATTAACATTACTCGGAATTTGTTTTATGGCAGCTGGATTGGGCATCGGTCTCATTCAACCGCTAGGGATTTTTATCGTGACAGAACAATTAGGTTTATCAAAAGAAGGCTTACAATGGTTATTGACTGTAAATGGAGCAGGAATGATTATTGGAGGAGCTTTAGCAATGGTTTTTGCCAAAAATGTTGCTCCGCAAAAGATGTTAATTTTGGGGATGTTTGCACAGGCGATTGGGATTGGTATCATTGGATTTTCTACAAATTTATGGATTACTCTTATCGCTCAGTTTTTCAGTGGTCTAGCTCTTCCTTGTATCCAAATTGGGATAAACACACTCATTATTCAAAACTCAGATACAGACTTTATTGGACGGGTAAATGGGATTTTAAGCCCTTTATTTACAGGTTCAATGGTATTAACGATGAGTATTGCCGGTTCATTAAAAGAAGTATTTTCACTTAGTACAATGTATGAAGGAACAGCATTACTATTTATTATTGGTTCCTTATTTATTTTGCCAATATACAATTTGAAACCAGTAGTAGGAACTTCAAATGAGGAGGGTGCCGTCCAGCATGAATCCTAATCCGAATGTGAAATATCCGATTGAAGGAAACAAGAGTGTTCATTTTATTAAAAAGACAATAACAAAACCAAATATTATTGTTGGAGATTATTCTTATTATGATTCGAAAGATGGGGAAACATTCGAAGATCAAGTGCTATATCATTATGAAATTTTTGGAGATCGATTGGTTATGGGGAAATTCTGCTGCGTAGCACCCGGTGTTACATTTATTATGAATGGCGCAAACCATAGAATGGATGGATTTTCAGCGTATCCATTTAATATTTTCGGTCATGACTGGGAGAAATTCACGCCTACACTTTCTGATTTACCGTTTAAAGGAGATACGGTAATTGGAAATGATGTATGGATTGGTATGGATGCGACGATTATGCCTGGAGTTAAAATAGGTGATGGAGCGATTATTGCTGCGAAGGCTGTTATAACAAAAGACATTCCGCCATATACAATTGTGGGTGGTAATCCTGCTATTGAGATAAAAAAGAGATTTTCAAATGATATAATAAATGAATTGTTAGAAATAAAGTGGTGGGACTTGGACAGTAAGACTATTTCTAACAATATTGATGTAATTGTAAGTGGGAATATGGGAGCTTTAAGAAAGATCACTCTAAGCAAAAAAGTACGTCAAAAGTAAAAAAATGAATCACCAAATGGTATCATACCTCACAAATTTGTTAATGATAAAAGAATAAGGAGGTGTGATACTTATGGCACAAGATGTTTTATGTGAAGTAAACAACTGTAAATATTGGGGTAACGGAAACAAATGTAACGCAGATGCAATTTATGTAGTGAGTCATAAAGGTAACCAAGCATCTAAGACGGAAGAAACTGATTGCAAAACATTTATTCCTGAAGCTTAAACGATAAAGGGTAACCGTATGGGGTTGCCCTTTTATTAATTATAGTATTGATAATAAATCTCATTTTCATTCACTATTTTTTCTTTTCTTGTTATTTTTTATATTTTTTTCATGCAAGAAGCCATTTTAATTAATCGCAAAATGCGCAGGAGTCTCGTTCAACAAAAAATACAGTGTCATACCATTCCTAATAATATCTACAAATTTTCAAGCGAACTGAAAAATATCCCTTGACCTGAAACGCTTTTCATAAACTATAACTAAGTTGTGCTTGATGTCGCAAGTATGAAAACGATACCTAGTGTATGTATCTATACGAGCATGTTTATTTATAGAAAGTGGTGACGGAACAATGAAACTAATTGCAATTGATTTAGATGGGACTCTTCTTTCGGGAAATAAAGTGATTAGTAAAGAAAATGCAGAAGCGATTCGGAAATGTCAGGAGCAGGGGCATGTGGTAGCGATTTGTACAGGACGTTCTATCGTAGATATTGAACGTTTACTACTGGAAGCTAATTTACAATGTCCTATTATTGCAGAAAACGGTGCTCTTATTTATACGGATCAAAAAATGATGAAGCGATATCCAATTCAAAATACACAGGCACTTGAAATTGTCGAGTATCTTGAACAAAATCGTATGTATTATCAACTGTATACAGACAGAGGTGTATACGTTCCGGCGTATGGTGAAGAAAGTGTGAATCATGAAATAGAATGGATAAAAAGGTCAAATAAAGATATTGATCAAGAAGAGGTTGAAAGCATCGCAGCGTTATACCTTGAACATACAGCGTTTCATATAACAGAAAGTTGTAAATCCATATTAGAAGAAGAGATTTATGTGCATAAACTTTTACCATTTTCCTATGATATGGAGAAATTAAAAAAGTTAAAAATGCATTTTCAACATAATACAGAGCTAGCAATTACCGCTTCATATTGGCATAATGTGGAGATTAATCATTGTGATGCTCAAAAGGGTAATGGTTTATATACTTTAGCGAAACATCTTAATGTTCCAGTAGAAAATACTATTGCAATAGGTGATGGTCTAAATGATATTTCTATGATGGAAAAGGCAAATATATCTATCGCAATGGGAAATGCAGTGGACGAAATTAAACAAATTTGTCACTATGAAACACTATCGAATGAAGAACACGGCGTTGCACATGCTCTTTACCAATATGTCATGGTAAAAAAATAAAAAAGAATCCAACAAGGATTCTTTTTTATTTTTATTAGGGGTAAGGTATTCTATGAGATTCATAGAAGCCTTATTACATTTTATTTTATAGAATATATTGGAAGAATTGTATATATTTTTAAATTTTTTTGTGAATATTTTGTGAATAACACATTTATGGAAAGGGAATTATATAGCATTTCGAACGTTTTTTATTGAAAAATAAAATTTATTTGAATAATTACGCTCTTACTATATACCTACGAGAACATTATTCGTATAATGGAGAAGCGTGAATAAAAAATGGTATTAATTTTACATATAGAGGTGGAAAGAGAATGAATGCTCGGCTATTGGAACTCATTGATGTGAACACAATAGAAACCATGGCAGAACAATTTTATAAATTAACAAACATTTCACATCAACTTCTTGATCAAAATATGGAATGTGTTTTTTCATTTGGTATAAATCAAGAAGAAAATATACAATTTACAAAGATTGAAATTCCGTTTTTTTTACATGAACAACGTCTTGGGTCATTTGTTGCTTGTTCAGAAAAAAATGACATCCGTACTTGTCAAAAATACTTCGAAATGCTTTCAAATCTCATTGTCGATAGTGCAATGAATAAACTTCAAAACCAAACGAAAAATATACATTTACTTTCTCAAAAAGAAGAACAGCTACATACAATTTTGCAAAACATGCCTATTTTAGTCGATGCTCTTGATAAGGATGGAAATTTCCTATTATGGAACCGTGAATGCGAGCTTGTAACGGGCTATGCTGCGGAAGAGATCGTTGGGAATCCCAAAGCGCTTGAATTGCTATACCCTGATGAAAGCTATCGCAAGCAAATCCAAAAGAAATTTTCTACTCGTGGAAAAAGTTTTCGAGATTGGGAAATGAATTTAACATGCAAAAATGGAGAAATAAAAACAATCATGTGGTCAAATATTTCAGAGCAATTCCCAGTACCTGGTTATAGTTATTGGGCAGTGGGAGTTGATATTACTCATCGAAAAGGGATTGAAGAGCAATTAAAACAGCAAACTTCTGAGCTAGAGCTTATTTTCAAAGCATTACCTGATTTATGTTTTTTAACTGAAGCTGATGGAACAATTATAGATTATAAAGCCGGTTCAACAGCTAAATTTTACGTACCTGCAGAATCATTTATGGGGAAAAAGTTTTACGAAGTCTTGCCATCACCTGTAGCACAGCAATTTCAAGAAGCCATTCATCAAGTACAACAAAAGGAATCGACAGTTATTGTTGAGTATCCGCTAACACTTAAAGGAAGTATTAGTTTCTTTGAAGCTAGGTGTTTACCACTTTTACAAGATAAGATTATGATAATTGTTCGGGATATTACCGAACGGAAAAAGACTGAAGAGTTATTGAATAAATCAGATACACTTGCAGCAATTGGACAATTAGCGGCCGGGGTAGCCCACGAAGTCCGAAATCCATTAACAGTAATCAAAGGATTTATTCAATTATTTCAAATAAACCAAGAAGATCAAGATAAATATTTTGATCTTATGCTATCAGAGATTGAAAGAATTGAATCTATACTTCATGAGTTTTTATCGATTGCAAAGACTGATGTCATTCCAACTGAAAAGAAAAATATTTGTTCGATCTTAAGAAATGTCGTTTCGTTAATCAACACAAAGGCAATTATGACAAATATTCAAATTGATCTGTATATAGAGTCAAAAGAATTAATGATTGATTGTTGTGAAAATCAATTAAAACAAGTTTTTGTTAATATTTTACAAAACTCAATTGAAGCAATGCCAGATGGTGGGAAAATCTCTATTTCTGTGAAAAAATCAGAGTGTGAGGAAGTTATTATTAATATGGTAGATGAGGGCATAGGAATTCCTGAGGAAAGAATAAAAAGGCTAGGCGAACCTTTCTATAGTACGAAAGAAAAAGGAACGGGTATTGGATTAATGCTCAGTTATAAAATTATTGAGAGTCATCACGGAAGAATTAGTATTATGAGTGAGGTAGGAGTAGGAACATTGGTTACTATTTATTTACCCATGTTTCAAAGTGAGCAGGTGACTTCTCATTCGACTATGCCATCTATAACAGGGGTTTTGTAAAGAAAGCAATGAGGAAAATTAATATAGAGTTACAATAAAGAAAAGAAGCTGTCTTATTATTTGTAAGACAGCTTCTTTTCTTTATTAGCCGGCGAATTGCACTGCAGTTTTAGCATGTAAAAAAGCAGTATCAAATACAGGGATAGAAAGGTCTTGTTGTGAAATGAGTAACGGTATTTCTGTACATCCTAATAAAATTCCCTCTGCGCCATTTTCAATGAGTTTTTGAATGATTTGTAAGAAACGGTCTTTGGATTGATGTGAAATAATACCTTTGCTTAATTCGTGGAGAATGACATGATGAATGAAATTTCGTTCATTTTCTTCGGGAATAATTGTTTCAATACCATAATTAGCTAGTCTCGTTTTATAAAAATCTTGTTCCATTGTCTGTTTTGTTCCAAGTAAACCAATCCGTTTCACATCATGTTCAACAATTTCTTCAGCGCTTACATCTCCAATGTGGAGAAGGGGGATAGAGATTGCTTGTTCTACTTCTTCCGCAAATTGGTGTACTGTATTTGAACACATAAGTATACAATCTGCACCGGAATGTTCTACTTTTTTTGCTACTTGAACGAGTTGGTTTTGCACTTCCTCATATTGTTGATTTTGTAATAAAGTTGTCACTTCGCCAAAATCCATGCTATATAAAACAAGCTTTGCATTATGATTATACTGAGATAAAGTTAGCGTATTAATATGTTTATAATAAAGAGATGTTGATTCCCAGCTTAATCCACCAATTAGCCCAATTACTTTCATGATCAATTCCTCCCGTTATCCCGTTTGTTACATTAATTATTCCATAATTCCGATGAGAATACAATGATTTATTTATTTGTTTTTCAAAAAAGAAAAATATTGAAATTAATTTACGTTAATGCAATAATACAAATTACAAACGAATACTTATCCAGAGAGGTGGAGGGAACGGCCCTATGAAACCTCAGCAACCCCTATTTATTCATAGAAATAGGAAGGTGCTAATTCCGCAAAAGACGTATTGTCTTTTGAAAGATAAGAGGATCATATCTCCATACGCAAATGACCTCTTATAGAAGAGGTCATTTTTTATTGGGAAGAAAGGAAGTGAAGATGCATAATTCAATTTTCTTTTACATATAGGACTAATATAAGCTAACTGGAATGAGAGGAGAATCCATATGAACAAATTATCTACAAAATTAGTCGTAGCAATTGGAATCGGTTCTGCAATATATGGTGTATTAGGTCTATGGGGACTTTCAATTGCCCCAAACACATTTATAAAACCTGCTCTAGCTATATTAACAATTTTTGGTGCAATTTTCGGGCCATTTGCAGGGCTTTTGATTGGCCTTATCGGTCATACAGTGACAGATATTATCGCTGGATGGGGGATATGGTGGGGGTGGGTACTTAGCTCAGGAATTATTGGATTTACGATGGGACTTGTACAAAAAAGAGCGAGTTTCAGTGTGAAAAATGGAATATTCCATAATCGAGATATTTCATATTTTGCTGTAACTGGTTTAATTGGGATTGTCATTGCAATTATATTTGCCGGTGCTTTTGATATTATCGTTATGGGGGAACCTTTAGATAAAATTATTATTCAAGTATTTGGTGCAACGATTGCAGATGTCCTTGTATTCTTAATTCTTGGTTTACCAATTACACTTGGATTAGCGAAGGCGAATAAAAAACATACACATTTAAAAATTGAAAAGTAGGGATAGTACAATGAAGCCTATTATTTCCTTTGAACAATTCACATTTCAATATAAACAAGTGACAGAACCTACTTTAAAGAATGTTACATTCCATATTTATCCAGGAGAAAAAGTATTGATTGTCGGTCGAAGTGGATCAGGAAAATCAACGTTGGCCCATTGTATAAATGGGCTGATCCCCTTTTCATATGAAGGATCAAGTACTGGGAACATTTCAATATGTGGTAAGGATCCACGAAAAGGTAGTATTTTTGAACAAAGTAAGCATGTAGGAACTATTTTACAAGATCAAGATTCCCAATTTATTGGTTTAACCGTAGGAGAAGATGTTGCTTTTTCACTAGAAAACGATTGTGTAGAACAGAAGAAAATGAAGGCGGTTGTTATGGACTCTTTGCAGAAAGTACAGATGCACGCATTTCATTCACGAAGCCCACATGAATTGTCTGGTGGCCAAAAACAATCTGTATCTCTTGCTGGGCTACTAACGACAGATGCTGACATATTATTATTTGATGAGCCACTAGCGAATTTAGACCCTATAAGTAGTTTGAAAACAGTAGAACTTATTCAAAAGGTTCACCAACAATCAAATAAAACAATCGTTATTATTGAGCATAGAATAGAAGAAATACTAAAATTAGACCTTGATAAAATCATATTAATAGAGGAAGGGAGAATTGTAGCAATCGATTCACCAAAAAGGATTTTACAAACAAACATTCTACAAAATATAGGATTAAGAGAACCTGTATATATTGAAGCGTTAAAAAATCTAAAAATGAATATTTTAGATGAAGAAATATATCCAATTGAAACTTTAAATAATGAGAAGTTAAATAAAACGGTAAAACAATGGATGATGAGCTCTACCGCTTCTAAAAAACAACCTAAAAAAGAAATCTTATGTCAAATAGAGAATCTCTCATTTTCATATTCTCACAAAAATTTCACATTAAAGGACATAACAGTCTCTATACGAAGGGGAGAAATTTTAGCATTATTAGGTCATAATGGTGCAGGTAAGTCTACATTTGCACATTTATTAACTGGAATGAACAAAGCACAGGAAGGGAAAATTATATTTGATAATGATAATATAACTTCATGGTCTATTCGTAAGCGTGGAGAAGTGATATCTTACGTCATGCAAAATCCTAATCATATGATTACACAATCTACTGTTTGGGATGAAGTTGCTTTTTCATTAAAATTACAGAAGGCTTCTAGTGCAGAAATACATAAACGAGTGGAAGATGCATTGCGAATTTGTGGATTATACCCATTTCGAAATTGGCCGATTCAAGCGTTAAGTTACGGACAAAAGAAGAGGCTTACCATTGCATCAGTTTTAACAAGGAATCCGAAGCTTATCATCTTAGACGAGCCAACAGCAGGGCAAGATTATTTTCATTATAAACAATTTATGTCTTGTATAAGTCTATTAGCGACACAGGGCATATCATTTATCTTTATTACACATGATATGAACCTAGCTTTAGAATATGCAGACCGTGCAGTTGTCCTTCATAAAGGAAAAATACTTGCTGATGATACTGTTCCGATTGTATTAGCAAATAGCGAAGTATTACAACAAGCTAATTTACAGGAAAGTTCGTTAACAACATTAGCAAGATTGAGTAAAGTTCCTTTTCCGGAAGTTTTTGTACAAATGTATATGGAAACAAAAAGGAGGGGGGATTATGAGTAAATCAAATTTATTTTATATAGACAATCATACATATTTTCATCGTATAGATGGCGCAATTAAATTGTTGTTATTTATAATTTGGATGACTCTTACGTTTATATTTTTTGATTTTCGTATTTTATTATGCTTGTTTTTCATTGGTTGTTTAGGGTTAGCGATTGCCAAAATCCCAGTAAGAAAAATTGTTGTTATTTTTAGTGTCATTTTTACATTTAGTATGCTAAATTCAGTGATGATTTTATTAATTACACCGACCCATGGATCTGAGTTAACTGGTACAAGTACTGCATTTTTACATATTGGATATGCTACGATTACATTCGAAACACTCTTTTATGCTCTTACGCTCTCATTAAAGTATTTTACGTTATTACCATTTACACTTATTTTCATATACACGACACATCCAAGTGAGTTCGCTAGCAGTTTATATAAAATTGGTTTACCGTATAAGATTGCCTATGCGATAAACATTGCGCTTCGTTACGTACCGAATATACAAGCGGAATACAAATTGATTAAGCACGCTCAAGAAGCAAGAGGTGTATCATTTGAAAGAGGAGAGGCGAATTTTTTTGAACGTATTAAAAACCGGATACTCATCTTTTGGCCACTTGTTATTCACTCTTTAGAGCGAATTGATACCGTTTCAAATGCAATGGACTTACGAGGATTCGGAAAAAAAGAGAAGCGAACATGGTACTTTACAACAAAAGCAAAACAAGAAGATTATATAGGACTCATTATTGGTATTATAATTTTGATATTTGCCATTTACCTAAAATTCAATATTTTCAAAGGGTTTTGGTATCCATTGTAAATTTCTCGATGTTATTCGGATAAAATTTAGGCACTCGCGGAGTGCTTTTTTAATTTATCCAAGACATGCTCCAAAATCATATAAAAACATACTGTATAATACGAACCCGTTAATAAACAATCAATTTATATCCATTAGTTTTATACTAAAAGGAGGAGAAAATATGAGTTTTGGTGGTTCTTGTGGTTTTGGTGGAAGTTTTGCGCTATTAGTTGTGTTATTTATTTTATTAATTATTGTTGGATGCAGTTGCTGGGGCGGAGGGTATTAAAAAACATACTACTTTTTAATCACTCGTCGCAGAATCATGTAATCAAAAAAACTATTAAAGGTACTTTTTTTAGTATCAATACGAGGTTCAACATGAAAAAGGAGCTATCATGCTCCTTTTTTTAATATAAATTTTCTGAATTTTTATTTTTTTGTGTACCGGTGATTGATTTTGATTAAGTTTTACAAATAAAATGTTTAATGAACAAATACGTGAAGAGTAGTGCTGCTATGTTAGGTAATAAAAAATGAAATAGGGACAGCTGTGATTTAAATCAAAACTTTACCGAAGTGACAAAGTTAAACATCAAAACATTCGTGAAATTCACGTGCTTTTTTATATTATTAACACTTGTGAATAAAAGGCGAGTTTTTATTATTCACGATAGTTATTGTTTTTGATTACCTAGCTTCTTTTGACTGTTAGGCGTAATTTCATCGGCAAACTCTATATTTGCTAAATTTACTTTGGATGGAATAAATGCTTTTGTCGTATTTTGAACATCTTGGAACAAACGTTGAATAGGTTTCATCATATTTGAATTACGTGTTGCTACTACACTAAAGACTGTTCCTATTCCTAATAGAGAAAACCAAATCCAGCCTCTATTGTTATTCCGTCTATTTCTAAATAATTTAAACATTTGCTGAGTTCTTCTTCCAGAGTTGAATAATGACATCAAGAAGTTAAGAGTATTCATTTTTTACCCCCTGTAAAAATAATTAGGAAAAAGAAACACTAAGTTCAATTTCACATGATTTATGTTGCAATATTTTATAGAATTTTATGATGTCAATTTATGCTAATACTTCTTGATTCTTTTTCCTAAAAACCTCTAAGCTTATCACTTATTAGATAACTCAATAAAGGTTTAAAATTTATCTACATACTGTTCATTTAATCAACGAGATGAAGTACGTTAAAAATGACACTAAAAGGAATGATATTCATTTTCTATGTAATTTATGGAACAAAATCCCTCTTAATTTATTCTAAATAGTTGCCAGAATAGAAAAAAAGAAGTGCTACATAATAACAGTAGTGAGTGAAAAGAAACATCATCAAGTGTACTGTAAGAAGTGATGTATAGAACAACATTCAAAACAAAATACCATTTGTTTTTCTGTCTAAATAAAAAGATAAACTTGAGGAACAACTAAATTCATTTTTAAAAAATGAAAATCAGTTTCAACGCTATCAGGAACATATAAAAGAATATCATCGACTGTATTAAAATTAACTTTTAATATGTATCATTTTTAGAGGTATTTTCTCTTGAAATAGAGTTGGGAATGATTTTAGATCGTTGAGGTGATACATACATGCCAATGTTGGATGTGGACGGTGGTAGTCTATATTATATCGTTAAGGGAAAAGGGGTTCCTATTGTTTTTATTCATCCTCCTGTACTTACTTGTGTGAATTTTGAGTACCAAATAGAGGAATTATCCCGGAATTTTAAGGTGATTGCTTTTGATATTAGAGGGCACGGAAGGAGTCAGTATTCAAAACAACCGATAACCTATCCACTGATTGCTGAAGACATTAGATGTTTGTTGGATCATTTGGAGATCAAAAAAGCATTTGTATGTGGATATTCGACTGGAAGCTCTGTCGCATTAGAATTTTTATTGGCTTTTGCTGAAAGAGCGTTAGGGGGTATTCTAATCGGGGGGATGTCAGAAGTGAGGGATGGATATCTAAAGAATAAGATTTCACTTGGCGTGAAACTTGCGAAAGTGGGAGCAGTTTCATTTTTAGCATGGTCTATT
This sequence comes from Paenibacillus sp. 102, assembly GCF_039549175.1. Taxonomy (NCBI): domain Bacteria; kingdom Bacillati; phylum Bacillota; class Bacilli; order Caryophanales; family Paenibacillaceae; genus Paenibacillus; species Paenibacillus sp. 102. Next base: position 511,746 of record NZ_JBCGHT010000003.1, on the reverse strand, counting down.
TCATGGGGCAATTCAAATACACATAAATTGTTCAAAAAGATGTTTAAAGAAGCCCGAAAAGGGAATGCCAAAAATATCGAGCAGTATTATCGTTATAGTTTGCACTATAATTGTACGAATCAGCTTAGAAATATTCAGCTTCCGGTTTTGTTGGTTTATGGTAAGAAAGATAAAGTATTTTATAGTCATGCGAAATTACTGCATGGAGAATTGCCGTGTAATGAATTGAAATTCATTGATAACGTAAAGCATCAAATTCCTACAAAAGCAGCAAAGTGCTTAAATGAAATGATTCAGCAGTTTGCTTTTATTCATACCGAGATGAGACTCTTTACCCATGAGAAGTAGATTTATTTCGAAGTTATATACGTTGATTGTGCTAAAAATTAAATTATAAAAAGGAGCATGATAGCTCCTTTTAAATCAAGATGTTATTTTATTAAGCAACCTCATTATTTTGTGGAAATGTAATCGTTAAAGTGGTTCCTTTATTAACAATACTCTTTATATCTAAAGTGCCGTTCATCGTTTCAATGATTTTAACTGCAACCATCGTACCTAAACCTGTTCCTTTTGTTTTTGTGCTAAAATATGGTTCGCCAAATCGATTTATTTGTTCTGGCGTCATACCAATTCCACTATCCTTAATAACAATCGTAACTTTGTTTTCAAAAACCGATGATTGAACACGAAGTTTCCCGCCATTTGGCATTGCTTCAATGCTATTTTTTATCAAGTTTAAAAAACATTGTTGAAAATGCTGTGTATTCCCAATAATGGACCCTGTTACTATTTCTTCAGAAACATTTATAGAATTCATATTACATAATGGCATCATCATACTTATTACTCTTTTTAATTCTTGATCTAATATAATGTTATCAACTTTTTGTGATGCAGGCTTAGCGAATGTTAAGTAATCATCAATAATAACTTGTGCGCGGTTTAACTCTCCCAGAATATGTTCAATATATTGCTCTCGCGATTCTTGCGATAAATCTGGTGTTTTCAGGAGCTGAGTAAAGCCTTTTACTACGGTAAGAGGGTTTCTCACCTCATGTGAAATACTCGCAGCAAGTTGACTCACAATCTCCATTTTTTCCATTTTCACTAATTTGGATCTCATCAGAACGGCATCTCTTAAAACTTCATTCATATATACAACAAATAACATGATAATAGGGGGCAGTATAATAAAATAAGTAATATATGGCTGTGTAATTGGAAAATCCGATAAAATTACAGCGATAAATGTTGTAAGTAAAGCAAGAGAAAAAGGTAAAAATATTGACATAATGAGTTTCCTTCTTCTATTTAATTGATTAAATTTAGAAGAGGCAAGAGCAGTGAAAATTAGCATTACAATATAAACAATAACTGTTAAAAAGTTCACACCATAAAAAACAAACCGAATTAATAACATGATAGTTAATAAAGCGATTCCAACCGGTAAGCCACCATAAAGTGTACCTATGAAGAATGGAATTTGTCTTAAATCATGAACGCAATTTTCATCAATATATATAGGGTATTTCATGCATAAAATTAACGGTATACTCGTGCAGATTACAATAAGGGTTTTTTTGTATTTTTTGAAAAACATTCCGTTATCATATATAAAATAAAAAACAAAGACGCTACTTAAAATGTAAAGCAAATTATTTAATACGTTTTGATTGATGTATATAAAATTCATCTAGCATGCCTCATTATTGTAGTTTTTGTTACTATAAGTATTATACAGAAAAAATGTAACTTCTTCATGTATTAATTATTTTACTACAATAAGGAGGTCTGTTACTTTTTCATACTTATCTTATTGCAAGCAGCTTCCCATTCTAAATAAAACTCTTTAACTGATGTATAACGTTGCTTTTTATTTTTTTCTACTGCACGAGATACTACGTCATACAGTTCTTTTCCCGCTTCCCACTTAGCGAAAGAACGATCGCGCTCTCCTCCTAATAGTGCAAAAGCGATTGCTCCCATATTAAATACATTTGTTTTCCCATCAATTACTGCACCAAGCTCGAATTCCTCTGGTGACATAAAACGTGATGATCCCCAAAGTCTTCCCATTGTGTTGATATACGGTTTCTTTTTATATAAGTCAATATCACAAATCTTTATTGTATTTGTTTCAAAATTATATAAAATGCTCCCGTCATAAAAATCAATTGCTACATAATTTTTTTCTTCAACACGAACATGGAAAGAAAAAATATGATCTAGTGAAATAAGACGTTCTTCAATTGACAACTGTTTAAAGCGATAAAACGGAGAATCTGGATCGCTATATTTTGCTGGCGGTGGAAATGACCAATGTGAATGAAGGCATTCTCCATTAAACCAATTAAAGATTGCTACATAGCCATTCTGAACTTCAAAATGATCTACCAATTCAACTAAACGGTTATGTTTTAATTCTTCATAAAGTAATGTGGCTTGTTTTAAATTCGCAATTGCATCAGCTGGATCTCCTGTATATTCCATTGTCTTTGCTCCTGCAAATTTAATGAAATTTTTCTTTCCACCCTTTTCAATACCAAAGCAAATATTCCCCGAATCTTGTTGATCGAACACTGTAAATACTCTACCAAGACTTACAAGCCAATCAAAATTTTGATATTCCTTTAATTGAAAAGTGACATCATCTAAATGAATTGTTATAGGGATTTCGTTCATTTTATACTCCTTATTTTATATAATTAGATTAAACATTGATATATTCGAGAGTAATACTGAAAGTCCTGTTTTGATTAGTAAAAAAGATAGCTTATAAACCTAGATTATGAGCATGAAAGGAGGCAGAGATGGATAAAGAAATAATCATTGAACCGTATAATTTAAATTGGCACGAGGAATTTAGGAAGGAGAAAGAAAAATTTATCTCATTACTAGAAAAGGACATTTTAGCAATTGAACATATCGGAAGTACTTCAGTAGAAGGATTAAGTGCTAAGCCTCTCATTGATATGATGATAGGTGTTGAAAATTTAGGGTTAGTGGATCATTGGATAGGGCCATTGCAAGCAATAGGATATGAATATGTATTTCATAAACATTTTCCACAGAGACGTTTTTTTAGAAAAGGGAAGTGGAGAGCAGGGACACATCATTTACACGTCTATACATACGGTGGTCAAGAGTGGAAGAACAATTTATTATTCCGTGATTTTATAAGAAATCACGAATGGGCACGTGTGGAATACAAACAATTAAAACAAGAGCTTGCCATGAAGTATCCATTTGATCGAGTGTCGTATACTAATGCAAAAGCACCTTTTATTCAAAAGATCATTTTACTAGCAAAAGAAGAGTGCTAAAAAGTTAAAGTTGGAATTTTTTGTTTACATAAAGTATTTCTCATCTTATTTTAATCTTTCTTTCATTCTTTTTTGATTGCTACAATTTGGCATATAGTCCTTTCTTATTCAATTAAAGGGCTATTTTCTCGAGTAAGAGAAGGTATTATTCGTAAGTAAATCGAAGTTAAGTTCAGAAGCTGTTATTTAATTTAGCATCGGGACGTACTACTCAACATTAAGGAGGAAATCGATTATGAGCGACACACAGACATTACGAGGACTCACCACCGTTAGTTTTTGGACGGATGATCTAGCAGCGGCAAAGAAGTGGTACGCCGAGCTATTGGGCATCGAACCATACTTCGAGCGTCCAGGATATACTGAGTTTCGCCTCGGCGACTACCAACATGAACTGGGCCTGATCGATAGCCGCTACGCACCCGAGGGTCCGGTTAACGCACCGGCCGGGGCTGTAGTATACTGGCACGTCGACGATGTAACAGCAACTTTCAAAAAGCTGCTGTCTATGGGAGCAAAAGAGTACGAGGCACCTACAGAGCGCGGTGAGGGATTCATTACTGCTTCCGTGGTCGATCCCTTTGGGAACATCCTAGGCATTATGTACAATCAGCACTATTTGGAGGTTCTGGGTTCGACCAGAAAAGTGTGATCCTCGCCGTCGGTATTCACTCTTGGCAAGTTGCACTGTGAGACGTATCGGTATTCAACTACTATTCTGGATACAAAAAGTACAAGAAAAATGAACAGAACTTCGCGAGGTAATATTAGTAAAGTACTGAAGTGAACCCTGAAAATGAGGGGTTCTTTTTCATGCATACAACCATTAATTTCACGCACTGTATTTAATTTAAAAAACAAAAAATACCAGAGCTTATTAAACAAAATGTACGACACCTATTGTGCGCTAAATAGTCATATGTTTTGTGAGAATTTCATTACGAAATAAGAGATTCCCGCGAATATGTTAGTTAATAGGAATCTCCTTACTCTTACTTTAAAATGAGCTAGTTCAATGACCTGTATATCTCATCCATCCACTTTCTGATCGCTTTGCTTTAAATTTACCGTAAGATAAAAGCTTCATTGTTGAACGTATAGCTGTGTAGAAGACTAAGATTTCGATCCATTCATCTTCCATTTCACTAGGATAATGCGCGGACTGATGAGCATAATAAGCAGCCATGATACAGGGGATTACTTGCTCCGAATCAAATTCATATGCAGTTGCATCATCGATAATTAAATCAATAATGCGTCGGTTTCTATCTTTAACTTCTTTCTGAATTAACTTGTTAACTGCTTCTGGTACTAACTTTGATATTTCATTTTTCATTATAGTCACCTCATTCTTTATCATGTCCAAATAGTTTGGAAAGATATTGAACGCATTGTGTTAAATTGGGTAAAATTCGAATCTTAATTGCGCAGGCTGAAAGAAGCTTACATCTAACGTGTAAGCTTCTTGAATTAATTTTATTCTGTTTCTAGTAATAAAAATCGCTTTTCCCATCAATAATTGGCACTCAAGCAGTAACTGCCAATGGAAGAAAGAGATGATCATACAGAATCCGAGGTAGTAAGTATTCTTGATGAACCAAAAAAGGGAATGCCACGTACTCGTTATTTTTTGACAAACGATATCAATAAAAATTATTAGAAATGAAAAAGCCCAGGAGAAATCCAGGGGTTTTTTCATTTTTTCTTCGGTCTTTCAGCACGAAGAACAGCGTCATTCGTTGGTGTGTTAGGTACAAAGTTACCATGGCTGTCGATGCTGTGTGCTTCTTTATCGTATTGTCCGTTGGCATTACGTTTCTTTGTTGTAAACGGGTTTTGATTATGTCCCATGATTGTCACCTCCAATAAGCGTAGTATGCACCACTAAGCAAGTGTTTTGTCAAAAAGAAATTTCACAAAAAGTGGAAAGTGGTTGTAAACATCATCAATCCAAATCTTTCACTCCATTCCAAAGGCATATATCCTTTCTTATAGTTTATTAATATACGATCATCTATCGTACGATAGATGCGTTTTGTCATCAGAACCCCTAATAGTATGTAAGGAAAAAATTCTAATTTTGATTTATTGGTACAAGCACTTTTTTTATTTTTTCATAATATATTTCAAAAATAAAAATTAAGGAGGGATTTCAAGTGTATGAAAGAATACTAACGATGGATCATGCTCAAGGTATAGCCCTTGGACAAGTACCAGGAAATGTTGAACGTGTAAAAATGTATCTAATATATGGAGTAATGTTTTATAAATTCTATATTTCAACAGAAGATAACAAAAGATTCCTTGTAGAGGTTGATGCAAGATCAGGAAAAGTCTTAGGAGTTAGAGAGATAAAACCTGATTCAGATTGATTCATACTTCTTTTTCTTCCTGAACTAAAGGGTAGTTTTAATTGAGCAAGAGTGATCGTCATATTGCTACATCTTTTGTTTGTTTATAGAACCAATAGCCGAAGGTTTTGCGCAGGGTGTGGGTACCTATGGATTCTACACCGGCAAAATCTCCGGCTTTTTGCAATTGTCGATAAGTTTGGATTTTACTGATGGATTTGTTTCCTTTTCGAGAAGGGAATAACCAGGTACTTTTTAATGCTTGGGCATATAAGTATACCTCATTAAAAATAGAAGTAAGATTAATCATGCGTTCTTTCTTCGTCTTTCCTTCTTTGATTTTAAATTTTTTTCTCTTTTTTCGTTTTAGTTTTACTATAGTTTGTGTTTCGATTTGAAGTAAATCGCTGACACGTAATCCTGTATGACTGCCAATTAGAAATAAGATATAGTCTCGTTCGGAACAATGGCGTTTAAGAGCCCACTTCATATCTTCAATTTGTTCTTTGCTACGGATTGGTTGGACATCAATGAGGTGTGGTTTTTTGTTCATAGGTTTTTGACCTCTTTATTCTAAATTTCATTTACCGTATTTTTACAGCAATAAAATCTATTCAATTCAATTAATTGCCAGTCGTGAATTAGAAATAACTAATATATTTCAAGTGATTCTAATTGAAAAGAGTATGCATGAAAAAGTTGTAGTATGGAATTATATTGCGTAAAGGATTTATAAAATATTATTGAACAGCAGAATGGGGAATTTTATCATGAAACTAACACCAGAGCAACGGATTCAATTACATGGATTTAATAACCTTACAAAATCATTAAGTTTTAACATGTATGATATTTGCTATACAAAAACAAAAGAGGAACGAGAAGCTTATATAGAATACATAGATGAACAATATAATGCAGACAGATTAACTAAGATTTTGAAAAATGTCTCGGATATTATAGGAGCACATGTATTGAATATCGCTAAACAAGACTATGTACCACAAGGCGCAAGCGTAACTATATTAGTATCAGAAGGCCCAGTGGTAGAAGTGCCAACTGAATCATTCACCGAATCTCCTGGACCTCTTCCAGATTCCGTTGTCATGCAGTTAGATAAAAGTCATATAACGGTTCATACGTATCCTGAATATCACCCAGACGAAGGTATTAGCACTTTCAGAGCTGATATTGATGTGGCTACATGCGGTGAAATCTCACCTCTTAAAGCGTTAAATTATCTAATTCACTCATTTGATACAGATATTATGACAATTGATTACCGTGTTAGGGGGTTTACAAGAGATATAACAGGCAACAAATTATTTATCGATCACGAAATAAGTTCTATACAAAATTACATTCCAAATAACGTGAAAAGCCTCTACGATATGATTGATGTCAATGTTTATCAAGAACATATCTTTCATACAAAATGTAAACTAAAAGAATTTGATTTGAACAACTATCTATTTGGATATACACAAGAAAAATTATCGGTAAAAGAACAAGAGGAAATTACTCAAAAGTTAAAAACAGAAATGGATGAAATATTTTACGGGAAAAACATGAATCATGGATTAATTGAGGAAGATTTGAATGATCATTCTTTTCCGGAAAATACAAATAACTCTTAGGTCCATTTAGCAATTAATTATGGAATTTCCAAAAGAAAAAGCCTTACTAGCAAGGCTTTTTCTTTTGGCTAACTTTTGAAAGAGAAGAGGAAGTTAAAAATGTTTTAAAGTTATATTCATTTCCATAAGCCTCATTATTTGTAGTAAATCTTTGAAACACTAATAAAATAAACACTTATTTTCCAGCATATACTTTTGGACAATCCGCTTGTGTTGGTTGATAGAAACAATGCTCCTTGTATTGTCCTGCTAATGTCTGATTCCACCAAACGGGCGGACAATTTCCTACGGGATTAAAAAACCAAAGGGAATTGGTTGCGGGATGCCCTCTCCAATATTCCAGACATTTTCTGGCTAGCTCTTTGTCAATTTCTCTTGCACGTTGATAAAAATATCCTTTTGTCACGGCTTCGAATGAATAACTTCCACCTTGTTGTTGATACACCATTTGCCCAATATTTGTAATTCCTTTAAAATCTAAGCAATTGCACATTACTCTGTTCACACCGACATTTCCAACATCCAGCATCCCTTGTTGTCCTTCACCTTCTGCTTCTGCCCTCATTAGACGAGCTAACAAGTTCACATCAGATTCTGTGTACGCAATTCTCATTCATATCCCTCCATTCTCTTTATAAATATATGTAAAGAAAATAAAAAAACACGAATTAAAGTTTGTGTAAAACAGGCAATTTCACGCACCGCATTTATATAAAAAATAAAATAATTACAATTAGCAAGCCTATATGAACACCCTGTTTCCATAGGGCCAAAAAATAGTTATTGAAATTCCGAATATTAAAACGTAATATAAAAAAGCATGTTTACTAATGTACTGATAAAAAATGCATTTACAATAGAGGTGAGTGGTAAGGGGGAAAGAGGTAACAGCTAAACATATGGAATTTGAAGTTTAAAATAATGAAAGCAGCATACAGTTTCACTGTAATAATCACATGGAGGTTTCGGGAATGAGAAATGAAAGTAGGTTTCAAGAAAAACAACAAACTCGTCGACAGCGAGGCGTTGTGAATATTGGATTAAGTTTAGTATTATTGGCGGTTAGCATGGTATCTTATCAGTTATTTTTTACTACTCAAACAAAAGGAAAAGAGCATCCAGAAGAAAAGAAAGTAGCCCAACTAGCATCTAAAGAGGCGAACAATAATAAAATAGAGAACCAAAAAACAAAACAATCCGAAAAAGATGCATCAAAAGAACAAGTAAACAAAGAAGTTGAAAAACAAAAATTAACAGAGCAACAGAATCAAGAAACAGAAAGCTTGCAAGTAAAGGAAAAAGAAAAACAGAACAATGAAAATCAAGTGAAAGAACAAGAAGAAAAACAGAATTATAAAGTGGAAGAACAAGAAGATAGTGAAGAAGTAACAAATAAAAATCAACCGGACAAAAATGTGGATCAACCAGAACAAAATAAGCAATGGAAGCCAATTGGTACAGAACAAGGGACAAAGCCTGCTATGCAATTTAAAGATGGAACGACAGATTGGAATGAGATGAAAAAAGCAATTTCCTATGCTGTTAATGTTCCTGAGTCACAACTCATTTATGATTTTATTGGAAATAATGGAACGAATAAAGCATATGGAAATGTGCGAGATAAGCAAAGCAATAAAAAATATAAAGTATATATTGATTGGGTTGAAAACAAGGGGTGGAAACCAGTATCAGTTCAGGCTGTAAAATAAGCATACCGACAGATGTAACATAAATTAGCAAATGTAAAAAAAGACTCTTCCGAGTGGATGGTCTTTTTTTACATTGTCGATATCTCTACTGTTTATTTATGTAGTTCTCTTTTTGTTTATTAAATACAAACAAATTAAGTTTTTCAGGATCATTGGGAAACTGAATCAATCGTTCAAACTGCAGTCCTATTTTTTTAAGAAGCTTAGCTGAAGCGTGATTGTCTTGAGTTGTGATCGCCACAATACGATTTAATCCTAACGTACCTTTTCCATATGTCATCACTGCAGAAGCTGCTTCATAAGCGTATCCTTTACCCCAATACTGAGGAAGAAAGGCAAATCCAATATCTACATCCTCTAAAGTATCTCTTTTTACCAGACCACAAATTCCAATCGGAACATGATCCTCCTTTCGTTCTACTAAAAAAAGACAGAAACCAAATTGCTCATACATGCGAATCGATCCATTCAAAATATAGGCCTTTGCATCTTCTAACGTTCTTACACCACGATCGCCTATAAACTGCAACCAAGAAGGGTCATTCAAAAGCTCAAGAATAAACGCCGCATCGTTAGTTGTTTGTAGACGAAGGGTAAGACTCTCTGTTTCAAGAATATTCAAAGGAAATACACCATCCTTTCAGTAATATATCATTATATTCCATCTAGCTTATAAGGGGAATACGGATACCATTATTGTTTTATTACAAGTAAGTTATAAAATCAATGATGAAATGGAGATACTAATAAATATTGAATGTAAATGACAAAGGAATGAGATTATGATTTTTATCTACACTGATTTTGGCGGAACACATACAACTTCACTTGCAGCAGCATACCATTTAAATAAACTTCCAACCGATCGACAACTGACAAAAGAAGAAATTTTAAATGTAGACTATTTCAATAAACTCAAAACTTCAGATATGGGGAAAATCATTTTCCGTGGGCGAGATGAGGAAGGAAATTCGGTTTACACAGTAGGACACGGGACATGCAAGGTAGCGGTGCCGGCTATGAAAAATTTAGGGGAAATTCTTCAACATCACTATCAAAACAATGAAAAAATAATTTTTTCAAATACATCACCAACAGTTCCACTTCCTATGACGTTAGGAGGATTGTTTTCAAGAAGATTACATATTGATTTTATTGGTGTTCCATTACTCATATGGGGAGCGAAATTATGTTGCGATAATATACAACGGCTTGTTAATTATACAAAAGAGGCTGGGAGAATGACTAACGATTATGTAGTTATTTTAGAAAATGAGACTTTCAAATAAAAAATGCAGGATTGTAATATATCCTGCATTTTTTCTATATCAACTCGACTTTTTTTCGAATGACAATTTTATCAATTTCGTCTTCTTCATCACCAATGTATAAGCCACGTTCTTTTAAATATGTTTCAAAATATAAATCTGCTTCTGCACGTTCATCATAAGGTTTTACAGATAACACAAACCCTAATTTATTTTGTTCCTCTAAATGAGAAGTAGATATATAAGCAGGGGTATTATGACGTAAAAAAAGCTCCTTAACAGGAATGATCATATCCTTCATTAATTTTGATAGCATACTCATTTCAAAATCAAAGTTAAATCGGTCAATACTAGATAAGTCCGCAAACACCACTCCGATAAAACCTGTATTAAATACTTCTTGAAATTCAGCATCTTGATTATCGTAAAAATTTTTTTCAATTAAGTAATTTTTAAAATAAGCAACACCATCAGCTTGTTCAAAAGGCTTTGTTGAAAGAACAAAACCGATTTTCTTTTGTTTATGTAAATACACACAAGACATATGCGCAGAAATATTATGCTCTTTAAATAATGAACTTGTTGCTCCTGCAAGACCGTCTAATACATGATGGACAATTTGTAACTTTTTACGGGCGAAATAATAGGATTTTTTTTGTAGTTCCAATGTATCAATAAACACAGAACCGATAAAGCCTGTATTTGAGATAGTAGGTGTATGCTTTTTTCTTCCTCTGCGCTTGTTTTGAGCCATTGTAAAAATCATCCCTTCAAGTACGATTGAAATAAAAAGAACATTTGTTCGTATATTTATATTTTACTATTTAATCGCTATAAAGTAAAGAGATTTTCACCAGAAAACAATAAAAAAGACACCTTTTAAAAGGTGTCTTAAACGTGATAGGGAAGAGATTTCAACCCACTTTATTCGTAATTTATATTATGAAACAGAGACAAGTTCTTCTGCATCGTCTACATCTAAATGACAATCCATTGTACGTACATCTTGATCTTCATGACTTCCGAAATAAATAGTAATTTTCATATGTATCGCTCCTTTATTCTAGGAATACCTAAAATAATTACTAGTAATGTTACTGCCTATTATATACCACTTTTTCCATTTCGACAATCTTATCCAGTTTATAAAATTACTTTGTGAATATTAAGAATTTTTGTTACGATACACTTAATTAAACGTAAGGAGGAATTCGCATGTTAAAAACTTTAAAAACATTCTCAAGTGAAGGAAGAGGAGTGAAGAGCATTTAAGCTAACTTAACATTCCTGCTTCCGCAAAGAATATAAATATCGGAAAGTAGGAGAACGTTTGAAGGAATATACGCTAGCAAAACATAATATTTCTATTTTATTTTGGGTTCATTTTTTTGGAACCATTAGTTTTTTACAAGCAGTTATGACGTTGTTTTATGTGGAAAGAGGTTTAACTCCTTCCAATATTTTCATAGTATTGATGTGCTGGAGTGGAGCGGTTCTAATTGGAGAAGTACCAGCAGGAGTGTTTGCAGATCGATTTGGTTTAAAACTCTCTTTTATAACGGGGGCTTTTATAAAAATTGCAAGCATTTCAATTTTAATCTTTGCTGATAACATATGGTTCTTTTGTTTATATAGCTTATTAAATGGTTTATCAGTCACTTTCTTCTCAGGTGCTGATGAAGCCTTAATCTATGAATCTTTAAAAGAAACAAATGAACAACATCTTATGGATAAAGCGATGGGTAAAATTCAATCAGCGAGCTTTATTTCAATGTTGATTGCTGTTGTTTTCGGATCTTATTTTGCGAGAGATTTGAAGGAAGAGCAATTTCTAATTTTAATTATACTTGGGCTGCTGTTCCATTTCATAGAATTGATTTTACTTTTATTTACAAAAAATCCAAAAGCGGGAGTTAAATATAATGAGTCATCGTATGCGCAAGTAATCGAAGGAATACAAGTGATTCGAAAAGCACCTCAATTACTCATCATGTTCTTAAATATATCACTTGTATTTATTCCAGCGAGTGCAGTTTTTGACAACTATGATCAATTACTTTTGAAAAATGCAGGAGTTCCCGTATTTGCAATTGGTATATTATATGCAGTTGCTGCAATAGGCGGATATTTTGCATCCATTTCAATAGGATGGTTAACCCAAAAATTCTCTCGTATATTTTTATTAAATCTTTCAGGTGCATTCGCTGTCGGAGGATTACTATTAGCAGCGTGCTTTGGAAATACGTTATGGATCGTTTTAGGTGTATTTATTATATTGCGATTTGTAAGGGCGATAAGATATCCGATTTATTCGCAACTGAGTAATGATATAATCCCATCACATGTACGTGCAACAACAATTTCGTTGTTATCAGTCGTTGATTCTGTGCTAGATTTAATTATTTTTGGTACGTTATCTTTACTTGCTGTATATGGATTGCCAGTTATGTTTATCGGATGTGCTATTATTGCGCTGATAGGTACTTGTTTACCCATTAAAGATATAAAAGAGGTACCTCATAAATCGTATTAAATAGACCATTCTTTAAGGCGTGCTTAAGCCTTAAAGAATGGTTATTTTGTTATAAATCCTTAATAACATATTTATACGTACTTACATTTTCTCTTATAATATATACATAGAGTATAAGACTAGGAGTTAAAATATCATTATGAAAAAAGCACTTATTACTACAACTATTTGCATCTTAATAGGAATAAACATTGCTGTTTTACAGCAAACAAAAGAAAAGAAGTATATTAAAGCTAAGAATCAATCAGATCATATAATAACGATTGCTCATAGAAGGGCAGCCGCATATGCTTCAGAACATACAATACCAGCCTACAAATTAGGTCAACAATTAAAAGGTGATTATATAGAAATAGATCTTCAAATGACAAAGGACGGGCACTTAATTGCTATGCATTACGAAAGAAGTAATATTAATTCATTTCTGAGAATAAAACTTGTTAATGATGGAAACTAGTAACAAAAAAGATAAAATCAACGGTAAAAATACAATGACGGAAGGATGCGTATGGAAAGAAAAATCGAAAAAGTTTTCAGGAGAACGAAAAGTTCAAAACAAATACATGAGTGTGTTCTACTTGTCGAAAACACAAATGGAGATTTTTTATATAGTACCGGGTACGGAGGGAAAAATATAGATACACCATTACTTATGGCAAGTATCACAAAATTATTTACGACCACTTGTATATTTATTTTAAGAGAGAAAGGCAAGCTGTCACTTGATGACGAAGTAACGAAATATTTTAAAAGGGAGACTTTGAATAATCTCCATATTTATAAAGGTCACGAGTATTCTTCAAGTCTTACACTCTTAAATTTATTATTTCAAACAAGCGGATTACCAGATGCATTTGAAGAAAGCAGTAATAGTGTTAAAAAAAGTGTCATCCATAAAGATATGTACATTGATTTTGATGAGATGATAATATTGACTAAGAAGTTGAAACCACACTTTGCACCTGGCACGATAAAAAGAGCTTATTATGCAGATGTAAACTTCGACATGCTTGGAAAAGTAATTGAAACAATTACGAATTCAACATTAGAAGATGCATATAACAAGTTGATTTTTGCCCCCTTAGAGCTCAAAAATACTCATCTATTAGAAAATGAACACGATTTCGTTCCTAATCTTTTTTATAAAGATGCTGCTCTTTCCCGTCCGAAATTCATTAAAAGCAGTCGCGCTAGCGGTGGTGGTATTTCTACAACTCGTGAATTAATGATATTTATCAAAGCTTTCTTTGGAGGAAAGCTGTTTAATAAAAGTATTTTTCATGAACTAAAAAGATATAACAAATTACAAAGTTCAATGTTTCCAATTCAATATAGTAGTGGATATATGCGAATTCCATTAAATGATCTTGCAACACTTTTTATGGGAAAAGGTGAGTTGATAGGACACTCCGGCACAACAGGATCATTTGCGTTTTATTATCCTTTGAAGGATTTATTTTTTGTTGGAGATCTAAATCAAATGTCAAACCCTTCACTTCCTATACGCCTGGTGATGCGGCTTGCTATGTCACTAAAATGAGAATGCTAGAATCCATTTTGAGCGGTCTTTTATCCCAATGGATTCTTTTTATTGTATTAGGGAAAGAAATGAAATAATGGTAAGGAGGAAACGGTAGTGGCTGGAAAAACGAGAACGATAGAAATTATGCCTTATAATTCTGTATGGGAAACAGAATTTAAGAAAATCAAAAAGATGCTTGAAGGTTATATCGGTGATTTAATTTTACGAATTGAGCATGTAGGAAGTACCTCTGTTGAAGGCTTAGCAGCGAAACCAATTATTGATATTGACATAGTAATAGATAGTTACGATATTTTACCTGACATCATGCAACGATTAGAAAATGAAGGGTATCAACATCAAGGCAACTTAGGCATTGAAGGACGCGAAGCTTTTCAAAGAACCTATAAAGATGATTTCATGAAGTATTATCTCTATGTTTGTCCAAAGAATGGGAAAGGCTATTTAGAGCATGTCACTTTACGTAATTATTTATCAGTTAATGAAACTGCACGTAAAGAATATGAAGAATTGAAATATAGATTAGCTGAAAACTATCGATATGATATTGATCGTTACTGTGAGGGGAAAACAAATTTTATAAAAGGTATTTTGGATAAGACGATTTATAAAAGTTAGAAAGGAATAAAAAATGAGAATTGCTACCTTTAATATTTGGAACAAGCAAACGTTATGGAAAGAACGATTAAATGCTATTTGTGAAGTAGTAAAGAAAATTAATGCATTCATAAAAAATCCTCTTCTTTTAAAGGAGAGGATTTCTTACTATGAATCTATCAACTCTCGAACAATTCCATTTAATTGGTAGATTCCTTTTGTAAGATCTTCCACAGATGCATAGCCATACGAAAGTCGAATATGTTGATCAGACTCTTCTCCATAAATACGTCCTGGATTAAGAAGTATCCCTTTAGATAACGCCTTTGAATATAGTTTTCTCATTAGAATTTTCGGCTTTATTTTTAACCATATAAAAAAACCACCACTAGGAATATTCCATTCTGCAATATTTTTAAAATACATATTCAATGCTTGAATCATTGCTTTTCTTCTTACCTTCAACTGCGCTCTCACAGATTCTACATGCTCCTGATATAAACCACTAGATAACCACTTTTCAGCAACTCTTTGTGATAAAGAACTAGAACCATAATCCGTTTGCATTTTTATATCTGATAATCGTTCAATTACAGGCTCGGGACCGATAATCCATGCAATCCTTAAACCTGGACTTAGTGTTTTTGATAAACTACCGATATGTAATACATGTCCGTGTTTATCCATTGCTTTTAATGGAAGAGGGGGTGATTCATCAATCCATAACTCTCGGTAAATATCATCTTCAATAATAGGAAGTTGTTCTTTCTCACATACTTTTATAAGTTCTTTCCGCCGATTTTCTGACATTAAAGTTCCGGTTGGGTTATGAAAACTAGGAATAGAATATAAAATTGTTTTCTCTCCAGTGTATTTATTTTTTCTAGATAAATCACTTGGTAAAATTCCTTGATGGTCCATTGATACTCCTGATAAATGCATTCCTGCTGATTGGAATACATGTAGCGAATAGAGGTAAGAAGGTTGTTCAAGTAAAACTATGGATCCCTTATGTAGAAGACCAATAGATATCAACTGTAAAGCTTGTAAGGCTCCAGAGACAATTAATATTGAAGACGGAGAAACATGAATACCAAATGACTTTACATAATTACGAATAGCTTCACGTAAAGGTAGAAAACCCTTTGGTTCTTCGTATCCGAAAACAGTGAGATTTTTAGATACTTCTTGCATGACTAACTGCATTTTTTCTAATGGAAAAATATCAGAAGCAAGTTCGCCTTTACTAAGGTGAATGAATTTTTTATTTGATTCGACCTCATTAATTTCTTGAACCATTAATTTACTAGGTTTATGTAAACCTGCTTTTACATAATCATCCCAATTAGGCGGTGGATCAACAGCTAATAATGACCATGTATTATTGACGACAATCGTACCCATACCCATTTTTCCTTGAATTAAACCATCTGCAGTTAATTCCTCTAGTGCAGTAATAACCGTACTTCGATTTACATCAAATATCTGTGCCAATTTTCGTTGACTTGGGATTTTACTACCTATCGGCCATTCACCATTTGTAATCTTTTCTTTCATATACTCCATAATCTGTTGGTATTTAGGGGATTGTTTATTCAACTTTCGATTATATGTACTCATAAAAAGCCCACCTTTTTTCCACTAATGAACTGTAAAGTGGTTGGTTTTTTCATTAAAGAACTGGTTGAAGACATTTTATCAACGATTGAATATTATGAAAAGAAATAATTGGAAAAGTGGTTGGTTTTTTCTATATGAAAGGAATGAATGATATGAAAAATAGTAAATGGAATTTCCGTATTTTATTTGCGCACTGCATTACTATTGTTCTTTGGGGTTCTGCATTTCCTGGAATTCGTGTTGGTCTTGAAGCATATACACCGGAACACCTTACACTACTACGTTTACTAATCGCTTCATTCGCTTTATTTATTTTTGCAGTCATAAGTAAAATGCGTCTACCAGAATTAAAAGACATACCAGTAATATTCATACTAGGCGGCTTAGGTTTTACCGTTTATCATATCGCCTTAAATTATGGAGAGAAAAATGTGAGTGCAGGCCTCGCAAGTTTGATTGTATCAGTCACTCCTATCTTTACTGCAATTCTTGCTTGTATATTTTTTCGTGAAAAATTCAAATTATGGGGATGGATAGGAGGGGCGGTTAGTTTTATAGGAGTAGCATTCATATCAATTAGTACTGGAGATGTACTCCAATTCAACACTGGCATACTACTTATACTGCTTGCTGCATTTTCAGAAAGTCTATTCTTTGTTTTTCAAAAACCCTTTCTAAAACAATATGGAAACCTATCGTTTACTGTATATACGATATGGGCAGGAACTTTATTAATGCTAATTTTTTTACCAGGACTCGGCTCTGAAATAGTAAAAGCTCCTATAGAGGTTACCCTTAGTGCTGTGTATTTAGGTCTTTTTCCAACTGTACTTCCTTATATCGCTTTGGCTTATATAACTTCTCATGCTGGAGCCTCTGAAGCAACGAGCTCACTTTATTTAACACCAGCGTTTGCATGCTTTATCAGTTGGATATGGTTAGGAGAAGTTCCAACTACGTTATCTATAGTTGGTGGTGTAATAACAATATTTGGCGTTGTACTTGCGCATATAAAAAGCGAAAAAGATCACCACATACGAGTTGAAAAAGTAAAAATGGAATGAGAAGAATATAAAAGAAGAATATAAATTAAGGGCGTTTTTCTTATCAATTATTTGTATAGTTTCAATGATTTCATAATCTGTTATTTCAAAGGAGTTACATATGGTAAACATACAATTGAAAATCGTGACCAGGGAAAACTGGGAAGAAGCAATAAAATTACAAGTATCTAAGAAACAAAATCTCTTTGTACCACCTGTAGCTGTATCACTTGCAAAAATATATATAAAACCAGATGGTGACAATGTAGAATATATACCATTTGCTATATATGACAAAGAAGTTATGGTTGGGTTTATTATGCATGCCTTCGATAGAAGTACAGTAGACATGTATTGGATTAATGGGTTTATGATCGATGAAAAGTATCAAAGAAAAGGACATGGTAAAGCAGCCTTATCTGAAATGATTAGATGGATTACTAATCATTTTTCTCAGTGCAAAGAAATTCGACTAACTGTTCATAAAGAGAACATTGCAGCAAAAAATTTATATAAAAACTATGGTTTTATAGATCTTGGTCATGTTTATGAGGGAGAACAAGTTTATCGTTTACTTGTTTAGTTTAGAAGATTATTTAAAGGTGTATTTAAAATCTATTCACGATGGTTATAGACGAACAATAAATAGTAGAAGGATGTAACGAAAATACATACTATAAAGCAGTTACTCCATATATTGTAAGAGGAATTATTATAAAAAATAGAAAGCTTTTAATAGCAAATTACAAAGGGCATCATTTTTTTCTACCAGGTGGTCATGTGGAATTAGGAGAACCTGCAGAATACGCATTAATTCGGGAACTGAAAGAAGAAATAGGGATAGATTGTGAAGTTAAGCGCTTTTTAGGAGTGATTGAAAACGAGTGGCAAGATAGTGAGACTCTTCATTATGAAATTAACCATGTTTTCGAAATCTATAGTAAAGACTTACATAGTGAGATAGCACCGATTTCTAAAGAATCTCATTTGGAATTTCATTGGATCATTCCTAATAATGAAAATCTAATTTCATATAAAATAATGCCCGAACCCTCTGTTCAAAGATTACTAGAAAAGGTACAAAAAGAAGATTTATCAAATTGTTGGATTAGCAATTTATAAAGTATTGATGAAAGGTATTGGGTACTTAAGTGTTAATAATACTGCATAGTACCCAACCTATTCTTAATAACCATTAAAGAAAGTCATCATCCCCATCAAATAAAATAATTGATTCACCTCGATTGTGCAAAAGAAGTAAACCTCAGACCATGCTCCTACAAAGAATATAAGATTCTCTCCTATATTTACAAATGAGAAATTCATATCATTTCATATTTGTAACATTTCTTTTATCATTTCGTTTATAAAAATAGGCAACCGAACAAGGTACATCACCCAGTAAAATCTCATATTTTGTTGTTGTACGTATTGAAATTGGCTTATAGTTTCTATATTTATCGCTGTTTATTGCAGAGATAAATATAGAAAAACAGCGATGAATTGTGCTGGATATAAGCTTTAATTTATAAACGGAGGTTATCAAAATGAATGAGTTTCAACAAGAACTACAATCATTGAATCTAAATGATTATCAAGCTGGAAATGTTGTGTATTGGGATCAACAAAACCAATATCCATATTATTATGTTCAAGAGGATACTCGTCAACAATTCGGTGGTTGTGGACGTTGCGGTGGATGTGGTGGTTGCGGGCGTTGTGGCGGATGCGGACGTTGCGGTGGATGTTTCAGATGTTTCAGCTGCTTTAGTTGTTTTGGTTGCTGGAGCTGGTGGTTCATTTAAGTTTGAAACATAGGTAAAGTTTTGTATGAAAGAAAAGTGCATATACATGATTGAATTGCAAAAGCACTTTTCTTTCATTTTATAGAATAGATAAATTAAAGGATAGTTTCTGTTTCCAACGAATTTAATATTTGATATAGAGTTCATATAGAGGTGAATCATACATTGGATACATATCAAAAATTAGTTTCATGGGTAGAGGATATAAAAGAACGGAATTACAGTTCTGCAGCAGCACTTTGTATTATGAAAGATAATCAAGTGGTACTTGAACATTATAGTGGAAAACATTCTAATACTGAAAACAGTGCCCCTATAACAGCGTCTTCACAATTTAATGTTGCTTCCGCTAGAAAGAGTTACTTAGGCTTAGCAATTGCTTATGCACTATATGAAGGAAAGATAAAGAATCTTGATGATTATGCAGCAAATTATTTTAAAGATTATGATGAAAATTTGCTTGGTAAGACAACCTTAAGACATTTAGTAACACATTCACATGGTTTAAATGAAAACACAGACGGAACGATTTATCGAGAATTTGAACCTGGACAAGGGTGGGCATATAGGGATATTAACGTACGTATGATGACGCACCTTATTTATCAGCTATACAATAAAAGCTTCCCTGTACTATTAAAAGAACGCATCTTTATACCTGCAGGTTTTAAAGAAACCGGATGGAGAAAAAAGCATGATGAGAATTTGGTAAAGGTAATAGTGAATCCCCATGAAGAAGCAATTTGTAGTACCGGGATGTCAGATGATGGAACAGAAAAAAATCTTTTTGTTTCCGTCAGAGAATTCGCCTATTGGGGGAATTTGCATTTAAATGAAGGGTATATAAACGGAAAACAAATTGTACCGAAAGAGGTCATTAAAATTGCAACAAGTCTTCAAAGTCCAAAATACGAAAACATGGACTTACCACAAAACGGATGCTTTTGGTTCGTTCAAAACACACCAGCTTTACAAAGCGAACTTGGTGAAAGGGTACCTAAAGGCTCATATCAAATATTAGGCGTTACAGGACCTACCATTTTAGTTATTCCCAAGTATAATGTAGTCGTTGCTAAAATGTATAACAAAAGATATAACTATGGAGGAGACAACTATCTGTATTATTTACGAGGATTTAGCAATTTAGTCGCTGATGCATTTGCGAAATCACATTTTACATACCAGTAAAAACATTTGAATTAGGGTATAACTACTTTTATAAAGAAAAGGAGTGAACCCTTATGAAAAAAGAAACGAATACAAGTAAAAAACAAAACATTAAAGATACGAGCATTGAGCAAAATGCTATATATAGCGATCCAAAAGATGCAGCAAATATGCAAACTGTTCCACAACCAAAAGATTATGAGGAAATCGAATATTAATTTTTGCTTTTTATAAGACTTTTTTATGAAAGAAAAATACATCTTAAGCCCCATAAAAATAAAGATATCATTTGGTACTATATGTATATAAGCATTTGAAAATGTCTTATCTTAACACAGCTTTTTTACAATAAACCCGTATATAATCTAATCGACAAAAAGACGTTTCTTAACGAAGCGTCTTTTTGTTGATTTTATACAAGATACAAATTTAATTTTCATTTTTAAATTCGTATCTTGTATTTCACCCTGGACATACTAAATTGTGATAAATCATGTCATGTTAAGAGAGGGACAGTTCGAATGAAACAAGCATCTGTAAATCCATGGCTAATTGTCCTAGGCACAATTATTGTGCAAATTGGTCTTGGAACGATTTATACATGGAGTTTGTTTAATCAACCTTTAGTAAGTAAATTTGGCTGGGAACTTAATGCTGTGGCGATAACTTTCTCAATTACGAGCTTTTCTTTATCATTTTCAACTTTATTTGCAGGTAGATTACAACAAAAGTTAGGGCTTCGTAAACTTATTGCAACCGCAGGAATTGTTCTTGGGATTGGATTAATACTTAGCTCACAAGTTTCCTCATTACCATTACTTTATTTACTAGCTGGTGTCGTGGTAGGGTATGCAGATGGTACAGCCTATATCACATCATTATCAAATTTAATTAAGTGGTTTCCAAATCGAAAAGGTTTGATTGCTGGTATATCAGTCTCAGCATATGGAATGGGAAGCTTAATTTTTAAATACGTGAATGGAAGGTTAATTAATACAGTTGGTGTATCGGACACTTTTTTATATTGGGGTATAAGTGTTTTGGTTTTAGTGCTTGCGGGATCTTTCTTCTTACGTGAAGCCGCTACGAATGAAACAGTATCTGAAACTGCAAGTAGGGATTATTCAACCAGAGAAATGTTACGTACAAAACAAGTGTATTTATTGTTTTTTATGCTATTTACATCATGTATGAGTGGCTTATATTTAATTGGTATGGTAAAAGATATTGGAGTTCAACTTGTAGGACTTAGTGCTGCCACTGCAGCTAACGCTGTTGCCATGATCGCAATTTTCAATACCGTTGGCCGAATTGTTCTTGGGACATTATCAGATAAAATAGGTCGATTGAAAATTGTTTCAGCAACTTTTATTATAATTGGCTTATCTGTTTTCACACTCAGTTTTATGAATGTAAACTACGCTATTTATTTTACTTGTGTTGCAAGTGTTGCATTTTGTTTCGGAGGCAATATTACCATATTCCCAGCAATCGTGGGTGATTTCTTCGGTTTAAAAAATCATAGTACAAATTACGGAATCGTATATCAAGGGTTTGGCTTTGGGGCACTTGCAGGTTCATTTATTGGAGCGCTATTAGGTGGATTCCAGCCAACTTTCAATACAATCGGTATACTATGTATTGTTTCCTTTATTATTGC
Source organism: Paenibacillus sp. 102 (assembly GCF_039549175.1). NCBI lineage: Bacteria > Bacillati > Bacillota > Bacilli > Caryophanales > Paenibacillaceae > Paenibacillus > Paenibacillus sp. 102. The sequence continues at coordinate 489,487 of NZ_JBCGHT010000003.1, read as the reverse complement.
TATTTTCATTCGACCACCGAGCAAAGAGAAAAAGAAAGAAACACAAAAGCTATATCGAAAAGTAGCTTGAAATTTTGTTTGTGTTCTGTATAGAAAAGGGCCCTAATTGAATATTAGGGCTCTTTTGAGAAGGAATTATTTTTTATTTCCAGTTATTTCATAAATAATGTAGTTTAAACTATAGTACGTTACACCAAATAATAACAAAAATGATAGAAATAAAATAAGAGTTATTAAACACCCTCCAATATCTCCATCAAAATTTGCATCTGCATTTGAAAAATTCCAGTCCTTAACTTTGCTGATAATATGCCTTAAAATATAGAACAACACAAAGCAAATGATAAAAGCCGAAGTAAGGTACACTGTAAATTCCCTATGCGATATTGATTCCACTATGTAACAACCAAATCCCACAAATGCACCTAATAGACTTAAAATATATAATACTTTAAAGAATTTTTTGATGTTAACCCTACATTGAATTAAATATTCCCTAAACGTTCTCCGCTTATGTCTTTTCTTCTTATGAGGTTTTATTTCATCCATCTACAATCATTTTTTCTACTAATAAATAAAAATAAATGACACCCTTAACATTCCATATAATTACATTTTAAATTTACTAGCAAGGGGATACAACGCTTTATATAGAACTGTATATTAGGAATTTATTAAGGAGGTTCATATGAAAAAAAGTAACTGTAACATACGCACTACTTTATGATATGTTTCGAGAAAAAGCATTGATGGTTAAAAATATAGGGAAAAATGGTTCTTATTTCACTTTACCAGGCGGTGCAGTTGAAGTTGGTGAAACATTAGCAGAAGCAGCCATTCGGGAAGTAAAAGAAGAGACAGGATTAGATATAGAGGTAGAGGCAGTTTTCTCAATAAGCGAGGCATTCTTTGAAGGAAAAGGGCACCATGCTATGTTTATTAACTTTGTAGGAAAAATTACAGGTGGAGAAATACATATATCAAGGCCTGAAGAAATCGAGAAAATTACATGGATGGAGTTACAAACTGTAGAAACATATTTACGACTTCCCAAACATTTAAAAGATCTATTGCAAAGAAAAGTAACTGTACCATATATTTTTAATGGGACAATTATACAAGTAATAAAGCAAATATTTTAAGATGAAACAGATATGGGAGGAACGATACTTGATAACCAAGAATATCCCACTGAAAATCTATTAGAGTAATCGATTCAAAATATTACTGAAAGTATAACCTTTTAATCATTATGTACAGAAAAAATAGAGGGGGAGGATGGATAACTATGCAAGTATATAACGAAATATTTAAAAGCGAAAAACTTGAGGACCTTATTCTGAATGAAAGCGGAGAAATACTAGAAAGTTTGAATAACAAAGAGTTTTTTATTAGTAGTTTTATTGATTATTTTACAAAAGCATACGGTAATTCGAAATGTAATTACATTGATCTATTTGATATTGGCAGTCCAGACTATATGAAAATCGAATTAATTGACAACAAAGTATTTGTTACTGCTTCTTTGTTTGCGGGATTGTCTATATGGTTAGATAAAAAAGCGCCAGGAAAAGTAACAGCTACTATTGAGGGTGTTTATTCATTTATATTGATTGACAAAGACGGAAACATTATTACATTAGATGAAAAGTTACATCTAGAAGAGGGTTTTTTTGCTATTATAAATTTTAAAGTAGAAAAACTACAAAGTATCGATCAATATTTTGATGACTATACGATTATATAAGTAATGGTTGCTTTACATAATCAGATGATAACGAACATCACAATTAGAAGCAGCTTAGATATTTTCTTGTCGTTATTACAAGAAAATAATACATAAAAGGCAAATGAAAAAAGGGGTAAAACCATGGATTATAATACATTTCTTAAGCAAGTAATTAACGAAGATTGGAAGTCAAATCAAAAAGGTTTTGTTGTTTATACTCCTGATAAAACCATCGAATATTTTGAAGATATATCGAAGGAAAAAGATATATTTTTAGCTGATTTTAAGTATGTTGAAGATTTATTTTTTGAGGCATGTTCTAATGTGATAGAAAAATTTTCTCATTCGGAAAATAATAAAGGTGTATTTGTACTCGCATTGTACGTTGATACTGAGGGAGGCTATTGCGGTATATCAATAAATACAGAACAGGCACACCGAAAGATAGTTGATAAATGGTATTCTGATGAATCAGAAGAAGAGCTTAATAGCTTATATGGAATTCGGTACCATGATTCATCATTTCCGTTTACCTTTTTCAATGATACATTAATCACTCCACAATTAGAAGAAATCACAAACGCATACTATTGTATAAATACGGAGCATCCAATACTTGATGTTAAAAGAAGGATAGCATTTCATAAATCGTTTTTTGAAGAGCAGCTAGTTTTAATAGGAATCAATGTAATGAATAGACTTAAAAACACATTTTCGTTGTTGGATACAACAGAAGATTTCTTTGCCTATGTAACTCTACATGATGTTGGTGCTGAAGTTTACGAATTGTTAATTAAAAAAACGGTTCCTTACTCATTGTTCAATAAGCTATTTCCAGAAAACAAATGAAACGAACATACAAACAAAAAAATCCTTCGAGTGGTATTTGTTTTAAAAGTAACAATTGAGCCAATATACCATTTTCCGTTTATAGACTAACTTTGCTACTGTAGATCATTCTTTCTCATATTACGCGTATATATAAATGTAAAAAATGAGAATGAAACCATAATTGAATAAAATTATATGGAGTACGAAAGAAAAATTCGTTTTATAAAGGAGCTGAGAAAACTTGTACAAGCACACTCTATGCTTTATTAGAAGAAATGAAGAGATACTCATGTTAAACAGGGAATACGATCCTGTTAAAGGATTATGGAACGGAGTAGGCGGGAAAATAGAAAACGGAGAAACTCCATTAGAAAGCGCAATTCGTGAAATAAAGGAAGAAACAGATATTGATGTTAAAAGCAATCAAATTCAGTTCAAAGGAATCATAATATGGGAAGCAGATCATACATATTCAGGTGGCATGTATGCGTATGTAGTAGATGTGTCTAATAATTTTTACTACGAAACTCCTAAAAAGACAACCGAAGGAATTTTAGACTGGAAAGACGTGTCATGGATACTTAGTGATTACAATTATGGGGTAGGGGAGATGATACCTCACTTTCTCCCTAAAATGCTCAATGAACCTCATGTATTAGAACACAAATGTGTCATTATAAATAATACATTAGTAGAATATGACTGCAAAGAATTTAACAGGTTAGACAACTCGCGTATAAACAATATATAGTACACGTCACTTTAATTCGAAAGAGGATTAATAAGCAATAGAATGAAATGAAACGAAACATTACAAATTTGTAATGTTCATGTCACCTTCTCCAATAGCACTTAAAAACATCCTGCTTATATACTTAAGATTGATTTACAAAAAGAGGAGTGTGGGAAAATGCACGAAGTAATTGGGGAAGTAGTTGTTGGTCTATGTGAATTCGTTTTTGAGGTATTTGCTTACGGGAATACAAATGAGGAGAAAAAGGAATAATCCCATCTGATTTGTATGATACATAAGATTCTTAGACACCTATATAAGGTGTTTTTCCCTGTTCGTCTTCAGCAGAAATACATTTAATCTAATAATTTCACAAACTAAGTTTTAGATAAAATAAAAAGTGTATATCTTTTATAAAGAAGATTGGTTAAAGAAAAATATACCTCTTAGGGAACTATATACATAAAAAGCGCACCATATATTTCATTGGGGCGCTTTTCGTTTTATTTAATCTGAGAAGGCGTGATATGCTCTAACCAGAGAATACCATCATATTGTTGATTAGGTATCATAATTTCATCTGTTGCTCCCCAATACTGTCCTATAATCGGCGTATACATCCAAGAAGTTTCAGGACGATTTTCCTCACCTTTTAAATTTACAAATACTTGCGGATGATGTGCAGCTTTTAAAATTTGCTCAATACTATTGGCTTCATGTTTTTCCTTTACATAGATAATAGTTTTATTATCTATAGAGTCTAGGCTACTTCCGCTATATGCAAACAAACCAATAGTATACATTTGGTCTTTTATACGTTTTGGCAGATAATCTATCATATTTGGTCCTACGAATCCATATTTGTAGGTTTCAGTCCAATCTTGAATCATTTTAGAATTTTGATTTCGAATATGATAATTATGCCCCCAAACTATTGTTTTTTTACCTTTAAATTGCATCTCACTAAGCCACGCTAAATTTTGCGCCATTTTTTGATCACGTGAGTATAACGAGTAATTATTATAGTTAGCGTAATCAAAGGGGATTCCAAATCTAGGTTTTACTTCATTTGGAATATGCGTTTTCAGCGTATCAATTCGAATACTGACTGATTTTTCTAGAAGTTTTACATCATAGGATGCTTTAGGCGCTACTTGTTTTAAATCATTTGAATGCTGTTGAATGAATTCTTTTACTTTTTCATATTTAAGCAAAAGAGAAGACTGCATCGTTTGGAATTCTTCATAAGAAGAAACAGAACGGTATTTCACTATTTCTTCTTCCGCTTCTACGAGAAGTTTCCCTATTTCAGGATTCAATTTACTAATCCATTCATTTGCAGTTGTTGTAAATGTAGCAGTAGAGGCATTCCACGGTATTTGTATATCGAATCCCGTTAAAATAAGGGGCGTTCCTTTTTCTTTTTGTTCTTTTATGTATTGAAATAATTCTTCCAAATCTTCTGTATGCCATACTCCAGAAATAGCTTTCTTCATAGCTTGTTCAGCTGTTAAATCATCTATATTTTGATACACAGCATTCGCTTCTGCAAATCCTGATTCAAATGCAATCACATCATAACCCATTTCTTCATGCAAATACTTAATCATCCGAACCTTAGATTGATTCATTTCGGTTGAACCATGAGTAGATTCACCTAATAAGACAATACGTTTGTCTTGTAAATTTTGTTTTAAAAATGACAAATCCTCAGTGGTACTAGCAGTCGGTTCCTGTAATTTGACTGCATGTTCACCAACCCATTTCTGCCATTTTTGTTGATCCGCAGGTAATTCTTCAGCAGATGCTACAGTCGAAAATGTTGTTAGTGCAAATAAAGTAGTTACTAATCCTTTTTTCCATTTCGAAAACACACATACCCCTCCTAAATTTTTATAAACCTTATCACATAAATCTAATCATCTATGATTCATGTAAACAAAATAGATGCAATTAGATTTATACATCTATACTAAAGGATGTACTTTATACAAATCAAGAAGAAAAGGGAGATATTTCTGTTTAATTTAAAAATTCTATAAATTAAGTAGTCTAAAAATAATTCTCAGAAGAGAACTCGAGGAAATATGCTATATAGTTGCTACAAAAATAGAGCAGTTAGCAGCAGAAAAAAGGGAGGGTATGAAGATCTACAGTGAATAAAAATGTTACTCCAATTTCAATAGCTTAAATAGACAGAACATCAGTTCTTTTATATGATATAGAAGAAGATGCACACCTAATTTATATCTATTGAAAGGAGAGAGCACATCAAGTATTGCAAAATTAGCTAATGTTTCCGCAAGATATGTTCGTATGGTTCTAGCGGATAACAATGTCGAAAGAAGAGCAAGAGGGAGTTGGAAACGAAAATACAATTTAAATGAAGATTACTTTAAACATTGGTCTAATAATATGGCATATATTTTAGGCTTTTTCATTGCAGATGGTGTCATTACGAAAGATAATCAAACTGTAAGCATTTCTCAAAAAAAATCGGGAATTTTAGAAGATATAAAAATAGAACTTAATTCAAATCAGCCATTATACCAAAACAAGAATACTGGCGTTTATATGTTAAATTTAAATAGCAAAATCATGAAAAATGATCTCATGGACTTACATGGAATCATGCCTTGTAAATCATACGATGTACAATTCCCATTTGTCCCAAAAGAATACTTGCATCATTTCGTTAGAGGGTATTTTGATGGAGATGGCCACGTAAATCCTCAAAGACATTTCGTAAGTTTTGTTGGTGGTTCATATCACTTTATGAATTCTTTAAAACAAGTTCTTATGGAATACAACTATCAACCCAAGTTCATTAATAAAGAAAAACAATATCGTATATATTTAAGTGGTAAAAACACCATTAAAAAATTTTCGGAATGGATTTACACAGACAAAGAATTATTTTTAAAACGAAAACATGGAGTTTTTCAATTAAAGAAATAGTTCTTGTGAACTTACTAAAACAAACTCGATTAGTACGTATGCACGACTAATTATTTAGCGTACGTACTGATTTTTTATCTATACATTATATCTGCTTACTCAAAAAGTAATTGAAGTATGCGAAACTAACGGTGATTGAAAATAAAAATTTAGATAGCGAAGAGGGAAAGACGACAATTATAAATAAGTTTATTACTTTTTTCTAGTAGACATAATATATATTATAGGTAGTTATAGAAAAGAAGTGTTTCTGTATCTCTAAATGCAAGTAAACTATACAATTTGAGATGAAACGAAGATTTTTAATGAAATTCGCTTTAAATATTTTTCTTTTAAAATTCCTCAGTTTTCATTGCTAATTTACGATGAAATTTCTCACAGCAATCTTTAAGTTGAAAACCTGTTGAATTATACATGTTACAGGTGGCCATAAAATTACGACACGATCAATTAAATAATTTTCATTTTGTTATTAAAACTATTTAAAATTCGTACATGTAAGTTTTTATCCAGTACTTCTACAGCTTTTCATATTTATATCCCGTTTATTAAATATGGTTAAATTTAGGTTTTTCTATACAATTTACTTAACCTACTTATTTGTTTACTTTGATTCTTAATCTTAGTTAACATAATCTATGATTACTTGTAAAAAAATTCCCCTATTTTTTTAGGGAGACTTTTTATGTTTTATAATTATTTTTTGCATTTTTAATGGTTCAGCATTCATGCTACATTGCAAATGTACATTGTATTGATAAATATAGCGCGTCTTCCCTATTTTCCACCTATATTAAGGTGATATATTCACTTAATACATCAAAAGAGATTTTTAGACATTAGCAACAATCCCAATTATACAGCACATTCGAAAAATCTAAGTTTAAGAGATCTTCTTTCCGAATAAAGAAATTCGCAACTCCACAGTCTCCCCACATAATCCCTAGAGAATCATCTGTATCAAAATGTTATGTTCTCGATATATTTTTTCCCATTCTCGTGGATATGTTTGTGTAAAGAACGGATAGCCACCGATTTTATGTCCTTGGCCCTCAAAATGCTCTTCATAGAGTTCGGCTAACTCTATTTCATCTTCAATGTCAACGACTTCTTCTAAATTAATCCTATCTTTGGAAAATGCTCCAAATCGATAATCTCCTATTGTTACAGGCTGATAACCTGCTTCAAATGTTAATTTTGCTGCTTCTGGTACAACAAAATACTCTAAATCAAGAGCGTTTAAATAACTAAAATCTGTTATAATTTGATTTTTATCTTGAGTGATTTCAGCATGATAAATAATACGAAAATCTTTTTGTTTTGTTGGATGATCAAAGTCTGCTCCAACAAGATCAATGTGAGAATAGGTAAATACGGATAACCGCCAAATTTACTTTCAAATAGAGTTGTTTCACTGATTTCTCCTGTAACTTTAATATAAGGTTTTGCACTTTCTTCTAAAATCCCCCTATACTGTTCTAACTACTTAGGTATTTGTAAATGATATGTATTTGTTATTCTCCATTTCTCCCGTACATAATAAATGAAATAAGCCTACCTCAACTATAGAACAAGTGATAGGCTTATAGAAAAACACTAAAAATCCTTTTTCACTCTCATTTTTTGTGCACTTGTGGGACAAATTAAGTTATGTTCTAAAATCTTTTTATTAATAATCCGAACTAGTTTTGCTGCTTCTTCAGCATCTGTAATTTTTTTCAGTTTTTCTTTTAAGTGATCAATTTCCTTCGAAAGCTCAATCCATCTAGGTAAAACGTGGTTATCTTTTAATGTTTTATAGAGTTGCTTTTCAGGATTATAAGAAAGATTTTTATCAAGATTAAGTGGTTTTCCCTTGCCAGGTAAATCATCAAAAGTCCCTGATTTTTCTGCACACTTAATGATAGAACTAATATGATCCTCGTACGTGTAAGACCAAACCTTCTCATCTTTTACTAAAATCTCTTGTTTTTTTAACGCTTTATCTATATCCTTTTGATTCATATTTTTCCTCTTCCCTTCTTTTTAAGATAACGTCCTTGAATGTTTTAACGCTAATATCCCCTCAGCAAGTTGCTCTCGCTACCAGATTTCGTCATGACCGCCTTGAAACTCACTATAGATAATTTGGTATTCTTTTTCTCTAAGTGTCTTAGAAAGGCTTCTATTAGCTTTTAAAAGCGGTTCGTTCTCAAGAGTTCCAGCTACCATATACATACGTAGCTCAGCGTATTACTAATTGATAAAAATTGTTTCTCCATCCAAGGAATTTCTTCTTCGTGACCATCCTTTTTCCAATGTACAGAACCTGACAATGACAGTACATTTCCGAAAATATGAGGATTCTGAAGCGCTGCATAAAACGCTGCCAGGCCCCCGAGACTTAGACCAGCAATTGTTGCATGTGCCGGATCTTTATATACACGATATTTTGTTTGAATCCAAGGAAGTAGCTCTTCTATTAAAAATGCATTCATCTTGTCGTTATAAGTAAGCTCATTCAATCGATCTACTTGCTCAATTCCAACAACAATACACGAAGGTATTTCTTGTTTATGAATGAAATGATCGAGTATTGCTGGTGCTCAAAGATTTTGCATAAATGAGTCTCCATCGAATGTGATGATAAGATCTTGAAGGCTTGATGTAAGAGAATAATTATGAGGTGTGTAAATATGTAGCTTTCGTGTATTCCTTAAAACGGAGCTGTAAAAAGAATATGTCTCAACTTTTCCCTGAGGAGTATAATTTTTAGGAAATCTTTTATCATATTGCATTTCCATTCCCATTTCTAAAACAGCTGCTCGATCCGTTCCTTTTCCAAATCTATTACTGTTAAATGGATCTAACTGATACTGTTCACTACGCGCTACCCAATTAGGTAGAAATAAACGTTTCGTTCGTTCTAAATGTTTTGAACCATAAATTTGTGTCTAAAAGTCGTTCTAGTTGATTAGAATTAAGGTCCCAACCATATGTAAGTAATAAGATGATACTGACTATTCATTGGACAAATTTCTATAAGTGGCGTCTCATTTACTTTGAGTTTATCTAAAAACGTATAAAAAGCTTGTGTATCTCCATTACTTAATTGATCTGTAAGTTCTGCCATCTTAGGGCTTAGTATTGATTTCATTCCTCTTCCCTCTTTCATCACATTATATTAGTACTTCTTTTTCTATGAATAAATCCCTATATAAACAACGTACTAATGTTGTATATTTTATGAACAAAAAAACACACAAACGATATAGTCTGTGTGTTTCCATTCTTATTCACCAATCGTGTTCATCTCTCAATCCATTCTAATAACTGTTCATACTGATTCTTAGCATCCTGATATCCAAGATTATATAAATTAACAAGCTTTTCTTTATCCCTTTCAATTCCGCTAACAGGAAGTTGTACACTTGGTTGAATGACAAAGAAATTCTCTTTTTGTGGATTTGAAGACATATAGGAAACAGTTTCATTATAAAACCGATAATGTTCTACTAAAAGCTCAGAGATTTTCGGATATTGTCTGTATACATATTTAGCCATCACAGAAAATTTATTACGCTTTTTTTCATATCCTTCTGGCTTAGTCATAATAACAACATTCTTTTGATAACCGTCCTTTTGTGCTTTTCGAACAGGAATAGGATCAATAATTCCCCCGTCCAAAAGTTTTTTACCATCATAGTCCACAGCTGGAGCAATAAATGGTACTGAACTTGATGCACGAATAATTTTTAATATATCATTCCCGTGCTCTTGCTTATTATAATAAACAGCTTGTCCTGTCTCACAATCCGTTGTTCCAATTACAAACTGCTCATTTGTATGTAAAAAAGTTTGAAAATCAAACGGCACGATTTTAGTAGGCACTTCATCAAAAAGAAAATCCATCCCAAACAATTCTCGTTTTCGTATAAAATTCCGATAAGATATATAACGATGATCAGACACTAACTCCGTATTTACTTTTTTATTTCTTCCCTTTTGACGAGATAAATAAGTTGCCCCCATACACGCTCCTGCTGATACTCCAACTACATATGGGAAAAATAAATCATTTTCCATAAAGTACTCGAGTACACCAGCTGTATATAACCCTTTCATACCTCCGCCTTCTAATACTAAACCAATATTTTTCATGTATACTCCCTCTGCATTTGTTTCTTAATTTTATAAACACTTATATTTTAGCACAAGATATTATGATGAAGTATTAATAAATTCGTTGCATTCATTTAAAAAAACTCTTGCTGCATTGTAAGAATCTATTAGTATATAACGTGATACAATAAAAGAAACTCATTCCAAAGATCATAAAGGAGGAATTTCAAATGGGTTTATTTAGCGGTATTTTAGGAAATGCATCTGATACGAGTACAGAAAATGTAGAGCGTGATTTACAAAAGATTATGCTTGATGATGAACAAGTTGAATATGCATATAAATTGATTCGAGATTTAATTGTGTTTACAAATCGCAGAATGATATTAGTAGATAAACAAGGGGTAACTGGTAAGAAAACAGAATATCATTCTATTCCCTATAAAAGTATTACACAATTTAGCATCGAAACAGCAGGACATTTTGATTTAGATGCAGAACTTAAAATTTGGGTATCTAGTATGCATGAACCAATTACAAAAGAATTTAAAGGTGACGATAGTATTTTAAGCGTTCAAAAAGCATTAGTAAAATACACAACGAAATAACTAATTCGCATATTTATACGGAAACAAAAGTATTAACCCCGTATTTTTTGGAACAACATGCATAAATTTATTTTAAAAATACAAAAAAACATTTCATATCATTGTATTATATAGAACCAAAACAAAGGGATAGATATTACAGATTTACTCTGTTTTATCTATCCCTTATAGATTATCATTATAATACTTTTTTATAATAAACAAGCGTTGTATTATCATTCAACTTCTTTCTTAACCCCGCCTGAATGTAACCCGTTTTTTCATATAGATAACAATTACGTTCTTCTTCTAAGATTGTAGCTAATTCCCAACTCGTTGCTTGTGGAAACATCTTCTCTATTAAAGTGAGTGTTTTCTGAGCGATCCCTTTTCCTTGATAATTAGGCAGAATAAACATAGGACTAATCCAAAACTGTGTCGTCTTCTCTTTCCAAAATACACAAATAGCTCCCACAAAAGTATGATTAACTAATATTTTATAAAATCCACCATTAGGACGATTTATTCTTGCGATTACTTTATCAATCGTTTCATTAGCAGGATTCGTTTTATAGTCCTTATATTTCTCTAATAACGGCTTAAATGCTCGTACTTGAATATTAAAAATAGATTCCGCATCAAACTCTATTGCTCTTTCTAATATGACTTCCATAGCACTTACCACCCTGATCTTTCCCGTAAAGAAGTAATATGTGCCGTGTGATGACGCCCATGCCATGCATATAATCCAATTGCGACCTCTAGTTTTGTTTCACCTGATTCTGGATGATTAAAAGTTTTTTCAAGATCTTCCTGTTCTAAAGAATTTAATAAATTTACCCATCTTTTATGTAAGGAATCTAATAATACAAGAGAAACATCTACAGGTAATTTTGAATCAGGGAGTTCTGCCCATTTCTCTTCCATATATGGCTTAATTGTTGGGTTATTTTCTGTAAGAGCTAACTTAAAACGAATATAGCTATTCATATGACTATCAACCACATGATGAACAACTTGCCGTACTGTCCACCCACCCTTTCGATACGGTGTATCTAACTGATCTTGATCTAAATCTTTAATTGCTGTTGTTAATTCTTTAGGGAGATCTTCAATTTCTTGAATCCACTTCTCTACCATTTCTTCCGTAATATCTCCTTCATAAGCAAACTTCCCAATTGGATAACGTAAGTCCTTCATTGCATTGTTCCCCTTTTGTTTTAAAATTTCTTTTATCATATTTTAGTATGTTTCCAAACGTAATGAATGAAATGAACCTTTTGACCATGTAACTCTATAACCTTTTTATCAATTGTAGCACATGAAAATCCACTTTTTTCTAATACGATTTGTGAGGCATTGTTATTATTTGTTGTCTTTGCATGAATTTCAGTAACTTGATTGTTTGCTGCTTGATTTAGGAGTAATTGGACGGCCTTAGTTGCGATTCCTTTTCCAACAAAATTTTTTCCTACACGATAACCAAGATATCCTAACCGTCTATCTTTCTCTATATCTACTAAATTTATTCGACCTACAATTGTTTTTTCTATATTCCTGATGAGATAAAAGTAGGAAATGCCCTCTTTTTGTTCTTTTAACAATTCATCATGTTTGTGCTGAAATGTTTCATAAACATAGTAGTCCTCTCCACGACTTGGTACCATCTTTTCAAAAAAGGCTCTATTATCACACTCAAAAGCAAACAATTCTTCTGCATCTTGTTCCTTTAATTTTTCTATGTATATTTCCATTCATAATTCATTCCTTTTTTATTCAATTAACTATTATAAATTCGTCATTTAGTAGTTAATTCCCTACTATAAAGTAATAGCATTAACCTTCTTTATTTTTGTCGAGTTGTAAGAATAGCAAACCATACCTTAGGGTGAAAAAGATGTAGAGGACTATGCATAAGATTCATTACCTTGACTAAACGAATATAAATGTCTGGATTATTCGCAGAAAGCTGGTATATTTTCTTCGTATACCATTGTTGAAATGGTTGTATAAAAGACTTCTTTCCTTTTATCTTAGGATGACGGAATGCTTCTGTAGTAACCATTTCCCACGGCGTTGCAATAATTTTTGAAATTCGCTTATAAAAGTATCGAGTAAACTCTTTCTCTAACGCTTTCCCCTTCTTTAAACACATTTGTAATTTTTCAGCTTCCATAGCAGCAACAGACATTCCTTGTCCAAAAACCGGATCAAAACGACAATGAGCATCTCCCATTACTAAGAACCCTTCTGGCATATTTTTAACTAAATCGAATCGACGACGTACTTGGTATGGAATTTTATGTATTTTTATATCTGTAATCGGTTCTGCTTGTTCAAGAAAATGCATGACATCTGGTGCAGGTAACTTATGAGCAAATGCAAGGAACTCTTCATCTGTTTTTGGTGTATTCTCATGGGCGTATCCGCTAAAAGTTACAAAATATCGATCGTCTTCAATCGTTTGAATAAAGGCGCCATAAGGATTTTCGGGAAAACTAGGAGAAATAAGTAAATTACACCAATCAGGACATTCATTCTGTTTTAGACGGAATACCCTAGTTGCGTAAAACAATTGAATCCATACTTTTTCTTCTTTTACTTCTATGCCATGTGTTTTTAACCACTCTATATTTTTCGAACCAAATCCGCTCGTATCAACAACTAGGTCTGCGTGAAGATCTTTTTTCATTCCTGTTTTTAAACACTTTGTTTTCACACCAGAGATTTTGTTACGGTGCGTATCAATTAACAATTGTTCCACCATTGTTTCATATTTCGTTGTAATATTATTTACTTGACTCATTCTTTTTTGTATATGCCACTCAAGCATAGGGCGACTCTGTTGAACTGCATTCAATTCTCCAATAAATGGTTGTTTCCATAAACCAAAATGATGCCATCTCAAATCTCCAGTAAAATTATTTACGATACCCCCATCTTCTTTTAATTGGGTCATAATTGCAGGGAATAATTTCTCAATTGCTAATTCACCACCTTTTAATAACACATGAGGATGGTGACTTTGAGGTACTCTTTTTCGAGGGCTTTTTTCATTCCACTCTTCGCCTACTTCTAAAATAATTACTTCTTGAAAAAAATCTGATAGAGCTTTTGCTGCTAGTTTTCCAGCCATACTTCCACCAATAACGATTGCTTTCTCTAACATTTTTTACCTCCCAAAAATGACGCTAAAATATAATTTTTCATTTTCTTTTGTATTCCTCTGACGTATTAATAGAATCATAAAATGAAAAATCCTGCTATAACATTGCACAACAGGATTTTTTTATCAACATGTATTCATCTTTTCCTTTCATTACAAGTACTGCGTGAGCAAATAATTCGCATGCAATTCCGATAAAAATACTAATAATGTTCCATCAAGCAAGACCTAACTTAAAATACGCCAGTGAATTGCAAAGTTAAAATTAAAGCACCTAAAGCCCATACATAATACGCGAATACTTTAAGAGAATGCTGTTTTAAGTATTGGATCATCCAAGATACTGCAATATATCCGAAAAATGCTGCAGATAAAGTACCAACGATTAACGATGTGTTTGAAATCGTTTCAGCTTTCCCTTGGAACACGTCTACAGATTGTAAAATGATAGCTCCAACGATAGCAGGTGTAGATAACAAAAATGAAAAATAAGCCGCTGTTTCACGGTCTAATTTTCTCCAAAGTGCAGCGACAATTGTCATACCAGAACGAGAGATTGCTGGAAAAATAGCAAACGCTTGAAACGAACCAATAATGAAAGCATCTTGATATGTAATGTCATCCATTTTTTTACGTCCATTTTTTTGTTTCTCTGCCATATATAAAAACAAACCGGTCACTAAAAACTCCCATCCGATTGTGACACCTGTCTTTGAAATCTCTTCAAAGAAATCTTTAAATAATAGACCGATTATAACAGCGGGGATTGTTCCAACAATGAGTAAAAACGTAAGCTTTGAAAATGGATTTTTAATTAAATAAATAAACTCTTTTTTATAATAAATAAACACTGCTAGCAGGGTACCGATATGAAGCATCGTGTCCAAGAAAAGACCTGCTTCATCTAAGTTAAATAAATGTCTTCCTAAATACAAATGACCCGTGCTGCTTATAGGTAAAAATTCGGTTAGCCCTTGGATAATTCCTAATATAAAAGCTTCTAACCAGTTCATGATGATCTCCTTTCTTGTTTGCTTGTACCAGTATATGTTTGTTTTTAGTTGTTATGAAGGAAAGAGCTAGGAATTCAAAGTTTAAAAGATTTTTTAGACAACAAAAAAAGAGGAGACATCTCCTCTAAACATATAAACACTATTTAATTTGTTCTTTATACTCATGATTCACAAGTACATACCATTTTCCTGTATCAAATTTTTCTTTATTAATCACATAAACTTTATTTTCTCTCTTGACATCCCCAGGTTTTAATTCCTTAGTAATAGTAGAGGTCTCGCCTTTTTCAACCTCATAACTACTAGTTGCCCACACATCACTTTGGTAAGCATTATCATTTTCATCCACTAAATCAACTGATGGTAAAACGGCTAATTTCATCGGTTCGTTTGTGATGTTTTTTCCTTCCGTTTCTAAAACAATAAAGACATGTCCATTTTCAGGTTCTTGGATCCCTATACTTTCTTTACCAACCTTATCTCTTTCTACAACTCTTTTTACAGTTACATCAAATTTAGGTGTATGAAAATTCTTGTTTAAAGTATACTCTTTTTCTTTTATTTTTGATTTCTCTTTTGTTTGCTCTGTATTTTTCGGCTTTGTATTCTCTTTCGTTTTCGTCTCTTCAGTTGTTTGCACTTTCTTTTCTTCTTGTTTAGAAGTAGTTTCTTTAGATTCTGAAGAAGTTTTGTCAGATGTACTTCCGCAACCAGATAAATTGAATACTAAAGCGCCACCTAAAATACATGTAGTAAATTTTTTCAACATCTCTTTTATCCCCCGATAAACATAATATATAAATTTCCTATTTATCATAACAAAAAACATGATCTCAGATTGTTGTATTTTGTCGAATAATTAAGAAGAAGCCAATATTTTTATTACATAAAAAAACATGACCTTAATATAGTACTAAGATCATGTTTTAAATTGCTCTTATTTTATTTATAAAATACCTTATCCACATTGTACTTCGCTTGAAACTCGTTAATAATATATGTTTCGTAAATTTCTCTTTCCATTGGATCTTCTACAATACATACATCAATGCGGTATACTTCATCACGATGTGCTTTAATTGGTGAAACATTGTCTTCAAAATGCTTTTTAATACGCTGTCTTATTTTACGTGCTTTCCCAACAAAAAGAAGTTCGTCATTAATGTTATAAAACATAAAAATGCCGCCTTTATCTCTTGGGAACAGATGGAAATCAATGAATCCATGAATTGGAGTGATTCTTGGCTCATCACCTTTTATTACTTGTTTTCTTTCTGTGATAGAAACATCAACTGCAGGTAAATCAATTTTAATCAAGTTACTTCACGTCCTCTTTTATTATAAAGGTAAATAATAGCACATGTAGGTAAGAAAAGCTATTCGTGTTGCGTAAAAATACTGTTTTTCGCTATATCCTAAATGTTATAGATATATCATTTATGTATTTTCTCCAAATCATATGATCATACGCTTTGCCCCAATAATCCTTTCGCACAAAGTTAGGCTCTCCAAATTTTTTCTTCCATATTTTCTGTGCGTTAGTATATCCGCTATCCAAAAAGAATTCTTTTATCCCCTTATCCAATAAAGTAAGGGAAATTGCATTTAAAAGTAAATTACCTATGCCGCGTTTTTGATAATTCGGAAGTACAAATACAGTACCTACCTCATGCAAGTCTTTTAATGCGCCATCTGTACACTCATGAATCAGTTTGCTAGATGGCCCCGATAATTTTATTACAACGTTTATCTACAGCTATCAAAAAATATCGATTTTTCCCATTGCTATCAAAATCACATTTCAAATACTGCTTTTTAGTTTCAATTTCATTTTCTATATCATCAGTCAACTCCGATAAACCTTCTCTTGCAAACGTATCTATAATGACTGTTTGAAACAATTGATTTAACTCTTCATAATCTTCAATGGTTGGTCTTCTTATCTCAACATGATCCACCAAAGGAAACTCCTTAATCTCCTAAATTTCAAAATTACAATCCATATAGCTTTTCTCCAAAACACTCAAAATTCCCTCTGCACATATAAAATTTACTGCGGGCAATGTAAAAAGAAACAAAAAAGATTAGGTAGTTGCCCCTAATCTTTTTTGTAATAACTATTCAATTGCACCAGCTACATCATAATGACTTAAATCTAATTCTATTGGCTGTCCTAAAGCAAGTTTCGCAAGTTCAGAACCTAAGTATGGACCTGCTGTTAATCCAGAAGCGCCTAGACCATTGGCAACGAGTATACCTTTAAAATTAGGTAACGGACCAATGACTGGGAGAAAACCTGGTGTAAATGGTCTAAAACCAACTCTTGTTTCCAGCATCGTACTATTTTCTAACCCTGGTGCCACAAGCAATGCTTTATCAAAGACTTCATGTAAACCACCGGCTGTAACACGATAATCAAGACCAGTATCATTTTCATGCGTTGCTCCTACAACTATACGGCCATCTTCAAAAGTTAAAATGTACTGATCATTTGGCGGCATTACAACTGGCCAATTTTCAGTATCCGTGTTTGGCATATGTAAATGAACAATCTGTGCTTTTTGGAAAGTCACAAGAAAGTTAACACCAAGTGGTTTTAACAATTCATTTGCCCACGCTCCTGCAGTGATAATTACTTGATCTGCCGTTAATGTTTCACCATTTACATGAACACCTTTAACATGATTATTTTCATAAATTAAAAGGGCATCTCCTTTTATAAAAGTAGCACCATGTTTTTTTGCAGCATTTTCAAGAGATTGACGCAGTGCTCTTCCATTTACACGAGCAGCACCACTTATATGTACAGCTCCATATCCCTCCGATAACGGCGGGAATAATTTTTTTGTTTCCTCTGGTGATAGACGAGTGATTTCACCAATTTCAGGAGCATCCTCACGTCGCTTATATGCTCGCTCCTCCATTTGATCTAATTTTTTCTCATCTGTATGTAAGCTAATAGCACCTACTCGGTTATAACCTGTATCTGTTTCGCCATCCTCTTCCAATTGCTGAATTAAAGAAGCATAATATCGCGCCCCACCTTTTGCAATTTTGTACCAAGCTTTATTACGGCGTTGCGAAAGCCATGGACACACAATTCCTGCCGCTGCATCGGTAGCTTGTCCTAAATCTTGACGGTCGATTAATGTAACATGAACCCCCGTCTTAGCAAGATGATAAGCAGTAGACGCTCCCAAAATTCCAGCTCCAACTACAATATATGATTTCATTTCAAACACCTTTTCTTATTCATTCTTTTATGTTTCCTTTACTGTATAAGAGTTTAATGCATTTTATGTGCTCAACTCCCATAAATCCCGAAGCATATTCAGTATACTTGAAGGAGATGTTTTTTCAACTTATTCATTCTATTAATTGTGTCATCATTATGTATTTTGATATCAAAAATGAGGTTTCATAAAAAACATATTCTTGATTTCCTTATTTATAGCATGAAATCAAGAATATGTTTTTACATCTTAAGATTAAATCTACTATTAAAACTTCTTTATTTCTTCTTTCTACGGAATAAATCGATTGATTTATAACCTTGTGAAAGGATTTCAATCATTTGCTGCGCACGCTTTTCACGTGTCTGTTGCTGCTTTGCCGAGAATATGTGGCGTGCCCAATCTTTTTGGTAGCCCGGTGTTAAACCTTGATAGAACTGAAGTTCATTTGGGGAATCAGCTAATAATGCTTCTACATCTTTAATATTCTCTACATAATCGGAGACACATTGGCTAGCAGCAAATGTTTTCTTTTCTTTCTTTTTTTCACGTTTTAAACCAACGACAGTAAAGACATCGTCCATACTTACCATTCGTGCAAATTTGATATCACTATTACCTACATATCCATCTTCTCCAACTTTCATTGCTGGAAATATTTCATCTCTGTGAATGAAAGTTTCATAACGAATGTTACCTTTTTTCGGATAAGCGAAAAATAAATAACCTTTCTCAAGTAATAGTTGTTTATTCATAATAAGTTGCGTGTGCTTAACCATCTCATCCATTGTTTCTACGAAAATGAAAATAGCATCATGATTGTTTGAAAGAGTAGTTGCTTGTTTCGTAAAGACATCGTAATCTTCTGGTTGATTAACTACCACCATATTTGTATATTTGTTAAGATTTAATTTATTGATAATTGTCATTGCTGGCTCCTTCTTTTTTGAATTCTAGTTTTCATTATATTCATCACTGTTTTCATAGCACAATATTACTATACATTGAAGAACCTAACAAATATGTTCGCCACCAGTTCCTTATAGTTATAGACTCATAAGGTTCGAATCGATATTAAAGTTTTATCGCTTCGGTAATTCAGTAAAACTCTGGACGAAAAACTCATAAAACTTACGTTCCGCCACAGACATATAGCGCCCTTCAAGCCATGCGATTTGGTAAGTACGCTGACAAATAGGGTTATCGATATGCACTAAATGAAATGACGTCTCTATTTTTTCTATTAAGGTTTCTGGCATAAAAGCAATACCAATTCCCATACGGATGAAATGACCTACTGCAGAATGTTCGTCAACTTCACATATAATATTCGGAGAAAAACCTGCTTTTTGACAAAATCCATCCGTCATGTCTCGGAATGGATTCCCTTGCTTTATACAAATAAAAGGATCATCAGCCAATTCTCTCAAGTCTACGTTGTTCCGATTAGCAAATCGATGTGTATGAGGAACAGCTAGTAAAATTTTTTCAGTGAGGAAGGACAATCCCTCTATCCCTGTCTGCTCAATTGGAGGGAAAGTGATACAAAAATCGATATCTCCATTTCGGAGCTGTTGCACCTTCTCCCTCTCTGAAGCTTGAGTGATTTGAAGTTTGACATCAGGGTGCAAGGAAATAAAAGAACCTATAACATCAGAAAAGCATTTATGAGTTGTTGTTGCTAAAGAAACACGCCCTTTTTCCATTCCCGCAAGATCTTCAACTTCTCTTCGGCCCTCTTCAAGCAACATGAGTGCCTTTTCCACTTTCTTTAGATACGCTTTTCCAAATGAGTTGAGTCGAATCTTCCTTCCTTGGCGATCAAATAATGGTACACCCAAATCCTCTTCCAACCTAGCGATGGTTTTGCTGAGAGCAGGCTGCGCGATGCGAAGCTCTTGCGCAGCCTGCGTCATATGCTCCAACTTAGCGACTTTTAGAAAATAATGCAGTTGCAGCAGTTCCATATTCGTCACTCCTTCATTCATATACTCGAGTATATAAAGAGATATATTAAAATGTCTTTTTATTTATTAATAATCAATTATAGAATAAAACATGTAAGCAACAAAAGCTTTCAAAGATTTTAAAAGATTATACTGTTTTGATTATAAGTATTTTTTCTTAACTACTTCCCGTTTTGGGAGGACATTTTTAAAAAGTGAATATAGGGATGAAGGTATTATAACTATAGAGAGGAAGTGGAACCTTTGAAACTAAACCATATCAATCTAACGGTCACTGACGTTAACGTTGCTCGAAAGTTCTTGGAGAAATATTTCAACCTACAAACTAAGAGCACGCATGGCGATTCATTCGCTGTACTATTAGACGAAGATGGATTATTGCTCGCTTTGATGAAAGGTACTCAGGTCAGTTATCCGAAGTCCTTTCATATAGGTTTTTCGCAAGAGAGTGAAGAACGGGTGAACGAGATCTATCAACACTTGAAGAGTGATGGGTTTGATGTAAAAACGCCAAAAAGGGCTCATCGCTGGACATTCTATGTTAAAGCCCCGGGTGGATTTAACATAGAGGTTTTTAGTTAAACGGAGATATTCAATGATCGTTCAATAGCAGCATATGTTAATTCGTAATTCTAGGATTACATTTTAAAATAATATGAGAGGACAGTTATCTATGAATAAAAATCAAACGATTCGATCGCTAAACCTTTTCAAGCAAGAAAAAGAGATTTTAAATTTTGCCCGTCTGGGTGGTAAAAAGTTCGATTACCTAGTTCATATTCAATCCCATTCCACCATAAGCTGGAACCCCTGCCCCGTAAGGAGGGATATAGTATGAAAGCCGCTGCAATTTCTACTTCTGGTCCTCCAAATGTTTTGCAAGTAATGGAATTTGACAATCCTCATGCTGGTACAGGGCAAGTTCGGGTCCGGATCAAGGCTGCTGGAATCCAGCCGTTCGACTTGGCAGTGCGTAGTAGTGGCTGGGCACCACCCGGTTTGGAGGTGCGGTATCCACAGATTCTCGGTAACGAGTTCGCAGGAATCATAGATCAAGTCGGGGATAAAGTCACAGACTTCTCTGTCGGCAGTGAAGTAATTGGATGGTCTTTACTAGCCTGTTATGCGGAATATGTGGTGGTTAGTGTTGATCAGATTGTGCATAAACCACAGAACATGCCTTGGGAAGAGGCTGGTGCAATAACAGCCTCTGGTCAAACCGCTCACACCGCGTTACAGGAACTTGGTGTTGGCAAGGGAGACACCATATTGATTCACGCTGCAGCTGGTGGAGTTGGTACCTTCGCAGTACAACTGGCTCAATCATGGGGAGCAACTGTCATCGGAACCGCCAGTGAACATAACCACGATTACCTCCGATCGCTCGGTGCGATCCCCGTCACTTATGGAGACGATCTTGTCGACAGAGTCCGTGTCCTAGCACCGGATGGCGTGCACGTAGCCTTAGATGCCGCTGGGGACGTTGCTCTGCGTGCATCATTGGAACTTGTCAAAAACAAAGACCGAATCGGCACCATTGTTGCGTTCGACCTTGTAGAGGAACTTGGTGTTCGCCCTATACGCAGTCAGAGATCCGTGGATCGGCTTGCTCAGCTAGTAGATCTTTACTCGCAAGGGAAATTGCACATCCACATTAGGAAGTCATTTCCGCTACACAAAGCAGCAGACGCCCATCGAGAGATTGAGAGTGGACACGGCCGAGGAAAAGTTGTCCTTACAATTGGCTAAAACGTACTGTGGAAAT
Source organism: Paenibacillus sp. 102 (assembly GCF_039549175.1). Classification (NCBI taxonomy): domain Bacteria; kingdom Bacillati; phylum Bacillota; class Bacilli; order Caryophanales; family Paenibacillaceae; genus Paenibacillus; species Paenibacillus sp. 102. Next base: position 467,404 of record NZ_JBCGHT010000003.1, on the reverse strand, counting down.
GTATTTAGGTAATTTATAAAGGGGCTTCCCCTACTATTGTGGTGGCTTCTTTTTTTACCTCTTTACAAACTAAACTACACCATTTCCTTTTAACCTTACTCGAGCCACGAAAGCAGATCGTTTACGGGTGCTACTACTCCAAATAGCCGCCTCATATGGACGGAAAATTGTAACCAGATTTAGGAAGGGTGATTTGAAATCTTGTTTCCCCCTCGCCTGTATGTAAATAAATTTTACCTCCGTGTTTCTCCACGATATGTTTTGAAATGGTTAAACCGAGACCTGTTCCCCCATCGCTTTTTCTTGATTGATCTCCCCTGAAAAATGCTTCAAATACTTTTTCTTTTATAGCATTAGGAATACCGATACCATCATCGATGATATTGATATGTATCTTTTGAGTACCTTCGATTAGCGAAATAAGAACATTAGTTCCTTTCGGGTTGTATTTTAAAACATTGGACAGTACGTTAGAAACGGCCCGATATAACAATGTATAGTTAAACGAAACGAATATTTCTTGAGAAGGGATTTCAAATTGAAAGTTAAAGTGTTTTTCTTCAAACAGGCCATAATATTCTGCAGATATTTCACGAATAAATTCAGAAATATCTAGTGAGTCAGTTGGAAATGGATAGTCAGGGCTTTCAAGTTTAGATAATTCAAAGACATCCTCAATTAATTCTGTAACGAGTCGTGCTTTTGTATGTATGATATGTAAAGCTTGCTGTTTCTTCGCTTCCTCCTTAATAAGACCCAATTGCAGTGCTTCAACATAGCTCTGAATAGTTGTAATAGGAGTTTTTAAATCGTGAGAGATATGTACAAGCATGCGCTGTTTGCTTTTTTCTAATTGTTTTTTCTCTTTTTCTGTTTTTTCTAGTTTTTCAGCCATAAGGTTAAAGTTATTCTGTATTTGCATTAATTCATAGTTTGATTTAAAACGAAGCCTTTTGTAGTAATAGCCATTCGTGATATTTCTAATTCCATCAGCGATTGAACGCAAAGGATTTGTTATTTTCATAGCCATCCAACGGCTATATATATATACATTAAGCCCAAATAAAAGGAGAAAAAGGATACAGGTTTGAATTAGCAATTTTGTAAAAACTGTAACATGGCCTTTCGCTGCACTTGTTACCGAGAACTCTTGCTTTATATATGTTTTGGGAATTTTAATAAGACAATAAGCCGTTTTCCCGTCTTTTGTTTTAAATGGTGCTAGAGAAGAGTAATACGGATTCTCCTCTTGGTCATAAAAGAGGCTGTTTAATTCTTTTTCCGTATAGGCGGATAAGTTATCTTGCTTTTTCCCTTTGATATAAATAATGTGCAGATTTTCATCGAGAATTTCTACCCAACCATCAAATGACTCAATTGTATCAGAGGGAATGTCTGAGTAGTTCTGTCGTACGATTTCAGTTGCTCTTAAATTAGATAACACAGTATTATCAAACTTCTGTGCCATTTGAAAATTTAAAATGACCAGCAGGATAACGACAGTAATTCCAACAGTCAACGAGAAGAAAACATAGGTTTTAATTAAGGTGTTAAATATTTTATTTTTATCGCTCATTCAATTCTTCCTTTTTAGCAAATCTATAACCTAAGCCTCGTACAGTTTTTAGATATACTGGATTTCTCGGATGATCTTCAATTTTTTCTCTCAATCTACTGATTTGAACCATAATAGTATTATCATCTGAATAATAATGATCAGACCATACGTTCTCAAAGATTTGTTTTTTTGTAAAAATACGACCTGGCTCCTTCATAAATAGCTTCAATAATTTATACTCAAGGGCACTAAGTTTAATTTCGTGTCCCCGCTTGTAAAGTATACAAGAGTGGTGATCCAACACCAGGTCATCGAAGCACGTTTGAGAGCGCTCTTGATTTAACGAATAAGCATTAAAATCATATGTTCTTCGAAGTTGAGCTTGAATTCGTGCTAATACCTCTAACAAGCTGAATGGTTTCGATATAAAATCATCTGCCCCTATCCCTAATCCCATAATTTTGTCCATTTCTTGATTTTTGGCAGAAAGAATAATAATAGGCATTTTATATTCTTTCCGAACTATTTTAATCAATTCGAACCCATTAATATTCGGCATCATAACGTCAATAATAGCTAGATCAATTTTGAATTTCTGTATAACATTTAAAGCTGATTTACCATCACGCGCTTCCAGTATCGAAAAGCCTTCCATTTCCAAAAAAAGTCTTAGTATCTCTATGATTTCAGGCTCATCATCGACGATTATAATCGTTCTCTCCATTTTCTCCCCCCGTTTCTGCAAAATTAAATTGCTTAAATCTAAAATTTTCCTTTTGTAAGGTTATTGTAAGATAAATGAAAGTTGAGGGAAAGATTAACATTTTAAGATGTAGTTATCTTAAATAATAGAAAATAATGAATTAAGTTAGGAGGATAATTATGAAGAGATATTCTATTTTAATGGTATCTATCATTGTGTTCGTAAGTTCTTCCCTCGTTCCTAGCCCTTCATTTGCGACTGGCATGGATATAGGACCGTCTGACGAAAAAGTGTTGGAGAATTGGATGGATCAGTTTTTTAACCAAAAAGAGATTAAAGAGATGAATATTCCTGGAGCCGCTGTTGTGGTGGTGAAAGATGGGAAAGTGTTGTTAAAGAAAGGCTATGGATATGCAAATCAAGAAAAGAAAATCCCTGTTGATCCTAATCAAACTGTTTTTCGTATCGCCTCTGTATCTAAAGTGTTTACGGCTGCAGCTGTAATGCAACTGGTGGAACAAGAAAAAATTCAATTGAACGGAGATGTGAATAGCTACCTAGATGAGGTGCAAATCAAGAATCCATTCCCACAGTTTGTTACGCCAAAACATTTATTGACACATACAACAGGCTTTCATACAGAAGTGATGAAACCAGAAGATATACAAATGGATGTAACGAAATTTTCTCCTCTGAAGGATTATGTTAAAGAAAGACTTCCGAAAGTAACTCGCCAGCCAGGTGAATCTTATATGTACGATAATTATGCTTCTACTCTTCAAGGTTATTTAGTAGAAAAAATTTCTGGAATGCCTTTTGAAGAATACATGAAAAAGAATATTTTTGAACCTTTGCATATGAAAAACAGTAATTTTGCACCCACATCTGCCATGCAAGAACATTTAGCTACTGGCTATGATGAGCAAGGGAATCCAATGCAACCTTATACTATCATCCCGACTGTGAATCCAGCTGGAAGTATGAATACAACAGCCGAAGATATGGCCAAATATATGATTATGCATTTGAATGGAGGAACTTATGGGAATGATCGCATTTTAAAGAATGAAACTATTCAAGAAATGAATCAATATCATTCAGCTATTCACTCTAAATTCCCTGATACCGGTTATGGATTTGAAAACATAAGTTTTCAGTCTGCTAATGGCCAGTACGTGATCGGTAAAGGAGGAAGTTTACCTGATTTTTCTTCTGCCATTTGGTTTTTACCCAAGCAAAAACTCGGAATCTTTTTGACATACAACAAACAATCAACGACTGATTTGCGTGAGCAGTTCTTTGAAAAATTTATGGACCACTATTACCCGCAAAAGGAAGAAGAATCGAAATATATGAGAACACCAAAAGAAGAGCTTAAGCATTTTGAAGGAGAATACATGGATCTAAGAACTAGATTCCTTGTAACGAAAATTACTGCTATTGGTAATGGAGAATTATTAGCGGAAGATGGGGTCTTAGGCATAAAATCCAAGCTGAAACAGCTTGATCCGTTATTTTTTGTAGACGAACAAGGTAGAAAATTAGCTTTTAAAGCAAATAAAAGTCATACTATCTCCTACTTGAAATACGTGGATATTTCCAGTTACGCAGAAAAGAGCAAGCTTTCTTATTATAAGGATGTAAGCAAAAAGAGCCCCAATGCAGATTATATTCGTTATATACAATTGCTAGAGCTAACCCAAAATCAAACAGGTAAGTTTCAGCCAAATAAACCAATCACCCGGGCAGAGATGGCATTTATGACTGCACGTACGCTATCGCAATTCAATGTTTCTTTTCCTGAAAAATCGGTTTTATTTAAAGATGTTCCTGGCCATTACTGGGCGAAAAGAGAGCTTGAAATAGCTGTCAACTTAGGGATAATGAAGGAATCCACTGAGAAAAGCTTTTCTCCTGAAGAATCAGTATCCCGTCAAGAGGCAGCCGTGATTTTAATCAATATGATGAAGATACTCAATCCTGGCTTAAAGGATGGAAATGCTAAGCTAAAAGATAAAATAGATCCATGGGCTGAACAAGCAGTTAAAACGGTAGTTGCTTTAGAGTTATATGGCCCCGAAGTAACGAAATATCGAGGTGGCGTGGTAAAATACTATGCGAAAAGAAATATGACCCACCAGGAAGCTGCGGCTATGATTGCAAGAGCTTTTCACAAAAGTTTTGGAAACTAGACCATATATAACTGAATAATTAATCCAGAATAAAATTGAAATTTAAATACCCAAGCTACCGCTATAATAGGCCCTGCAAAATAAAAAAGGTCAACCAGAAAAATCCGGTTGACCTTTTAATTTGATCACACCCGTTAGCTCAGTAGGCTTACTTGATTCATTTAACTCAAATACATTCTTTTTGAAATCATTGTTTTTACATTTTTATATTAAATTTATCCTCTAATATCTCTGTATATTGTTGTTCTGTAAGTAACTTTTTATCTTTTTGACCATTTATTGTTTGAGTTAGACTTTCTTTCGTTAAAGAAACGTACCCAGAATCCATAAGTTTCACAACAATTGGTCCTTTATTAAAGCGAGAATTTTCATCTTCTATCACTTTCTTTTGCACTCGATTTAAGGTTATTTCATCAATAGCATCTGTATGAAAAGCATGACATAATTTCCATTCTATCTGCTCTTCTGATTTAAATAATTGATTAACATCTCGTCTCTCTAAAACGTAAGACCCTTTATCTGTATTTTCTCTTCTAACACGATATTCACCATTTATCGACTTAACAACCTCACCAGTAAATGGAACAAGCATCAAAGGCATCACTGAAGCAAGCCCTACCTCAATTAGATATACTGCATGATTATAATTTAAAATAATTGTAACGTGTCCTTCCTCAAGGGCCCAAACTTCTGCTTCTCTATCATAAACAGTACCTAATGCTAATTGTACATCGAAACCACAATCTTTTAAAAAATAATACATAATTGAATTCAACTCATAACAAAGTCCACCACGTGAACGCATTAATATTTTTTCTTGTAGATTTCCTTTAGAAATTTCTTTTGTACTCCCAGTCACAATATCCAAATTTTCAAAAGGTATTTCATAAGCCATCGTTCTAATTATTTTATTTAAGTCTTCAAATACAATAGTGTTTTGTTTTTCAAGGTTCAATCTTGAAAAGAACATTTTTTGAAATTCTGTCATATAAAACACTTCCTCTACTATATTCTTGTAATATAAATATATCCTTTTAAAACTTGATAATTATCTAGAAACAGCGAAAGTATCATTTAAAAGATGCATTGATTAAAATAAAATTATTACTAATAGCCTTCTTCACTATATGCTCATTCTAAAGGTCAAGTGGCTTACAAACAATGTGAATTAAATCAAACTGTACCGGTACAAAATCCCCAGATATATACTTTAGTGGTACTGTATTAAAAATTAGATACCGCTATTTTAGTGTTTAATCCCTAAAAACCAGACCGATTTCCCATTCTCACCTCGTAAAAAACGAACATTAAAATAAATCCCAACAATAAAGTTCATTTTTGTTGAATATCCATTATAAGTTTGCTATATTATCAATGTAATCATCTTAAATACCATCACTCGTATATACTCGGTAATATGGTCCGAGCGTTTCTACCTAGTTCCCAATGAAAGAACTGGACTACGGGTTAAAGTACTCGGTTGTTCGGCGTATTTAGCCGCTCCCGTTTTATAATTTAGCATTAGTCCATTTTTGCTGAATTAACTATACTTTGACTTCCGTAGTTCTAGAAAGTAGAAATCATTCTACATTTTCTAGAACTTTTTTCTTTGGACCAAAACTCCGAGTGTATCAAACACCAAGAGAAAAAGGAGAGATTATTTATGAAGAACAACATGTTAAAAAAATATGCTACTTTAGCAACTACTATTGCATTATCATTCTCAATACTTGCAGGGTGTAATGCTAGTCCAAAACAAGCAGCTGAGGCAAAAAGTAATCAAAAACCTATTTTAATTCAAGGCCCCATGCCAATAGAAGCTGAAAAGTTTGCAAAAAGATTAAAAGATGTGAAAGAAGAAAAATCAGGAACTTTTGTATTTTATAAAGGAACAGTAGATAACTATCCTGTAATCGTTGCGAAAACAGGTAAAGGAATGGAAAATACAGCAGCAGCTACAGCGATTGCGATCGAAAAATATAAACCCATCGCAATCATCAATCAAGGGACATCAGGTGGACATGATCCAAATTTAAAAGTATTTGATATTGTATTAGGAAAAAGAGTTACAAACATAGGTTCATTAAAAACAGCAAGTATGGATGAAAATCAAGGAATGGATCCGACAAAATGGATATCTATGGACTTAATGGCTTCTGAAGGAAGTGCCGGAGAAGACCCGAATGCTGAAAAGGCCCGCTACTACGAGGGTGATAAAGATTTACTTGAAGCTGCTAATGCAGTAAAAGATAAATACACTAAGGGTAAAGTAGTTGAAGGTACTATAGGCTCAGCAGATCTTTGGAATAACGAAGTTGATAGAATTAAATGGTTCCATACTAAGTACGGTACATCTGTAGAAGAAATGGAAGGTGCTGCCGCAGCACAAATTGCAAAAGCTTATGATGTACCATTCTTAGGCATTCGAGTACTATCTAATAATAAAGTAAACGGTGGTAAATACAATCCAAATACAGCATCGGCAAATCAAGAATATGTTTATGAAGTAGTAAAAAAATATATATCTGCAATGCCAAATAAATAGTTTCAATCAAAAAACGAAGAGATTTTAGTATTTTTCCCATACTATTCTCCCTTCGTTTTTTATCTTTAGTTTGATATTACAAGTTTAGGAAATCCTGCCCGACTCCACAACCATAAAGGTGTATGAATATCAATTGGAGCAAGCCCACTATCAAATAAAGCTCTTTCCCATGCGTCAGCTACAATTTGGCGACTATCAGTTGTACCATTTAACACCGCCTCTGAACATAATCCTAATTCAACAGTAGCTTTTAAAATATGTGTATCCGGAGCTACTGTAATAAGCTCACGTGACTTCCATTTAATTTCTGCATAACTTTCCATAACATATAACCAATAGTTAAAGATTTTCGGTCCAGAAAGATAAGGGAATTCCGATTTTCTCGTTTTTTGCATTATATTTTTTAATAAGGAAATATCAAATTGTACAGATTCAATTAAACCCATAACATCTCCATTAGAAGAAGACCGAGTAAGCCCCATTGCTACCCGTTTCCAAATTTCAGGATGACGGTTAGGTTGTAATGCTACCCTATAATATACCAACACGTTTCGTAACTCATCTAAATTACACTTAGATACAGTATTTGTATGAAAAATCCACCGAGAACTCTCATCGAGATAGGCTTGCATAATCGACTGCCACAACTTATATGAATCTCTTTGATAGTTTAATGACATTCCTAATGTCAACACGTTTGGTAAATCATGAGTTGGCACAATTCCGATTAAAACGTCCTCAGGCATCACTTCACCACCAAGTGATCCTTCAGAATGCATCTGTACTAGTAATTTTACTTTCTTCAAAAAGAAATCGTTGCTCATATTATTCCTCCATCCGAGTATCTTCAATATAATAAAAAAGCATACTGACAAATTGCCAGCACGCTTTTTATAACAATTTAAGAGTGTAGTTTTTTAAATTCTGTTCTCGTTTTTTGTATATAGTTTACAAGATTCTTTCGTAAATTCTGTAACCATTCCGGATATTCCTCTAATTCTGGAATATCAACAGTTCGGAGTATTTTCGTAAACATAATTAATTGATGCATTCTCATAAACAATGGTAAATCTTTTAAAATATGTTCATCAATTGATGTTTCTATTGTATATCCCTGTAGAAAAACTTGATAAGACGGATGATTGATATCCACTTTCTCATGAAATATGTCTCGTAAAGCAAATGCAATATCCGCAGCGTACCAATAGTTAGCACAATCATCAAAATCAATAATTCCAACTTCGTCTTTATTTATACAGAGATTATCTAATTCAAAATCATAATGTACGATTCCAAAATTATCACTGGTAATAGATAAATTATTTGCCCAAGTAGAAATTTCCTCTAATTCTTTATAGGCAGCCCACTCACTTTCAGGCAATATCCTTCTTACAAAATTAAGATGATCTTTCCAGGTTGAGCGATTTAGATATAAATTTTTTGGCATGTTTTTCAAAGTTCGATGAAGCTTACCCAAAGTTCTTCCCCATAATAAAAATTGCTCTTCTCTTAATTCTTCAACCTCGTATTGCTTACCATCAAGTCCTTTAAAAACAACTGCATAAAAAAACCCTAATTCCGTCTCAATCTCTTCAATATAACGTTTATTTTTTGATTGAACTGGTTCTGCGACACGTATGGAATGACGAGATAAATAAAACAAAATGTCTATTTCATCTTTAAGCGCCTCTATATTTCTTTCCTGCTTTTCTATAAATCTAAGAAAATGCCATTCTCCATCCTTTTTGAATACAAATATGAAATTTGCACTTGAACGAAAATAATATAATGATTTCTTATCATATTCCCATCTCTCTAGAATTTGCTCTGCTAACGAACTTCTCCATTCATCATCAATAGTTTCTACTACCTTTAGCATAGAACTCAATTTCATCATACAATCCACCTCATTTTATTTTTTACATAAACGATGTGAAAATGTATCTATCTCATGTATGATGCATATGAATCTCAGGATTGTATTTTAGAAAACAAACTATTACACCATCTATATGAGTGAGAAAGATCCAGGCTTATTTCCACACGTTTACTGAGTAAATGCATCATGGAATCTACTCACCTCCTTTTTATTGTTAAGAAAATTATAACAATTACTGATTTATATAAGCAACTATTTATGAAAAACAGGAAAATTCTTGCCCTTCCTGTTAATTTTTCATTCTTTTCAGTCTTATCTATGTACATTTTTTTATTTATTAGATATATTATGGTTATTGAATGATTACAATTATCCATCTATCGCTTATATAAATACTTGTATTTCTTATATCCATGATAAAACTACAAAATTTTTGAACGTTCATTTGTCAAATGAATTCTACACGGAAGGAGGTTTGTGGTTTATTTATCAGGATATAATGTTCAGTTTTCCCTTTTAGGTAGCTGATAAAAATACAGGAGGCGACATGATGTTTCGTACGATTTCAAACTTTATGAGAGTAGCTGAAATAAGAAGGAAAATCCTTTTTACACTTGCGATGTTAATTGTTTTTCGAATTGGCACGTTTATACCAGTTCCTCATACTAACGCAGAGGTATTAAAAGTACAAGATCAAGCCAATGTTTTAGGTATGCTTAATGTATTTGGCGGAGGAGCTTTGCAAAACTTCTCAATCTTTGCTGTAGGTATCACACCATACATTACGGCTTCCATCATTGTACAGTTGTTACAGATGGATGTTGTACCAAAATTTACAGAGTGGGCAAAGCAAGGAGAAATGGGCCGCAAAAAGTCAGCTCAATTTACCCGATACTTTACAATCATTCTCGCATTCATTCAAGCCATAGGGATGTCTATTGGCTTTAACAATATAGCAGGCGGGCAATTAATTTCTAATCCAGGATGGACTACTTATTTATTTATCGCTACAGTGCTAACTGCCGGTACTGCATTTTTACTTTGGTTAGGTGAACAAATTACTGCAAATGGCGTAGGAAATGGAATTTCAATGCTTATCTTTGCGGGACTTGTTGCAGCGATTCCAAATGTCGTAAATCAGATTTATTTACAGCAATTCCAAAATGCTGGAGATCAACTCTTTATGCATATTGTAAAAATTGTATTGATTGGATTAGTCATTTTAGCAATCGTTGTGGGTGTTATTTACATTCAACAGGCAATTCGTAAAATACCTATTCAATATGCAAAAGCTGTTTCAGGGAATAATCAATATCAAGGAGCAAAAAATACGCATTTACCTTTAAAGGTAAATAGTGCTGGTGTAATTCCAGTAATCTTTGCTTCAGCATTCCTTATGACGCCGCGGACAATCGCACAGCTCTTCCCGGACTCTAGTGTTTCCAAATGGTTAAGTACAAATCTAGATTTTGCACACCCAATTGGCATGACACTTTACGTTGGTCTCATTATTGCTTTCACATACTTCTATTCATTTATTCAAGTAAACCCTGAACAAATGGCAGAAAACTTAAAAAAGCAAAATGGATATGTTCCAGGTATCCGACCAGGGAAATCAACAGAGCAATATGTAACAAAGATTCTATATCGTTTAACGTTTATTGGTGCTATCTTCTTAGGCGCTATTTCAATTTTACCGCTCGTGTTTACAAAGGTTGCTACTTTACCGCCTTCCGCTCAAATTGGTGGTACAAGCTTACTCATCATTGTAGGGGTAGCATTAGAAACAATGAAAACGTTAGAAAGTCAGCTTGTAAAACGTCATTACAAAGGATTTATAAAAAAAGTAAATTAATCTTTGTACATACAAATTGAACACTATGAAGCCCTCTCGTTTTATATACGAGAGGGTTTTTCATAGTGCTTAAAAAAATAGTTTAATTATATAAATGTTGAGTTATCAGAAAGGCTTTGTTTTCTTTTAAAAAAGATTAATCAAAATGGATTCTTCTCTAACAAATTTATATTTAGTTCTCATAAAAAGTTTGATCATTTTTGTGCTATGTTCTTCAACTCAAGCCCGTTTTCTTTAAGTACAATTTTTCACAAGCTGAAGAGAAGCTGCCAATATGACAGTTCCGTTCTTTAATTCTTGCATCTGAGGGTTGAATAAAAGTGGGCTTATATATGATTTTTTAATCTCTTTTCCATCAATTCTGCCATTTGTTTCGAATTTGGATTTCCTTCATTTTGTAATTTATCAATGATGTTAATATAATCCGTTTTATTTCGGTTCTGACTTAATTTATATGCAACCTGAATTTCTTCCACCTTAATCTTAAATCCAACTATACCTTTCAGTTCACTTTCTAAGAGATGAGGAGAAAGTTTATCCCATAAAACAGGATTTTCACGATTTTCTTCATATTTTTCCAGCATCATTGTTAATTCTTCTATTAATTCATCTTTCTCTAAAATGCTTACTTTACCATATACATGGACAGCTTGATAATTCCATGTTGGAACTTCTTCATGCCCATACCAAGAAGAAGAAATGTAAGCATACGGTCCCTGAAACATAACAAGCACATCTTCACAGGTTTCAAATGTTCTCCACTGAGGATTTCCATAAGCAATATGTCCAGTAATATAATAATCATCACCTTTTCTATTTAATCCCAAAGGCAAATGAGTGGCAATTGGTTTCCCTTGTTCTGTTGTGACAATCGTGCCAAAAGAGTTTTTTTGAACAAAATCCCAAATTTCATCAACATTTTTGACCTTAAAATACTTTGGAATATACATAATAATCCCCCTTTCAAAAAAGTTATATGAGTGTTTTGGTCATTATAAAGTCTATTTGTTCTTCATTACCCATATAAAAAGAGTGGGCTCCAGTTTGAACAAACCCCATTTTCTTATAAAAGGCAATAGCATTTTCATTATTCTCCCATACGCCTAGCCAGATTTTCTTTTTATTACGTTCCATCGCAATTTCTATCGCTTTATTTAGCATATATTTGCCAAGCCCATGTTTTTGAAATGTGTTCTTTATATAAATCCTCTCAACCTCAAGTGATTCATCACCCATTTCTTCAGATTGAGCATCATTGGTATTGACCTTTAAATATCCGGCGACTTCATTATTAAAATAAACAAAAAAGAATTGCGAAGAAGTATTGGATAATTCTCCTTCTAATTGTTTTAAGTTAAATGCCTTTTCTAAATAAGCATTCATATTTTCGGGTGTATTATGATGTTTAAATGTCTCATTGTATGTTTGATAGCTAATTTCTTGAAGTTTGCGTACATCTTCAAGGGTACATTTTTTTATATTTGTAGTCATTTAAATATTCCTCTCGTTTATATACTCAATATTCTCTCTTGTTTCCCTTTTTTACGAACTCCCAGTCTTTTTCTATATTTTTCCTTACTCTTTGAAGAAGATTGGAAATGGCTTCTACCTCTCTTTCGGAAAATCCCTCTAATGCAACGATATTGGAATAATCATTTTCTCTTTTTATAAAAGGATAAACATTTTTCCCTTTCTCTGTTGGAAAGAGCTTTTTAATTTTTTTGTTATATTCATCTTCTTTCTTTTCAATAAATCCATTCATTTCAAGTTTTTTTATAGCACGCGCTGCCGTTGTTCGATCTACTTTTATCATCTCAGATAACTTTTCTTGAATGATTCCTGGGTTTTCACATATTCGCACAAGGTACAAATACTGTCCTTTTGTAAGGTCATATTCTTTAAATTCTATATTACTTATAGAATCTAATGCCCTTGCTATCATTCCAATTTCACGAAGAATTTCCTTCATAATTAACTCCTTAGTATATATTTTTGTTGCAAATGCAATAAAATCGGGTTAAATTTAATGTATATCATTTTTGTTGCAAATGCAATAAAAATGATGGTGAAGGGGGGGAGTAAAGTGAAATATGTTTTTTATGTATTAGGAATTTTAATATTAACCCTTGGTATTTCTTTCACTATACAATCAGACCTTGGAACTTCACCTTTTGATGCACTTTTGGTAGGACTGTCCATAAATGCGGGGCTTACTGTGGGAAGTTGGGAAATAATAATAGCTTTAATATTGATATGTTGTAATTCAATTTTAAAAAGACAAAGACCAGAATTTTTAGGGTTGTTAACAGCATTTATAACGGGTATTGGTATTGATATGTGGCTTTTTTTATTGCATAATTTGATAACACCTGAACTATGGTACAGCAAAGTTGTTTGTTTTGGGATCGGATTAATTGTTATAGGATTAGGAACTGCAACATATTTGCACACAAATTTTGCACCGATTCCAGTTGACCGATTAACATTAATCATACAAGAATTAACTAGAACAAATATATTTTTTTCGAGAACATTCATTTACCTCGTATTCTTGATAATGGCAATGATTTTAAATGGACCAATTGGCGTTGGAACTTTATTAACCGTTTGTTTAGGAGGACTAATACTTAATTACTTTATACCATTTATTAAAAAAGTATTAGACCGCATATTAACACACTCTAGTACATCACCAAATTATGATAAAAATAAAAAGCATTCAATATAGAATGCTTTTTATTTTTATTGTTCAACTAACCTGCCGGCCTTATATTAAAGAAAAAAATCCTGCGAAAACAGGATTTTCAATCAAACTTTATTATAAATTATCAATCTTTTTTATACCCCGTTTAAATTCACTTTAAACTAACACTTAATCTATATAAATTTGAAAAACAGTAATATACATATTAAAAACGATTTAATTACATATCAATTCCATTGTCATAAACAAACTATTGGGATCGTCTTTATATTCCGAGAACGGTTTGCAGTATTGAAATCCCATACTTGTATACAAACTTCTAGCTGGTTGGAACACACCCATAGATCCTGTTTCTAAACTTAACCTATGGTAACCACGTCGCTTTGCTTCCTCAATTATATGTTGAAGAAGCCGCTTGGCAACACCTTTTCTTAAATGCAATGAAGATGTTTTCATTGATTTTATTTCTCCATGTTGACTATTGAGTTCTTTAAGTGCGCAGCATCCAACTAAATCATTTTCTTCCCATGCACTCCAAAATGTAATATCTTCTTTCCGCAATCCGTCTAAATCTAGAGCATGTCTGCTTTCTGGAGGAGAATGTCGTGCCATGCTTTGTAGGTGATCCATCAATAATTTTTCTACTGCAGTACCGGTTAAATCATCTATTTTTATCTCCATAAAACTTCCCTTCCTATCAATATTTTTTTCGTACTTGTTTTAAAGTTCACAAACATACTAACTTTTTTAATTGGTGCTTGCACTCTAACCTCAAGAGGAGCAATTGTCATTCTCTAGCGGTTCTTTTTTAATACCGGAAATCATAACATCTAGCATTTTTCTTTTTTATTAAAGTTGTTTAATGGGATTGGAAAAGCTTCATGATTCCTCTCATAACTTATATAAATCAAGCGGCTGTATTTGTACAAATCGGTTATTCCATACAGATTCATGATGCTCTATAATTTGCTCTGCGCTAAGTTGATTGCTATTTAAAGTACTATGCGCGCCTTTTACTAGCAAATTATGTTGATATCCTTTACTATATGCGATTCGTATAGTCGTGTCTAAACAAAATTCAGTTTGAGCACCCACAAAAATTAATTGCTCTATACCCAGTTTTTTTAAAGTTTCCTCTAAAGTAGTTTGATAGAAGGCGTCCCATGTGATTTTTTCTATAACAATATCATTACTTTCTCGGTACAGCCCTTTATGTAATTCCCAAGTGTACTTCCCCTTCGCCATTTCATCTGATGGATTTTGATCTGTATGCTGAATGAAAACCACTGGTATCTTCTTTATTTTTGCCGAGTTAATGACTGTATTCACATTTTCAAGCAACTGCTCATGCTGATATAAGTAATTTTTTTCTTCTGAGAAAAAGATTTCTTGCAAATCGATAACGATTAATGCTTGTTTCAAGTGAACCTCTCCTATCCGTTTGCTAAATTTAAATTTTGATTGCCCTTAATATGTATTATTTTATAATTCGAAAATAGCCCTATCATATACAGGGCTATTTTATGAAAATGATATATAATTATAACATATAAAGAATTCTAACTCTATTTAATAGTTTGTTTTTTCTGTTATTTATAGGCGCATTAAGATTCTTTTATCCCACAACAAAAATACAATCATGTTACATTTCTTTTTTCAATAATCTCCCTTGTTTAAAGTACACTCCTAGCGTAGAGCGATTTGCTAAAAATACACCAATCAAGATGAGACACGCTCCAATTCCCATTAGTGGATTAAGTGGTTCCCCTAAAAATATATATCCTGCAATAACAGCAATTAATGGAGATACATAAAGCCAAGTTGATGGAAATACCGGATTTGTCTTTGATAAGAGCCAATAATAGAGTCCATGCCCACCAATTGAACCAACAAATATGAGATACAAAATGGGCCATTGTACACTCCAAGATGTTAATATAGCTAGATTAGGCTGTTCTATGAAAATAGAACTAATCAGCAGGAAAATCCCACCGTAAAACATTTGAATTCCATTGATAAGAAACGGTGATATTTTTGGTAAATCCGAAAGTATTTCTTTTGAACGAATGGAACCTATTCCATAAAACAATTCACCGACTAATATGACAAAGCAAGCAATACTCCATATAAGAGTAAATTGTTGATGCATACCTGGTAAGGAAATACAAATAACACCACTAAGCGCTATGATTAGCGCAAGAAGTTGTTCCTTTTGTAATTTTGTTTTATTTCTTTTTACTTGTAACAACAAAATCATCATTGGCCCTGTCGCAGAAAGAACAGCTGCTAATCCAGAAGAAATATATTGTTCTGCCCAATATAAAGTTGCAAATGTCATAAATGTTAAACAAAAACCAGCGTACATAATTCTTTTAGATAACAAGTATGGCATGACCTGTTTCCGTTTTAAAGAAAATATGATAATGAGAATAATGCCTGCCAAAAAGAAACGGATTCCCGCTGAAAATAATGGTGGCGTCCCCGCTTCAATCCCAATTTTAATCGTTAAAAATGTTGTCCCGAAAATAATACAAATTAAAATATAATTAAAAATGACCATTATGTTTCCTCCTTTGAATTCTTGAAATGAGTATAGAGGAAACAGTGTATAACAGTATATCAAGGTATATAACAGTCGAATGAATTTTCAGTTGATTATAGATATTATTTCAGTTTAAATAAAAGAAAAAGAAATTCAGGTGAAATCATGAAAATTGTACTTCATAAAAAATCTAATATACCAATCTACCAACAAATCTACATACAAATTATTCAGCGTATTCAAAGTGGGATGTTAGCAGAAGGTGCGTCTCTCCCTTCTCTACGTAGTATGGCAGACGATTTAAAAGTGAGTGTGTTAACAGTTCGCAAAGCATATAAATGGCTCGAAATGAAAGGCTTTGTGCATATTCAACCTGGAAAAGGAGTTTACATCAAGGGGAAAAAACATACTACTCTACAAAAACATGAACCGTATGATTGGCAGCATACGAAGGCTGTTAATGTTCTAAGGTCTCAATATGTGATAAATCGACATCAGCAGCATTATGATTTTTCTCGGGCAATTCTTTATCCTCGCCTTTTACCTAATCCATTTCTATCAGGTGAAATGCGAAAAATACTGGACAAAGATCAGATGATATTAGCCACTTACGGACCTATTCAGGGCGATGAAGAACTTCGAATAGAAATTACAAAATACTTAAAAGAATATCAAGAATTGAGTGTCGATCCTGATCATTTATTAATTACTAGTGGTGCACAGCAAGGTATTGACTTAGTTGCGCAAACATTATTAAAACCGGGAGACACAGTTATGATAGAAAGTCCTTGCTACGGCGCTGCCATTGATGTATTTATGAATAAAGGTGTTCATATCATACCAATTGCCCTTGATGAACAGGGTATTCGTTCTGATTTAATAGATGAGGTTTGTCAAAAAAATCAGCCGGTTTTGTTATATGTAAATCCTACCTTTCAAAATCCTACTGGAACTGTAATGAGCAAACAAAGAAGAATGGAACTTATAGAACTAGCAGAACTGTATCATTTCTTTATTCTTGAAGATGATTCTTTTGGTGAAATTTATTTTGATGAGGCCAAATTGCCTCCTCCTCTTAAATATTTTGATACAAATGGTCATGTCATTTACTTAAAAGGATTTAGTAAAACATTAGCACCAGGTCTGCGTATCGCAGCATTAGCGGCGGAGGGCCCTGTATTTGATTGGCTATATGCTGTAAAATCCTTGATGGATATAGGAAGCCCATTGTTAACTCAAAAAGCTATTCAACCTTTTTTACGAACTGAAAGAATGAAAAATCATTTAGAGAAATTGCGTACTGCCTTACAAATACGACGCGATACTGCAGTAGAGATACTTTCTCCTCTAACAGATACTATTCACTTTCAAAAACCACAAGGCGGTTTTAATTTATGGATTTCTCTTCCGGATTCAATAAATTCATTTGCATTACTAAAAAAGGCAAATGGAGCTAATATTTCTTTTTTACCTGGAACTGCTTGTTTTGTTCATGAATCGAAACATGATCATTTGCGTATCAGCTATTCTATGTTAAGTGAACAAGATACTCTGATTGGATTAAAAAAACTTCGTGAAGTAATATACAATTTTCAAAATGACTATTAATCAAATTTTTTATTGTTCACATAGTATATAAAAACGAAAAACAAGTATATACTAGCCCTTCCTAGCATGTACTTGTTTTTCGTTATTCTAGCCAATCCTTATTTATCTACTATATTTCCAAAATTCAAAAAGATATTTTCAATTTGCCCTTCTCTTACTCCACTCCACTAAACAAAAGAAACGAATGGTTTGCCTTTTTTATTTAAATAATTTTGTAAATGATGAATACATCTTTATGATCCAAGTAATAAAAGATTGAAATGTATATGTATTTTTATCAATAACTATGCTTGTTAGACTACCTATAACAGCACTCCCGATTATGTCAAATGGATAATGATGCCCTACCCAAATACGTGAAAAGCCTGTCAATACTGCTAATACCCACATAATAGAACCAACGAAACGTTCACGAAGTAAAATGGAAGTTGCTACAGCGAAAGCTAAAGCAGTATGTTTACTTGGGAACGAAGAATTATTCTTTGATGAGATAAGCAAATGAACGCGATGGACAATAAAAGGACGAGGTTTAAAATAAAAAAATTGGATGATACGGTTTATAAATAAAGTGACTCCTGCTGAAATTCCTGCATACAAAATAATTTTTTTGTAGAAATTATTTTTAAACCACATACATATTAATATGAAAAGGTATAAATATCGAGTCTTCTGTGAGATAAAAACCATTATCGTATCCATAGTAGTTCCTCGTCCAGCAAGACGATTAATCGCTTTAAATAGCATATAATTCATTGCAGATATTCTCCTTTTTTCAGAAATATATAATGTCCCTTAACTTAACTAATAAAAAGCAATTTATGACTAGATTACCTAGAGTCAGTTAGTCACAAATAAATTTAAAATGGCCCCCACAAACTATAAACCATACCTCCAACAATGAACACTAAACCTAAAACTAACACGATAAAAGCGAGGATTGATTTTTTATTATTTTCCATGAATTTTACCTCCTATAAAATGTCGGTTCTGTATACATTTCCCCACAACAAAAACCTTTAGTCATAATTATGTCTAAAGGTTTTTATCAGCATACTTATAAGCAGAAATAAACTGTACATATGGCTAAGAAATTTTAAAACCTTTTTATTTGCCCTCGAATTTCTCCAGCTGGATGCTTTTCTGTATGAACGTTTACATAAGTATTACCGGTATCCATCTCTCTTGCAAGTTCTAATAAAGACATACCTTGTAAAGGACCAACAAGATCACTTTCTGTAATTATTCCTGTTACGACCCCTCTATTTACGCTAATTCCGCGTGTAACTGGCCCAAATAAAAAAACAACAACAGGTCCATTTTCTCCCCTTCTTCCTAAATGAATATGAGCAGCGGTTACCTGTTCTATATCATGTACTACCAGTTTAAATGGAAGTCTCGTAAAATCACTATTAAATCTAAATTGTGCTATTCCAAAAGCATCTGTACAAACAGGAGGTACTTCCTCTCGACCTGTTAATTTAGCAATAAAACATTTGGACAAAACGTGGTTCACTTCCTTATTCATTTGATGCTATATATTATTCATTAGATAAAAAATCAGCTTGTTCATTTTCACTATAAAAGGAATGTGAACATACAAATCATACACGTTCTCTTTCTAAATAACGCTTATAAAACTTTGCCATTGTTACTGCACCTCTAAAATCAAATCTCAAGGTTCTTAGCATCTTTCATTTTCAAAAGCAGCACTCCGCGATTGAATTTATTCTTCTTGACTTTTCAAAATGCCTAGAATGCTCTCTCCACTTAAACTCACTGGTACTATGATTCACTTTTAAAAAAATAAATCATATAGTGTTTTAAATATTCCCTAATAAAGTAGGTGAAGAATATGCCCTCCATTGTCGGAAATCTTGTCGTTCAAAATAGTAACGGATCCTTTAACTTAGGCGATTTCTATAACGTTTCTCCGAAAGAGAATACAAAAGCCTATAACGGCTCCGGATCATCTAATGTTGCTTTTGTTACTAGTACTTTTAACGGTGTAAGTGCAACAAATACATTTGATTCTGATGTTGCAGACCAAAATCAAGTTGGAACAGCTTAATCGTATGAAGAGGGAGGAATAAAATCAATTTTTATAAATTGTACACAGCACCAAATGGAATCGTTGAAAAATACATTCCATTTTGAGTAATAATATACGTAGGATAATAATATGGTGCAACTGGGTAGTCAAAATGCACACCTTGCACCTGTAAGGTGTGTACCTGCATTTGTAGAGCCTGCTGAACAGACTGAAGCGTATTTTGTGCTGCAGTATATGTTATAGCAGGGCTTCGAATTTCATTATTAAAATACGGAGCATTCATATTCATGCAACTCCCTCTTATCTCATTATCCATACATTGTTTTATATAGTATGGATATGAATTTTAAAAAGTTCTAAACTATAGCCATCTCTAACAGTCTTTTGTCCACCGTTGAAAAGAATGAAGATGCAGTAAAAACATTTATAACAACGAAAATGAAGACTAAAAACCGATATATACAGAGTTCTTAGCCTTCATTTTATTTTATACAATACTCATTGCCCTTTTAAAACATTCTCTTCAAAATATTTTCCCCAATCAGGCTGTCTTCCGTCAATATCTTTAAATCCATATTCTCTCGCTAACTCCCATGAGCTAAGTGCTTTTCCTGTTTTATTATGAACATTCGAATCACTTGCTAAAGCGGCGATTGCTCTCCCCACAAAGAAAGGTGTTTCAGATGCGATGAAATGTGGATCTTTCTTTGCTCCTTCTTGCCAATTTTCTTCTGTTACACCAAATAAATCTAACATTGCTTCAGAACGGAGAAAGCCAGGACTTACCGCAACAGCAGTAATACCATGTTGTTCTAAATCTTTCGCCATCGCTTCTGCTAAGTGAATTGTTGAGATTTTCGCTAAACTATAATATAGGTTACCGCGATATTGATAATCTACACCATCTGTAATTTCAATTACGAGTCCCTTCTTATTCTTCACCATAAGCGGTACACCATAATAACTTGTCATCATATGGGAATGGACAGCACGTTGTTGCATCAATAATCCGTTATGTAAGTTATGCTCCCAAAAAGATGTTCCCCAGTCAGTAAGCGGATCTCCACCCCAAACATCATTTACTAATATATCAAGTTTCCCGTTTTGTTCTTCTTGGATTCTATTAAATAGCACTTTAATATCAGCTTCTACTGTATGATCTACACGAACAGCAATCCCTTTTCCGCCTTGTTTTGTAACTAGTTCTGCTGTTTCTTCAATTGTTTCCGTTCTTCCCATTGATGATAAATTACCTTTTGTACTTCTTCCTGTTACATATACAGTTGCTCCAGCTTCACCCAGCATCATTGCAATACCTCTTCCAGCACCGCGTGTTGCACCGGCTACTACTGCCACTTTTCCTTGTAATGGTTTCATATAAAATTCTCCTTAATGTTAATTTTTTAATTGAATCAATTTAGATACATGCTTTCGATCATATTTTTTTGTATATTTCTCTCCATCTGGAGTAACAAATTGTAGTGTAATCTTACCACAAACACCAGTGTAAAATTTGAACTCGCCTTGTGAATTTGAAATAGCACGTTCCTTATTTATAATCGAATCTTCATAAACTTTTACATCTGCTAAAGGTAAGTTGTTATGATCTACAACAGTTGCTTTTATAAGCATAGCAACCGCTGTACATTGTTCTCTTTCTTTATTGTATATCACAATTGCTATCGCTCCGGTTCCTACGACAATACATATCAACAAGGCTATTATGTTTTTCTTCATAATAAACCTCCTATATGAAGGATTAATCTTTCTTAAAATGGAAATCCACATCATTCACTTGTTTCATTTCCTCAATTACTCTATGAATTCCTACCTCAATTTTATCTTCTTTCACATTCGATACATTTAATTTTAAAATTTTTTCTTTATGGAAAGAAGTCAAATAATTTTTATCAACAGTCTCTATAAATACTTGATTCTGCCTTAATTTTTTAATAAGCGTTTCCGTAACAATATTTTTTTGTAATGATAAACACGTATGTATTCCTATTTTGTTCCCTTTTTTATACGTAAATAGATGGTGATTTTCTTTATAAATTTCTTCAAGTATTTCAGATAATACCTTAGACCTAGCATAATAAGACAACCTAATTTTTTGCCGGTGTCGTTCAAACATCCCGCTTTTTATGTAAATTTCTAAAGCAGCCTGCGAAATCATTGAACTATCAATATCTAATAGTTTTTTATATGTATGAAACGCTTCTGCAATAGAAGGAGGAATAACTGCCACGCCTACACGTAAACCCGGGAAAATAATCTTTGAATAACTTTTTAGATATATTACATGTGAGGAATTATCGTAACTATATAGTGGATCTTCCTTTTGATTTTGTTCTAAATCTGCTAAATAATCATCTTCTACTATAAATACATTGTATTTCTTTGCAAGAGAAATAATCTTTTCTTTTTCTGTCTTAGAATATGAAGTGCCAAGTGGATGATGAAATCTTGGAATTGTATAAAAGAACTTAATTTTTTCCGTTTCGAATATCCTTTCTAACTCAATTAAATCAATACCTTCAGCAGTACGTTTTATACCCATTACAGGGATTCTATTTGTTTCTAGATATTCAATGTATAGATGATAACTAGGTTGTTCAATAAGTACTGCTTTATTTTGATTTGGAAATGGTATCGAAGTTAATATTGCTAGTGCTTGCTGGACTCCTGAAGTGATAAAGATGTTTTCTTCTTTTGTGAAAACTTGATAATTTGCTAGTTGTTTTTGTACAACTGAAATTAAAGATGGTAACCCTTTAGGTGTACCGTATATAAACAAATCATTCTTATACGTATCAATCGCCTTATTAATACAATGCTGAAAATCTAAGTAAGGAAATACATCAGGATCCGGAGCTGATGAAGCAAAATCAATTTTTCCCGTTTCATCTACTTCATAATCCGCCATTTTCTTCACTACATAATAGCCACTTTGAGGTACGGAATAAATAATATGACGCTTCTCTAATTCATGAAGCGCACGTATAATTGTTGCTTTATTGCACTGATATTGTGTCACAAGTGAGCGTATCGACGGTAATTTCTTTCCTTCTTTTATCTCTCCTTTTTGGATCATGCTTTCTAAATCATTTAATATATTTAAATATTTATACATGATTATCCCCCATGTCTATTTTGTACCGGTACAGTTTATATTTGTTCACATTGTAGCACTGACTCAGAAAGATTACCATGTACATATACTGGCCAGTAACAAATTGACTATATGAGGTGAAATTATGAAAAATATAACGAAAGCATATTTAGCCGCATTACTATATGCATTTATTATTGGTTTTTCATTTATGTTTGTGAAATTAGCATTAACAGTTACAAGCGCGCTTGATACACTTGCTCATCGTTTTACGGTTGCTTTTTTAATAACGACTATTCCTGTCATATCTGGTTTTGTAAAGCTAAATATTTCATCCAAAACCATACTTGCAATTTTGCCAATAGCAATATTTTATCCAGCACTATTTTTCGCTTTTCAAGCTTTCGGTTTAGTATATACAAGCTCATCTGAAGCTGGAATTATACAAGCTGCTATACCTATATTTACAATGATTTTAGCTTCTTACTTTTTAAAAGAATATACAAATATATGGCAAAAAATATCTGTACTCATTTCTGTAATGGGCATCATTTATATATTTGTAATGAATGGTATGGAAACGCATGAAACTAGCTTTATTGGAATTATCCTTATTCTGTTATCAGCATTATCCTCTGCTTGCTACAATGTATTAGCTAGGAAAATGACAAAAAAATTTAAGTTAATAGACTTAACATATATGATGACAACGATTGGTTTTCTTAGCTTCAATTTAATAGCTATCATTGAGCATATAAATAAAGGCACCGTAAATGTATACTTTAAACCATTTACAAACGGGACATTTCTTTTATCCATTTTATATTTAGGATTACTATCTTCCTTGCTAACAGCATTCTTACTCAATTATTCATTGTCTTATATTGAAGCAGCTAAGATGAGTGTCTTTAGTAATCTATCTACTCTTATCACGATTATTGCAGGGATATTATTCTTACACGAACAAATCGCATACTATCATATCGTTGGAGCTATGCTGATCATCCTTGGTATAGTCGGCACCAACTTTTGGGGTAAAAAAGGAATTTATAAGAAAGAAAAGAATACCTCTATTAGTAAATAAAAAGTGAGGGATATTTCATGCAGCAGACAATACCTATCAATATTAGTAATATAGATGAATTAATAAAAAAATTGGATGTACTATTAGATGTATCAATATCTTCTAGTCAAGAGCTTGAGAATTGGTTAATACAACAATCACAGACTTTAAATTCTATCAATGAACAACTTATGAAACATTATATCGCCTTTCAACGAAATACGAATGATATAGAGGCAAAAAACACTGTTGACTTTAATCAAAAGCACGTACAGCCTATATTAAAACGTTATAAAAATCTATTAGACCAAAAATATTATGACTCACCCTACCGCTCACAGTTAAACCCTTCTCAGTTTGAATTCTTAGATGAAAAAATTAAAAATACTAGAGAACTCTTTAACGAAGAAAATATTAGTTTAGAAATTACTGAAGATGAGTTGATAACAAGATATTTTGAAATCACTAGTAACCTTACTTCTATGTGGAATGGTGAAGAAGTAAATCTTTCCGAATTAAGTGTCTATCTACAGGACCCAGATCGAAACATTCGTCAAAAGGCGATGACTGCTATCTCTGAAAAATTTCTATCCGTAGAGAACGAAATTCAAGAAATCTTAAATCAGTTAATTATACTCCGAACAAAAAAAGCAAGGAACGCTGGTTTAAATAATTATCGTGACTACATGTTTAAAAAATACGAGCGCTTTGATTACACTGCTGAACAATGTAATCAATTTGCTGAATCTATTCGTAAATACGTTGTACCGCTTCAAGAAAAAATTCATAAGGAATTACAGAAAAAGCTTCAGGTAGATACATTACGTCCGTGGGATATACGTGCTGTACCTGCAGACCATAAACTTTTACAACCTGTAAAAAATGAAAAGGAATTAATAGAGAAAAGTAAAGCGCTTTTTACTAAGCTTGATTCAAGCTTTTCAGCTCTTCTAGAAAAGATGCATAACCATCTAGATTTAGAAAGTAGAAAAGGAAAAGCACCAGGTGGATTCTGTGAATATTTGCCCCTATCTAAGTTATCATTTATTTTTATGAATTTAACAAAAACACAAGATGATGCTGTTGTTTTCTTACATGAGATGGGTCACTGTATTCATCATGATTTAATGAAAGATATTTTAATACACCAATATCAACATTTACCAATGGAGACTGCTGAATTAGCAAGTATGACAATGGAATTATTCACAATGGATAACTGGGATGTTTTTTATAGTAATAAAGAAGATCTCAAGCAAGCTAAGCAAGAACAATTAACACAAATTATAGAGTATTTACCAATTACTCTAATCATTGATCAATTTCAACACTGGTTGTATGAGAATCCAAATCATACCGCTGAAGAAAGAAATGCTAAGTTTTTAGAGCTCTCTACAACATATAATTCAAGCACAGTAAATACAGATGGGTATGAAAGTTGGATAGTCGCACAATGGCTATCTGTACTGCATATTTTTGAAGTGCCTTTTTATTATATTGAGTATGCAATTGCACAAATTGGCGCTCTGCAAATGTATAAACAATATAAAGAAAATCCTCAGCAAGCATTGCAAAACTATAAAAAAGCTTTATCTTTAGGTAGTTCTAAATCTGTAAAAGAAATATATGAAGCCGCTGGAATTCAATTTGATTTTTCTAGTAAAACAATAAAAGAAGTAATGAGTTTTGTAGAAGAAGAATTAAAGTTACTAGAGATACTATAAGTAATTAAGAAAACCTTGTACGGAATTACTTTCTCTTTACTAAATAACATTCAGAATAAATGGAATTTTAAATATAACTTACCCCTAGAAGAGGTAGCGTCAGGAAAATACGGATTTACAACGTTAAGGAAATTACAATATTAAAAAGTCCAATTTCTCAGTACTAAAATTGAGAAATTGGACTTTTTTTGTTACTACGCAGGAGAACTATCCTGCCAGTATATTTTAATCATTATGCTCAAGACATTGATAAACCGCCATCATCTCTCGTTTATTCAACTCACGAATACGATTAAATATTAGAATATCTGTAACAGCCCCTATTAGTGAGCTTTCAGCCACAACATCCCTTACTTTTCCTGTTAGCCAGGTTTGCACGTCTATACCATCTACGATCTCCTTACGCCCTTCATCATTGAGGCCACTTGCATAACAACTAACACATGGTACCGATAATTTATACACGCCATCATGGAGCCCATCTTCCGAAATGAATTTCTTCCCTTTACAGAATGGGCATGGATGACTTTTTTTAATCTTATTAATTTGGGTAACAATTTTTTTGTAACCAAAAGCTTCATAAACATACGTTAGTTTTTTGTATTTTCCATTAGTGAAATACTTATCAATGATGGTTTCTCTCGTCTCAGTGATATTGGCAAAATCACAGATGGCAATCCGATTATTATTGCTGATGGATTCGATATTGCCTCCAATTCTGTCCCAGAATGGTAAGACATTTTGTAAAACCATTTCATAACCAACAAATCTTGCTAGTTCTAGTTCAAGCATTTTCAGCGCGACTTGTGTTTCCCTAGACAACAGGGAGACATCTTCCGTCAAAGCCATATCGCCGCCAACAATCGATTTCAATTTTACCAGTTCCGGTAACTTCCCTACTGTTTTTATAACTTGATCAAGTGGCTGATGAATAATCTCTCGAATATCCGTGTCACCAAATTTAAGATTTTTATGATGGTTTAGCACGGTTCCTTCACAAATCGGACAGGTAACCATCTCTTTTGATGCTTTCATATGCTCTTTAATAATCGATTTCGAAATGACCATATACCCCCCAATGATTTTATTAAAGCCATCCCATGTCCTCCGTGTCTTACTTGCTTTATCATAGAATGACTTTTCCCAATATCCGTATAAAAAGGTATGCTTCTCTGCTTCTGTCATCTCATTATAGCTTTTACTAATATCGTGACCGAGCTCATTCTTAATCTCTTCAAAAAGGAATTGCAATTTTGGATATTGATAATATTTTAATACTTCCATTACGTCTGGATATAATAAACCATCCCAGAATGGTACGGTTTTGTCTTGAATGACAACATTAATATCAAATTTTTCAATCACCCGGCGACCCGAGCAGCATGGACAATGATTTTCTTGATAATAGAAATCGAAGCTTCTTGTATCTTTATTGGTTGAATGAGCAGCCACAATATGGTTGATTACTCCACCTATTTCATAGAGAAAACTATACTGACTATACAAATGTCTTTCAAAATCAATGGCGATGACGGGTGCAATTGTTTCAGATTCGTATTCACCATAAATCAAACGGGCCATTGGTGATAAGCTTTTTAAGATGCCACCCTTATAAATGTTTTCTGCATTTTTAAAATAGGTAATATGATTTTCTTTTAAGTAGTTAATTCCATTTTTTTGCTTGAGTGTTGAGGAGATTTGCAATGGAACAACTCTATCTGCACTGCTTTTTTGACGATAATAATCATCATGACTGACAACATCAAGATGCTCCACAGGTGCACGCTGTCTTTTACCAAAATCAACGATAAAATCAGAGTTTTCTAGCATATAAGTATTATGTTCAATCATCATAATTGAAATTGATTCATCTTGCAGAATGACCCTGACACTATCAATGAATTGGTTTAAAATATTTTGTGATAAACCTTTTGAAGGCTCGTCAAAAATAAAAAGCGTATGTGGGTTTCTTGAGTTAGCAAACAGCTCCGAAACTAAATGAACACATTGAAATTCACCAGTTGATAATGTTTGTGTTTTTCTTTCTAATGTCAAATAACCAAGTCCAAGTTTGATTAATAAGCTCAAGCGTTTATAAGCGATGTCTTCATTTGGAAGTTCATCAATAATATCTTCAATCGAGCGTTGAAAAATATCATCAATATCTTCACTATATTTTATGAGTTTCTTTTTAATATCAAGAAAAGTCGCCACGGTTGACCGACTGGTAATCGATTGGTTTCGATCTTGCCCTACCATAACCAGTTTATCTTTTGGATATCGCTTCAGAAAATCTTTGGCTATACATTCATTGACAAGTGTAGATTTACCACATCCAGACTCACCCGTAACGGTTACAAGTCTATTTTGGGGAATTTGAAATTCATCCATTTGAACATTACGGCAATATAGATCATGAAATTGATAGTATTCTGTTGGTATTTCCTGATTTCGTTCCCCATGGATTGGTTGAGGACGTGGTGATTTTTCAACAATTTTTCCGCCATATTTCCCGCTACCAGGTCCAAAGAATAATGGCTCATCAGTTGTATCGAGCACTGTGTCTGAATGATCAATGAGCCAAATTTGATTCTTATAGCCTAATTGTTTAATCTGTTCTAAAATTTTCAATAGTGTTTGGTGATCAAGACCCACTGAGATTTCATCAATAATAATAACGGCATTTTCACTTACTGCCATGAATTCGGCCAAGTAAAGTCGTGTTAATTCTCCACCTGACAATGTACCCATAATTCGATTTAATGTTAAGTAACCAATATTCATATTAATAATATTTTTAAGAATATGTTGTTTCTCTTCACTAATATGTAATTCTTCTCCAAGGAAAAGAATCGATTCGATGTTTAAGTTGTTGATATCGGAAATACTATGTGGTTGATCCAATAATTCAATCTTATATTGCTCAACTTCTGGATTATAGCGCCTGCCCTCACACTTTTTACATTCGACATTTTTGGTAGTACCGCGTCCTTTACACCCAGGACACCAGCCTAATGCATTATTAAATGAAAAAACTTCTGGAGAAAGATTAAATTTTTCAGCAAGCCTCTCACGAATCTCTTTGAAAACACCCGTATGGGTGCCAATCGTTGAACGCGGATTAGAAGAAATTGATGATTTTCCGAGAAAAAGTACTAAAGGCATTTCTTCCATCTTGATGGCACTGAAATTAGTTTCCATAATATTGGAAAATAAATACTGATATTCAGCCTTTGGCAATAAGGAAACGAGACGCTTCTTGGATTCTTCACCAATTGTTTGACAAAAAGTTGTTTTACCAGATCCAGACAAACCAGCAATTCCTAACGATTTATCTACTGGTATTACTGCATCTAATTTGTTAATATTGTTCGCAATTAATTGATTTATTTTCATAGTGATATCCTTTCCATTCTCTAAATTTAGTATTGCCTTGTTAGTAAAACTTCAAATGAATTTGTTGTGTTTTTTTCGAATCGACAAATTCATACTAATTGTAGACGAAGATTTCTAAATTTCTTGTTACATATTCATTTATGCCGTTTTAAAGAGACAATTCCATGGCTCAAATTCAACAATTAGTGGTCCTTTTTTCAACGCAAGCCCACAAAGTATTTACTTAACTCTTAGTTATATTATAAAAGCTTCTGCAACCATCCTGCCACGTTTGCTAGATTACAATTATTACAAAACTTGTTATTTAACTCTATCCTTTAATTCCATTAAAAATGACGCTTTCCGTGTTCCGGAAAAGCGCCCGATTGTAGAAGATCATTTAAAGAACAACTGGGGAATATTACTAGCCGCACTTAATTTCTCAACAAACACATTTTTAGTATGTAATTATTACATACTAATATAATCAATCTGCATCGTTATCTTCTACTTTACTAACCACTAACTTATATCTTTCATACCATTTTTCCCACTCATCTTTTGGGAATTCCATATTACGTCCATCTAATATAGAAGAAAACATTTCTAAACATATATGCCATCCAGCTAAGTCTTTTGGTGTGTGATCATTTATTTCGTGAATAAACTCCTTTAAAATTAATAGACAGCCATCAGGATTTTTATGTACTTCAAATCGAACTTGATCTTCTCCCCACGTAAACTCCAATACGGAATTCATTTGACATTCCAAAATATCGATATCAATAAATTGCCCAGAACCATCCATCATATCAAACTTTATCATACCTCCCTTGCGCAAATCCTCTATGCGAAGGTTCGGCATCCATCTTGCTAGTTTCTCATTCTCTGTTAATACAGCCCAAATTTCTTCTTCTGAATAATGTAGAGGACGATTAAATTGTACTACATATTCATTATCTATTTTCTCTAGTAGGGCTAACATTGTCACACCTCCACTTAAACAAAAACATACGTTCGTCTATCTTTAATATCACACAAAACACATGAAAAAGCAAATACAAACTTATGATGTCTATATAAATATGAATCCTTCAGTTGCGTTTAAAGTATAAAGCTGAAAGATTTTTCTATTTCCCTCTAAACGCTACAATGTATAATACATCTCATACTGAGCCAACGAACTTTTTTCGAATCCACACTTTTTTACAAACCCTTCGAGTAAACCATTATTAGGAAATCCAATAGAAAGACTAGAAAGCTGTAATTCTTTGCTTGCTGTTTGTAGTAGACTTGTAGCCATTCCAATTCCTCTATATTTTTTATCCGTAAATAATAAACTAATTTTACCATTGTCACTAACACATAGACATCCTTTTAAATCATCGTTAATATATGCTCCATAATACGTATTATTTTCAGTTTTTTCCATATAATCGATATCATTTTGCCAATTTATATGGAAGTTTAACCATTTTTGTATTCTATTTTGAAATTCACCAAACTTAATTTGCTTTATTTCTATATTTTGTAGGCTCTTACTTATCAAATGAGAAAGATCCTTTAAATTATAGTAAGATAGGTCATATACTTTTTCATACCCTAACTTCTTATAAAATTGAATTGCTCTATCATTACCGACAACGACTTCAAGAAAAAGTTGCTGACATCCATTTTTTATCGCTTCTTCTTTATGAAGTTCAAATAATGTATGACTAACACCAGTCCCGCGAAAGTCTGGATGAATCGCTAATGTTCCGCATCGCATTGTTTTTATACTTTCATAGTCTTTGATTCCACCAAGTATAACTCCGATTGGCCTTTTTTCATCTAGTGCTAGATGAGAGTGTTCAAGTTTATTTCCTTCCGGACCGAAAAATCTTTTTATAAAGTCTTCTTTTGAAACTTCCATCTTTATCATGTAATCAGAGAAACCATCTCGAAAAGCTTCGTATACGAAATCTATATTTACTTCACTACATTTTTTATAATGAATCATCATAAAATCTTCATCTACCTTTCCGACTAATTTGAAATAAACGGACATTTCCTACTATATATTTCATCATGAATTTGCTTAATAACAAACGGCGCAATATCTCCATTTTGAATCTTAATTCCAGGTAAATCTCTGAGACTCTCTTTTATTTTACCGATCCCTTCTCCATCTATAACAAAAGGTAATCGTACAATCGTCCAATTCACATTACTATCTCGTATCAGTTGCAGTTCCTTATACTTATCTTTCATCATATCCGAAAGAAACAAACGAAATAACATTGCCCCTATTTTATTTGATACACTCTTAGCATCTCCTTTTACATCCATGGATCCTCCAGAAATAAGGATATATCGCTTGATTCTGTATTCTTCCATTACTTTTAAAATGTGATTCGTAACTGTGCTAAATATATATGATTCTTTTTTAGGTTGACCCACTGCATTTATAACAGCATTGCAACCTTGCAGTAATTGACGTATGGCAGAAATATCGCGAGCATCTCCTTGTACAACTTCCAAATGTTTATGCGATATTTTAAGCTTTTGTGGATTTCGTGTAAGAATACGAACAATGTATCCTTCTTGTAGTGCTTGAGTTACAAAATATTTACCAGCCTTTCCATTTGCTCCGATAATTGCTATTTTATTTATTACTTGCATGACTAGGACTCCTTTAATAAAACATGGATTTATTGACGGGCTGTCGTTACTTCGTATACACGTAAAAACGCAAGCAAATATTCACATGCCCTCTCACAAGCGAACATTTTAAAAATCTTTTGTTCTTCTACTGTTCTATCATTCGCTTGATCTGAGGCTGCTTTTAAACAAAGAAAAGGCTTTTTATTCACATGACATACGTATGCAAAAGCTGCTACTTCTTGATCGACAGCTATTGCACCATATACAGTATGTAATAAGTATCTCATTTCCGTACTACGAATACGCTGATCTCCGGATATGAAGGTCCCGAAGTGTACTGGATCATAAGAACGCACTTTTTTTATTTGTCTTACGAGATGCTTCGTTGTTTCAATAGGAGCTGTTCTGCCAGTATATAAGTCGAAACTATCTGTTCCTGTTCCCGCAGCAGTTACATCATGCTGTAGAGTATTAAGTGCAACAACAATATGACCATTTTTTACTTTTTCGGATAAACTTCCACAAATACCTGTCATAAATAACTGTTCAGGTTTAAATTCACTTATTAGTAACTGTACGCAACTCGCACAGCTTACTTTTCCAACGCCCGTAATTACAGATATTACTTCTACCTCATCTATAGAATGAAAATGAAATTCCCAAGCTGCTCGTTTTTCTACACGATGACTTGGATAATGTTGATGCAGATATGTAAGCTCTGGTTCCCATGCTGATACAATTGCAATACGCTTCATTACACTTGTCACTTCCTCCCATGTTCATTTGAATAATTCATTAATACTATCCCTTTCATAACATGGAATTCACTCTCTGTATTTTATATATAAATCTCGTATCATTTCTTTATTCTTCGCAATCACCTCACATCCTCTATCATCGTAAATAAACGTGATAATATCTTTAGTTGCATTTACAAAAAAATATATCTGTGTAGGAATTCTATCGTTTACTTCCTAAACGTGGATGAAGTGAGGGGAAATCATCATTATTAGGGTATATTGCACTAATATCATGTAAATAACCAGCAATAGCAGCTTGTTCTTCATTGAGTTGAAATCTTTTTGCTATTTTCCTTGCCTCATTTGCAACCCGCACTGAATGTTCATAAGTAAACAAATGATTATATTCTAACAAAAAAATTTTATATCTTTTTCCCAATCTCCACTTGGTTCAAATGTAGTTAGTTTTTTATGTAACACGCTACTCTCTCCTAACAAAACTGACATTCTATATAGGATAAGAAACAAAGGATCCTCTTATTTTTATTCGTGATATGTTTTTTAAATCCTTTTCAATACGTTACATGAAATTTTGTATATAATCTTAACTCCCAAACATCTAAATGTTTGTTATTATATTAATGATGATGAAATGTAGAGAGAGGAATTAAATATACGATGGAAAGAAATATTTTAATTATTGATGATGATAAAGAGATTGTAGAGTTACTTGCCGTTTATTTACGAAATGAAGGTTACAACATTTATAAAGCATATGATGGTGAGGAAGCGTTACATATGCTCTCACTTCATCAAATTGATCTTATGATTTTAGATATCATGATGCCCAAGCGTAATGGATTAGAAGTTTGTCAGCAAGTTAGAGAAGAAAATACGGTACCTATTCTTATGCTAAGCGCAAAAGTCGAAGATATGGATAAAATCCTAGGTCTTATGACAGGTGCTGATGATTATATGATTAAACCTTTTAACCCATTAGAATTAATAGCTAGAGTTAAAGCGTTATTACGTAGATCTTCCTTCCAGTATGCTGCGGCGCAAATAAAAGAAGATGGGATTATTCGGATTCGTTCTGTGGAAATACATAAGCATAATCATACTGTGAAAGTGAATGGTGAGTATATTAAACTTACATCTATTGAATTTGATATCC
This sequence comes from Paenibacillus sp. 102, assembly GCF_039549175.1. Classification (NCBI taxonomy): domain Bacteria; kingdom Bacillati; phylum Bacillota; class Bacilli; order Caryophanales; family Paenibacillaceae; genus Paenibacillus; species Paenibacillus sp. 102. Next base: position 433,937 of record NZ_JBCGHT010000003.1, on the reverse strand, counting down.
TATATTTACTTGCTAGTAATACGGGTAGAGTATTTAGTTCAGAAGAAATATTTGAACGTGTTTGGAATGAAGATGGTTATGGTTCTAATAAAACTGTAATGGTTCATATTAGTAACTTAAGGGATAAGCTTGAAACAAGAATAAATGGTGAAAAACTCATTCATACTGTTTGGGGAGTGGGTTATAAAATTGAAAAATGAAACGGTTGATATATTGAAGGTCATCCCAAAATGGAAAATTGCATTTTGGCTTTTAGTTTCTATTTTACTTACACCAATTACCGAGGTTGTCATATCCCGTCTTTTTACAAGTGTAATTGATAGTTCCCTTACATTAACAGCATTAAGTGGAGAATTTGTCAGGATTGTCGGATACGAAAAGTATAGAGGATTAAAAGAGTCTCTTTGGACAATGATGGGATCCTATCTGTTTTTATTTTCCATTTTTTCATTCTATGTTTATATTTTTTATCGCCACGAAAAAAAACTATATTATGAAGTGTGTATAAAGCAAATGATTGAAGAAATTCGTTATATTGCAGATGGTAATTTTAATCATAAAGTGTCTATTTTACAACATGATTATTTAGAAGATTTAGCAACGGGTGTCAATCGCATTGTAGAACAGTTAAAAGTTTCTATTGAAGAAGAGCGTCAAACTGAACAAGCAAAAAGTGAACTTATCACAAACGTATCACATGATTTACGGACACCGTTAACGTCCATAGTTGGTTATGTTAATCTCATTCATCATGATAATTACAGGGATGAAGTAGAATTACGTCATTATATTCAAGTTATTTATGATAAGGTAACTAGGTTAAACATGTTAATGAATGACTTGTTTGAATATACCCGTGTTCAAAATAAAGAGTTACAACTAAATACTGTACCTATTGATATAATTGAATTGCTTGGTCAACTATCGGTTCAATTCCGTATGCAATTTCAAGAAGCGAATATTGAATGTAGACCTTCATTTCCGTCAGAAAAACTAATGGTACTTGCTGATGGAGATAAGTTGGTACGTGTATTTGAAAATTTAATTATGAATGCGATGACTTATGGAAATGATGGGAAATTCATTGATATAGCAGCATATCAAAACGGGAAAATGATTGCAATCGATATTACCAATTACGGCCAGCCTATCCCAAGTACAGATTTACCACATATTTTTGAACGTTTCTATCGTGTTGAAAAATCCCGTTCTACATATACGGGAGGATCAGGCCTTGGTTTGGCCATCGCCAAAAGTATTGTGGAGGTTCATAATGGAACCATTGAAGTATATAGCAATGATGAAAAAACAACATTTACTGTAAAGTTTATTCCTTATAAGCAATAAAAAACATTTCGTCTTAATAACTAAATAAATTCTCTATTAAACCAAGAAAAGTATTGTATTTTAAATACAATAAAATAATGATACTATCTCAAAAAGAATCATTTCATTTTGAGATAGTATCATGCTAACTGGCATTTTTATACTCTGAATCATCTAATATATATCGTTTTACGATTTCAAGGAAATGCTCTTTACTTTCCCCTCTGCCATCACCTCGAAATTTGTCAGTTCATCTAAAACTAGCACATTGTATCTTCCCAAAAACAGTTGATAGAATACTATGCGGATTGCTTATCCACCACTTAAATTACGAACATTCTTTCTTAAATCATCTTCTCTTACAGCTTTTGGAGAAATGATAATTCCTTCTCCTCATTGTAAAATATGGATATGTAGGATTATTACCTCTGAAACATTATTTACTGTAATCACAATGTTACCTAATGGGAATTCTTTACACAGAGATCAAATTTTTAATATGGACTTATATAAATTAACAAAGTTTTGAGCGATACTTGATAATTCATGATGCTTCAACCAAATTAACCCTGTTGAGGCAGTCAAATCTGCATCAGCAATTTTAAAAGCTTGTATAGAATAATCTTTATATCGTTGAATTACAGTTTCTGGAACGATGGACACTCCAAAGTCAGATGCAACTAAATCTAATAAAATAGAAATATCAGAGCACTCAGCAACGATATTCGGGCATAACTGATATTTGGAAAATACATCTAGAATCATATTATATACCCCTAATCCCTCTGTACTAGGCAAGATTAATGGTGCTTTTTTCATCCCCTCCAAAGTAACCTCATGATTAGCTAATTGCTGTTTTTTTGAAGTAATAAAATAAAACGGTTCTGTATGAAGATGGATAACAGAAAAGTCGTCCAACTTGAGCGGTAATCTAATGATTGCCAACTCTACTACTCTGTCTCTCACTAGTTGACAAAGCTGAGCTGATTCATTTTGTTGAATTTTATACGTGACCCTAGGAAATTTTTCATGAAATTGTTGCAGCAATTGAGGTAATCCGACTACTGATAAAGTATTGACACCAAGTGTCAGCTTACCTGTTATTCCATTTCCTACTTCTTTTACTTCCAATTTTGCTTCTTCTAATAAATGCGTCATTTTTAATGCATATTTATATAAAGCTTGACCTGCTTGCGTTACTTCTAAAAATTTCCCGGATCTTTCAACCAATTTTGTTCCTAGTTCCTGTTCCATCGCTTTCAAGTGTTGACTAAGTGGAGGTTGTGAAATATGAAGCCTATGAGCAGCAGCAGAGATTTGTCTTTCCTCTACAATCGCAATAAAATAACGTAGTTGTCTTATATCCATAAATAAAAAACACTCCTTTTTGTATATGAAAAACTTAAGTGAAATTAATTTTTTTTATATTTTTCATATATCATCCTTTAGTTTATCATAATCTTATGAATCTTTTTCATATCCCCTGACTCATTGGTATTTTACAAGAAAAAAAAGACCATTTTGATTATTTATAAAAGAAAGGACGGGATACACTATGGGCTTCGCTTTTTGGTTAATAAATGCCAAATTAGAAAACAGCCACCACGTTGAAAATGGGACCGTTATAGGAACAAAAACAGGCTCTTACCACCTTCTTATTGACAACGAAAAAATCGCAAAAATTGTTACGACTGACGAACCTTTTCAAGATCATCTACCAAAAGTAGATGTGAAGCAGCTTTTAATACTTCCATCGTTTATTGAAAAGCACTGTCATTTGGATAAAACGATAGTGGGTGATCGTTGGAGAGCAGTAACACCTGTAAACAGTATTTTTGAACGACTTGAAATGGAAAAAGAGGTTCTTCCCTCTTTGTCTACTACTACTCAGGAGCGGGCGGAACATCTACTGGAGACTTTCTTAAAAGCTGGAGCTACCCATATTCGTACGCATGTAGATATTTATCCAGAAATCGGTTTGCAAAATTTAGAGGCTATTCAAAAGGTATTACAAACATTTGACGGCAAGTTATCTTATGAAATTGTTGCTTTCCCACAGCACGGTTTATTGCGCACTCAATCAGGGAATCTAGTAAGAGAAGCAATTTGCCAAGGTGCCTCTCTTGTTGGTGGTGTTGACCCGGCGACTGTTGATGGGAACATCGAATCATCATTACAAGAAATGATTGAGATTGCTGTTGAAGGAAATGCAGGTATCGATTTACATTTACATGATGCCAATGATCTTGGTATTTTAACGATGAAAAGACTAGCTATCCTTACAAAAGAAGCCGGTCTGCAAGGAAAAGTCTCTATTAGCCACGCATTTGGCCTAGGAGATATTCCGCTACATCAAGCAAGTGAGATGGCAGAACTATTGGCTGATGCAGGAATTTCAATTATCACGAGCGTCCCAATTGACAGAAGTTTCCCCCCTGTAGAGTTATTACATAGTAGAGGCGTGGACATTGCCGTCGGATGTGACAATATCTTTGATGTTTGGTCGCCATTTGGCAACGGTGACATTCTCGAACGCGCCAGCCGTTTAGCAGAAATTTCAAAGTGGGTAGATGAACGGTCCTTGGCACAAACTCTCGGATTTATTACGGGAGGCAAGACACCGCTCAATCATGAAGGGAAACAAGTTTGGCCCCAAGTCGGAGACGATGCAAATATCGTGTTTGTCAAAGCATCCTGCTCCGCTGAAGCCATTGCAAGAAGAGCAAAGCGCGTAGCCACTATGTTTAAAGGGAAAATCGTTGCAGGTTCGCTTTAACCTAGAGAAGAGGCAAGGTCTTGATAGTTTTTAAATTAAGATAAAGAGTAAGTAAACTGCAGATATTGGATTATAAAGCGCATGCTTTATAATCCATGCAAAGCTTATATGAGGAGGATATTCCAGATGGATCAAGAAAACAAAGGTTTTTCTCGCAGAAAGTTTCTAGGTAACGCCTGCAAAATTGGAGGGGCTACAGCAGTTCTTGGCGTCACGGACGCAATGGGATTATTTATTCCTGAAACTGTAAGCGCAGACGCAAAAGAAAAGAAAGATGATCACAACATCAAAAAACCGAAAAAAAATAGCTCCTACATGCTGTTGAATGTGCGATTAGAAAGCGGATATAGATATGAAAATGGCCAGGTTGTCGCAACAGACACCGTACTCTGCAATATTCAAATCGATAAAGGTATTATTACAAAAATATTAGATACAAAAGTTCCTTATAAAAAGAATATCGATCGCTATGATGCAAAAGGCATGCTGCTGCTTCCGTCCTTTAAAGATATGCATATTCATTTGGATAAAACCTTTTATGGTGGTCCTTGGAGAGCAGCATCGCAAAGAAAAAGCATTTTTGACATGATTGAAGTTGAGCAGACGTTGCTACTTGAATTGCTGCCAACTGCCCAGGAACGTGCGGAAAAATTAATTGAATTGATTCTCAGCTACGGGTCAACATATGCCAGAAGCCACTGCAACATTGATCCCGTCGTCGGCCTCAAAAATCTAGAGAGTTTAAAACATGCTTTAGCGAACTATTCAGATAAACTATCGCACGAAATTGTCGCATTCCCCCAACACGGCTTACTTCGTTCCAACTCAGAGGGACTGCTGCGCGAAGCTATGCAGCTCGGAGCAACACATGTTGGCGGACTAGATCCAACTTTGGTTGACGCAGATATGGAAAAATCGCTACAAACTATGGTGCAAATTGCGGTAGACTACAAAGCAGGCATTGATATCCATCTTCATGAAGGCGGTGAAACAGGTTTGAAAGCAATTCGCCGATTGGCAGATTTGACTGAAGAAGCCGGTCTGCAGGACAAAGTGACAATCAGCCACGCCTTCTCGCTCGCCTCGCTGACAGCCGGCGCCGACATCGAAATGGCAAACCGCCTTGCTTCACTGGGCATCTCGATTGCGTCAACTGTTCCAATTGGCAAAAATGCAATGCCGATTCCGCTGCTTCAGAAGCAAAAGGTGAATGTCATGCTTGGTAATGATAGTATAATGGATCACTGGTCCCCGCTCGGGATTGGTGACACTCTGCAAAAAGCTCATCTTGCTGCAGAGTTGTATGGATGGTCTTACGAATACAACTTGTCCCGCGCACTTTCTCTTGCTACCGGCGGCATTACGCCATTAGATGAGTCCGGTAAGCAAGTTTGGCCAAAAGTTGGCGATGCTGCTACCGCCGTACTCGTTCCAGCAAGCTGTTCGGCCGAAGCGGTAGCACGACTGCCAAAGCGCGCTGCTGTGCTACATAAAGGTACTCTGGCTGCAGGTTCTCTTGATAAAGCAAAAAACTAATCGCTACGAATACGAGTAAAATCGATAAAAATTTGTTCGGTGTGCAACTGAGTAAATGAAACTGAATGGAAAGCAAAAAAACTCATGAAAATTTCGACCTAAAGATGCTTTTTCCGAATTGTTTCCTAACATTGCTATAAGCATGTAAAAGGAATTATAAAACGCAATACTAAGGAGGATCTTATGTTTCAGAATATTGGAATCCCAGGATTACTACTCATTTTAATGCTAGCCCTGATTATTTTTGGCCCTTCTAAGTTACCGGAACTCGGAAGAGCATTCGGCTCAACATTAAGAGAATTTAAAAAATCTACTAGAGATCTTATCGCGGATGACACAGATGAGTTACAAAAAAATCTAAATAAGAAAGAAAAACTAGACAAATAGATGAATAGGAGATGTAGAGTATGTCTTACATCTCCTATTTCATGGGGTGATTAATATTGGAAGATAAAAATATGAAAACCGTTCAGCACCTTGCAGAATTACGTAAACGCATTATTATTACTTTAATTGTTTTTTTGCTGTTTTTTATACTGACATTTATATATGTGCAAGATATTTACCATGTGCTGGTCAAAGATTTACCATTTAAGCTGGCTCTGTTAGGACCGAGTGATATCTTACTCGTTTATTTAACAATTGCCGCCATCGCTGCCGGCACAGTTACTATACCAGTTGCTGCACATCAAGCTTGGTTGTTTGTACGTCCAGCGTTAACACCAAAAGAACAAAAGGTTACGATCGCTTATATTCCAGCACTTTTGATTCTATTCCTATTGGGGATTAGTTTTGGTTATTATATTTTACTTCCTCTTGTATTAAATTTTTTAATATCACTGTCAAATGATATGTTTACTACTTTCTTTACAGCGGAGAAATATTTCCAATTTTTGCTTCATATGACATTGCCCTTTGGATTTCTATTTGAATTACCCGTTGTTATTATGTTTTTAACAAGTTTGGGAATTATCAATCCATACCGTCTGCAAAAAATTAGGAAATACGCCTATTTTCTATTAATAATCGTTGCAGTTTTAATTACGCCGCCGGATTTTCTATCAGATTTCCTTGTAGCCATACCGTTACTACTCTTATATGAGGGAAGCGTCAGCTTATCTAAATTTGTATACAAACGGCAGATCAGAGCTAAAGAAAGGACCAAAAAAGCATACGAATATGTTTAATTTTTCAACTTGATGAAGCCCATGGAGTTTTTCCTTGGGCTTTTATGTCCAATATATCGAATTTTCACTATCAAGGTGAAAAATAAAGATCTAGAATATAAATGGTTTACATATTTTCAATGTTTTCCACTAACGTATAGTACCCACCTTCTATTCCTTCAATTAAGTGCTTAATCTTGTTTAAATGTTCGGAGAAGTCATTTTTCTCTAACCAGTTTTTATGATATTCAATACTCTCAAAAGTAGTCATCATAATTGCCTTATTATTATCAACAGATCGATGCCAACGACTACTAATCCAACCAGGAATACCTTTCCTCTTAAAATTAAGTAGTTCTTCAGCTTGGATAGCAACTAATTCATCTAGTTTATCTGGTTTGGCAGTAAATACATTAATCCACACGATTGCTTTACTAGATTCCATATAAATACCCTCCTTGAAATTAAAAATTACCTTTCCTACATGGAATACCGTAGATATCCGGAAAGTTGATACTGAAATCTAGGGTGTTCATAAATGCCCTCCTGTATTTTTACATCCGTTTTACTTTCATTTTAAGGGTATTTCAAGACCTTACCTTGATAGCAATGCGTATTCCTACTAAAGCTAATATACAAATAGCATCAATAAACTTGTAACAATCCCGACCCAAATGCAGAGAATGAAACAATAGCCCATGATATCTTTAATTTTCAACCCTAGCACTCCTAATAGAGGTAATGCCCAGAACGGCTGAATCAGATTTGTCCATGCGTCCCCCCAGCCTACCGCCATAGCAATAGTAGCGGGATCTACACCTAGCTTCAACCCTGCCGGGACCTGCAGTGGTCCTTGCAAAGCCCATTGCCCCCCGCCAGATGGCGCCAATAAGTTTACCAATCCCGCTGACCAATATGTAAATATATCAAATGTGTCCTTTGACGCAATGGATGCCATCCATTCGATGATAGAGCTTCCCAATCCTGAACTTCCTAAAACAGCAATAATCCCTGCATAAAACGGAAACTGTAGGATAATTGGAGAAATGGATTGTGCGGATTCTTTGAATCCTTGTGCAAAGTTGCCAAGAGAACCATGTAATAGTAAACCAAGTGACAAGAAAAACAAATTAATGATATTTAAATCTAAGCTGCGACCGTTTATGAATTCATACAAACAATACAACGTGCCGATTGCACCTAATACTATTCCTAAAATCGGTGTCCATTCCAATTTTTCCGCAGTGGTTAAATCCTTTTGAGAAGGTTTTACAAAAGACTTTGTATCTATTTCAGGTGCTTTATACCTAATAATCCCGCTTTTTGGAGCCATAAGTACGATAATTATTGGCATCGTGATGAATAGAGTAAAAAAAATAATTAGAGTAGAGTAACTAAAGATTGTTTGCGAGGTAGGAATAATTCCAATCATATCTGCAAGAAAATGATCCTTTGTAGCAATTGTCAAGCCAATAGAACTGGAGAGACCTGCGCTATATAAGGCTGTCGGAGCATAAGCAGCTGCTACGAGTAATGGAAAGTGTGCATCTGGATTTTTTTTCGCCACTTCCTTCGCAATAATCGCTCCCACAACTACCGCTAGTCCCCAATTTATATAGTATGCAATTGCACTGATCAAAAAAGTCATCGTATAAGCCTTTTGAGGTGTATCAGCTAACTTGGCAACAAACTGCAAACCTCTATTAATAAAAGGGACGGAAGCTAACGTCATCCCTGTAACCATTAGCAATACCATTTGCATTGTAAAAGTTAAATAAGTCCAAAAACCATCCCCCCAAGATTTTACGATTGCGTATGGCTTTGTGGGATTCATCAACAAGGCTACCATGAAAGTGAATAAAGTGAGCAGCACAGCGATAACAAAGGCATCCGGGACATATTTCTGGGACCATCTCGAAAATACATTTGCACACCGTGTAAGCAATGATTCTTTCTTTCCTGGATCTGTATTTGTCTCCAATAAGGAATGCTTCATAAATATTCTCCTTTCCAAATTTTAATAAGGTAAATATGATTAACATTCCACAAAAGAAAATGAAATCCTTTTACACATGAAAATTCTTCCTCCACTCGACTTAAAGAGAATTTTCATCTCTAACTACTATTTCCATCTCATAATTTACTTCTATTCTTGTCTGCTAATGCCAAATCTTCTTAATGTTTAAATGTGAATGAAAGTACACTCCCTCCTTCATCACGACCATAATTATCCAATCTTAATATTTTCCTTATAATTCTTTAGAAATTCTTTAACTTTTCTTTCCTCCTAGTTAACTATTAATTATTACACTAGTAACATCGATATACAAGGAGGATAGATTATGCAACATTTTAAGAATTTGATGCTTCTTATCTTGTCTTTTCTTATTACTGCAATTCTTGTGTTTTATTTTTATTTCTATGTAAACGGACCTTCAATTCAAGCGAAATCAGCTATTTTAATAGATGCAAAATCAGGAGAAATTGTATATAAAAAAAAGGAAGATACCCCTTTCTCCTCAGCAAGTTTATCAAAAATGATGACAGAGTACATTGTGTTAGAAGAAATACAAAAAGGAAAAATCAAGTGGGATGATCTTGTAAAAATAAGTAAATCTTCTATTCAAACAGAAGAAGATAATATTGAAATAACCACTAAAGATAACATAACGGTTCGTGATTTGTTTCATGCAATGGTTCTTGCATCTGACAATAGTGCCGCCGTATCTTTAGCAGAACATGTTTCCAAAAACGAAAAAGACTTTACAAATTTAATGAATGAAAAAACGGTACAATTGGGATTATCTAATAAAACTTATTTCGCCAATGCAACTGGCATAATGAATAAAGAAGAAAAATCTAAAATAACAGTCTTAGATGCCTCACAATTAGCCCAGCATTTAATAACAGATTTTCCTATGATATTGGAAATCGCTCAATTAACTTCTTATCAATTCACCTTCAAAGATATACATGTTTTCAATACAAATAAAATGTTGTATTCACTTGATAGCAATGTAAAATTTAAAGGAGTTGATGGTTTACAAACTAGTTTTTCAAATACTACTGGATATAGTTTTGCTGGTACAGTAAAACAGGGTAACAAAAGATTTATTTCCATTGTAATGGAGGCGAACGGAGAAAATAGCGTGTTTATCGAAACAAAAAAACTATTTACTTATGGTTCCGAGCCAGCTCATCTTCCATCTCTTCAATCCGTTAAAGATTATGTGAAATCCTGGATATCTATGCTTCAGTTTGAAAATTTATTTTTACAAACACTAACAATTTTTCTTGTTATCGCTATTTTACTATTTATACATATACGAAAAAAAGATTCAGAGGATTTTTAATTTCAAACCCTCTTTTACATAAAAACCGACTTATATTTTCAAAACAAGTCGGTTTATCTTATTTTTCTTTTTCCTAATAGAACTCATCTGCATACTCTTGATAATTCAATTTCTGTATTATCCTTTAATATAAATAATTTATCATCATATTGTCTCAACATATTTAAAATCTCTCTTTTACTATTTTTTTCAAAATCATTTGTCCACTTAAACATTTTCATAAACATTTCAAATGTAGGTGTATAGTTAGCCTTTTCTAAATTAAGCAACTGCAAAATAAATCTTTTTATTATTCTGGCTATCCTCTTAGCTACACTTACATCTAAAAATATAATTAATTCTGCACTTTGAAAGCTTTGCGATACCCATTGATGATGGGCACCTTCAACAATCCAAGCATCTGAATGTACAATAGTAGAAAGTTGTTCATCTCTTTCCTCAGGTGTATTTCTTACATCTCCATTTTTAGTCCTTCTCCAAACAACATTATCTAACTCATAATAAGGAATATTTAGTTGAGAAGACAATCCTCTTGCTAAGGTTGTTTTTCCACTTCCAACAGAACCGATGATATGAATTTTATTAGGTATAATACTTTTCAGGACAACCACCACTTTACAAATTTTTCACAAAATAGATTTCTCTGTTTACTCCATTAAACCTCTTCTAATTAAATTTGCTGAAACAGGCTGAAGATTCAACTCTCTTGCCCAAATAGATAATTGACCAATATGATGGATTTCATGTGCAATTACATGACGTACTATCTCACCGTATTTAAACGTTTCATTAGTCCACGAGGCTGTTAATATTTTATCCTCTAAATTACTTGACCATGTTTGTAAAAAAGATTTCATTTCATTTTTAAAGGAATCCGAAAGTTCCTTCACTTTTTCAAGTGATTGATAGTCTTGAAATTGCAGATCCAAATCATCTTCTCCTTGAAGAGCACGTATCCAGCTATATTCTACATCTACAATATGAAACAAAGTTTCGAAAATACTCCCTACTCCTCCAACATGTTTACAGAGTAAATCATCTTCCGAAAGGTGTTTGCACCATTCAAACCATTGATCTCTTACTTGCCAATTGTATCGAAATAAAGTTTTCAATCAAATTCGCTCCTTTTACATATGAGATAGTACCCACCTAGCAGCCTCTATCACATACTCAGGCTCATCTCTTTGAATATAATGACCGCTATTAGGTGCAATAATCAATCTATGGTTATTTGATAATTGTAATAATTCTTTTTGCATTTGTAACCACTTTACTTGAGCTTCAGAAGAATAAAATGCTTTTTTTCCAGCAGCAACTATAACGAGTGGAATATTCCCTATTGATTTACAATGAAGACCTGCCTCATATAAGCTGCTCATAAACTCTTCATAAGTGCCTTCATATATAAATTGTTTATAATATGCTTCTTGAAATTCAGGTGACATTATGGGTAAAAAATCATCTCTATAGTTTTCCGGCGTTGAATCTATTAATATTAACCCTGCAGTTTCTTCTGGATAAAAGGAAGCAAATAACCTTACATTGATGCCACCAAACGAATGCCCTATAAGTATGTAGGGTGGTTTTAACTGTAATTGTTGCAATAACTCTTTTAATTCTTTTACCATTTCAGAGCTAATACGTGCATTTGGACTTTTTTCACTTTTCCCTAAACCAGCTCGGTCATATAAAAGTACTGTCCCGTATTCTATAATTCTCTCCGCAACTTGATACCAAGCTTTTGAATAATCACCGTATCCAGCATCCATGATAATTACTGGACTATCCTTCTTCCCTTTTATTACTTTTGTATATAATGCAACCCCATCTATATTTACATATTTTTCGTATTCTTTGCTCATATTCATTTTCTTACTAGAACATCTCCTTTTTTATACGTACCCAGTCAATACCGTGATATCACTTACACAGAAAATTCTTTTAATTTATAATACTATTATCTATAAAGGTGCTATCTAAGAACATAACAACGGAATATTCGCTTTAAAGATAGCTATATTTTTATACCTAATACTTTAGAAGAAACCGAATTTTGAAGTAAGAGAATTCTATTCGGAAACTTAGTTAAACCATTCATGTTTTAAAATACGCATTTCCCAAAGATTCCAATACTCATCTCCTATTTTTCTAGCATCTTTTAATAGCCTTTCTTTTGCAAAACCCACTCTTTCATAGCATACGATAGCTGATGCATTAAAATCAAATACGCCAAGAGAAACTCTATATAGATCTAATTGTTCAAAGGCAACTTTAAGTACCTCTTCCATCATCTTTTTCCCAACAGACTTCCCCCTCATACTGGTATCACCAACTAAAACTTTTCCAATTCTTGCAGATTTATTTACACGGTCAATTTTCCCAAGTGAAATATGTCCTATAACCTTTCTGGTTTCTTTATCTATCACTTTATATACAAATGTATTTGCGTTCTCATCATTTGCATTTTCTATATACTTCTCTAATTGTTTTTCCTGCAATGGATATGAAAATACCGGTCCTCCCCATTGTAATAAAAATTTCTCTGAATCAATCCAATCTATTAATTGTTTAAAATCGCTTCTTTCGAAATATTTAAGTTCAATCATTTTCTCTTACACCTCTTCATTCCATGTAACTTGAAAACACGCATTATTAACTTTCTGCTCGATAATTCTTCCCTAACTCTTTTCCTTTTGAAAAATAATGTCTAAAATTATAAAATAACGGACTCCATTTTTGTGGGTTTATATGATTTTCTCCTTTTATAATCTCTTCATGTGCATGTACACGAATAACTTCGGTTTCAACAATTGCAAAGAAAGGATCATATTCAGGAATTCGAATATCTTTTACCTTCGCTTCAATTTGTAGTGGACATTCTTGAATACGCTGTGGCTTTACGAATTGTGAATCAAATGGTGTAAAACCCGCTATTGTAAATTTATCTTTTTGATATGTATATCCCATTTCTTGTTTATAGACCGGGATATTTTCCTTTCCTGTATAAGGCGCAATTTTTTCTACTTGCTCCCACTGCAATGAAGAAGGTAAATTAATTACACACTCTCTGTTTCTTTCAAGATTCTCAATTGATTTTCCTCCAAGTCCAACACCTAAAATAATATAGTTACCTAAAGCCCATGAAGAAGACATTGGACTTATATTTGTTGTTCCATCTTCATTTAATGTTGATAATAAATAAATTGGCATTCCGTAATATAAAATTTTAGGTTTAATTTCTTTACAGGAACCTTGTTGAAATGTAAAATCCATAAAATCACTCCTATTCTTATTACTCCATTTACATTGTAAAACACAAATAATTCCATTATCATCGAAATATGGATGTAAAATAAGGAGTGATACAAATGAATGTAAATGTAGCAAAAATAGCTGCTCTTATTAGTGATACATCACGTGCAACAATTCTAGTTCAACTTTTGGATGGACGTCCACATCCAGCTACTGAACTAGCTCACATAGCGAAAATCAAACCACAAACAGCCAGTTTTCATCTTCAAAAATTATATGAAGCGCAGATTGTTGAGATTGAAAAACACGGTAGACATCGTTATTACAAAATAGCCAATTATGAAATCGCAGAATCACTAGAAAAAATACTATATTTAGCCCCTCCAGAACCCATTCGATCCTTTAAACAATCAAAAGAGTCTAAAGAAATTCAATATGCCAGAACTTGCTATGACCACTTAGCTGGAAAATTAGGTGTTGAAATTACAAAATCACTTTTAGACAATGAAATATTAATCAAAGATGGTTTACAATTTAAAGTAACGAAAAATGGACAAGAATTCTTTGAAAGTTTTGGTATTGATTTAGATTCATTACATAAAAAAAGAAGGTTTTTTTCAAAATGTTGCTTAGACTGGAGTGAAAGGCAGCATCATATAGCGGGATCTTTAGGGAACGCGATTTTGGAGAAAATGTTAAATGAAAATTGGATTGCTAGAGCTGAACACTCAAGAGCGATACACATCACTCCATTAGGAAAGAGAAAAATATATGAGACTTTTTCAATACATATGTAATGTCTGGTGCTCATTACAAATTATTAAAAGGCTGCCCTAAGTAGAGCAGCCTTTTATCAACTAAATCGCACTTGGTCTTGAGAACGACTCAATTTCGCAAACCGAAACTGTTGTCCGTGTAGTAGTTGCAGCATCAACAACATCAACAGTGTCACATGATACAGCCGCAACAGTACCAGTCACTGTAGCACCACTTTTAGTAGTAATTGTTACGACAATACCTGTACCTATCAAAGCTCTAAGTCTCTTAACTAGACCTGTTGTGCAACAACAATCGCATTTTTCATTTTGATCCTTTTTGCACTTCTTAAATTCTTTCCAGCAGTCATCATCATGATCATTCCAACATGAAGAATGTCTTTTTGAATCGCTACACTTAGAATATTTTTTTTCATACCAACCTTCACGACAACCCATAATTTCACCCCTTTATCCTTTTACTATAAGTTATGTAAAAAGAAATAAAGTGATAGAGACAAACACATAGATACCAGAAAACAAACAACTGTCCTATACTTTGTTTAAAATAGAGACAATAAAAAAATGAGCTCTTTATAAAGAACTCATTTTTTTATTCTTATATTTGTTTAGCTTTTAATCCTTGAATATATGAAACAACCTCTGGATTTACTAAAGAAGATAAATCACCCAGTTCCTTTCCTAAATACGCCGCTTTAATTACTCGTCTCATCACTTTTGAATTGCGCGTTTTCGGCAAATCTTCTACAACATGAATATCTTTTGGACATAACGCCTTTCCAATATGTGAATTTACTAAATTCATCAGCTCTTTTTTGAGTTCCGTTGTAAATATTGTCCCTTCTCGTAAAACAACGAAACAGTGACAAACCTCGCCCTTCACATCATCTGGTACACCTATTGCTGCTGCTTCGATTACATCATGGTGCTTTACAATAATCGATTCATATTCAGCTGGTCCGATACGCTTCCCAGCAATATTTAATGTATCATCAGAACGTCCTGTAATAATATATTGCTCTCCGTCATAGATTACCCAATCACCATGTACCCATTTATTTCCAAAACGTGACCAATACGTATTGACATAGCGTTCGTCATCTTCCCAGAAACTTTTCGTCATTCCAACCCATGGTTTTTCTAAACATAATTCTCCAACTTCATCACGGATTGGACTACCTTGTTCATCTAATACAACCGCTGCCATTCCAGGTAAAGGTGCATTAAAACTAATCGGTGCAATTGGTTTAACTAGGACATTCCCAAATATTCCTCCAGAAATTTCTGTTCCACCTGAATAGTTACAAATTGGCACTTTCCCTTTTCCAACTGTTTCAAAAAGCCACATCCAAGGATCTGGATTCCAAGGTTCACCCGTTGATGCGAATACTTCTAAACTTTCTAGAGCGTGTCTCTTTACATATTCATCACCTTTTGCCATCAGTGCTCGAATTAATGTTGGTGAAATTCCAAGGTGCGTAATTTGGTATCGATCAACCGTTTCCCATAAGCGATCTGCTTCCGGATAGTCAGGAACCCCTTCGTACATGACCATTGTAGCCCCATTAATAAGAGAGCCGAATAATAAAAACGGTCCCATCATCCAGCCCATATCAGTCACCCATAATACACGGTCACCTTGCTTAATATTCATACCAAATCCTGCATCAAATGCCGATTTCAGAGGGAACCCAGCATGCGTGTGAACCGTTCCTTTTGGCTTACCAGTAGTCCCAGATGTATAAATGAGCATAAGCGGGTCATCACTTTTCATTTCTTCAGCATGTGTAAATGGTTTTTCTTTTTCTAAAACACTCCATGAAATGTCATAATGATGAGGTGTAAAATCATTTCCAGCATGGCGAACAATAACAACTTTCTCAACAGATGGACATTGTTCACACGCTTTATCTACTTCATCTTTCAAAGAAACAACTTTACCGCGGCGTGAGAATCCATCGGCTGTAATAATCATTTTTGATCCTGCAGCTTGTACACGCGTCATGACTGCATCAGATGCGAACCCAGAAAAAATCGGGGAAATAATCGCACCGATTTTCATTACTGCTAGCATGGCAACAACTGTTTCTGGGATCATCGGCATATAAATCGTTACACGGTCACCTTTCTCAATTCCAGAATGCTTGAGTCCATTAGCAACTCGGCTCACCCAGCTATCAAGCTCTTCATATGTAAATGATTTTGTTGTTCCGTTTTCCCCTTCATACATGAGGGCAGGTTGTTGTTTTGTCTCTTCATCTGCAAGCCAACGAGATAATACAGATTCTACCACATTGCATGTCCCATCCTTATACCACTGTGCAAACGGTGTACCGTTTGCTAAATCTAATACTTCTGTATATGGTTTCATCCATTGATAGCCAACTGCACGTTCTGCTTCTCCCCAAAACCATGCAGTTTCTTCAATTGACTTATCATAAAATGCTTCATAATCTTCATAACCAAGCGATTTCATCCACCCGTATAAACGTGTTTTATCTTTATATTCTTCTGTTGGAAACCAAACGGCTTGCTTCAATGTTTTCCCCTCCTCATTTTTCGAACAAGAAAGTCCTAAATAGGGCTTTTATACTGGATAAACTGGATGTTTTCGATCTGTAAACACTTGATATTTACTCATGTACATGTCAAAGCGTTTCTTTAACTCTTCGCGTAAATCATTCGGATGAACAATACCATCAATCACCATTTCAGATGCTAAACGGTAAATATCAATATCTTGTTTATACTCTTCACGTTTTTCTGCGATAAAGCTTGCACGTTCTTCTTCTGGCAACGCTGCAATTTTGTTTGCATATACCGCATTAACGGCAGCTTCAGGTCCCATTACAGCAATAGAAGCCGTCGGCAATGCAAGACAGCAATCAGGTTCGAAAGCTGGGCCTGCCATTGCATATAGACCAGCACCATATGCTTTACGAACAACGATTGAAATTTTCGGTACTGTCGCTTCACTCATTGCAGAAATCATTTTCGCACCGTGACGAATAATACCGGCTCTCTCAACTTTCGTTCCAATCATAAATCCAGGTACATCGGCAAGGAATAATAATGGAATATGATACGCATCACATAAATTAATAAACTTCGCTGCTTTATCGGCAGAATCGTGGAATAATACGCCGCCCTTCATGCGTGGTTGGTTTGCGACGATACCAATAGGGTTCCCATCGATTCTTCCTAATCCTGTAATAAGTTCTTGTGCAAATAATTTTTTCACTTCAAAGAAAGAACCTTCATCGATAATACGATTAATAAGATCTTTCATATTAAAAGGTGCATTTTGATTTTCTGGGATAATTTGTTCTAACGTTTTTTCGAACTGCTTTGGTTCTTGAGGTGTTACCTTAGGAGCATTTTCTTGATAATTACTTGGAAAGTAAGAAATATATTGTCTTGCCTGAGCGATTGCATCTTCTTCAGTCTTACATAAAACATCACCGCATCCTGATACGGAGCAATGCATGCGAGCGCCACCCATTTCTTCTAGTGTTACTTTTTCACCAATAACCATCTCAGCCATACGCGGAGAGCCTAAATACATAGAAGCATTTCCTTCCACCATCATGACAACGTCACAGAAAGCAGGAATATAAGCACCTCCAGCTGCTGATGGACCAAATAGTAAACAAATTTGTGGTACCTTACCTGATAGCTTCACTTGGTTATAAAAAATGCGTCCTGCGCCACGGCGGCCTGGGAACATTTCAACTTGGTCAGTAATACGCGCACCTGCAGAATCAACGAGATAGAAAAGTGGCACACGTAATTTTTCAGCTGTTTCTTGGATCCGTAAAATCTTTTCAACAGTGCGAGAACCCCATGATCCTGCCTTAACTGTTGAATCATTTGCCATAACACATACAGTACGGCCATGTATTTTTCCTGTTGCTGTTACAACACCATCCGCCGGTAAGCCTGTTTGCTCACAATTTGCAAATAATGCATCTTCTACATATTCACCATTATCAAATAGAAGAGCTAAGCGATCTCGAACAAAGATTTTTCCTTTCGCTTTATTTTGCTCATGATATTTCGGTGCTCCGCCTTGTTTAATTGTTTCAACACGTTCTGTAAACGAATTCGATTGTTGTTTTTGATCTAGCACATTTATTCCCCCTTATACATCGGTTTACGTTTTTCCTGAAATGCTTGTAATCCTTCTAATCGATCTTTCGTATGAATTACGCCTTCATATGCTTGCTTTTCCATTTGTAATCCGGTATGCAAATCTACTTGTATACCGTTTGAGATTGCTTGTTTTGCTAATCGAACAGCAATCGGGCCGTTACTAGCAATGCGTTCTGCTATTTCAATTGCTTTTTCTTCTAGTAAGTTAGCTGGTACCACAAACTCTACCATTCCATATTCCTTTGCTTCATACGCTGAAATACGTCTCGCTGTATAGATTAATTCTTTTGCTCTGCCGACACCAATTAGTCTTGGCAGACGCTGCGTACCACCAGCTCCTGGGATAATAGCTAAAGATGTTTCAGTAAGTCCAAGGCTTGCTGTTTCTGCTGCAATTCTAAAATCACACGCTAAACTTAATTCGGTACCACCACCAAGTGCAATTCCATTTATTGCAGCAATAACAGGTTGTGATAATTGCTCGACCATATCCATTGTAGAACGAATCATTCCAACTGCATGGCGTACTTGCTCCTCATTCATATTGGCACGTTCTTTTAAATCAGCTCCGGCACAAAATGATTTTTCACCAGCCCCCGTTAAAATAATGACACGAACATTAGTCTCTTCATTTAAATCGCTTAATGTAGACTGCAATTCTTCTAATAATGCAAGAGATAACGAGTTTGCTTGTCGCTGGCGATTTAATGTTATTTTTACGATATGCGGTGTTACATAATCTACTGAAATGTTTTGTAATTGTAGCATTTTATCACCTACTTATTGTTTTATGTTGCAATGCTTTATACACATGACTTGGCAATTGAATATTTAACTTACTTTGTATAAATTGACTAGCCTTTAATAGCTTTTCTTCATTTATATTTGTTTGTACGCCCATTTTATGGAGCATATGTACTAAATCATCCGTCGCCACATTTCCTGATGCTCCTGGTGCATAAGGACAACCACCAAGACCGCCACAAGAACTATCAAATGTCGTAACACCGTATTCCAATGACTGAACGACATTTGCAAGTGCCATCCCGTACGTATTATGAAAATGCATCGCAAATTGAGAAGAATCATATTTTTTAAGTAATTGTTCTAGTACACGCTCTACTTGCAATGGATTTGCTACACCAATCGTATCTCCAAGAGAAACTTCATAAATACCGTATGAAAAGAGTTGATTACATAGTTCATCTACAGCATCAATGCTCACGTCTCCTTCATAAGGACAACCAAAAACAGTAGAAACGTAACCTCTTACTCTTTTACCTGCGAACTGAGCTTGCTTTGTAATATCTTGCACGACAGATAATGCTTCATTAATAGACTTATTGATATTACTTTTATTATGTGACTCACTTGCTGATAAAAAAACATTCACCTCATCTACATTTTGCAAAAGAGCTCGTTCCAAACCATTTTGATTTGGAACAAGCGCAGCATATGTAACATCTGAATTCCGCTTTAACTCTGCAAATACATCACCCGCATCAGCTAAAGCAGGAACCCATTTTGGGTGAACGAAAGAGGAAACTTCAATATATGATAATCCAGCTTCTGAAAGTAATTGAATCCATTTCACTTTATCTTTTGTGCTAACAATTTTCTTTTCATTTTGCAAACCATCACGTGGTCCCACTTCTTTAATGACAGCAAAAGTTGGTAGCTTCAATACATTTCACCCCTTCTTCTCCCTATTCAATCTCTACCAATACATCTCCTTCATTTACAAAATCGCCCTCTTGCACATTAATTTTCATGACTGTGCCAGCTTCTTCTGAAACGATTGGAATTTCCATTTTCATAGATTCCAAAATGACGACATCCTGTTCTTCTTCTACTGTATCTCCTACTCCCACAACAATCTTCCAAACATTTCCTGCCATCGATGCATACACTTTTGTCATCATTTTTTCCCCCTTTAATATTCATGAACCTTATTTTTTTACAAGTTGTTTTGTTACAAAACCTGTTGTATAAATACCACTTTGGAAGACTTCATCTTCTAGCACTTGCAATAGCATGGATGTATTTGTCTTAATACCTGCTACTTTCAAGTTTTGAAGTGCATCCTGTAATTTTTTAATTGCTTCTTCACGCGTTTCACCATGAGCAATTACTTTTGCAATCATCGGATCATAAAACGGTGTAATTGTCACATTATTTTCTAAAAAGTGATCAATGCGCACAGTTTCTGGTAACGTTAGATCCGTAATCTTCCCAGGTGATGGAAAGAATGTTTTTGGGTCTTCCGCATAAATACGTGCTTCAATGGCATGACCGCTAAGATTGATATCCTCCTGTGTAAAGGAGAGTTTGTCACCAGATGCAATGAGTAATTGTTGTTCTACAAGGTCTAGTCCAGTAATTTCTTCTGTAACAGGATGCTCCACTTGTAATCTTGTATTCATTTCTAAGAAATAGAAGTTTTTCTTATCATCTACAAGAAATTCAACAGTACCTGCATTTGTATAACCAAGAGCTTTTGCCGCTTGTACAGCAACTTCTCCCATTGCCTTACGTGTCTCTTCATCTAAAAATGGAGACGGTGCTTCTTCAATCACTTTTTGATTTCGGCGCTGTACAGAGCACTCCCGTTCCCATAAGTACACTGTATTTCCATGAGTATCAGCTAAAAGCTGAATTTCAATATGATGTGCATCTGCAATATATCGTTCTAAGTACATTTCACCATTACCAAAGAAGTTTTGCGCACGCGTTTTATTACTTTCAAACGCCTTGGTGAGCGTTTGCTCAGTTTCCATCAACTGCATTCCAATGCCTCCGCCGCCCGCGGATGCCTTCAACATTAATGGATAACCAATTTGTTTTGCGATTTCAATTGCTTCTTCAGCAGTTTCAATATTTGTTGTAATACCTGGTACAACTGGAACATTTGCTTCTTGCATTGCCAAACGTGATTCAATTTTGCTTCCCATCTTAGCAATAATTTCTTCAGAAGGACCGATAAATACAATTCCTTCTTCTTTACAGCGAATCGCAAAGGAAGGATTTTCTGACAATAATCCATACCCTGGATGAATCGCTTCCGCATTTGTTTTCTTAGCAATTTCAATTATCTTTTCAAGATTTAAATAACTCTCTTGAACACGCGGGCCACCAACTAAATACGCCTCATTTGCTAGTTTTACATGAAGAGCATTTTCATCTGCCTCGGAATAAATAGCAACGGTACGAATTCCAAGCTTTCGACAAGTTTTTATAATTCGAACTGCAATTTCTCCACGATTCGCAATTAATATTTTTTGAAACATAGTGAGTCCTCCTTTTATCTACACCCTAAATGTCTTGCGATTACGAGACGTTGAATTTCAGAAGTTCCTTCACCAATTTCTAAAAGTTTTGCATCACGAATATGACGCTCTACTTCATATTCACGCATATAACCATATCCACCGTGAATTTGCACGGCTTGATTCGCAATACGGCTTGCTGCTTCAGATGCAAATAATTTTGCCATAGCCGCTTCTTTACCAAAAGGTTTATCATGATCTTTTAACCAAGCTGCTTTATGTACTAAATTACGCGCCAATTCCACTTCAGTAGCCATATCTGCCAGTTTAAATTGAATCGCTTGGAAATTAGAAATCGTTTTTCCGAATTGTTGGCGCTCTTTTGCATATTGAAGTGCACGCTCAAAAGCAGACTGTGCAATCCCTACAGCTAATGCTGCAATTGAAATACGCCCTCCATCAAGTGTATATAAGAATTGCTTAAAGCCTTTATTTACATCACCAAGAATATTCTCTTTCGGTACACGAACGCTATCAAGTACGATTTCACAAGTATTAGAAGCGCGAACACCCATCTTATCGTATGGACTTGAAATCGTTAATCCTTCACTTGTTGTTGGTACAATAAATGCGGAAATACGTTTTTTTCCATTTCCTTCGACACCGTTGATAGCGGTTACAATAATTGTATTTGCATACTCAGCATTTGTGATCCAACACTTCTCACCGCTAATCACATATTCATCACCATCTAAAAACGCTTTTGTTTGTGTGCCACCTGCATCGGATCCAGCATTCGGCTCTGTTAAACCAAAAGCACCTAATGTTTTTCCTGATGCCATTGGAACTAAATACTTCTGCTTTTGTTCTTCTGTACCAAAGTAATAAATTGGAGAAGCACCTAATGAAATAGTTGCGGCATAACTTAAACCTGTACCGCCACAAGCACGGCCAATTTCTTCAACAGCTAATGCGTACGATAAAGTATCGCCACCAGAACCTCCATACTCTTCTGGGAATGGGATTCCTAACAAACCTAGTTCGCCCATTTTTTGAAACGTTTCATATGGAAATTCGGCTGTTTTGTCATAATACACAGCTTTTGGTGCGATTTCCTTTTCAGCAAAGTCACGTACCATTTCTTTAATCATTTGTTTTTCGCGAGTTAGAGTAAATTCCATTCCGCTATACACCCCTTATCGAATATTGAGTTTCGACAGCGTACGAGCCTGTACAACAAACATTGCTTTTTAAAAGACAAGAATAGTAGTTAGATAATTGTTATAATTCTGTCATAACTTAATTTTAAAACAGATTCTGTACTCATGCACAAAAAAATTCCTACATTGTTCTACAACAACATAGGAATAATCGTGTCGAATTATGCGATTTTTCTTTAATAATCTCTGCCTTTACCTGAATCTGATATTTCTACTAATGCTTCTGGATACGGTTCAAAATATGTCTGTCGTAATAAATAATTTTCTTCGAATCGAATCGCCCATGATTTTAAGATTGCAAGCAAACTGCTAAGTGGAATTTTCTTTTCAGCATACTTGTGAAGTAATTCCAAAAAATGCTCTTTTTCTTGTCTCTTTAACTTCGTTTTAAAGTATCCAAAAATATGCTCACATACATTTATATTCGATGTATAGCGCGGTGTGTGCATTAACAATTCATGCAAAGTCTTCTCATAATTTCCAAAAACAACTTCAACCTTTTCCTTTTTCTGATTCGCGATAATACGCCCTAATTCTTTCTGTTTCACTTGATTATATGCCATAAATAAATATTTATAAGCAGACTGAAAATTAATGAGATCTTTCAAGTCTCTATTATGTTTTAATGTTTTAAAATTAGCGATTGTAAACAGCCTAGTAAAGAAATGTTCGCGGATAATAAAATTCGACAATCTACCTTCTTCCTCTATTGCAATATGCGAAAATTTTTTTAATACAGCGCCACCAAACAAACCAGCACCCTTCTCTTTTACTGGTGATTTTTCATATCCTGTATAAATTTTCACATCTCTAGTTCCACAACTTGGAGAACGATTCTTTAAAATAAAACCATCAACATCTGGTAAAGAATTTAAAAATTGATCAAAAAAACTTTGCATTTTCTCTGTTACATCTTCTTTTGTTGAAGGTTGTACAAGTTTGTGAATTCCGCTATCTTCAACAACTCGAATCGTTTCACGAAGGATTCCTAATCCAATTTCTACTTCAGGACATACTGGAATAAATGTAACAAACGGTTGTAAATTTCGAATTGTAACATCAGAAATCATTTCCCCAGTATAACGACAAGCATCAAATTCTAGGCATTTACTTACAACAACTGTTGGTTTTGCAAATTGTCGCATTTTATTACCTCCGCAGCGTTAATCCGTATAATATAAATTGTACTACGATGAGTATTCTAAGCAAGGTTAGTTTGTATTGTCTCTTTTTATTATGACTATATATCAGTGACATATCAGCGATAATTTATATCTATTTCATATAAGTGTTAGCAAGTTCGTTTGCAAACTTGTTAGCACTTTTTTATATTTCTTCTTTATATATTCTTTTCTCCCTTTTTACCTCTATTATCTTAGCAGCCTGTTAAAAACTACGAGAAACACATATGGAATAAACTGTATTTTTCCAAGGAAACTTTAACCATTTATTATTATAATTATATCCGTAGTATTTTTTCCAGGAGTGTTCCTATGAAGAACAGTAAAATAATGGGCATACATACTAGGCACTCCCCTTCCTTAATACGTTCATAGAAATATAGAAAGGGTAAATGCGATGGGACAATTTTAAAGTAATTTTCAAGCGGCACAACAAATCGCTACGCAGATGAGAAATGCTTCGGATACAATCCAAAGTGCGACAAATAGATAACTTAAGAGGTAGAGAATTTAGTAATTTTGAGGCATTTAGAAAAGCTTTCTGGGAAGAATATTCAAAGTCAAGTTATGCAAATGAGTTTAGTAAATCTAACATTAAGAGAATGAGTAACGGATTAGCACCAAAAGCTCCAAAATCACAATATTATGGAAAACAAACAAGTTATGTTTTACATCATAGGAATCCTATTCACAATGGAGGAGGCGTTTATGATTTAGATAATATAGTAATATCTTCTCCAAGAATGCATCAAGAAATTTTAAGTAAGGGATTCCATTTTAATAAATAAGGAGTGAAATATATGTTAAAAAAATTAACAAGAGAAGAACTGATAAATCTAGTGAGTAAAATTGTAGAATGTGAAGGAACTAAAGAAGAGATTGATGAAATGATAGAAGTTGTAGAAAGAAATGTTCCACATCCAGAAGTAAGTGATTTACTATATTGGAATGATGAAGATCTTACTCCAGAACAAATAGTAGATATAGCACTAGCATATAAACCAATACAGCTTTAAAATTTAATAATGTCTTACTCTTGTTGCATAAATAACAATAAAGTTAATGCTTTATTAGATAAAAATTAGAAGAGTTATACATTCAGTAAAAATGGTTTAAAACACTCTACTACCTTTCCCCTAAGTGGAAATTGTAATCAAAAATAAAATCCAAAATATAACAAAAAACCAATTCTTATGAACTGGCTTTTTTTATTCACCTCACATGTACATAAGCTTCGTTTGCAGTAACATAGTATGCCTTTACTGTTGTGTACTTTGTACTGTGGTGATCCATTAACAGTTACCTTTGTATCGATTGTAAATCCTAATCCTGCATCTAAAGTATCAACAACATCTTTACTCTGCCAAGATGGAGAATCATAGATTCGTCATCTACAAGCCAGAAGTTCTCCCTTCTATAACGAGGTAAACATACAAGAAAAACGGGTTCATTTTGCATCTACTACCATATAACGATTTTTTAAGAACAAATAGTAGTAGTAATATTTAGTGTCCAGCCTCCCATGATAGAACCATCAAACACAACAAAATCATCAAATACAAAAAGGTTCCATACACCATTTGGATCTATTCCATTGAAAACACTTAAAGCCGATCCATATGGTCGTGATGGTGCTGGCGAGGGAAAAGTATCTATAAGTATAGGATCAATCCCGAGATAATTAGTTGGTTGAAATGTACCAGAGACAATTTGACTGTTATCAGGAAGTAAAGATTGCGCAAAATCGTTAAAAGTTAATATAACGTTATTGACACCAAACCCATCTCCCGCATCTGCCATAAGAATAACGTTTTGTCCTTGTGGTCCTACAAGTAAAATATCAACATCATCAGGAAATGGATGAGTCAAACCGATTAATGTCACTGTAACTTGAGCAACCCCACCAGATAAACCTGTAACATTAATGCTAGATGGATATGGTGTTGCTAGACCTTCGGATGGTATAACAATTGGAGACAAATTACTAAATGTAGCTGTGGAAACGATGCAAGGAGTAGGATAAGAAACAGAACGAGGTCTGCAATTTTTTCTATTAAATGGGTACAAAAAATTCACCTCACTTATCTATATCTATACTATTATATTTAATGCAAAAATGAAGATTTTGCTTCTTATACTTGTCCCATTTATAGAGTACTTTAGATAATTTATTTACTTTTGATAATGAGGTGTTATATCAAACTCACATGTATATAATATTCATAATCCCTATGCGTGGACAAACACACAAGAAAAAAGCCGACTCATAAGAGCCGGTATTTTTTCTCGCTTTGTAACACTAATTATTCGTGAGCTTAAATAAAGGAAGAAACTCTAGCCATGCTGCGAAGAGTTTACTCTCATGTGTTACTCATGTGTTACCCAACATGCAAGAAGAAGCCGTTAAAACTTTCAGAAAAATTACCTTTGGATAGTCAATGTTTGCAAATACGAAAATAAAGACCAACAAACGTTATTATAGCAACGTTCGTGGCGTCAATCCGTATAATATAAATTGAATTGTATTTTCAATTTCCACTTCATCATCCCATTTTTCTTCAGGTAATAATAAAAATCGAGTTAAAATTAACCCCATTATAGCTGATAAAGTAAAGCGGATAACTGAAGGTGTTGGCATTTCAATAATTTGTCCTTGTTCCTGAAAATGTACAATTAATTTTTTAAAGCGAGAAAAAAGTTCTTTCTCTACTAATTGTTGTATTTCATTTTTTAATTCTGGTTGAAACGGTACTTCTTGTATTAAAATTTTTAACATCGGAAAATGTTTTCTAGCAAATTCAAATCGATTTCGAATTGCTTTTCTTAAGAATTCTTCATACGTTGCATACGTCTTCTCCAAGATTTCTTTTGCAAAAGCTTGTACAAAAAATGGTGCAGCAAACTTTGTTAAAGTTGGCATGACAACCGCCAATAGTAAATCTTTTTTCGTCTTGTAGTAGCGGAAGATTGTTCCTTCCGCTACACCGGCACGCTTTGCAATCTCACTTGTTGAAGTGGATGCATATCCTTTTTCTCCAAACATATCAACCGCCGCTTCTAATATACGCATCTGTCGTTCATTACGCTTATCTGTATCTGCACTAGCGATTAACTCTTCCAACCAATCTTTTTTCATTCATCATGCCCCTTTTTATAAAAATTATATTCTGCGATGTTTCCTCAAAGCATATACATTCCCTACTGCAAATAATAGCGCAAAAAGAAGTAACACACCAAGATCGCTTGCAATTTCATTAAATCCTTGATTACGAATCATCACTTGTCTCATCGCATCAGCACCATATGTGAGCGGGAATAACTTCCCGAGCATTTGTAGCCACTTATTCATTGATTCCATTGGAAACAATCCTGAAAAGAAAATTTGCGGCACAATGACAAGTGGGATAAATTGAATCATTTGAAACTCGTTATTGGCGTATGCCGATAAAAAAGTACCTAGTGTTAATGCTGTTAGTGAAAGCATACACGTAATCAGTAACGTAAGCCACGGTGATCCTGCTACATATAAATCAAGAATATAAACAGAGAAACTTACAATAATAACAGACTGTAAAAACGCAAAAATACCAAATCCAACTATATAACCAACAACAATTTCCCAGCGGCGCACTGGAGTAGATAGCAGTCTTTCCAATGTCCCACTTAAACGTTCTCGGACAAAAGAAACTCCTGATAAAATAAAGACAAAGAAGAATGTGAAAAAGCCAATTAATACCGGTCCGAGTCCATCAAACATCGTAAAATCTGCGGAACCATGTAAAAAATCAATTTCTGTTTTCAAACCAGGCATTTCATTTTTTTCTGTACCCTTTTGCAGTACTTGTAGTACGGCACGATTTTTTGAAGAATCGCTACCTTCCAGTAATACATTTACTTTTCCATTTTCTAAAGTTATAATGGCATCTATCTGTTGATTTTCCAACTTAGAACGTGCATCTTCTTTACCATATTCATAGATGGTAGCATCTTGTTTTTTCATTGATTCCACTATAGGTGCTGGAACATCTACTAATGCAATCTGAGGTATATAGTCCTTTTGTGTAAACACAAGTGATAATAACCAAAGAAGTAACATGGGAGCGCCAAACATCATTGCCAGTGATCGTTTATCTCGAAGAAACTGACGAATAATCCGAATAATTACACCGCTGACTCTCATGACTCAACCCCTCCTGCCAATAGAAAAACATCTTCAATTCGTCCCGATGAAGTTCGTTCTTTCAAGTCATTTGGGGTTCCTGTCGCAATTAACTTCCCATCTCTAATTAATCCAAGACGTTCACAAAATTCAGCTTCGTCCATAATATGTGTTGTCACAATAATCGTTGTTCCTTGTTCTTTGAGCTCATAAAATTTCTCCCAAATAGATTTGCGAAGAACTGGATCAATTCCAACAGTTGGTTCATCTAAAATCAATAATTTAGGCTCATGTAGAAGTGCGATAGCAAGTGATAAACGTTTCTTCATTCCACCGGAAAAATGCTGTACTTGTTTTTTAGCATGCTGTGATAATTGAACTAATGTAAGAATTTCTTCAATTCGCTCTTTCTTATGCTTGCCTTTCAATCCATACATCGTTGCGATAAAATCTGCATTTTCATAAGCTGATAACTCCTCATACAGCGCATCTGCCTGTGCCATATACCCTATTTGCCTCATACCATTTAAGTTAGGCATTTTCGTTCCTAAAACTATTACACTACCAATCGTTGCTTCACTAATACCAGCAATCATTTTAATAAGTGTCGTTTTCCCAGAACCCGAGGGACCTACTAAACCAAAAATCTCTTTGTCTGATACAGATAGTGAAATATTGTGTAATACTTCTTTTTTACCAAAACTTTTTGATACATCTTGCAAAATAACAGAAGGTTGTTGCAATAAAATCTCCTCCTCTTCGAAATGAGTGAGTACTCACTTTTATTGTACTCTTGGAGTATTATATGTCAAACTTTATTTATAAGTATTATTTTTTTCTTATTTCTAACAGCTAACTTCGGCATACAACAATGAAACAGAGTCGACGATAGAATAAATTTCTTATTGCCGACTCTGTTTCATTTTAAACATTATTTATAAGCTATGTTTCTAAATTTAAATACTTTCTAATCCTAGCAAGATCAAAAGAATACTCAATTACTAATTGTTGTATAGGCAAAATGATTTTTTCAGGATACAAATGCGCGTATTTCAATGTTTCTGTATACTTTTCTAACCTTATTTCTAAGTACTTTACAATTTGTTCAGGGTGATTTACCAATAAACACTGACTATAATAATGAATTTGTTCTTCAATTGCTGTGTATTCCTCAATTTCAAATTCTTTATGCATGTGTACACTCCTTTATAAAAAGTTTTTTATATGCACAAACCATAAACATTCTAATTCAATTAAAAACTGATAAAAACTGAGTATTTTAATTATTTACACTATATCAAAGGAAGGACGTCAAAATTTGTTATTTTATGTAGTGTAGAACAAATTTAACAAAATTGTAATGGATACTTGTACTTAAAAACACCTATTTTTCATATAAAGTGAAACTTTAATCAGTGAAGGTTTTCTTCATCCCCCACTGATTATTAGCCCTCACGAATCGGGCTTTTACGGGTAGTTGATTCCCATCTATCTTTCCTGTTTCTTTCTGAATCTTGAAGTGGGGGGCTTACTGCCCGTTAATGCGGGATAAATAGTTCCTTTTACTAATATATTTTGGTTTTTATTTTCTATCAAAATAGTTGCATTAGATAAATAAAAGAGTCGTGCAACTTAATTTAATTGCACGACTACTATTTTTAGTTTGTTAAAACTCCTTATAAAAGTTCTATTAAATATATTTTTAGCACTTCTTTTTAATTATGTTATTTACATTTCATCCAATGTTTTATTTTGTATTTTTTTATTTTTCTTTTTAATACGGTACATGAAATTTCTTGTATTTCCTTCCTCCTTAACTAAAATTGCAGATACCAACTGCATTGTCGCTCTGTAAGTTTTTTTATTTTATCTATACCGCAGCAACATTTGTTGCTGCGGTATAGATAAAATAAAGTTTGATCAAATTGATACTACTAACCTTGATAAACGATCATAGAAAAGAGCATGTTTTGAAAAAAAGATTGATCAAAACACGCTCTTAATATTTTCAGTTGGTTCATTCTTTTATAAAAAGTTTGATTATTTTGATGTTCCTTGTTCAACTAACGGGGTCGTAAGTTGAAGTGAACATATTCACAATGTTACATTTCCATTGTGGAATGATAACAACCTCATTTAATTTTAGACCTTATAAACATATAACCCCATCCTAAAAGTAGGACAGGGTTAACATAAGTATTTTTATTTTTTGATAAAAAACACTTCACCTAACTTAAAACTTGCCAATAAATTCGTTTAGTACTAGGTTACTTCGTCATGAAGTTACTTCTGCACTATCTGAATAAGGTTGCCGCATGTATCGTCGAAGACAGCTATTGTGACTTCGCCCATTTTTGTCGGCTCTATAGTAAACTTCACGCCTTTTTCCAATAATCGTTTGTACTCTTTATAAATATCTGCAACGCCAAACATTGTTGCTGGGATGCCCTCAGCAACTATCTTCTTTTGATACTCTTTGGCGGCAGGATGTTCATTCGGTTCGAGTAAAAGCTCAGTACCGCCCTGATCATCGGGAGAAACAAGCGTTATCCACCTAAATTTTCCGACGGGAACGTCCTCCTTTTTTACAAACCCTAGCTTTTCTGAATAAAACTCCAGTGCCTTGTCTTGATTTTGTACGAATAGACTGGTAACAATAATTTTCATATTGTTTTGCCTCCCTTTTTATTTATGACGCATGGTGCTGTGCTAACATCTAGTTGCACGCAAAACAACCCACACATTCGTCAGAAAGTCCTGTTACGATATTATAAAATTACTCTATCCACCCTTCCAGTAAGTTTTTAAGTGGTTCGTTGTTAAACATAAGTACTCGATATTTTCCCTTTCGCATTGATTTTACGAGCCCTGCATCTTCCAATGTAGTAAGATGTTTAGCAATCGCCTGTCGCGAAATGGAAAGGTCGTGCTTCATAATAAGACGTGCCGTAAGTTCATACAACGTCAGCTCGTTGCGTTCGGATAGTTCATCTAATATAAGCCGCCGAGTCGAGTCGCCAAGTGCTTTGAATATAGCGTCTTTGTCCCAATTCATATATCAAGTATAAGCAACTATATAGTTGCTGTCAATGATAAGCAACTGTATAGTTGCATGAAAAAGGAACGGTATTATGCAATCTTAACAAGTTAAAGTCACGTAATTGTAATTTTTAACCATTACAGAAATATAAACTGAATTTCAACAAAAAAGTGCATCAATCCTCAATGGGGATCAAGTTAAAGTTATAAGCATCTTGTATGTCTTTTATTTTTAACACGTTCTTATTCAACTATCCTACTTCTATAGTTAAAGAAAAAAACTTTATTATAAATTATCAATCTTTATTTTCAATAATCGAACTTTTTTATAAAGCTACAACAAAAAACTGCCTAAGGTTCCTCTTAGGCAGTTCCGCTCATTCTTATTTACGCTAATGATTTCGTTT
Organism: Paenibacillus sp. 102; assembly: GCF_039549175.1. Classification (NCBI taxonomy): domain Bacteria; kingdom Bacillati; phylum Bacillota; class Bacilli; order Caryophanales; family Paenibacillaceae; genus Paenibacillus; species Paenibacillus sp. 102. Next base: position 402,328 of record NZ_JBCGHT010000003.1, on the reverse strand, counting down.
CTTTCATTACATCAACAAAGAATCCCCAATTATTTATAACTGATGAAATACTAATATGCTCATCTGGTGTATGCACGTTGAAAATATCTGGCCCAAATGAGATCGCATCTAATTCAGGCATTTTTTGAACGAATACGCTACATTCAATACCGGCGTGTACCGCAAAAATTTCAACATCTTTGTTATATTTTTCTTTATGCACGTTTTCAAATAAATCACGAATTGGTGAATTTGGATTATACGGCCATTCTGGATACTCTGATTCCTTTTCAAACTTTGCACCAACCAATTCTGCAATATACTTAATCTCATTTGTAATGTGCTGTTTTAAACTACTCACAGAACTTCTTACTTCATTTCGTAATTTAATTTCATTATGTAATGTTTCAATAACTCCTAAGTTTGTTGAACTTTCTACAAGTCCTTTAATATCCATACTCATGCTTTGAATACCGTTTGGAATTAGGAATAAAGAAGAAATCAGCTGACTTTGTGTCGTTTTAGCAAATACTTTTTCTACTGTTTCTTCTAATTTTGTTAGAGAAACATGGACATCAGGATCTACAGCACGTAGCTCCTCTTGGAAAATACGTGTCCATTCTATTACTTTCTCTTCTACCTTTTGTACGTCATTTACAGATAATAAAATTGTTGCAACACTTTCACGTGGAATTGCATTTGTTTTTAATCCACCATGAATGTCACTTATGTTAAATGAAATTTCATTTGATAAATCATGAAGAACGCGTCCTAACACTTTATTGGCATTCCCTCGTTGTTTATCAATTTCCATACCGGAATGACCGCCTTTTAGTCCTCCAACATATAAACGGTATGCTTCTAATTCAGCAGGTGCTTCTTCCCAAATAACAGAAATTGTTTCAACTGCTTTCGCTCCGCCTGCACTGCTCACTAATAATTTATGATCTTCTTCAGAATCGATATTAATAAATATTTTCCCATCAAAGTGCTTTGCATCAACAGCAAAGGCTCCACCCATCGTCGTTTCTTCTTCTGTTGTAATCACAACCTCAAGAGATGGATGCGGAATATCTGTTGAATCTAATAGTGCTAATGCATATGCAACTGCAATACCATTATCAGCACCTAAAGTCGTTTGATTTGCATACAGCATGTCCCCAACGATTCGTAACTCAATCGGATCCTTTTCAAAATCATGAACAGTTGCTTGGTTCTTTTCGCAAACCATATCCATATGACCTTGGATAATAATTGCTGGGACATTTTCATAGCCGTCAGTTGCTGACTTTTTAATAATTACGTTTAAAGCTTCATCTTGTACAACTTCTAAATTACGATCTTTTGCAAATTCCACTAGGAAATCGCTAATTTCTTTTTCATTTCCAGATCCTCTTGGAATCTTTGAAATTTCTGCAAAATGATAAAATACAGGGTGCTTTATTAATTGTTCTAGATTAGAATACATTGTGAAGCTCCTCTCTTAAATAAATCTTTGAATTTTAAATCATTCTTTTCTTTATCATTATACCACGCTTCATCATTTTACTTTTTATTAAAGATGTAGATCTATCGCTCCTACTTATCAAAACTATTCTATACCAATTTCACAGAATATTGTTATAATTTGTATACTACATAAAAAAGGAGAATGCATATGTATTTTACAAACGATCTGCCTTGCCCTGAACACATTTTCGATTTATACGATTCCGTCGGTTGGAATGACTTTTTAAAACTTTCAAAAGAGCAATTGTATCATGCTCTCGCTCAAAGTACTTTTGTCATAAGTGCTTATGATAACAATCAATTAATTGCGACAGGACGTATCATTTCAGATGGGATAATTCATGCTTACCTATGTGGATTGGTCGTCCATCCAGCCTATCAAAATCAAGGTATTGGAAAAGACATAGTTCAAAAATTAATAATGAAATGTCAAAAACAGAATCTACATTTACAATTAATTTGCACAGAAGAAAATATTTCCTATTATAAGAAGCTAGATTTTGAGGAATTCGGAGCAGGAATGAAGAAGAAATAAAAAAAGAAAATGCTTTATACATTTTCTTTTAATTTTTTCCCTTGCATATATTTTGATGCATCATGATTCATGAGCTTTTCTAGTCGATTAATATTTTCTGTTAATGCACCTTTCACAAGAGAGAAATCTGTATTCGATGCTTCTTTTTTTTCTTTAAAAAAAGCAAGTTTTTGTTGTTTCATTTCTTGCATTTTTTCCTCCCCCTTTATAAAAAAGATACAATCTTTCTCTCTTCATTATATCTCAAATATAAACTAGACGTTATCCTTTTCTTTTTAATTCTTCTTCTAACTCTTCTACTTGTTGCATTGTATCTCCTTTTATTAAAGAGAAATCTGTTGTATCCTCTGTTTCTTCTTTGAAAAATTCATTGCTATATTCTTTTTCCACTACAATCACCTCTACCTGCTAGTGTTGGGATGATTGTCCAAATTTATTCAATTATGTTTCATTTTCACGAGCTTTGTCCATATTTATGTATGAAAGAAAGGACAGAAACTTTTGCTTCTGTCCTATTTACTAAAATAACTATGCTGAATCGTTAAATTATATACATTTTCAAAATCTCGATCTTGAAGATTGTTCTTTTGACCATCAATAACAATACAAACATCTTTTACTATTTTCGCTGGTATGATACCGACATTTTCTACTTGAACAGCCTTTTGCTCATTTAATTGCGCTATATGTTCTAAAGGTATTGTGATACTAAATTGAGAGCGGATGCCACGAAAATTTGTATTTAATTCATCCGCTGTCACAAAGACAACAATTTTCGCTCCAATTTTTTCAGCATACGTATCAAGAAATACATTTAAACTTTGTGCATACTCAGCCTCTGCCCTCCACTCCATTGTACCAAATGCTGCGGGATTTACATTTTGAATGATTGTCGTATAAATCTCTCCTCGTGCTTTTGAAGCGATTAATGATCGTTTAATGGATTGAACAGTCTTTCCGATATCACTAAATTTCGCACCCCATATCTCCGAAATATTTGGGGTTAAAATAAAGGCAATATCGACAAATATGACCATCGCAACGAACATTAAAATGTTTTTCCAGAGGGTTAAATCAATTCCTTTCACCATGAAATAAATTGTGACTGATGTAATAAACACACCATACCATGTTTTTCGAATAAGCTGCTTTTTTTCTTCGTACAACTCTTCATTTTTCCAATAAAAGAAAATAAGAAATAAAAAAACTAGTACTAGAAAAAACAAACCAATTCGAATGTTAGAGACTGTCAATCACATCACCCTCCATTCAAAAACTTCTAACGATATCATTACATGCTCAATTTTCTCTCATTATGACAAAAGACATGGACAACCTTCTAAAGTAAGCAGCGCCGCATATACTAAAAAGGAAGCCACGTCTTTTATAATGAATCTACATTGTATATGTAGACAAGCCTGCATTTCAAATTTTCAAAAATATTTTTTTTACAAAGATATATGTTTTGGAATTACACCTTTAGGTACTTCCCCATCTATACTTAAATAATAATGACGAATAGGTTGTAAATTTTCATCTAATTCATAAACAAGAGGAATACTCGTTGGAATATTTAATGACACTACCCCATCGTTCGATAAATTATCTAAATATTTTACAAGCGAACGAATTGTATTCCCATGCGATGAAATGATTACTTTTTGACCAGATTGTAACGTTGGTGCGATTTCCTTATGCCAAAAGTCCAACACTCTTTTTTCTGTATCTTCTAGACATTCCGTAAGGGGAAATTCCCCTTTTTTAAGCAGCTTATATCTTTGGTCAGCAATTTCATACCTTGGATCATCTTCAGTAAGAGCTGGCGGTCTCACATCCGTACTTCGTCTCCAAATATGAACTTGCTCATCTCCGTATTTTTTTGCTGTCTCACCTTTATTTAAGCCTTGCAACGCTCCATAATGTCTCTCATTTAACTTCCATGATTTATGTACGGGAACCCAAGCCAAATCCATTTCATGCAGAATAATCCAAAGTGTTCGAATTGCCCGTTTTAAAACAGAACTATACGCAACATCAAATGTATATCCATTGTTTTTTAATATCGCACCTGCTTCTCGTGCTTCGTTTAATCCATTTTCCGATAAATCTACATCTGTCCATCCTGTAAATCTGTTTTCAAGATTCCATAAACTTTGTCCGTGACGAATAAGTACAAGTTTTATCATCATAATTCCCCTTTCGGAAATAACAATTTAAATTTTACAATGCGTACACGTCATAAAGTATCTGGTAATGTTTATTTTTTATCCATGTATTCTATGATTCCCTCATAGTTGCCAAAATACATAGATAAAACCCATTCTTTTTCAAACTCTAAAAACAGAGGAATGAATCATTTCCTTATTTTTGATCAACGGGTTCTTCACGCTTGGATAGCCATGCATCAAAGCCCAAACGACTATTTGCTAGTTCTGTCATCACTTGATGCCAATTTTCTTCACATGTTTCACCAAATTTTGAAAAAATACTTCCCATTTGTTTTCTTTGTACGTCGCTTAGTTTTCTCTCAAGCTCTGCTCCTTCTTTCGTGAGGACAAGCTGTTTCACACGACGATCATGTTCTGCTTCATTACTTTCGATAAGCCCCTTTTGAAGAAGTTGACGAAGTGGTCCATGAAGAGCTTGTTTACTTATTTCTAACAAAGATAACAATTCATTTATACTAAGCCCTGGAAAACGAGCAATAAAAAATAAAATTCGGTGATGCACGCGCTGTATACCATATTCTTTTATAATCTCATCTGGTTTCTCTGTAAATGTTTTGTATGCAAAATAAAACAATGCAAGCGCCTGATTCATTTGTTCTTCTTTATGTTGTGTCATCTACTTTCCCCCTATATGTAAATTATACCACAATTTATCTCGGGAATATTAGATCGTCTATTCAACTTAAAAAGGCAATCATTTGCTGCTCTTTGTTTAAATTTATCAATCAACCAATCTTTATCCTCTACATGTTCTTCGCACAAATCTTCCGCGCGCTCTAAAATTATTTCTACACGTTTTAATTCGCTTTCGGAAATCACTGGTACAAAATTCATAATCTCCACTTTGTTATATCCATAGCACCTACAAATCCGCCCTTCTATTTCTCTTATCCATTCGATACCGTTGTACGTTTGAAAGATGTTCACATGGTCATTTCCCTACTCCCAATGACCGCCTTCATTACGAATAAACATATAAGCAACCCAATAATCGTATTTCGTTGTTTTCTTCATTTATCCATTCCCCTTTTCTACAAAATGAAATTTTTATACAGAAAAACTTTATACCATTTTGTCCAATCATACCTTTTGTCTTCCAGATAATATATATAGACAAAAATACAAGGAGAGGGACATATGGCTGATTATTTTTATAAAGATGGTAAAAAGTATTATAAAAATCAATCGTATTCTCACTATCAAAAAGATAACTGTTTTATCAAAACCCATACAATATCTGGTTCAAATAGTGCTTTAGTTTTTATCGTACCAGCTAACACTTCAAGAACGGCTTTTGAAGATTTTACCAATAACCATAATAAAACATTGCTTGATTTTGGCGTTCCTGGTGGTTCTCAACCAATTGAAGTAACCATTCGAACAAGAAGATCTCGTATACCAATTACCGTTACAATATCCGCAAGTGAAAACAGGATATTTCAAGTAGAAGATTTTCAAAGCCTCACTCTCACAAATAATACCAATATCGATAGCGCCATTGGTATATTTATTCAAAAAACATTTTGTATCTGCTGCAATAATCAAAATGATAATCGTAAAAAGTATTATAAAGAACAATCGTATTCTCACTATCAAAAAGATAACTGTTTTATAGAAACTCATACCATAGCTGGTTCAGATACCACCCCAACTGAAAATGTACCTTTAAATATTTTCGTACCCCCAGGCGCTTCAAGAAGAGTTTTTGAAGACTGTACTAATAACCACAATAAAACATTACTTCAAGTATCTGTTCCCGATGATGCTCTTGCCATTGAAGTAATTATTCGAACAAGAAGATCTCCCATACCAATTATCGCCACACTTATCACAAATGAAACAAGGATATTTCAAGTAGAAGATTTCCAAAGCCTTACTCTCACAAATAATACTGAATTCAATGCTTTTATTGATATATTGATTCAAAAAACATTTTGCATCTGCTGCAATGATAAGAATGATTCGTGCGATGAACATTACCGTGATTACGAATGTGATTGTTAGATTAACTCACCAAAAGGACCCCTTATAAAGGGTTCTTTTGCTTTCATCCCATTATCATCTAATCATTCACATTTATTCACCATTTCCTCATTTCTTAACAAAATTCAAATTTTATACTACTTCATATCCATTCGTTTCTTGCTGTCTTCTTTACTAAATTTTTTCGAGCACCGCTTCATCAATCGAAATTGTAATGGATCAAGGAGATTAACCAAAATTACTAGTAGAACTTGCAAATCGATTTGCGAAACATAATTCTTAACAAATAAAAAACGCATTTCTCATTATATCAAGGATACGTTTTTTTATTTACAAAAGAAGATCTACTCTGCAGAAAGAGTCAACTGCCAAGAAACACCATACTTATCATTCAGCCAACCGAATTTCTTGCTAAACGGATAAGCTGCAAGTGGCATTAAAACTTCCCCTCCTTGCGATAGCTTATTAAAGACTTCATTAATTTCCTCTTCTGTATCACAATTTACATAAAGCGACATCGAAGGAGTGAATGTAAAGTCATGCTTCACATTACTATCGATACACATAAATTGTTGCCCATTTAATGTGAATGCAGCATGCATGACAGTTCCTTCTTTGCCTGGTCCATTTGCATCATAACGAGAAATAGCTATAATTTCTGACCGCTCAAATAAGGAAGTATATAAATTCATTGCTTCCTCGGCATTACCGTCAAACATTAAAAAAGTAGTAATTTTTTGTTTTGAATTCTTCAATTAGAAGTATCCTCCTTTTATATAGATACATATGAAATTGCTCGCCAGAAAAACGAACATACATTCTTATAATTGTATTCTCTTTGAAAAGTATAGAATTGTCGACTAATTTAATTCCCTCTTTTTGTTCAAATACATATCTTCACATTTTTATTATTAAAACCCCATGTGTCCAAGCCAGGTTAGCAACTTTTCTTCACGTATTTTGATGTCAGTTTTTTCTTTTTTATACTTGCCAAGATACTTTTCAGCAGCGATACTCCCATCCATCATAAATAGTACTCGTTCCGTCTTAGCAGCCACCTTAGCGTCATGGGTTACTAACATAATCGTAGTTCCAGAACGGTTAATGTCAGCTAAAATATCCATTATCTCATGAGTCGTCTTTGAATTTAAAGCACCAGTTGGCTCATCACCAAAAACAATATCTGGATTGTTGATTAGTGCACGACAAATAGATACCCTTTGTAGCTGTCCCCCTGATACCTGTGTGATATCATGATTTGATAACTCTGATATTCCTGTCTTTCTCATCAATTCACTGGCCCGTTTATTTATCTTTTTTCGACTTTCATTTTTTGCTAGATAGGCAGATAAAATGATGTTATCAAAAATATTTAGATTTTTAAGGAGGTTACTTTGCTGAAAAATAACCCCCATTGTATGAAGACGCAGTTTTGATAATTCTTCTTCCGATGAATTAGAAATTTCTCTATTATTAAATAAAACACTTCCTGAAGTTATTTTGTCCATACCGCTAATCGTATAAAGCAATGTTGATTTTCCAGAGCCAGATGGCCCCATAACAGATATAAATTCCCCCTCTTTGATTTCTAGATTAATATCTTTAAGTACATGTTGTTTATCCGTTTTTCCTAATGAATACACTTTATTTAAATGACTCACTTGTAAAATGCTTTTCATTCCATTCACCTCTCAGTCTCCAATTCTTTTTAAATCGCCTGTATTTTTCATTGTCATACTACTTATAAATGTGGTCATCGTTACAGCTATCACAAGCGATAACGGATAGAAAATATAAGAAATGGCAGGATTAATAACAAACTGGATATTTGAGGCACCCATGAACGAACCAAATCCACTAACAAGTTTTTCCCCAAGCGTACCCGCCAAAAATGTTCCTAATACTATACCAATTAGTGAAATCAAAATCGCTCTAGTAATATATTGCACCTGAATATTTCGGTAAGAAAAACCAAGACTTTTCATAATAATGATTTGTGAAGAATCTTTTGTAATCAGCATCTTAAAAAACATGGCTGTAATCAAGACGGCGATAGCTATGGCTACTACAATCGCTAATCCTGTAACTAGTTTCAACTGATCGATGGTTCCTCCCAATGTCTGTGACAAATACTCTTCCATATCCGTCACTTTCGCAGGATAAAAAGCCTGTTTGTATTCTTCCATCTTATCTTTTTTATCAACGTCAGATTTCATATCCAAATTCAAAATATGCCATAAAATACGATCAGAATCGTAAGGTACAAGTGCCTTAGCTGTTTTACCACCATTCGTTACATCCTGATATATACCGCATACAGTTAATTCCGTCTTCTTTCCATTTACAATGAGTATCAATACATCTCCAACATTCTTTTTTAGTTCATTCGCATTCATCTGAGAAAGTGCAATTTCATTTTCATCTTGCGGTGCTGACCCTTTTAAATACTTCAAAGGAAATACCGTAAAATTGCCAGTTTCAACATTCATATTTTCGTAAACTCCATCATGATTCATTACCTTAAACGTGCTGGTTACAAATGCGGCATATTTTTCTACATCGTTATCTCTTTCAATGGAGGAAATCACTTCGCTAAACCATTGCCCTATTTGCCCAGATTGTTGTAAATCTATCCTAATATCGCTCTTTCCTGCTCCCATATACGTGATAAATTTAGGAGATTGGACTGTCTGCAGAAAATTTATCGGAACAATAATGATAAAAGTGGAAATCATAAAAACTAAACATAATAATCCATATATCTTAAACCTTTCAAATACGTCTTTCATACCAAGGTATAAATTCACATAAGGGAATCGACTTTTGTATAGTGCAAACGCTCTTCTATTGCGTACACGATTTGGTGAATACCTTGCGTGTATAGCCTCTATGGAGGTCACATATCTAAACTTCCGTAAAATTAGCTGACAGAATAAAACAACAATTATAAACATCAATATCGTACTCATGAACGGTAAAACAAAATATAAAATATTTTTTTCAGTAGAACCCATATATAACGCGATGTTAGTTAGAAATATCTCACTAGCAAATAATGAAAGGATATATCCAAAAATACTAGCCATTGCCGTCATAACAATATATTTTATCAAGTATAGCTTTTGAATATCCTTACTAGAAATACCAATTGCTTTCATGACACCAATTTCACGGTAATCTTCTTCCATTGTGGTAATCAAAGTAAATCTAATGCAAAGGATGGCTATAGTAATCAGCAAAAAGCTTATAAAAATAATAACAATAGCTAAGATGCCGTCACTCAAAGCGTTTAATGTCTTATAGAGGGAATAAGTAATTGCGGTTCCTTGTTGGGGTAATTGAGATGATTGATACATATTTTGAAATTCATTAACTCTATCTAAATCCTTTAATTGAAACTCTATAAGATACTCTCTTTCTCCAAAATTGCTCTTTAATTTCTTCCAATCAGCATCATGAATGACAAATCGTTTTGAGCTAACAATAGAAGGATTCATCTGAACATCTCGGACAAATGCAACTATCTTAAATTCCATTTCAAAATCACCGTTTGCTATCCAAATCTTATCTCCAATCTTTAAATTATTGTGTTGCATATAGTAGATTGGCACACCCACTTCACCTTGCTCAACTTCAATCACTCGATTTTCTAAGTTTAGTAAATAATCAAAAGAGGGATTTTGCTTTACAAAACTAATATCCATCACACTATCATTTTCAGCATATTGTCTATCATAAAGAAAAATATTAGAACCATTAATACGAATCATTTCAACCGTTTGCTGCTTTTTAACAAGGTTATTGTTCAAAACAAAATGATCAATAGATCTTTGATCCAATTCTCCAGTATGCATTTGTACAAAGTGAGGTGCATGAGAGTTTTTAAAGAGCTTATCCATTGAACTAAATAAATTTATGATAATCGTAGCAGCACTGGAAATTAATAGAGCTGATAACATCATAAAAGTAAACAAAGTTATAGTTATAACCTTATTTCGTAAAAAATCCCTTTTGAGCATTCTTCCAATCATATCACACTACTCTCTCCTTCATTTTTTAATATTCTCTTTGCTACGATTGCTATTATTATCATTATGAGACTTACAAATAATATAGGTACGTAAACTTTTACACTAAAGATTTCAAACATGAATCCATATATAACCTGCCCTATCGGTGCCATACATTGTGCAACCGCTGTAATAATGGCCATAACTTTTCCTAAATTTTCATTAAGCGTTTTCTTTTGCACAACTGTAATGACAAAGATAGAGATAATCGTCATTACCATTGCAATCAGAATTGCACATACGATAAAGAGAATAAATGATGGGTAATATCCAAATCTAAGCACAAGAGGCATAATAGAGACAGCCATCGGGACAACTAAAAGAGCAATCATAAATAGCCACTGATATATTGTGTTCATTTTCATCTTTTTCGCAAAGAAGCCAATAGATAAAGCTCCTAAAATTGTGGCAAAATCTATCAGTCCCATCCCAATGCCATACAGTGTATCACTACTCTGCATCGTTACCCGTAAAATAATGGGACCTCCAACAACAAAAAGTGGTGTAAGAATTAAGTTAAGCAATGCTGCAAGGATCATCGATTTCAAAATATAAGGTGCTCTGACAACATAAGTAAATCCGTCTTTCATATCCTTTAGAATTGTCGGTACAATATGACCATCCTGCTCCCTTTTCACAAATGGAATTTGAATAAACATCTCTAATATAGCTGACAAGAAAAAGGCAATACAGCTTATTATGACAAGTATTTTTAAACCTATAACACTATACAGTACCCCGCCTAAAACAGGAGCCGCTACACTCGATAATGCTTGCACCCCATTCACAATACCATTTGCTTGTTCCAATTTCTTTTCCGCAACGAGCAGCGGAATACTTGCCATAACAACGGGAGAATACATCGAACTAAGAAACGCTAGCAAAACCATAACAACACCAATAAGTATTACAGAAACGTTTCCAATCGATAACGCAAAAATAAAACACAATATAACAGCACTACTTATTAAATCATAGATTACCATCAAATTACGCCTGTTAAATCTATCAGCAATAGCCCCGCCAAGAGGTGACAACAAAAGAGGTATGCTCGATATGGCATATAAGGTAGCAAAAACATCTGCACGTCCCGTTATATCCAGCACATAGAGTGATAAAGCAAAACGTAAAAGAGTAGCCCCTAAGATTGATACAATTTGCCCAATTACCATAAGTATAAAATCTTTAGGGAAAGATTTTATACTTGCATTGTTTTTCATTGTATACACACCTTTCAGCAGAATATTAGACCGACTGTCGGTCTAATAAATTTCAAAAAAATTATGCTAAGACTGTTTCATCAAAATGTCTAGCATATAATTAAAAGTTCCTTTTCGGGCTCCAAGAGTCGTTTCCATCATATTGATAAACGCTTTTGCTCTTTGCATTGCTTCATGAGGCTGCCATTGAAACAATCCTTCATCAAATATAACTTGTGCTGAAGCAATTAAAATTTCTATTGTTTCCCTTGGATACGCAGTCACAAAAATTTTCTCATCAATCCCTTGTTCAATTACCTCCGTTAAAACAGGCGCTAAATGTAAAATAGCTTGCACTAAACTTTTTTGATGCATTTCTGCATTATTTGGCTTGTGGAATTGCTCGATCATTTTTTCTTTATTCCCACCAGATTTTGGTGCTTGCACCATTAAAATTTGAAATAATTTATCAACTACTGGAATCTTTGGATTTGAAGCGATCTTTTTTGCTGCCGCTACATCAGCAGTTACAATCCTCATGATAATAGCATCCATTACTTCCTCCTTTGATTTAAAATAATAATAAAAAGTTCCTTTTGCGATACCGATTTCTCGTAAAATATCATTTATAGTTGTTTTCGTGTATCCTTTAGAAATAAATAGATTTTCTGCGATATCCAAAATTTCATTTCTTCGCTCCTCATATTCTTTTACAACCCTCATAAAGAAACTCCTTTCATCTAGACCGACTGTCGGTCTGTTATAAATATATGTGTCTCCTATAAAAAAGTTTCATTCTTAATGAAATAATTTATTTCACACCAGACACCGTTAATTCCTTTCCTAACGTATACAACGTCCTGATTACATTATCCTTCCGTGTTGAAGCACAACAATAAAAAAAGTCGTTTTCCTTTCTAGAAAGGAAAACGACTTTTCATTCTTAACACATACTCCGCATTATCGGCCTCTTCTTTGCTGACCTTGCTTTGTACTACTTTTCTTTTTACTTGGTTTATGAAATGATCGCTGTTTACCGTTTTGGGATCCTTCGCGATTATCTCTTTGACGATATTGACCTGTTTTCTTTGGTTTCTTTGTGTGTTCTTTTTTCTTTTGTTCATTTTTTGCAGTTGCTTGATGTACAGGTAATTCCAGTTCTTGTCTCTGCAATGTTGTACCAATACCTTTTTCAATCTCTTTTAAATGCATTTCATCTTTCGGCGCAACAAATGTGATGGCAAGTCCTGATCCACCCGCACGGCCAGTTCGGCCAATTCGGTGTATATAACTCTCTACATCTTCCGGAATATCATAGTTAAATACATGCGTTACACCTTCTACATCTAATCCACGAGCTGCTACATCTGTTGCGATTAAGTATTGAATTTTTGCATCTCGGAAACTCTTCATTACTCGTTCACGTTTCCCTTGTGATAAATCACCGTGAAGTTCATCGCAATTATAACCGTACCCTTTTAAATCATCATATAACTTACTTGCTCTCCGCTTTGTACGGCAAAAAATAACTGCTAAAAACGGTTGATCACGGTCCATCACATGGCGCAATGAATCTTGCTTTGCACGGTCTGTCGTTTCAATCACACGTTGCTTAATATTATTCACCGTTACTTCTTCGCTTTGAATTTGAATCACCTGAGGCTCTTTCATATAGCGCTTCGCAAGCTTTTTAATATCTTTTGGCATCGTCGCTGAAAACAGCATTGTTTGTTTACTCTCAGGTGTTTCTTCTAAAATGTCTTCTATATCATATAAAAATCCGAAATGAAGCATTTGATCCGCTTCATCTAACACAAGCATAGAAACATTTGATAATACAATCGTCTCACGGCGTAAATGGTCTAATAGACGTCCTGGTGTTGCTACAACAATATGTGTATTTCCTTTTAACTTTCTCATTTGCTGTGCTACATCTTGTCCACCATATATCGCAAGAACATTGATATCTTCTTTATGAACAAGCATCTTTTCAATTTCAGTTGTAATCTGCAGTGCTAATTCTCTAGTTGGCGCAACAATTAAAGCTTGTACATCGCTTGACTCAGGGTCAATTTTTTCTAAAATTGGCAAGACGAATGCAAGTGTCTTACCTGTACCAGTTTTTGCTTGTCCAATTATATCTTTTCCAGCCATAACAACAGGGATTGCTTGCTCTTGAATTGGCGTTGCTTCAGCAATCCCGTTCTCACGTAATGTATGATTAAATGTTTCACTAATTCCTAACTCTAAAAAATTTTTCAAACAGATCACTTCTTTTCCTTATTTTTCACATTAAGCTCTCATTGTACCATTTGTTACGCTAAATATAAAAAATAAGATAATTCTTATCTCCTTTTTTCATACTCACTATGAATGATTTGGATTAGTTCTTTCTGTTTCTCTTTTGATTTTGTTAGCAATTTCATATTAGCAGGCGTCAAAATAAACTTCTTGATTTTTCGATTATTCCAAATGAGCCCTGTATATCTTGTATCTTCATGTACATCTCGGAACCATTTTTGTTCACTTAGCTTCGCAATATGATATTTTAATTTCGCGTCAGTCCTCGGATAAAACAGAATAATATCTGCTATTACATCAAACACCCCCCTACATGTTTTCTCCTCCTATCCTCTTCTTCCTTTTTATTCTTATGAGAATGAACAACAAGAAAGAAACGATAAAAAGGGTTATTTTGTCGATTGTTTGTCTATCCTTTTAAAAAATCTATATTTTTACATGTTTTCACATAATGTTAAATATGCATTTACAATATGAGCGAAAAAATAAAATGAGGAGTGATTGTATGGAGAAGCAGAAACTATGGAAAAAACTAAAAAAAGGTGCAATCCAATTAGGTAAGTCCGGTGTGTATGAGAGCTTCATTTTATATTACACCTTAAAAAAGAACGGGTTGCCTGCTAAAGCCAAGATAATTATATTAGCTGCGCTGTCCTATTATGTATGGTCAATCGATTTCATTCCAGACTTAGCAGCTATTATCGGAATTGGCCTGTTAGATGACGTTATCGCAATCGCCTGGGCACATAGATATATCAAGGTACATACAGATGCAGAAATTCGAGAAAAGGGGAAAATAAAGATGGAATCCTTATTTGGCTCGGCACATGTATAATACATGAAATAAGAAAGACGGTCGTCATAACCGTCTTCTCTGTTAACTATACATGGACTTGTTCTACATACATTCGTAAGCAATCCAGCATCCTTTTCATTTCACGTTCTTTATACTGATTTAAGCAAGCAATTTGAATCCAATTATTTTGTTGTAAATAGGATGATTCATAATGAATAATAAATCCTTGTAATGCTAATGAATCTCCTATTTCCTTAGAAGAAAGTTCTTTATCTAATGCAATTGTAAGAATAATAGATGAAGCATGCTCTTTTGGAGATACAAGTTGTAATCCCATATTGGTAACAGTTTCTTCAATAAAAGCATATGTTTGATATATCTTCTCATACTCGGCTTCATCTTCAAATTTCTTTAGCGCTTCTTGTAACGCATATATTAAATTCCAAGATTGTGAATACGGTACACTCCCGCTTTCCTCATACATTCCTATGTCCATGTAGGTAGGTAATGTTTCATTTGCATTCACAATATGATTGTAAAATACAAAAGATAGGCCCGTGTATGCTCCAATCGCTTTTCCGCTAACTCCGCTGGCAAAATACACATCTTCTAGAGAGAATTGGATTGCTCCAATAGAACTAATACAATCTACACATAATTTAATACCGTACCTTTTACTAATTCCAATTAACGCTTCTAAATCATTTAACATACCGGTGGACGTTTCATGATGAACAAACCATATCCATTCATACTCTTGATGTTTCATTAACTCCTCTATTTCATTGTATATAAATGGTTTTCCCATTTCTCGTTCATATGTATCAAACGATAAGTTTACTCGATTTGCCTGCTTGATTAAACGATTTCCAAACTCACCATTTGTTAAAATTAATCCACGTCCCTTTAATAACTTTAGCTGTAAAGCGATTGAATCATTTGCTAATGTCCCTGTTCCAAGCATGATTTGCACATGCTTTGCTTTTGTCATTTGTAGTAATCGTTTTTTGACATTTCCCATCGCAACTTTAAATTGATTGGAACGATGCGAAATTGGATTAGAAGCAAATGCTTGCTGGACATTTTCTGCGATCTCTACGGGTCCGGGTAAAAATGTATATCCTTTCGTCACAAGACTTGCAATGCTAGACTGTTCAAATATTTTCGGTGTTACATACATCGGTTGGAACGATGCTTGTTCCGTACCGACTAATTTATAGAACGGACAAAATCCCATTTGCTTATACAGAGGCAACTCACGTGTTGTTGCTGAAATGAGCGCTAAATCATACCCATTTAGAAGCAAATAGCGATGCAAAAATCGAATCAATCCGATTAAAGCTCTTCCGTTTCGATATTCTCTCTCCACAGCTAATAAACGAATTTCATATACACGATCACCACGTTCTGGTAACCACTCATCTAATTGAGGTATTTTACTATCTAAAGAAAATGGTCGTTTTCCTCGCACCGCAACCATCCCTGCTAATCTTTGACCGTCTAAACATATTAAATACGTATTTTCTTCATGGAACAAATCTATACGCATGCGCTCTTCTGTTTGTTCATGCTGCGGAATTTCTTCTACAAATGTTTTATAATTTAGTTTATGAATACTTTCAAATTCCCAAGTTTGATTAGCAACTTTATACATTAACCCCATGTTTTAATCCCCTTTATTTTCTATGTGCGTACAAAATCAATATAATAATACAAACACTTAATACAATCGCTACCATAGAATACGAATATGTAATCATACAAAGTGGTAAGCAAGCGATTGTAATTAAACCGGCCTTTGTGAAACTCTTAAAAATTAAATAGCACAAAATAAATACAAACACCAGAGTAAGCGCTATTAAATAATTGAACACAATCAGTCCGCCAATAAATGTCGAAATTCCCTTTCCACCTTTATATTTAAAGAAAATTGGATATATATGACCTATAACAACTGCTAGTAACGACAGTAATGGGAATATAGACTCACCAAATAAAATTTTTGCTATATAAACAACAATTGCACCTTTTAGCGCATCCCCTAAAAATGTAGCAATAAAATATCCTTTCCCATATAAACGCCCCATATTCCGTGCACCAGGGTTTCCACTACCATCTTCTCGAATATCTATCCCATATTTCCATTTTATAATCATATATGCTGTTAATACATTTCCAGCCATATAAGCGCCTATTACATACAGAAACTGGTTGATATGAATCATATAATCATTCGCTTTCTATTTACTATTTTCAATACAATCTTCAAGCATAAGTGACATAGAAGTAAGCGATACGATAAAATATGAAACTTGATACCGTTGTAATCCCTATCAATTTCCATGCAATAACACGTACGGATTTAATATATTGTAAAATATATCCTATTGACCAGACTATAAACAAACTTACAAGTATTATAACTTGCGGTTTATGCACCGGAACCTTATCGATTCCTATAATGGCTATAATATTCATACATACGATAAGCAAGAAAATCGGAAATAACATTCTAAATAAAAAAATCCATATTTTAATCCTGAAATCCATATAACACCTACCTTTGTAAATAATACCAAATATTCATTTTTAAAACGAGACTGCTATATTGAAAACTATGTTTAAAATAACGTAGATTTTTTTGCAGCCAAAAAATAAGCTCCTTTTGCTGATGAGATTTCATTTTGAATAAAATTTATTTCATTCATATACTTTTCGCAACACCTCTTGAATTCAGCATATATTTCTGGTACAGAGCACAATATTCCACCTTTCACTGCAATTGAAATTGGTACTTCAAATGACATTTTTTTATACACATCAACTGTAATTCTGGCTAATTCTTCACTAGCTTTTAATATAATTTTGAGCGCATCATCATTACCTTTCCTTGCTTCTTCTATTACAAGAGGAGCAATCGCAGCAACCTGATCTTTCTGTGAGGAATATACAAGTTGTTTTATATCAAATGGTGTATGGATAGGAACTTGCTTTTGTATTGCTGTGCTAAGATTGCAAAATTGAGCACCTTTATCATACTCGATTGTCATCCTTTTTAACGCTTGCAAAGCAATCCAATACCCACTTCCTTCATCTCCTAATATATGGCCCCATCCTCCGCTATACTCATATTTTTCTCCTTTTTTCCCTAAGCAGATAGCACCTGTTCCCGCTATTGTTAAAATACCATCGTTTCCTCCTAATAAAGCGGCATGCGCAATTACTGCATCATCATAAATTTCAATATTTGTTTGATATTTCGTTTTTAAACGCTCTTTTAACGCATTCATATCTATACTTTTCACACCTGCCAGCCCTAAACAAATACAAACGCAATCCTCTTTAGATAACCTTTGTTGACATTGATCAATTGCCTCCATAATATGTGATAGGGCTTTCTCGTAATCTAGTAAAACATTTCCGAAGCGGCTCATACTTCTTGTTATTTCTTTACCACCTTGATCAAAAGCAACCGCTTCTGTTTTTGTCCCACCACCGTCTATACCAATCATATATTTCATCTTTCCACCCGCTTTTTCTTACCTCACAATTGGAGGAAATGTTACATTACCTAAAACAACAGAATGTCTTGCCCCTGTAGCACTTGGTACATTACTTGGATTACGATGATATGTTTCATTTGCTAACACAGCAAAAGCTATTGCTTCTTTTGCTTCCGATGAATACCCAAGTTCTTCTTGTTTAAATACCTTACAAGATTCCTCTTTCAAACTCTCTTTTAGCATTTCTACAAGTACTTTATTATAACTTCCACCTCCGCCAAGAATAACTTCATCAATATGATAATAAGGAAAAATAAATTTTTGATAATGATGAACAATCGAGTTTGCTGTAAACATTGTTACAGTAGCTATAATGTCCTCCTTACTGTACCCATTAAATCGCTTTAACAATTCATCTGTAAACTCTTTTCCAAACTGTTCTCTTCCTGTTGATTTGGGTGGTGAAATTTCTAAAAACGGATGTTTCATACAATAGGAAAGCATTTCATTTATCACATTTCCCTGTTTTGCTATGTCCCCATTTTTATCAAAAGACTGCTGAAATAATCGCTGACACACTTCATCTATCACCATATTTCCTGGTCCCGTATCAAAGGCAATCGCTTCTTGTTTAGCTACTCGGCTTGGAATGACGGTTACATTCCCTATCCCGCCAATATTTTGGAGTACTCGATTTTTATTTTGGTCTCTATATAAAATGAGTTCTGAATATGGAACAAGCGGAGCTCCTTGACCACCAGCCGCCATATCCATCGTTCGAAAATTTGAAATGACTGTTTTTCCTGTTTCATAGGCTATTACTGCAGGTTCCCCAATTTGTAGTGTTGATGGAACCATCTTTCCCTCTTGAACAGGATGATGATAAACTGTTTGACCATGCGAGCCAATTAAATCTAATTGTTCTATTGGAAAATTAGATTGTTTACAGACTATTTTCACTGCATCCGCAAAACATTGTCCGAGTTTAAAATTCAAACTACATATAAGTTTTACATTAGAATTCTCTATCGACAGTGCTTGCTGAATTTCACTTTTTACTTCTCTTGAAAACGGTGCTGTAATAAAATGAATGAGTTCTACTTTTGTATCCTTACCATTTCCCTCAATCTGGACAAGGGCAGCATCTATGCCATCTAAAGATGTACCAGACATTAAGCCAACAATATACATAGTATCACCTCTTCATTTCTTTAAAAGACAATCATATAGGTAAGAAACGTACAACCAACTAGAAAAGATACAAATCTAACAATTAGTTGTACTTTTGATGAATACGTACCATCTATAAAAGATATAACAATTGTTAGCATTATACTTGCCGAAATACTCGTCACAATCCATATACTATATATCTGTGATACATCTAACATTCTTAATAGAGGCGTAAACAGAAGGTTTGAACAGATCACTACAAATAGTAACAAAAACACACCTTTATAACTGAATTTTATCCTCATTTCATTTCACCTTCTTCTATTGATAAAATGGATTCGTTTCACCTTTAATCATGAAAGAAGTGATAGACTAGTTGCCTATCACTCAAATACATGTCTGTATGATTTCTTCGTATTTCTCATTCTTACACATTCACAGAATCTTGCTCGTCATCACCGCTTTTTTCGATTTCAATCATATTTTTATCGTACATTTTAAAGAATGGCAGATAAATAAGGAATGAGATTGTTATATTAATGAAGACTAATACAACAGCTCTCCAGTCCCCACCCGTCGCTAAATATGCACCAATTGGAGCTGGCAATGTCCACGGTGGCATAATATAAGTCGCAGTCACAAGTCCCATTGCAGTTGCGGTATAAGCAATGGTTGCAGTCACAAGCGGTGTAATAATAAAAGGAATAATTAAGATCGGGTTTAATACAATCGGAAGTCCAAATATAACTGGCTCATTAATATTAAAAATCCCAGGTACAATACACGTTCTTGATAGCGCTTTAGAATATTTTGATCTACCGAAGACAATCATGGCTAATACAAGTCCTAACGTAGCTCCGGAACCACCAATCCATATAAACCATTGATATAATGGTTCCGGTGCAATAAATGGTATACTGGTTGCTCCATCTGCAACTGCAGCAGAGTTTTTACCAAGATAAACTTCCCATAAAGGACGGGCAACTGTCCCAACAACAGAAACACCATGTATACCAAATGACCAGAAGAATGTAATTAGAAACACAGGTAGAATAACTCCAAAATAACTATCACCAGCTTTTACTAATGGTGCAGCTAGCTTATCAACTAAATGGTGTAAATCAATGCTAAAAACAACAGTAATAATACTCATAATAATAATAACGAAAGCAGCAGGTATAAGTGCTTCAAAAGAACGAGATACAGACGGTGGTACTTGCTCTGGCATCTTAATCATCACATTTTTCGTCTTACAGAATCTTAAAATCTCAACCGATAAAATGGAAACAATCATTGTAACAAATAACCCATGCCCCCCAAGGTTTGTCATTGGAAGCATAAACCCTTTCTTATCGATTAATTCAGGTGTCAATGTAAGGAGCAAGGAACAAACTGCAAGCTGCGCTCCTGATAATGCATCTAATTTGTAACTTTTCGCTAAATTATATCCAATACCAAAGGCGATATAAAGCGACATAATAAACATCGTTAACCGGTACGGTATTAAAATACTTGTCTGATGCTTGGCTGCCCATAGTGAAATAAAACTATCCTTTGGAAGAGGCGGAAACGCTACTATTAGAAAGAAACTTCCTACAATAATAAACGGTAATGCTGAAATTACACCATCACGAATTGCTTGTAAATGCCTTTGCTCAGAAAGCCTCGCCATTGGGCTAGATAAGTTATTCTCAAGAAACGAGATAAACTTATTCATACTACTCTCCCTCCTAATGAATGAGTTCTTGCACTGTTTTTAATAACGTCGGACCACCAAGTGGTGTATAAGCCTGCGGCGGAATCACACCACAAGGAACAGACTGCTCATCTGCTATTTTTTTCACTGCATCAAATCTATGCCTTACTTGCGGAGCAACCATTACAACGTCCCAGCCATTTTTCACTTCTCCTTCCACTTCACTCGTGCCAATTGCGTGCACGTCCATACTGATTCCTCTCTTCTCGGCTTCTTTTTTTAAAGCGTTTACAACAATTGAACTGGACATTCCTCCAGAACATACAAACAGAACTTTCATTTCATAATCCTCCTATATGCTTTAAGTAATTTTCATCCTTTTTCAAGGACTGTCAAACCACCATTGAAAGGAAGTTTCACGTTATTAAAAATCATATGAAGAATGTAGACAAATTAGTTCTGATGAAATGAAATTTCAGCAAAAATATTTTTTATATGAAATAAAAGTTTCAGTACCCTACTTTCTCAATTGTGAATCTTATATTCACGTGATATAGTAGTCTCGATAATAGAATATGTAAGGAGGCGTACGATGATTTTTAGAAGATTATTAATGAGTTGTTGTAGCGTCATCTTGATTATTCCCTTCCTGTTCATAACCTCTAGGCCCACACAAGCTGAAGTACCCACTACGTATCAAAAACATGAATTACGTGCCGCATGGATCGCATCTGTGCTCAATATTGATTGGCCTTCAAAAGCTGGTCTACCTATCGAAAAACAGAAACAAGAGTTTATCAAACTACTAGATGATGTAAAAAATGTAGGTATGAATGCAGTTGTTGTGCAAATTAAGCCAACCGCCGATGCTTTTTATCCTTCCCAATATGGTCCTTGGTCCGAATATCTTACAGGTGTACAAGGTAAAGACCCTGGCTATGATCCGCTTGCATTTATGGTTGCAGAAGCCCATAAAAGAAATCTTGAATTTCACGCATGGTTTAATCCGTACAGAATTACGATGAACCATACAGATATAAACCGACTAGCAGAAAATCATCCCGCAAAACAACATCCCGATTGGATTGTATCCTATGGAGGAAAACTATACTATAACCCCGGTATTCCAGAAGTGAAAAACTTTATAACTGAAGGAATAGTAGAAGTCGTACAAAATTACGATATTGATGCTGTTCACATGGATGATTATTTTTATCCTTATAAGATAGTCGGGGAGGAATTTCCAGACCAGAACACCTATGAAGCTTACAATAATGGAAAATTCTCTGACATTGAAGATTGGCGTCGCGATAATGTCAACCAACTTGTTAGTGGTTTAAATACCGCTATTAAACAAGAAAAATCTTATGTCAAATTTGGAATTAGTCCATTTGGTGTATGGCGGAATATAGCTGATGATCCAACCGGTTCTAATACAACTGCCGGACAAAGAAATTATGATGACCTATATGCTGACACACGAGAATGGATTCAAAAAGGATATATTGACTATATTACACCACAAGTTTATTGGAATATCGGTTTTGCACCTGCAGCATATGACATATTATTAGATTGGTGGGTGAAAGAAACTGTAAACCAGCCTATTCACCTATATATCGGACAAGCAGCATACAAAATTAATAATAACTCTGTTCCCGCTTGGTCAGATCCTGAAGAATATCCAAGGCAAATTGCATTAAATCATCAATACTCACAAATAAAAGGTAGCATGCATTTTAGCTTAAAAGATATTAATAACAATCCATTAGGAATAAAAGACCGACTACAAAGTGAGATTTATAAACACCCTGCATTAATTCCGCCCATGCCTTGGCTAGATCACGATCCACCTAAACAACCTACTTTAAAAGGTGCCATTGCAAGAAATGATGGTATTGCCCTAGGAATCATCGATAATAGAAATAATGATTCTACGTATTATGCAATCTATCGAGTAGATGAAAAGAATGACGTTGACATTCAAAAAGCTGAAAACTTACTTACTACTGTACGAAAAACAAAACCTGGGGAAATTTATGTAGATAAGACAGCTGTGTCTGGTGAGACGTATACGTATGCGGTGACTGCTTTGGATCGGTTGCATAACGAGAGTATCCCTTCGAGCAAAACTACTATAATAGCGAAATAATTATAAAATCCCTCACTCTAAGAGTGAGGGATTTACTTTATGTATATAAATAAAATGATTATTTCCTCAGTTCACTATACTGAATATAGATTCTATTTTCAGGTTTTTTATCTACTGTATACAATACGAGTAAGAAAAACCATTCTAACGGCTTCATTATGATATAGATGAAATCTGCTGACCACTTTGTGTTAATATGTTTACTAATTGGATAGCCATATTTATCGTAAAAATCACGAATAATTTTATGACATTTTGGAGCGCGTTCCCAGCAGAAATAGATATACCTTCCCATTTCTTAATCGTTAATACATTTGAAGTAATCTCTCCTTCGCATCGAAAACTATTCCAAGCCCTTCTGAGATGATTATGCATATCGTCCAACGATACCCACTCAGCATCCCCTACAATATTTCTATAACGTTTCTTGTCCTCTTCGTAAACTAGCATCATCAGTGATATCAGAAATGAACTTGGCTATTGGTAGCAAGAATTCCACTGGCATTAGCCAGCTTGCCCTTTTAGAGTTGAAAGTATCACTAACATTAGTAGATGAAAACGATGAATAGGCGTCTCTTTTTATTTTCTTACAAACAGAATATATCAAACATTCTTTTCATAATATATTCCTTGTAAACCTGTTATACTTGTACTCGTAATAAACAATAATCTTACATTTTGTTAATATACACAATAGTTATTATGTGAAATTTGATAGGAGATCTAAATAATGAGTAAGAAAAAGAAAAAGCCTAATGAATCTACTCTTGCTAAACAAGCAATTGCTAAAAAGTATCAAAAAGAGTATGGAAGTACACCCATTATCGTTTCTACCAACTTAGAAAGTATGAAGACTGGTTATGCCGCTGTAGCAACTGACCATATTCAATTATTCAAGTACAATAAAGTTGTAAATGATGTTGTCAGCATTGCTAAATACTATTTTATTGATTATTCTACGGTTCTAGTAGATCACTTTGCTATTAAATCCGTATTCGAGTTTAAAGGATTAGGAACACCATTTCGTTTTATCCCAACGGAACAAGGAAAAGACATCGAGCGCTTTATCGAAAATAATACATCTATTGAAATACATAAGGTACGTCGTAAATGGTACAGAAAAATTCTTGGTTTCCGTTCTAATACAAAATGGAAAATAGTTGTAGCATGTATTGTTTATTTATATATTCTCACAACTGGAATTAGCGGAATGGCAGATAATAAAAATGAAAATAAAGCAGCCTCAACAACAAAAGTTGTAGATACAGATGCTACTAAAAAAGATAGCGAACAACAGAAACTTGACGATCAGCATAAACGAGAGGAATTACAAAAACAACAGGAGGAACAACGAAAGCAACAAGAAGAGCAAAAGAAACAAGAAGAATTACGAAAACAACAAGAAGAGCAAAAGAAGCAAGAAGAATTACAAAAACAGCAAGCTCAGCAAAAACAAAGTGTACAGCAACAACCAAACAATAATCTCCCTCAAGGAAACTACAATTTTAAAAGCTGTAAAGAAGCCAAAGCAGCTGGATTCTCAAATATCACAAGAGATCACCCTGCTTATTCCTCTAAGTTAGATAGAGATGGTGACGGATTAGCTTGTGATAAATAACAAAAAGGAACCTACATAGGTTCCTTTTTTCAATACTTGTATATACTTTTTTCACCACTTACTCATATCTTATATTTTTCTATTACTGCAGTGGCTCTTGCAGTTCTGTATTTTGTTGTAAAAAAATTAATGAGAAGAAAAGTTGGCGAAAGCACAGAGCAGCAGCTGTTACCACGCAACTCTCCTTTCTTTCAAATTAAGAACAGTTGCCGACGATGGTACTTTTTTAGCTACTCAAATGGATAAACCTATCATGTAACATTTGGTTCAGAAAAAGCTTGAGGATGTAAATAAGCCTCAAGCTTCAAAGTTTTGTAGCCTGTTTCAGAATAGCAGGCGTTGCTTGATCTATTTAAGGAAACCCCCATTATCGAGGACATAGACTGTCTTTTTTACACAATATTACTTAATGTGCATTTTCATAAATTCATATATTTCTATGAACTTTGGTGAAGAGATGTGTGTTACTCTATCTTTTTTGCTACCAAATAATCCTGATTTGTTAAGGTAAATCATATTGTTGGTAATACCAAGAGTCTCCGTCATGTCGTAGTCCACTTCGTCGTATTTCTTATACTCATATACATGAGTCTTTAACTTACCAAATGGGGGCCTTACTTCAATGAGGATAACCTTTGTATCTGTAAAGAATATGTATCCGAAGGTTGTGCCTTTGAATGCTCCTGTGGAAAGGAAGTAAAACTTCTCGTCCTCCGCCTCTTTCTTAAGCAAATTCAATACTTTTCTGAAATGTTCTCTGTTTGTTTTAGGGAGTTTCTCCGCTTCACTGACTAATCCATCAAACGTAGAGTATTCTCCTATAATTGTGATTTCTACTTTTATCTTACTCAACTTGTATCCTCCACTCAAAATCCTTATCTTGCAAACCATTAGTATACTACCTTTTTGCTAGAATGTCAGGAGGAATTCTTACATGGAAGAATAAACTCTAATATCCAAATTTGCATATTACTTTTACTGTTAATAATTTTTTTGTTCTAGTAACCTGCTCCGTTAGTGTATAAGAAAAAAGCCCATGTTAAGGAACTGGATAACTCTTACTAGCCTACTTGTTTGCTTTTTGTATTCACTGCGGGCGTGAGAGGTTGACTGTTTATCTTCATAAAATCACAGTTTTATTGTAAAAAAACGTATGCAATAAAAAAACATTCACCTCTCTAATCAATGTGAGCTATTTCCAAACGCTGAAAATTTGTTATACACTAGGAAAATAGCAAGCAAACTATTCAATAGCAGGTGAAAAAATATGTATGATGTTACAATCATCGGTGCTGGAGTAAGCGCTGTTTTTATGGCTTATGCATTAACCCAAAGCAACAAAAATATCTTAATTCTTGATAAAGGCAAACCATTAGAATATCGAAATTGTCCTTTAGAACAAGGGGAATTATGTAACTGTAATGCATGTGACAAATATTTTGGTTTTGGTGGTCTAGGAAAATCTGAAGGGAAATTTAATTACACAAACGGGTTTGGAGGAGAACTAGAGAAAAAAATAGGTAAAGAAATTTTTATAAAACTAATGGATGAGGTAGATAAGATCCTATGTCGTTTTGGTGGAAATTCAGTTCTAAAATACTCCACAGAAAATCCGGATATTTCC
This sequence comes from Paenibacillus sp. 102, assembly GCF_039549175.1. Lineage (NCBI taxonomy): Bacteria > Bacillati > Bacillota > Bacilli > Caryophanales > Paenibacillaceae > Paenibacillus > Paenibacillus sp. 102. The sequence continues at coordinate 375,962 of NZ_JBCGHT010000003.1, read as the reverse complement.
AAAAGAGCCGAAGCATGTGGTTTACAAATGCTAACAACACAAGTAAGGCATCTAGGCACTACACTTTCGACCGACATTTTTCAGCAACTCTACAAATTTTTAAGTGACAAGATAGATATCCAGTTTCGCATAAATGTACAACATATTGTTAAACAGAAACAATATTTTAAAATTACTACAAATCAAGGGGTATTTCATTCTAGGCAATTAGTATTTGCAACTGGACGCTCCGGGGCGGATTGGTTAAAAGAAATGTGCTCTTCCCTTGAAATTGCACAAGAGCAGACTCGTGTAGACCTAGGTATTCGAGTAGAGATGAAAGAACATCAATTACGCTCAATATTAAAAGACACATTTGAAACAAAACTCTCTTATCAAGATGAGAATTTCACAGCAACTACCTATTGTATGAATCCCAAAGGACGTATTATTCGTAAGTATGAAGAAGGTTTAGTTATGCCTGATGGACAAAATTTTCGAGAACAAAGAACCGGCACTTCCAACTTAAATTTCACGTTATTTATCCCACGTTATTTCCCTACTCTCACAGAAGCAAATTTATACGCGAGTACAATTATAAAAGGAATTAACCAAGGACGAGATCGAATTGTTGTACAGCGTTTGGAGGATTTATTGAAAGGACAACCTACCTTGGAAAAGATGATGAAATATAATCATATACAACCCACGCTACAGGGAGATTATGGAGACCTTAATAAAGAAATCCCTCAATTATACATTGAGGGACTCAAAGAATTTTTGCTACGTTTAGAACAATTTATCGAAGAACCTATCAATAAGGATACTTTACTATATGGAATTGATGGGAAATTTTATGCTCCTACGATTAAAATCAATGAAAGGTTTGAAACAACTATTGCTGGATTGTATTTAATTGGAGATTGTTCAGGTATTACTCATTCATTATCTCAAGCAGCAGCAAGTGGCCTATATGTAGGAAAGTGTCTATCTGATAGTTCTGCATTATAATTATATAGTAAACGTAAAGTAACTCCAAAATATACAGTAAAAGTTGATTTTGGAGTTACTTTTTGTTTACTTCGAATTATATGTTTATTAAGAAGTGGATTAAAGAACGCCCTCAATTAATAAAAGAGAGCGGAGGAAAAATACTAAACTAATCATTAATAATAGGTACACTATAGGTCATCTCCCCTATGCTGTTCTTCTGTCTCATATACTTCTAATCTAAGAGCGAAAGCTAGTTTATAAAAAGCATTAGATTTATTTCTTCTATATGTACGTTCACTCATACCAATCTCGTTATAAACCATATAATCAAATACTTCCTCATCTTCCAAATAACGCTTTACAATTATGTCTCTTTGATTCTTACTGAAACGACTTAACGCTTTGTCAATTTGAAAAGACAAACGCTGCAATCTTACTTCTCTCTCGCTTAGTTTCACATTAACTAAGGCAACATCTTCATCTGGCTTTCCTACTATGTTTGTTGGACCGTGATATCTAACTTCACCAGAAGCTGTAACCTTCATCTCATTTCTAATCATCCCAAATTGTCTATAAATACGAACGTTTTCAAGAACTTCATCTAATCGAACTTGTGTTGCTTTACGATCTATCTTTGGCAAGAAACTTAATTGCGTCATATATAAAACACTCCCTGTCTATTTTAATAAACCTAAAAAAGCGGGCACCAAACTACAGAGCAATATCATTAATACTCTTTATAGTTCGATGTCCGCTGATTCTTCCAGTAGGACTATATATTTGATTAATTACTATTATACCATCTTCTTTTGTTGTAGTGATTTCGAAAAAGATTATTCTAGAAAAATGACATGACTTTGGGTATTTTCTGTACTTTTTTAACCATGTCACTTTCAATTTTAACTATAAAAAAGAAGCCTGCTTTAGGCTTCTTTTTAGAATGCATTTTTAATATAAGATAAAATTATAAAATCTCTTCAATCCTCTATACGAGGTGTTTCTCTTACACTGCTCATATAACCGATTTAATAATAATTTGAGGAGTTGTGTTAACCCTCTATACGAGGTCTTTTCTCTTACACAGCACCTTCATTTTACCTTACTCTCCCAACCCCTGTAAGCGTTCAATTACATGGTCCAATCAATATCAACAAAAACAAATGTATATTATGTAAACTTGCTGTTATATTTCACCTCAATAATTATATCAATATAAATCACCTCCCTCAAAATAGCTTATCTCTAAAATCATGTATAAAAGGATTATTTTGTTTAAATTTTGCTTAATTCTTATTGCTAATCATTTAAATATTTAAAATTTGTTATATAATAAATCTAATTTATAATTAGGAATGATTAAAATGCCAGATATGATAGAAATCGTTCTTTTCATTCTTATAGCAATTAGTGCTGTTTTTTATTTAATAAAAGAATTTCAAAAACCTGAGAAAAAAGCACTTTGGATTTCACTAGAATTTTTAGTTCTTTTCTGGGCAGTATGGGAAATAACGACTATCATAAAATAATTTGTAGATTATAAGTCCCCCGAATAAAACCCAATATTTCGTCAATAATAAAGCTAACCTATTCTCCAATTCCTCTGGAGTCGAGCGGTTAGCTTTTGCTAGCTGCTCTTTTTCTATAAAATAGCGTTTTTATTAAAATTCGAATAATTCGTATATTCTTGATATAATAATGTTAAGGAGGTGTTTTTTTATGAAATGGAAGCCAAAATACAATCCAAAGTATCTCTTTTACCGCATGTATAGTTATATTTATCGAGTTATCGATGATTTATCATGGTCCATAAGATAATTTCAATTTAATAAGTAGTAAAATCAATCATACTTTCCTATTTATATGAAATCTGTACACATTTTTGACACATCCACTATCACAATCCACTGAAAATTCGTGATAATATTAATTTGTCGAATACGCCAAATTTCGACATTGTACGACAACAATATCTCCCTTATCGAATCCCTGTCCCCCAGGGATTTTTCCTTGTATTCATTACTTTTTGATTCACTAAATTTTCATCCTGAACAAAATTCAAATTGTATATCATTCTTTCCCAACGAGCTGGGAAAGCTATAATGATGTATTAAATCAACTTCGTTTTCCGCTCATCCATACGAACTACTTTTCCATTTTTATATGAAAACGACTGTTCACCGTGTTCGCTAGCTGGTGGTTCAATTTGATGAACTTGTCATTGAAGCACATGGCGATTATTGGCATGCAAATCCAAGAAAATATAATAAGAATAATATGACAAATAACCAAAAAGATCGTAGAGTCCGAGATACCACACTTAAAGCTTACATTCAAGGTGCTAAGAAGCACAATTTCCTTGTGATATGGAAAGAGTAATTGAGGATATCAAGAAAGCTACGAAATGAGGGCTTTCTTGATTCATACAAAAACGCACTGGATAATCACAACCCATGCGTTTTATTTTTAATTTTTTGTATCTGCCCATTCTTTTCTTAATGATATTCTCGATAACTTAATAGCTTCTTTATCATCATAGCTTTCACCAAATGTAGGTTTCGAATAAAGTTTGATTAAAAACACCTCATAAACCCTTAATTTATGATAAATAAAAAAGTTTGATTATTTTTATTCAACTACAGCTCCCCGTTAGTTAATTTTGAATATAGTTCACGATCTAAAGTGAAAATAAAATGATTTAAAAGTATGTATTAAGTGGCATTGGATACTTCACCTGCTTACAACATATTTCTACTATCCCATCGTTGTCAGCAGAACCATAATTCCATTAGTTAGACCATGAATGATAATTGACGGCCAAATTGAATTGGTTCGTTCATACGCCCATGCAAAGACTATACCACTCAAGAAGTTTACAGGCATCGCATTATAAGTTGGAATGTGGATAATTGTAAAGATTAATGAGCTTAGAAAAATAGCCCCCATCATACCAAAACGTGTACGTAGCCATCGATACAAAAAACCACGATAAAATATTTCCTCATATATTGGTGAAATGACCGCCGCAGAAATAAAAGCAATAAGAACAGTAAATAAATTTACGTTTTGCTGTATCGCCTCCGTTTTGCTATTCTCATAAGAATTCCCAATAAAGCTAGTAAGCACCATCACTATTACATCACCAACCAGTAATATACTAGTTAGTAAGACAATGAATTTCCAAGCCTTTATAGAGAACGATCTGATTCCTACTTCACTCCAAGAAAGTTTCTTTGGACGAAGGATCACAAAATACACACCTAAAACTAAAACAATCGCTATTGTTAATCCCATTAAAGTTCCTGAATATAGTTCATTATCAAACCACTGAGAATAAATAGGCTTTACTAAGAATTTTATGCATCCTATAACAAATACAAATTCGAGTAGCATCATTAATAGAAATTCTTTTAATCCCCAAGGGTCTTGGTCCTTCCAATTCATGTTCTTTTTCTTCATTCATCATTCCTCTTTCTTTGCTTGATATAACCTAACTATAATAGGTGACGTAACGTCACTTACAATCTTCTTTTTCAGGGGGAATTAAATAAATCGATGGATTACAAGAGGATATGCATCCAAACGGCATAATTTCACTCCCACAATAAATCATCGCTTCTCTTAAAAGAAGAATTGAAAAGTTAGAGAAAAAGAATAAAGAGCCTTGAAGAAGAAAATAAGCAATTGCGTGAAAAAGAAAATGAAAAGCTTACTGATTACTTCATGAAGTTATAAAATTAGGACCGTACATATTAGACATATCTAAAATGTACGGTCCTTTTGTTTACTAATGGTTCACTTATCTAACCTAAAGATAAGTATGTGGTCCTTTTACAATTTGAATTTCTTTTTAAGCTTCTTATATTTTCTATATGAACGTCTAGCAATGTTTAACATGAAATACGGTATTTTAACAGGGAAAGGCAATTTATAAATGAAAGGCAAGTAAAATGTAAAATATGCCTTTTCTAGGTCTCTCCACTTACTATCTTCTTTTGTTTTTAAGAAATCAGATACATCGACTACATACCCCCTTCCGTTTTCCATCATCACATTTTTCCCGTGAACATCACAAGGAGTTAATCCTTGTTCCCTTGCATACTCTAAAGCTTCATTGATATCAAGGATTACCTGCTTAGGAATTTTAATCCCCTTATGAATAGCATTGTATAAGGTAATTTCTTTTAAACGTTTCAACACTATGAAATTTTCTCCTTTATATATAAGCTTCGAATAAGAAGGATGATTTCCGATTCTTCGGTATACTTCTGACTCTTTTTCAATTCCTTCTCCTTCTCGCGCGTAAACTTTCACTACCCAATCTTTGTATTCTTTGTGCATAAATACTGCGGCATAATTACCTGTCCCTAAACACTTCCAAAGTCTAGGAATATCTTTAACTACTACAGGTTCGAATTCATTCTTACTTCTTATGCTTACCTCTTTTAATAATTCGTCCTTTATCAATCCCACAAAACTATTTATACTCATCATTTCCACTCCGGTTTTGCTAAAAGGGGCCCACCCCATGCCCATCAACTTAAGAAAACAGACTCACCCCAAAACGAAAAAATGAGCTTAATTCTCATATATAACTGTCGAGAGATAAAATTTTTGTTTTGGTGGTGCTTCAAAATATTAGCTTGATGGCGATGTGATGCTACCCCTTATTAAAGATTTATTATAATTTCCTACTAATGTAACACGACTAATTTATTACTTTAGAAAAAATAATTAATTCGTTATTAAACTAAAAGACTCTGTTCAGTTTAATTTTATTTTCAACAAAATCAACTAAATTAGGGTATGTTGACGTATAAGCAAATCCTTGAGGTGGCGTAAATGAAAAATCAGATTTCAATTTTTTTAATTCAATCGGAACTTCAAGTTCAAACAAGCGCTCTATGTAGAAAGCATATTTCCCGTTTTCGCCATTGTTAAACCGGTCATCACCAGCAGCAAGCTCTTCAACCTTATTAGGATACTCAATCGGTAGACTAACTTCTGCAATATATTTTAGTGCTGATGTTGGGGATGATTCATAAATCCAAAACGCTTTATTTGATTTTTAGGTTTATAATTTCTAAATTCATTTAACTTTTTTCTCTCTCTTATTTTTTTACAATATACTGGTTTAATACTAATAAATATTTCATTTTGCAACTTGTTTCCTTCTTTCTAAGTAAACGTCAAGTAACTCCAAAATATACAATAAAAGTTGATTTTTGAGTTATTTTTTTGTTTGCTTCACTTTTCTTCGGTACTCTGCAACTAGATAGTAAATCCATTGACCACGGCAAGACTTTATCAATTTCTTTTTCAATGTTTAAATCGATGTTGGGAAGCGTTTCAAACAAATAACGAAGATAATGATAGGGACTTAGATTATTCTCTTTTGCAGTTGCAACCACACTATACAGGGGTACCGCCACATGCTCATCAAGCTAAAAAGGAAAAACCCCCCATGCCTATCAACCTAACAGAACAGTTTGCCCCCAAAACGATAAAAATGAACTTCGGCGCTATAAAAACACAAAATTTCCGTTTAGGGGGTACTTTAAAATCTTAGCTTGATGGGTATGGGATTCGTACAGTATTATCATTGATAAGTGATTTGCGAAAATCACAAAAAAATATATTTGCGATTGTATGTGAGTCTTTAGTTCTAATAGGAATTATATCTTATTACTTACATAATAAATAATATTATCCCTTGAATAAGTTTCAATATTCCGTCAATAATATAGATACCATAATAATTTCTCCGTCCCCCTGGAGAGCCTTGAGCAGTTAGCTTTTGCTAGCTGCTCTTTTTGGTTACACTCACCATTAGTAACCATTACAATTACATCTTTTAATATAGGCGCTCGATTAAATCGAGTTGTTATACCCATTACCCTAGAAAACTAGGGTTTTATTTTGTACAAAATGAAATTTTTATTAACTATGTAACTTTTGTCACATCTCCACCGACAAGCCTATGTTAATATTTCTTTTCGTGTTGTCACAATCTTTCTTCCTTTTAAATCTATCAAATGATTTCAACGATATCCCTTCTTTCAAATACTGTTAGATTTTCAAGAGATTGATGGATACCAAGAAAATTTTGTATCACTATCAAGTGGTTTATTCCGAGTTTCCTTTTTGATTAGGCTGAACCATTCGTTTAATATTTGAGCTTTTGGTAATTGAGAGGCGGGGTCGTCTTCCCAGATGATGTGTGAAAACCATACCTTTGTTTCCCATTCAAATTGCAATTCTGCAAACGAGATTGTAGGATGGTCCGCTTCAAGAAATTGCTGGTTTACTGCATCTGAAACTTCCGAAGCTTGTGGTAACAACTGGTTCTTAATTCTTTCTCTAATCGCCTGATCTTCTAACTGATTCCAAAAATACAATTGTCCATTAATTTGATAGAAAATATCAAAAGAAGCTTCACCTTTTTTAAAATTAACCAAAATAAAAGCACGTTCCACATTATTGTCAGCAGCTTTTACAGTATTGACGATTAAATTTTGTGCCATTGATACCCAATAACTATTTGCTTCTTCTATTGGAGATTCAACATATAATTCTTCATTTAATTCATTGAGGGTTGCCTCACGTTCGTTTACTTGTTCCACCTTTTTGAACAACCTACTAAAAAAGCCCATAATTTCTCCTCCTCTTTGCTGTTTCCGTATATTGTATTTTAATAATTAGACAATATTGACAATGCAATCATATCATTTCTAGTTGTAGGTTTCGAATAAAGTTTGATCAGATGTTGGTTTGAAATAAAGTTTAATCTAAAAGCTCTCCTTTACGGAAAGCTTTTAGATTTATAAATATATTTAAGAATAAAACTTTAATTATATTTACTCTTCTTCATCTTCATAAAAACCAAACAATTTTCCCTCTTCATATTTATACTTTCTTCCGAGATTACTTATATCTCTTTCTATTTCTAAAGTCACTATATACTGCTCTTTATCCTTGGAATCAGCAACTGATTTTTTCAAATCAACAACTGTCACTTTATCATATTCATACGTTTTTGAGTAAGCTCTTATTTCTTCAATCGTGCTTGTTAATTCTTCATTATCTCCACGATAAACATCAATTACAATTTCATTTTTATATTTTTCAATCATAGTTCTATCCTTTTCATTATTTTAAATATAATGGGAATTGAGTGCTTCTACTACTATCTGCCGCATTAATAATTACAGATATCTTTGAGGAAGGAGTTTTCTGTCGGAAAAACGATAAAAGAAACTTATTCTTTCATTTTATATACCCTATCTCTTTTCTCATCATTTTTTATAAAAGTAAGCTTCCCTTCAGTAACAAAACCTTCTAGAATTAAGCATACTTGTCCGTAAACTTTAGGCTTATCGGTTGTGAATCTTTCATCTGGTATTTTACCAGATAGTATTAATTTTCCGCATAGCTCCAATGCACTTATTTCTTCAGAATTAAGCAATTCCAAGATATTTTTCTGCAGTGGCGATAAAGAGACTTGTATTTCAGCAACCTCCACTGTATTCTCTTCAAATAGATCTTCAAATGAAATTTGATTCATCTCATCTTTTCCTTTCTAATAATGACCTTTTAAAGTATTAACTGTTGTTCAACCCTACGATAACTTTCAAAATCTAATTAAAGTAGATCAGTATTTATCAGGTTACATTGGTCAGATATTCTTCATAAATTTAGCTTCAAGTAGTATGTTTTGATTATACCGAATATACGTTCTGCTATCTATTCAGGTATTCGTTAAATGGAAATTTTAAAGTGCAGCTGAAGTTTGTCATCTGCCTATTTCTTCATTTTACAAAGACGTAAACTTATAGAAATAGATTTTATTCATACCGATAGAAATTCCATCCATAAATCTAATATGGAAAGGTTTTGGTAACCTGCTAGGTATTGATATAAGAAAGACAGAAGAAGAATTACTTATTACATGGCAATTAGCAAAGATTCGTATTCCATTAAGTGAAATTATTGAGGTTACCGAAGATATTACGTATGCTGATGTTGAAAAAGCAGATGTAATCCGCATTGGAACAGCATACAGCACAACAGATCGTATTGTAATGTAGATTTAGAATAAAGATTGAATAATAATACCCAACAAGCGAACATTTTACGCTAAATAAAAAGAATCTATTTTGAAAAAAGATTGTTCAAAATAGATTCTCATATTTTAGCATTTAGATTTAGTTTCTTAAAAAATTGAACATGTTCTGCCTTTTTGTTAAACAATAGCTCTCTATAATGGATTAAACAAATATAAACCGAACTTTTATATATAGTGTAATATAACTCTTCAGTTTAAACCTTCAGGTAATCTCCATCCGAAAGACAACTTTTTCACAAGAGAATTGTTAAAATACGAAACCATTAATAAGGGGCTTATTCTGCCTGTAGATTAGTAAATAAAGCATGTAGATATCTATCGATTACAACTCTACAAATTCTACCTCTTTTTAAGCAACCTCTTATTAAGCCTTAGAAATATCTACAAATCCTTCTCCGAATACATCACGAACATCGTGTATAGCGATGAAAGCATTCGGATCAGTAGATTGAACAATCCGTTTTAACTTTATTACTTCTTGCTTATTAATAACAATATAAAGAATGTCCTTTGGGGTTTTTGTGTAATAACCATGACCTGAGTATACGGTAACCCCTCTGTCCATTGAGGTAGTCACCTGTTTGGCAATTTCATTCGGTTTATCAGAAATAATCGTAATGGCCTTTTTCGGATTCAAACCTTCGATCACAAATTCCATCACTTTCGTTCCTACATATAGCATTATAATTGTCAGCATCAGCTTTTCTGCACCAATGATGAAATAAGATGAAAAAGCAACTATTAAATCAAAAAACAATAGACCATAGCTAATGCTCCATCCTAAATATTTATGTGTCATCCTTGCTAAAATGGTAGTACCTGCCGTTGTTCCGCCAACCCGAATGATTAGACCAATCCCACACCCTATAAATACTCCGCCAAAAATGGCATTAACCAACAATTCATTCGAAGCAATATTCCAGCCTTCTGTCAGATGAAGAAAAAGCGAGTTGGTAACTACAGCAATAATCGTATAAATCGTTGTTACCTTATTCAAAAATTTATAGCCAACTATTAACAGAATCGCATTTAGAATTAAGTTGACTAAACCTGGTGACCACTCAAATAAATAGTAGGTTATAATCGTGATACCAGTTACGCCTCCTTCACCAAGTTCGTTCGGGATAACAAACAAATTCACACCTAACGCAAAAAGGAATGCGCCAATAATAATAAAAATAATGTCTGTGGTTCTTTTTTTCATACAGTACCTCACTTCTTATAAAAATATTTATTCAGGCATAAACTCTCACCATTATATCGTGGAACATTTAAATCGAACAGTGGTTTGTTTTTATTTTAATATAGGATTCTAATCAAACTTTATTCTAAATCTACATGTAATTAAAACATTAAAACAAAATTATTTATTATGTCCTACAAATAAAGTCTCGATTTTACATGTAATTCACGCCTAAATATTACTATGTATACTGAATGACGCAAAGTTCTATTTAAAAACAAAGATGCGAAGCCATAGAATAGACTTCGCATCAAGCATTTGATCACAGCAATTTATATGAAATTATATACCTGCTTATACCTCAGTATGTTGTTTACCACGTATGTCACACATTACTTGTAACCCATTTTTTATAACGGAAGTGGAACAATACACCATCCTCGGTATTGCTTACAATTTCGGTTTGTAGATTCTAATACTATCATCACTAACTTCAACTGTTATCCTCTTAATTGACTTCTATCTTCCATCCCCCACACTTATTTCATTTGATACATCTGTACACTCGCTTAGTGAATTTTATCATACCTATGATTCACTATTCATACCCCTTACTTTGAATCGTAACTTTCAAATAGCATAGTCTTTCCTTTGTACTCAACAACCTCAATGCGAGAACCAATGTCTAAACGTTTGTATACTTTCTTACTTACGCTACCTGTGTGCGTTTCACCATCTACTTTGTACTTGATTTCATAAGTCTTAAATCCTCTAGGTGTGTACTCTTTCATGTCTACGACTTCCGCTATACTTGACTTACCATGTTGTCTGACTTGTATCTCGTTGTACGTTCCTACCCCTATGAGTAGGAACGTACACACTAGAAACACTACAATACAACCAATTCTAAACCGTTTCTTTTTCAATATAATACCCCTTACTTTACATCGTAACTATCATACATAATTGTCTTTCCTTTGTATTCTAGTACTTCTATTTTAGAGCCTTTGTCTAACTTCTTGTATAACTCTTTATCTATATTACCTAAGTAAGTCTTATCTTTTATTTTGTACTTGATGTCATAGGAGTTACCTCGCATAGTTGAATATTCTTTCTTATCCACTACTTCTACTATTACTGGTTTACCATATTGTCTGACTTGAAACTCTTCTATTGTATGTTTACCTACAAAGATGATAGCACCAATGATAAATACTGAAATACAAATAACTATTAACCGCTTCTTTTGTAAACGTCAAGTAACTCCAAAATATACAACAAAGATTGATTTTAGAGTTACTTTTTGCTTTCTTCACTTTTTTTCGGTACTTTGCAACTAGATGGTAAATCCATTGACCACGGTAAGACTTTATCAATTTCCTCTTTATTGTTTAAATCGATATTGGGGAGCGTTTCAAACAAATATCGAAGATAATGATAGGGACTTAAATTGTTCTCTTTTGCGGTTTCAACCACACTATACATGATGGCACTTTTTTGTTTTGGGGCCGTTATACAATTCTTAAGTTGATGGGCATGGGATAGATCCAGTTTTACTTAAAATAGTGTTGTACTTCTATGATAATTGATAGGTTGAATTCATAATGTAATAGATAAATATGACCAAACAAAATAGTATGCCCCTTAAATACTTTTAATAAGTTTTATTTCCTCAATAAAGAATAATACTAAGTGCATAGCGTTTATTACAAACCATAACATGAAATTTGAGTTCTTTACAGTCTTCAACTGATTTGACTTTGTATCAGACAATTCTATCTTTAAAGACGCTAATATAATAGTGTTAGACATAAAACCTAACAATATAAATCCAAATAAAGGTAAGTTTGTTATAGCACCTATTACCATAATTCCTATGTATACTATAGTTAACTTCTTAATATACTGTTTATCTTCTTTTAACTTCTCTATATCTTTACTTTTAAACCGGTCTCTTACTATTCTTACAAAGACAATACTTTGAAATACCAGTACAATTATACTTACAAAGATAAGAAACAAAGCCTCAACATGATTTTCAATTAAGTTCCCTATACCGTTCATTTCGTCTGTCCCCTTTTATTTATGTAATATTGACTTTAGTACTTGAAAGTAAAAGTATGCCCCTTCTGAGATAAGTCCACCTCTATACAGAGAGAACAATAGGTTTCGAAAAGAATCCGCCCAAACTGACTTCTTAAATTTAGGTGTACCTTTAAACTTGAACCTTATCTCTACTTTACAGTACCCTATCAGTATAAAGTTAGTTAGTTTACTTAAACCTGTGAATAGTAAAAAGTAATGTTTAACCGCAAAATGAATGAGTGAGATGCTGATAAATAATATGTTTACAGATAATGCAATCCGTATAATCTTTTCTAAACGGTTAAATCTTTTGACTCCCTTGTCTATATCCAATATATGTGATGCAACGTATAATGTAAGTACCACTTGAAAGAATCATGCTATTGTGTTTACGATGTTATCTATGTCTATATACATTAAAGACATTCTCCTACCTTCATACATTAAGCTAAGCATAATTCCAATCTTTTCCGACATCACAATCCCCATATGGATTTATTCCATTAAATGCTCCGACATACATAACTTTCTCACTGCGAATTATCCATTCCATGCCATGTTCTTCTTCCCATGTGCAATTTAATTCTAAATCAATGACGGGTTCAGATTTATTTTTAGGCTTCGGAATACATATAGTATTTGGTGTAATATAAGGTAGAACATCTGTCGGTTTAGAAAATTCTATAATATCTTCACCTATATCATCAAGAAATTCATTACAGTATCTAATAGATGCTTTACAAAGTTTATTTATCAGTTCCTCACTTAAAGAATTTAAGTATGTTATACACAGTTCTGCGTATTCGATATCTGCATCTTGGTCTATGTATACCAGAATATTTTGATCAAATAATTCGAAATAGGCTTCTCCTTCTAATTCGGAATATTCATTGGCTTTAAGGTTTTTAATAGCCACTTCATTTAATACCTCCTTTAAATTGAATTTTTATATTATTTTATCACATAAGTAGTCACTATTTTTTAAGGTTATTAACTAACTATATTTGACGCTTACTTTGTATGCATTTATAAAAGGGGGTTTGCTTCATAACAAAAGAACCGCTTCTGAATAGTTACCAGAGCGGTTCTTTTGTCATAGTTGCATGCATTATAATAATATCTTTCGGATTTCTTCTATGTTTAAATCTGTGAATTTTGCAATGTCTTCTAACGGCATTCCATTCTTATGCATACCACGAATTAATTGGGCTTTCCCTTTTTCCAGACCTTTTTCTAAACCTTCTTCACGAGCATGCGCTAATTTAGCTTGTTCATCTAGAAGTAACCTCTCGCGTGCTTCATAAGCTGTTCGGAAAGATGAGTCGTGACTCATATTTTCCCATTTATTCATTGCTTTTTATAAAATTGGATCTTGATTCATTACAATCTCCTCCAATGTTTGAGTTACATGTTCATCTTCGTGTGCTGGTAATAATAACATCCAACGTTCATGATACTTAAGTTCTCACCGTAGGAACTACGGGCAGAGCCTGCTAAGATAACTGGTGGATACATCGGTGTTCGCAGGAATCTCACACTTCAAACAAACCGCAAGGTCGTTAAGTGGGGGTAGTTCAAAGTCAATTATTACTTCTTCCCTTTCCCTAAAACAATCTCAGTATTAGATTTTCTCTTTATTTTTAATAATCCTATTAAGTTTTTTGTAAAATTCACCTTTTGTTTTTACATGTTTAAACTGATTTGGATTAATATGAGCTTTTTGAGAGAGTGCTACAATCTCTTCTTTTGTAATTGAATCTTTAGTATTAATAGATGCTATATTTGTATATTTTCCATCTTCTGTTTTTGGAATTTCTAAAATCCCTTTATTTACGAGATTCACTACAGCCTTATGCTCTGAAGAATGTGTGTCAACACCGGTAATTTTCCAATTATGCATAACTTTTGGCGTGTATACACCATTCTTTACTTCTTTTAAATATGTAATAGCAAGGTTACGAATGGTTCCACCTGTTTCGCCAAATGCATTCTCTTGTTTAGATGACCAAATCTGTTCAAACTTACGTCCCTCTAAAGCCCCTCCTTTTGCTTGAAGAGCCTCCATTCTATAGGCATTCATTCCCAGAGTCATAACATCGCTTATTTTGATGGGTTTATTTGTACGAATAGATCGTAAATTAGTAATTCGACTTCCATATGGTTTTGTTAAGTCAATTTCGTATTTTACGCCTCCAAAAAAGTCATTCGTGCTATATTTAGACGCACGGCGCGTTTTATCAAAGCTAACTGTTACATCTCCGGCACGAGATGTGTTAAAATATCCCGCCGCCCACTCCATATAATCTTTTAAATCTTTTCCAGTTATCTTATATACTGTAATTTCTCCCAAAGCATATTGGTAATTATACGCAATATCTTTCTTCTTAATAGGGCCTACATCTAAACGAGCATTATCGTTATCAATTTGATGGGCTACTACATCTGCTTTGCTGTAATAGAGCATGACTTCATGAAAAAAATCTGATAAAGGTGTCTCTTGAATTTGTACACTTGGAATACCCTTTATTTCATTTTCAGGAACAAGATTTCTACCCTTTAATTGAGCGACAACAACATTTGCATCTCCTCTCGCATACTCGTGAAAAGGTGTTAGTGTTGCTTCAAGTGCAGGATCAGATAATACCGTTGTTCCATCAGCATTTTTTACAGGTATAGCAGTAGCTGTTTTATCTTTTAAAACCAGCTTCCCATCTTTCTTTGTAAAAGTAAGGTCAATACGTGAGATATGCGTTCCATATTTGTCTGGTTCTGTAATAATAACACCATTTACAACTTCTTTTTTAACAAGTTTATGCATATGAGCTGCAAAAATAGCGCTTATTTCCGGACAAGCATTCGCAATATCTTGAACCCCAGTACCAGGGATCCCATTCTCATTTTCTAGTCCCATATGCATAACCCCTACCATTACATCTACTTTACCTTCTAATTCTTTAATTGCCTTTTTTGTCTCTTCTACTGGGTTTTTCACCACTAAACCAGCCAAATGATCTGTCCCTTTTTCAAAATCACTAATCATTGGTGTATTCATGCCAATAATCCCAACCTTAATTCCACCTTTTTCAACAATCGTATATGCAGGAAGAAAACGCTCTCCATTCTCCTTATAAATATTTCCTGCTAATGTCTTTCCCTTATATTGCTCACTAACTTTTTTCAATGTATCTAATCCAAAATTGAATTCATGATTTCCAAATGCCCAAGCATCATATCCCATTTCGTTCATTGCTACCATCATTGGAGACTGTGGCTTATCATTGAATAATTCTACTGAGTTCCCTTGAATTGTATCTCCGGCATCTAATAATATGGTATTTGGATTTTCTTGACGTACCTTCTTTATAACCGTATAAAGCTGCGTTAAACTTCCACTCATATTAGTACCATCAAGTGCATAATCCCAAGGCATAAACCTACCATGAATATCTGCAGTACCCAATAATGTAATATTAACATCAGATTCCTCTGCTTTAGAGATAACTGGTTTGATTGTTACTGCTACTCCAAGCAGTATAAAAATAACAAAATAACATACATGGCTCTTCCATCTCATTTTTGACATAATAGCAATGTTTCTCCCCTTTTTGTACTGTCATATAGTTTCGTGAACTTTAAAAATGTAACTTATTATTTGGAAAAATTCAACTACATAAGTAAGCGGAAAATATTCCCCACCTACTATTTGTAAATAACCCATGAGATAATCTCCTTACATACTACATGTGGAGGTTTTTTTATGAAAGACACCTATTAAAGAAAGAATGGGAAACTAATATTCAAGACTATAAAAACAGCGGATTATCAAAAGCTGCATGGTGTCAAAAACAGAACATAACGGTTTCTGCTTACAAATATAATTTTTCTTTTTCCCTCCTTCAAACACTACCCAAAACAGTAACACCTCTTGAAGTACTTGAAATTGAAAGCCTATATAAAGAAAAATTAGGCACGCGTAAGTTTGGATACAATTCAAATTAAATAATGAAATTAAGAAAACCTCTTGCGTAATGTACGCAAGAGGTTTTCTTTTACTTATTCTTAAATTTTTCCTTCGCCGCTCTCATCTTCACATTCAAATAATGATCAATGGAGTCTCGAATATCACGTTCTACTGCTTCCATTTCTTTTTGGAAGTTTTGTAAGTAAACTTGCAACTCTTCTTCTTTTTCTGGACGCTGTGAAGGCGGAAGTTGTGTAACCAATGATAACATATCGATTAAGTCTTTCATTAAGAACGTTTCAAGTTTGTGTTGTTGTTCAAACATGCGATGTTCTTGATAATATGGAAGAGCATTCAATACAGAAACTGTAATGTCATCAACTGTTTTTTGTAGTGACGGATTGATTGAGCGCTTATACGCTTGAATTGTATTTAATGCATCTGGATAACGGTCATAAAAATACAATTTATAAAACGATAGATCCGTTGGCTTAGATGATTGTTGTGATTCTTGTCTTAAGAAACCTTTCACTTTCATTACTGCTGCATCAATATCTTCATTCGTCACTTTTTTCGTTATTTTTGCCATAGCGTGTACTTTCTTTTGTTTATCCTTCGGTAACATAGAGAAGACTTGTTCTCTTGTACGTTGATTTGCTGTACAGAAAAGGGTATTAAATGCTTTTTGTTCCTTTTTCCCCTCAGTACGAATCCAACGATAAAAAAGTGGATGCTGCGTAAACTCTTGTAAAAACGGCGTTGATTTATTGGATAACTTTTCAATTGATTCATGTGCTCGTTTATACGGTTTCGCCCATGACAAGTAAAATTTCCTGCCAAAATAAACAAGTAAAACTACAGCTGTAAATCCTAGTAAAAGCAAAATCCCACCAATCATTAAAACAAATTCGAAGAAACCCATTTTTTCACCTCCTCTAATGCACTTTTATTTCTTTGGACGCTGAATGAGCTTCTGCTTCATTTCATCATTAAATGTGTCAAGTTCAATAACAAACTTCTTACTAGATTCAATAATGCGCTCTGACGATCTCTCAGATGCTTCAATCGCCGCAAATACATTTTGGAATGATTCACGCAATTTATCCATGCTGATTGCTGGATTTTCAAGCAGCTGCGTCGTTTCTTCTGTGTTTTGTTTTAAAGCCTGTGAATTACTTAATACCATCGATTCAATTGCTTCATTGGTCGCGTTAACTGCATCAATCGTTTTCCGTTGATTTGTTAATGCGAGCTGAATCGCTGCGGAAACAGTAACAACATTTTGCGTCATTGTAATTGCGTTACGAATTGCTTCTGTTAACTTTTCATTATTTTTCTTAATGATGTCTACAGATGCGATAGATTGCAGTAATACACTTTTTGCTTGCTGCATGTTACGCGTACGTACAAGGATTTTTTCTAACGCATCATTGATTAATGGAATATCCCTTTGACGATCTGGGTTTTGTTTTTCAGCCTCAAGCATCCCAGCCAGCTTTCGCCCTAGATACACTTGTTTATCAAGAGCATGAATTTTATCGTGTGATTGCTCTTTCAGCATCTCTAAGCCAACCGTATCTTCTTGGAGATTGTCACGCCCAATAAGTAATGATCTTATAATTTCTTCAATTTGTTTATCTATGGATTGATATTTATGAACATATGTTTCAAGTGGATTTTTCTTAAAAACTTTAAACATAAATTTCTTCATACCCGACGCTTTTAATGAATTAGGATCGAGTTCTGATACGACTTTACGCAATTCTAACAATGTATTTGGAATCTCTTCATTCTTCCCACTCATCATCGCAGTCACAGGACGTTTTAGTGCTGATAAAGTTTGTCCGGCTGCTTGCTGTTCTTTATCTCCTAAATCTCCAAGCTGTGATAATACTTTTGAAAGATCTGTATTTTGTTCACTATTTAATTTTTGTACATATAAATCAGCTTCTTTATTCAGTTCAACAAGTTCTTCATCTTTAATAACTGTATCAACAACCACTTCTACATTATCTTTCACTACTGATACAGATTCTTTTTTCTCTAATTCAGTCAACAAAATCGCTCCTTTATTTATATGTGCGAATTTATTTGCACTATATTTGATACCCCATGTATTTTCTAGTTAAAGTATCCTATTCAAAATAATCGAACAATGAATCCCCGCTTATGCAGTCATTCCCTGTTTCTTACCATAAGTATACCTGTTTCGTTCATTATTTTCCTCAGACTTAAGACCTAGAAGGCTACGTGCTGAAGGCGGATTCTTCACATGTTACACAGTTTATCGCTTAACAATTCAGCCCTCAATTTCATTTTATCTACCTTCCCATTCGGCTTCTTGGGTAAATGAGATAGTACAGTCCAATTTCTTGGTTGCTTATACGATATTAATTTTTGACGGCACTCTTTTTGAATATTGACTAATTCTCGAGAACATTCCTTTACAATAACAGCCCGTATAATTTCTCCACGATTCTCATCTTTTTCCGAAAACACTACTGCTTCTGTAACCCCGGTGATTCCAAGTAATACATCCTCTATTTCACCAGCGTACACAAAGCTTCCAGCAGCTTTTATAATGTCTCGGTCTCTACCTACTAAAACAATTTTCCCATCTTCTCTTTGGAAACCAATATCATGTGATGTTACCCAATCTTCTATGAAAGTAGCTTTTGTTTGCTTTTCATTTTCAATATATCCTTCAAAAGCCTGACCGGATCGAACAAATAATTTCCCAAAGTTTTCTTTATTAGTTACTACTCGTTCTTTTTTCTCATTAAAAAAGGCAATCTCTACATCTGGGAATGATATTCCTACTGTTTCAGGTGCAGTTCTTGCATCTTCTGGTGTTAACAGTGAGGCATAGCCCATTTCTGATGATCCGTAATATTCATACAAAAATGATTTAGGAAAACATTCCTCAAATTTTTGTCTTTGTATAGGCGATAATTTTGTCCCAACTGAAATCATACACCTCGGAATCATTTCCTGCACACTTCGTTTTTGCTTTGCATGACGAATTAAAGGTTCAATTAAAGCCGGTGTGATAGAAGCACACGATCCTTTCGCTTTTAAAAAGGTTTCTGGGGTGAACTTAGATAATAAAACAATCTCAGCTCCTATAGCTAATGCCTGAAGTGCCGGATATAGCTGGGCTGAATAAGATAAATGTAACGGAACTACTACACGATCGCTTTCAATTAGTGAAAATGCCTTACTCCACCCTTCAAAACTACAAGTCCATGATTGATGACTTTTAACAAACCCTTTCGGTGTACCTGTTGAACCTGAAGTATAACCAAAGAAGTATAACTCATCCTTCCTACTCACATGTCTAAAAGGGAATGGGATAGTATTAGGCTCAATTGTTTGACATAAAGTCTCTTTGGATGTGATAATCCAATTAGGCTCCGCACTACTTATAATTGTTTGCCATTCAATTTCTGTAACGTCTGGATGAACCGGCATTATAATTCCACCAATTTTTGAAACCGCAAGTGCATCTTGAATCCATTCCATACAATTTTCTAACTTGATAATAAAAATATGTCCTGGTATCGCTCCGTCTTGCATAAGAGCTGATGCGCGATTTGAAACATATTCCGCCAATTCTTTGTAAGTCCATCTTTTATGTTGTTCCGAAAGCGCAACGCGATTAGGATATTTTTGCGCCTGTTCATAGAAATAAGAATGTATACGCATTTTTTATTAAATCTCCTTGTTGAGTATGACTGTATCTCTTCATTTTTTTCTTGCTACAAACGCTCCTTTTTGAAAAGCTAGTAACACAGTTTCAAATATCTCGTCTTCTTCAATCATCTGAATAAATTCCGCTAACTCTTCTGTATGTGAAATTGCATTGTCAATTACTAGAAATCCTTTAGGCTCTAATATTCGTTTTATATTTTCCCACCACCACATGTATTGCGTACGCTCTGAATCTAAGAAAATAAAGTCAAATGAGCGATTCACTTGTGCATCTAAAAATGCACCAGCTTCCTGGTTATGAATATCAATACGACGTCTAAGACTTGCTTTTTCAAAATTCACAAGCGCCTCTGCAACACGTTCCGAAGAAAGTTCCACGGTTGTAACGATTCCTTTTGTTTCTTGCACAGCATTTGCAAGCCATATTGTGGAGTATCCATTCGATGTCCCAATTTCTAATATCCTTTGAGCGCTACATCCTTTCACTAAAATGGATAAAAACTGTCCCATTTCTCGAGAAATATTTCTTAATCTTTCTTCTCGCTTTTCTTTTGTCCGATCATATTCTTTTCCGTATTTTTCAAGTTCTAGCAACAATGATTCTATATGATGCATTTTATTCATCGCCTTTCCAAGCAAATTTAATAAATGATCAAAATTGATGAGAAACTTGATTATGTTTGTCTACCTTTCATTATATGCTAAATGAATAAGTTTTTCCTGTTATAAGACAAAGAATTGAATTTTTTGGTAGCATATTGTTTTGTTTTTTGGTAAAGTTAATTTCTACGTGCAATCATTCCATTCACATTATTTTACAATCAAAACGCAATTATAAAATCATTTTAATCGGTATTTCAAATTAAAGAAGCGCCCTTTTGGGACGCATTTTCTTTTGTTTATAACTGTAAGTAAGAAAGGATGCTTTAAACATGAACGTGATTAATTTAGAAGCTGCTAGAAAACGTAAGCAGCATAAAAAGCAAATGATAACTATACCGATTATTAAACGTATTTATGAAGAGGACGGAGAAATCAAATTCGAGGTATTAGGTGAAAAAGATGTTCCTCTTGAAATGTTAGAGAAATAAATTACATGTTCTTAAATTGAAGACGCATTTCTGTTGAAATGCGTCTTTTCAGCTTATACATTTCGATTTAAATGAATAAGCTTTTCTGGATTCACCATCATGTAAATAGATGCTATTTTCTCTTCTTTAAACTCAAACGAAAGTACATACGTAGCGCGATTATTTACATTTACAATAATTCCTGGTGTACCATTTACCATTCGAATTGCAATGGAATGTTCTTCTGGCAACTTCTTAGTAATTCCTAAGAATAAGCGTATGATTCTTTCAGAAGTGTGAATTGGTTTAAGAGCCGTTGTAACCTTTCCTCCACCATCTGATTTGAATACCGCATCAGTTTTTAAGATTTCTAGCATAGCCTGAACGTCTCCTCGTTGTATCGAAGTAACGAACTGTTCTACATATGTGGCCACCTGCTTCGTACTTAACTTTGAAGCTTTCGGTTTATCTACTATACTCTTTCTAGCCCTGTGAAAAATTTGACGACAATTCACGCTACTTTTTTCAACAATTAATGCTATTTCATCATAATCGTAACCAAAAACTTCTCGTAATATAAATACAGCCCGTTCAACTTCAGATAACTGTTCCAATAATAAAAGATATGCTGTAGACATAGACTCTTTCATTATATATGTCATTGAGGGGTCATCACTTTCTTCAACAAGTGGTTCCGGTAACCAGGTGCCAACATAAATGTTTCGCTTGTGAGTTGCTGAACGCAATTTATCGATTGAACGATTTGTAACCATCTTGCATAAATACGCTTTTATATTATCGACAGGACCTAATTCTTCTGTTTGACTTAATGAAAGAAATGCATCATGAACAATATCTTCCGCATCCATAACACTCCCGAGCATACGGTAGGCTAAAGAAAATAATAAAGGTTTATATGCTTGATACAATTGTTCCGTTTCCACATCACATAACCCTCTTTCAATTTGTGACTTTACCTCGTTCTAAAATTTGTAGTGCTGCTTGTTTACCACTAGAAACCGCAGCGTCAGCTAATAATTCATCCTGGCCAGCCCAATCTCCTGCAACGTATACTCCTGGCATTTCAGGAATAATAGGACCTGGATTTTCTATACGACCAATATGCGGAAAATCATAAACAACTGTTATTTTAGGCAAATATTGTTTTACAACTAATTCCTGTTGCCAATTCGGGTGTAATAAATCCATTATATGTTCTAACATAATTTTATCTTCATTATAGTTACTAACTTGTAATGTAGGATTATGGTATTTTATCAATCCTACCACTATTGTTCCATCATCACTTAACTTAGCAGATCGCGATTGATTCGTAAAAAATACAGGTTGGTCTAAACCTAAAGCAAATTGATGCGATAGATTAGGCAAATTTTTTAAACCAAGATCTAACGAAGCAACTGTTACTGGCACTGACTGTTCTTTCCATATATGCAGCGCAGTATCTTTTGCACCCTTTACAATTTTACAAGCCTCTTTTGGTGGTATAGTAATGACAACTGTAGGGACTTCAAATATTTCGTCACCAGAACAGCGTATTCTTTGAATATAATCACAGTGTTCAATTTCAACTACATTTTTATTAGTCATAAATTGGACTCCAGCATTCATAGCTTCATCTCTTAGTTTTGTTATAATTGTCTCCCAGCCACCATCTACATAAAGAACTCCTTCTTTCATTGATCGTTGTATTTGTTTTAATACGGAAGATGCTAGCTGTATTGTCGGAGCATATGTGTAGGTTGTTGTTCGGCATAATGCATAAAACATATTTCTTACCATGGGATCTTTAATTTCTTTTTCTGCCCATACACTGAGACTCATTTTAGGAACTGTATGCAAATCTAATTTTCCTAGCTTTAACATCAAATGAGAAAATTGTATTTTAGCTGGCCATGAAAGTAATGGTGTAGATAAGATTGACCGAAAATCTGTCGGCACTGCATATACATCATTTTTCCATATACCATGCGCACTAGTTGAAGGTATGCCTCCTGGAATCTGGATCCCCAGTTCCTCAAAAGTTGATATCGCTTCTCCTCCGCGATATAAGGCGTGTGCCCCGAGATTCATAAGAACGCCGTTTCTATTCGTAGTTATTGCTCTTCCGCCAAAACGACTTGATTTTTCTAATACAACTACTTTTTTCCCTTCTCTAGCTAAATAAATCGAAGCTGTTAATCCAGCAAGGCCCCCGCCTACAATTGCTACATCAAACTTTTTCATATCAATCCCTCCTTGTTGTTCTACACACAAGACGAATGAAAAGAAAAAGATGTGACATTTTTGAAAAGCATTTTTATAAACAAAATTAAAAATCCCTCCATATCATTTTAGAGGGATTTCAGTTAACATAATATAATTACCAGTAACTTATATACTCAGTAGAATTTATTGGTACTGGAGTCCAACTTTGTTGTGTAGTTTGCCATGATTTAATCGTTCCATCTTTACTTTTAATAAATGCTTTAAATTCTATATTTCTTTTAGCTGGCAATACAACATTTCCTCGCCAATCATTATTATGAGAATCATAATATAATTGAATTGGATATTGTTTCGTGTCCCAACTTCCTAATTCCGCACGATTCCCAATAATATAAACAGTATCTCCTATTGTTGTAGGAGTATTTTTTACTACAATCGTTTGCATAACAGGGGTCACACCTAATAAATCCTTAAATCTCCCCATTAATGAATTGTTGTACATTACATCTTGATAACGAAGTAACGTAAATCCAGAGAAATTATAATTAAAGGTCATTTCTGCAACTCTGTTATACTCAGCCTCATTTCCTATACTTAAAGCATTTTCACCATTTAGTACAATTCCCTTTTGATTAGCTAATGTTGCAATATCTTGTACTAATGTTCTAGGCATTGAATATTCTGGATAACTACCTTTGTCTATCATTTCTAGACAAGTAAATGTTACATCTAACTTTGCGCTTTTGAAAGCATCGAGTAAATGGCTATAATTATTATAGCCTGCTGGCCTTTCTGCTCCGTGAGGTATAACTGGATTATTATATTGCCAATGTACTCCTGCAATCTTTGCGCCGATTGGTACTTGAAAACTTGGATCAAAAGCATTGTGTGCCAATTCACCAATTAATTTTGTATGACTTTCTAAAACCCCTTGATACCATTCTAAATAATCTTTTCCATATGAAGAATTATATCCATTCTTTAGAAACAGTTCCCCCTCATTTGGTGGTAAAATTTCTAAAACAGAAGTAAGTTTCGTACTCCACGCTTCGTTCACTTCATTTAAGGAATTATATTTACTTAATACCCAGGAACGGAATTTTGATTTTGCAAATTCTGTATACGCTTGAAACTTTCCACGTGATGGATAACCGCTTCCATCAGCAGATGTGTAAGAAGGATATCTTAGCTCTCCTGCTGGTCCCCCAGATAAATATATCTTTGCGATTACATCTTTATAGGGTTTCATAGCTGCTGCGAATGCTGTATATAGTTCACCATATTCCTTTTGAATTACATCTGAAGCAAGTGGATTC
Source organism: Paenibacillus sp. 102 (assembly GCF_039549175.1). NCBI lineage: Bacteria > Bacillati > Bacillota > Bacilli > Caryophanales > Paenibacillaceae > Paenibacillus > Paenibacillus sp. 102. The sequence goes on along the minus strand of NZ_JBCGHT010000003.1, from coordinate 351,316 downwards.
AATGTTTCTTTATTAACGGTTCCGATTTCAGATTTAAAGTAAAGACTATCATCATTTTTTTGATTCCATACCCATGAAGGAATTGGTGTATTACAATCATCTCCAACATTTCCACCACACTGATGTGTAGAAATAATAGGAATCATTTTCATACCTGCATTTCTTACCGATTGAGCAAAACGCTGTGCGTATGAAAAATCAAATTGCTGATCCCCCTTCTTTTCCATATCTCCCCACCAAAAATCAACAGTAATAGCATAAAAACCATTTTGTTTTGCCCACCTTAAATCATTTTCAAATGTCTCCCAATTTGTTACTTCCGGAATCTTTTTTAATGGCGCCATTAAGTAAGCTTTGTAATCCGGATTCATTCCTTTTCCATTTACAGCCGCAAAACTTGTTTGTGGAATTAATAGAGCTACAAATAACATCAAGACAGATAAAATGACAATACAATAATATTGAAACTGTTTTTTCATCTCTTTTCTCCTTTTCCCTTTTTTAAATTTGCAAAATATTTATGTATCCGTTTTCATTATAAACAAAAACGCAATCGTTTGCATGAAAATATTGCATGATATTAAACTAAAATAAACAAGCTAGATTAATTAACTTGTTTATTTTAAAATTCGACTACAGATTATTCATTTTTATATAAAAATATCATTTCTCGTTTTTACTGAACTTGTTACACTACTTTTATAATACTTCACTAAAATATCAAGAAATCCTTTTACCAAGAATGATTAAATCCCTTTCTATTCCATCTAATTCTGCAACGTTAGGCAAATGCGCCCACTTTTCAAAATCAAAACACCAAAATAACTGAAGACTAGCTTTATTATGAGCAAATATAAACGCTAATAATGTTTTAATATTGAGCTTCGGACAGGTATCTAACACTTTTTGTATGATATATTTACCTATCCCCCTACCTCTATGCAGTTGATGAATGTATATACTTATTTCAGCCGTTCCATTATAAGCAGGTCGACCGTAAAAGGATTGAAAACTAACCCATCCGTATATCTCTCCTTGAGATTCTATTACCCATAGAGGTCTAAAAGAAGGTGAATGTTCATGAAACCATTGTTCCCTGCTCGTAACAGTAACAGGTACTGTATCAGCAGTTACCATTCTACTTGAAATAGTTGAATTATATATATCTACTATACTAGATAAATCACTAATTTTTGCATCTCTAATCTTAATATCTTCTTTCATAAACAACTCATCCCCCTGGTAAATATACTATTTTTTCATATATTAACTAAATTTTTACATACAATTCAAACATGAATTGTAATAAATCTAATTTTTTTCTTTTTATCTCAAGTATTTACGTATCATATTTATTCTTACACTTTAGAATCAAAAAATAAGCAGAATTCCTCTGTCATAAAAAAATAACTAGGTATTTATACCTAGTTATTTTGTAAATGGAGTACCAACTTCAATTTTTCTCTAATTTTTTACAAATCTATCATACTGCATCCGAAACAGTTCAATAACAAACGGAAGATCCTCTTCACTTTTTATGTGATAACTGATCCATCCTGACTCAGGTAACACATGATGCGGGCGTGCTAATCCTTGATTTACTAATTCATCCCGTTTTGATTTTGGAAAAGGAAGGTCAGCTAATTTGTCACCATGAAGATGACCTAACTCTTTCTTTTTATAATTTAATTCAATACCACCAAAGCGATGTGGCTTTTCAGAAACACCCTCCCAGCTCAGGACTTCTTTTCTAATCATTTCACTATATGACATAACCATTCACTCCTTTATCATTTGGATGTAAGAATAATATACATTTTCTCTTTAAACGTTACATCACTCAAAGGTATGAATGGATTTACGAAAATAGTTTGATATTTGAAAGGTAAATGAAGTTTGTGCTTTTTCATAAAAAAACATCATTCATTCGCCCTAATTCCTATTATATAAAAAATATTCATTGTATACGAATAGGTACCACCAATACTGCACACTAAAATAACTAGACTCATATCCTAATCCGTATACTTAACCCTATTTCAAAACGGAAAGGCAGGATAAACAAATGACTTCTTATATAGATTACACTTCTCCCTCTGTCCGTTTCACTCATGATCTAAGTACGAGTAATTTTTTTAAAAAGGATGAGCAAAATTATATAAATGTACTTGGGATTAAACAATTAAATACATTAGACAATACATCTTTATTAGATATTTTTCTAAGCACTGGTAATGTCGTAGAGCCTCATGTACATCAAAATGCTGCTGAACTGGTTTACTGTATTTCAGGAGCAGCTGTCGTTTCCTTACTTAACCCATTTACAAATCAAATTCTTAATCTTCCTATTAAACCAGGTCAAGTTGCCAACGTACCTCAAGGTTGGTGGCATTATGAAATCGCCTCTGTAGACAATACACATTTATTAGCAATTTTTAACGCTCCTACACCAGAAGTTATATTTGGTTCGGATATTTTAAGACTGACACCATCAAATGTAATGTCTCATACTTATTGTCTCGATGAACAAGAGTGGAAGAAAGCAATATCCCCTATTCAATCAACTACCGTAATTGGTCCTCCGGCAAACTGCACTCAAAATCGAAATACTATGTACAATACACCACATCAAAACTCAACCTATCCAGAGCAGCCACCTTCATACTACCAACAACAGTTTCCATTTCATCCATATTGGGGGTACTAACATTAGTATTCTATCCTTTATTTTTTCGTATTAACTACTTGATTAGACGCAATATATTCAGTGACATATCAGCGATATTTTAAATCTATTTCATGCATGTGTTAGCAAGTTCGTTTGAAAACTTGTTAGCACTTTTTTATATTTCTTCTATTATAATCTCCCTCCCCCCTTTTTTACCTCTATTATCTTGTCAGCCTGTTAAGAACTACGAGAAACACATATGACATAAACTGTATTTTTCCGAAGAAAATTTAACCATTTATTGTTATAATTATATCCGCATTATTTTTTCCAGGAGTGTTCCTATGAAGAACAATAAGATAATGGGCATACATACTAGGCACTCCCCTTCCTTAATGCGTTCACAAAAATATAGAAAGGATTTAAGCGATGGGACAATTTCAAAGTAATTTTCAAGCGGCACAACAAATCACTACTCAAATGAGGAATGCTTTGGATACTATCCAAAGTGCGAAAAATAAGTCTATTAAAAAGTCAACACATACTACGCTATCTGTTAACTCACATGCCCAAGAAGCACATCAACAAATGTTAGATTTGACGAAACAATTTTTCGCCGCCTTTCAACAAGCTGTCGATAATATTCATTCGGTAGCTAAAGAGTTTGAGAGAATGGATAACGAACTCCACAACACTTTTCGCTAATGTGACAACCTACGCTAAGGCAAAACGGTAGAAGGAAAAAGATGAGTCAAGATATTGAAAACCAAATCAAACAATTAAATCAAAAGTTACGAAATGTATTTGAAGAACAGGCCCGAAATCAATCCGTGATTCAAACTCATGAGCAAGCGGAAGCAGATTTTCACGAATGAAAAAGTCGAAGGAATCGTTTATTTGCTGCTAAACCTACACCATACGCAATATTACATGTATCCGCGATTTGAAGTGTTTCGTCCCAATCAACTGCATAATATACAAATGCATTATGCCATGTACGAGACTCATATTTTTGGATATTAATAGCTAGTGCTTCTGGCGTTGCAGTACTATGCGCCACAACACCCTCATATGCACCAACACCATAACGATATGGTTGTTTTGGTAAATCTGGAATAAGTAAAACTCTATCAGCAAATGCACTCGTAACAAACGAAAATAAAATAAGTACCATTGCAAAAACAGAAGTACACAGTTTCATTGTTTTCTTCATTGCACATCACCTTTCCCCAGGATTTTTTGTTTGATATCTGATACATCTTTTGATAGTGAACCAAAGGCCTTTGCTTGTTCTTCGATGACTTGTTGGTTTTTCTCAATGACCTTTTGATACTGTGCTCCGCGCTATTCATTCTTTTTTTGCGTAGTAAAAAGCATCCACACGAATAACGCTGCGAATGCTCCTTGTTGAATCATTGAATTGAAAATTTGTTCCTCCATTGTTCCCATCTCCTTTGGTAAAATAAAAAGAGAGACATTTGTCCCTCTTTCACCAAAATATATTTCTCTGATATCATTATGCCCGAACGCATAGAAAGAAAAAACTTAATCCAGCCTAGAATCCGGATATCTCGTGTAGCTCACGACTGACTAGACCTGAATGGATGGCTGTCGGTTTAGTTAAGTATTTAAGCATCTTAACTGAGTAAAGAATAAATAAGCTCTATCATAAGGTAGGGCTGGCAAAATAGGTTATCTTTATATAGTTCATAACATATCATTTATCTTTTTTATACAATCGGAGATGGAAATCTTGCAGCTTCAAAATGCGAACGGTCTTCTGCGCTACTAATAACTCCAGCAATACTACTCTGTGCAAATACCTCAACTTGGTCGCCTGCTTCTAATTGAATTATTGTGGAAACACTTACTGCGTTACCGAAGTTTATGGGGCCAAAAAAATCATTATCTATTGCAATTGCTGCATTTCCATTCACACGAATTTCTACCCGCGCTCTATAATTCAAGTTTGTGTCGTTTGGAAAGAAACCAATCTTAGCAATAACAGAATAAACCCCTCTAGTCTTCGGAATAAAAATTGACGTTTTTGGATTGTATTCATTCGCTAAATCGAATTGTTCATTTTGAAATAGTACCTTAACAAAAGTATTTGCTGGAAGATTTTGATTTACTGTATTCACAGCCCTAAAAGCGGACGCTCTTACTAGTTTCTCCTTCTTATCCTCACAACAACAATTTACATTTACATTTACAGAAGTTTTTTCTTCGTGCTTTTTATCGTATTTATCATAATTACTTTCTTTACAGCAATTATGATTTTTCTTTTGGTAACGCTCACAGTATTTACAGTAGTAAGAATGCAAATTCATCTTCCCTTCCTAATTAATCTATTTAATGCATAATATGCTAGATAGATTAGAAACGATTAGACAAGTTATTGATTTTTTATCTACTAGAATCAAAAGCCCTGCCACAGGCAGAGCAAATGTAAGATTGATTACACCACGTATCATACACAATCTATACAAACAGCACAAAAAGCCATAATTTCATTTTCATTAAAATAAAACCTTGTTTACATAATACCTAAAGCAGTAGCTATCAAACGGATAGCAATTTTTTTATTCTCGTAAAAATTATCACGTCTCATCATCAATTTGGTATAAATATATGAACCTTTCACTTTCTCATTCCCAAGTATTTTGGCTCAATTATCTGACGCTGATCATTATCAAGTGCATTTTGCAACGTTCTTTCAATCTGCTTAAACCGTATCTCATGCTTCTTATCATCTTTCATTTTTGGAAAAAGAACCACGCACCCTGCTTGCATTTGTTCTTCTTGATTCTTCATCCGGACGCATAGCACCTTGTAATTTTTTAGCTCTTTCACCACAAGCCGACGCATTTCTTTTTCATCGATGTCTCCAAAGAATGACAGTTGATTCATATGATACGCTTCCCCTCCGTTCGAAATTATTCTTTCAATAGATTATTTTATTGAGTATTACATCAAAAAACATTTATAAATGCTTGTTCAGTTATTACAACTTCTCAGCACGGTTGTTCCTTCTCTTCCTAAGCAGTAGTTGCCTAGGCAGTTTATTCTATTATTGAATACCCTATATAAAACAATAAAGAAAGGGTAATCACAATAAATAAATACTATAAAAGAAAATGTATACCAAAATATAAACGTTGTTGCTGCTCTTATCCACGTCTAAGTTGTCCTATTCCACCTACTTCTTCTATTCCACCGCAACTATTTGCCCAAATGTATTACCAAATGAATCACTTGAATGCACAGCAATAAGAGCAAATTTAGATGGTCAAGTGTTTCTGATAGATGAATTTCAAATTACTTCCCAAAATCAGTTGTTAGATTTTAATGCGGTAACAATTGTGAAAGTTTTACGGGAGACCCTGACGCTCATTTAACAACTGTAGAAGAACTAATTTATTTATTTATTGGATCAGTTCTAACCTGTCCTACATTAATTTGGACAACCAATAATGGAATACCTACTCTTGCCTATGTGTTTCAAGGTTCTCCAAACCCAATAATAGTTCCGACACAATTCTTAAATTATCCTGCCTACATTTCTGTATAGCACCTACCATTACTGTATAGATGATATGCTCCCCTTCGTTCAAAATCTATCCAAATTACTATTGTGTTCAAATTTCCGATAAATGTTAATATTCTTCATAAAGGAGGTCTATTGATGAAGAATATATGGACAAAGATCTTTATAGGTGTTCTCATAGTAACCGCTCTTTTAATAACTTGATATTTTGTTAATATTTAACTTTTTTGGAATCAACACTAAATTAAACACGTTTTAAAATATAACTATTAAAAATATATCCTTATATTTATTTAACGAATATTCAATTAACTATACAGATAGGCAGTTAGCCAAATTTCATTTAAATTTCTTTCTCCGTCCCCTTTGGGAGATTCCTTGGAGTCGAGCAGTTAGCTTTTGCTAGCTGCTCTTTTGGTTATCCCATATAATATCCTTGCTCTTTAACTTCCTTTCATTTTCCCTTTCTATTCATCTTTATTTTCTTTATTGAATATATTTTCTTTGAACTACTATAAAATAATTTTGGAGTTGATTAACATGACCAAAGAAAGATTAACGCCAGAACAAACAGTAATAACTGTAGATGTACCTCCTTATACGGCATACATAATTAAATTTTTTTCATCCTCTGATGAGATAACTGGAACATTTACATTTAATAATCTAACTAGTGATTATCATGCTCAAGATTGCCCTGTCACACCAGGGAGTGCAAGTTACGAAATCACAAAAAATCCCCTAATAAACTAGGGGGTTTTTTGTGCAAAATTCAAATTTAGTATTATTTCGGGCATTTTCACCACTTCTTTTTAGCTTCCAAATATTTGTTGGTCCTTCCCATAACCCTTGCTCTTTCCATTTCATCTTCAACTTGCTGATATAATTAGGAATCCGGTCATACATGATGCTAATTCTTTTATCCGCAATGCCTTGCATATTTAATTCATGAACACGTTCTGGCGTAAGACCATTAGGAATCTTTTTTCTCTTTCCACCGCGATCTTTCGGTTCTGTATCAAAATACCTACCCAACCAGCGTAACTCTTCACCGGTAGGACATTGCATACAAATGCCTGTACTAAAAATTCTTATCGTCCGTTCTGTTGTAATAACACCGTCTACATTTCTCTTCAATCATATCACCTATTTCATACGTTATTTCCTGACGTTCCTCTTTTGATAGTTTTATTGTGATTCCTCTAAAAGATTAGTCTTCTAAATCTTCATCAAAAGGCTTGTCCTCATCTGTTACTTCAAATTCTTCCGATGGTTTTTTCTCTACCTTTGGCTGCGCCTGTCGCTTCTGGTTGCTTCTCTTTCCATTCGTGCCATTTCAACGCTAACGGAGCTACACGTTTGCGATATTCATCAATCACTTCAATAATTTGACCAGATGACATATCTAACTCATTTGCTAGCTTCAAATATGATTCGCCTTCTAAACGACGCTTCACGATATCAGGTAGTTCCTTTGGCATTCCATCAAAACTTGGAGCTAAACCACTAACATTTTTATAACAACTTAACAAATGATTTATCTAATGGTCGAATCCTCTTAATTCATCGGGTTCTAAGTGTAGCTTTAAATCGAGCAGTTACACAAAGACTTATTCTTGAAAATCCAGCAAAATTCGCTACAAAACCTAAAAAAGAAAAAACCCCTATCCAAATTTGGACAGAGGAAGAGGCAAAAAATTTTTTATTGTATTCACAAGATTCACCATATCATATTGGCTATGTGCTTGCAATAACTACAGGTTTTCGTTTAGGTGAGGTTTTAGGTTTACTATGGAAAGATATTGATTTTGATAAACATACAGCAACAGTTAATCAAACATTAGGCCATGATAATAAATTGAAAGCAAACGCTAAAACAAACTCATCAAAAAGAACTATTCTAATTCCTAAAGCAACGATAGAAGCTTTGAGAAAACATAAAATCACAGTTAACAAGAATAAGATGCGATTCGGTTCTGCTTATCAAGATTTAGATTTAATTAATTGCAGTCGATATGGAATACCTATTGAAAGAGGTACAATGAGAAAGTATCTAGATAAGATAATATTGAAAGCTGGATTAAAAAGAATTAAATTAAGGATTACAAACACTTATATATCAACGTTTATATCCTATATTCACTCATATTGGGGGTATTAATAGGAGGTGCTATTATTGAAGGGTATTAATATATGAAAATCGCAAAGTTATTCTTTATCTAGTAAATCAAAGTTTAAGTACCTTTCACTTTAGACCCTATAGAAATTACATTGCACTTTACTTCGATGAATAAGTTGAAAAATGAATTCTAAAAAAGATATTTACTTACTCTGTAAATATCTTTTTTTCCTGTAAAGATCTTATATGTACGAATCCTCACATATTTTCAACTTGTTTCATTACCTTAAACTATCGTAACAATTACTAGAGTTTTCACATATAATATTTATATATTAAACTGGAGGTGATGGTATCATGAATAAAGAATACAATTCTAACAAAGATTCTTCTAGCAATAAAGATATCCGCACTTCATCTTCACAATCTTCCAGTTACCAATCATCACAAGACTTATATCGCCAAGGGTATGTAAAGAAAAAAGGATGTAATTGCGGTAAAAACAAATAGGGTTTTCGCTTTATTTAGTACTGTGTAATTTATACACATCAAAAAAGAGCATCTATAACAGATGCTCTTTTTTATTAATTCGATAAATAGTTATTAATTTTGAAAGAATATTTACTCAAAACAAAGTGACTCTATCAAGTAATACCCTTACTTTGATTTTTCAGATTACTTTATATAGATTACAACAAGCATCCATAAAGCCAAAACACCAATGATAGCAAGTACTATACGCGTAGATAGAATTCGTACTTCAAAGTTAGTTTTCTTGGATGGTTCCGGATATCCAATGATGTATATGCCCTTTAATAGTGCGAGCCATGCAATTAATGTGATGAGCCCCTGCCAATTGAGTGCCCACACATTATGTAGGATAACAGTGCCTAATCCTAGAAAAATCGATAAAAAGCCATACATAATTCCAAATCCCCTGTCCTCAACGACTAATCTTTTCAGTTCACGTAATACCGATGGACGAACAAAAAGGATTCCCGATACTATAACCGTCGTCCATCCCCAAAAAAGTCCTAAAAAAGTGTTTACTTCCATAATTATCTCACCCCTTTCATTATATTTATATTTCCAGTACGCCTCTCTTCATAACTCTTTGAGTACTTTTATGTGTAAACGAAGTGATGTCATATATCCCTGTTCTTATTGAGAAAATTTCAGGAAAAGGTGTATATAAAAAATACAAAAAATGAGGTTGGTAAGACTTGTAACCTTTGAAACTTTACATAAAATTTTAAGATGTTAATTTCTTATAAATATTGTTTACTGAAAAACTTAAAACTCCATTGTCCAGAAAACGTTCTGTATCTGTTGTAGCGATCAAAATGATTTGTACGGTGAATGTGATTGTGATTGTTAGACTAACTCATAAAAATGAACCCTTAATATATGGTACCTTTTCTTTTACTCCACTATCATTCAATCACTCGTCAACATATCTGTCTGATAGGGTTCCACCGGGTTCGCATCCTCCATCATTGCCCCATAAAGTAAAACTTTAATCAATGGGTGATAAAGATCCCCCGCTGATTATCATCCCTCACCAATTCGGCTTTTGCGTAATAAAAAAGAACACCTATGTTAGTAGGTGTTCTCATGTGAGAGGGAACCTTCATCTGAATAAGGTATAAGCAATTAGCTCGTCCTACACTATAATATATGTTTGTCCTTCTCAAAAGGTTCTATAAAAATACAACTTCACGCTACCTATGAAACAATAACACCTTTCAAGCCCAGTAAAAAATATAAACTGCAACCATTTTCCCAAGTGAGATTTCGTTCAACTAGGACTCTTCAATACTTGGACATAAAAATATAAACATTGCTTTAAGTTGCTATTCGTATATATTGCCTGATATGTAGGAAGAGGCAATAAACTATTATCTGAAAAGCTGTTTGGATAACGAATGTTTGCAAATTGTTTACAAATAAAAAATGCGCGGTTTCTCAAATATAAGAAACCGCATTACATCAACACCTATAGTTAAATCTTAAACTGACTCGTATACAAACCGTAATAGAACCCTTGTTTTTCAATTAAAGATTCATGATTGCCTCTCTCAATAATTTCTCCATCTTGAATAACAAGAATCTGATCCGCTTTTTCAATCGTTTTTAATCGATGAGCAATCACAAAACTTGTGCGTCCCTTCATCAAATTGTTTAATCCAGATTGAATTTGCAGTTCTGTTCTTGTATCAATGTTAGATGTAGCTTCATCAAGAATTAGAATGTCTGCATCTGCTAAAATCGCTCGTGCAATTGCAAGCAATTGCTTTTGACCTTGACTTAAATTTGATCCTTCTGAAGCAATCTCTGTTTCATATTGCTTTGGTAAATGTTTAATAAAGGAATGTGCAGAGGCTGCTTTGGCTGCAGTAATAACTTCTTCATCACTCGCATCTAGTCGTCCATAACGGATATTTTCCATAATTGTACCCGCAAAAAGATATGTATCTTGCAAGACGACTCCTATTTTGCTCCGTAAGGAACTAATATCATAATCTTTTACATCTTTTCCATCAATCTTAATTTGGCCTTTATGAATATCATAAAAACGTGTTAATAAATTAATGACTGTTGTTTTTCCTGATCCTGTTGGTCCAACAAGTGCAATCGTTTCTCCTGGATGCGCATGTAAGTTTACATTTTTTAAAATTTCTTTTTCTTTCGCATATCCAAATGATACATGTTCGAAAGAAACATTTCCTTTTAGATTAGTAACAACTATCGCGTCTTTTTTATTTTGAATTTCTGGTACTTCATCCATAATTTCAAAAACCCTTTCTCCTCCAGCAACTGCAGCTTGAATTGTATTCATAAGCGTTGCAAACTGACTAAGTGGTCTTGAAAATTGACGAGAGTAGTTAATGAATGCTGCGATGACACCAACTGTTGTCATACCATTTAAAACCATAATGGCACCTGCTAAAATTACAAGCCCCATACCTAAGTTATTAATAAAGTTCATACTTGGAAATATAAACGCTGAAAACGTATCAGATTTTGTGGCAGAGATTCTAAGTTGTTCATTAATCGCATGAAATTTATTTACTGTTTCTTTTTCTTTTCCATACAATGTAATAACATCTGCACCTGTAATAGCTTCTTCAATAAAACCATTCAATTCTCCTAAATCTTTTTGGCGCTTCGCAAAGTTTTTACCACTATACGCAACCAGTTTTTTTGTTACGAAAAACATAATTGGCACTGTAATGAGTGTCACAATTGCTAAAATCCAATCGAGTGCAAACATTGCGATCGTCACACCTATAAATGTTAAGGCAGACGAAATGATTTGAACGACGCTTTGTGTTAACGCTTGGTTTAAACTATCGATATCATTTGTAACGCGACTCATTAAGTCTCCATGTGAACGTACATCAAAGAAACGAAGAGAAAGCGTTTGAATTTTCTCGAAAATATCTTGCCGTATTTTTTGTATCGTTTTTAATGCAACATTGATCATTAAAAATGTTTGTAGCCACGTTAATAATACTGTAACACCATAGATTCCAAGGAGCAGCATACACATTCTTGCCGTCCCATTTAAATCTCTTGGTACGATATACTCATCAATAATAACGCCCATATAATATGGTCCTAGTAAACCAAGTAATGTCGTAACAAATACAAGAACAATAACGAACATAAGAGCTGCTTTTTGGTACCCCATATAGTTCCAAATTCTCATTACAGTTCCTTTTGTATCTTTTGGTTTTCCTGATTTGGAATTGCTACGTCCACCTTTATTTCCGAACTGTCCTTGAAAATTACGCATGCTCTTTCCCTCCTTCTTGATGTAAACTACCACCTTGGGAAAGATATATATCTTGATACACTTCACATGTTTCTATTAAATGTTCGTGTGTTCCGCTTCCAACTAACTCACCATGATCTAAAACGAGAATTTGATCTGCATCTATAACAGATGATATTTTTGAGGCGATTAAAAATGTTGTCATTTCTGTATGTTCTTCTTTCAATGCTTCTTGTATAATTCCTTCTGACTTTGCATCAACGGCTGATGTCGAATCATCTAGCACAAGGATAGATGGTTTCCGAACAAGCGCTCTCGCGATAGAAAGACGCTGTTTTTGTCCACCAGAAAGGTTCGTTGCTCCTTGTGTTAAGTTATACTGATATGTATTTTCAAGCTTATGAACAAACTCCGTCGCACAAGCTGATTCTGACGCAGATTCTATTTCGCCTTGTGTCGCTTCTTCTTTACCATATCGCATATTTTCTTCAATACTTCCTGAAAACAGTAATGCCTTTTGTGGAACAAATCCGATTGAAGAACGAAGCACAGATAAATCGTACTCTTTGACATTGACACCATCTACAAAAATCGCTCCTTGATCAACATCATATAGGCGTGGTAGTAATTTAACTAAAGTAGATTTCCCACTTCCCGTGGGACCGATTATCCCTATTTTTTCACCTTTTCTTACGGTAAATGAAATATCTTTTAAAACATATTCATCATTTTTGCTGTAACTATAACTTACATTCTTAAATTCAACATTTCCCTTTACCTCCTCTGGCTGATACGCATTTTTTTCATTTTCAATATCAACTTTAGTTTCTAGTACTTGTTGTACACGATCAGCAGATGGAAAAGCACGAGCAATTTGAATAAATACCATACTGATAGACATAAGTGACATTAATATAATATTTAAATAGTTAATAAACGCTAAAATCGCTCCAACTTGTAGTGTACCGTTAAAAACTTTCACACCACCTATCCATAACGTCGCTACAATACCACCACTTACAACAAGCATAATGATAGGCATCATTAATGAAATGATTTGTACCGCACGAATATTGATACCTGTTAAGTTTTTATTCACTTTTTCAAACTGAGAAATTTCATGATTTTGTCTTACATAAGCCTTTACAACGCGAACACCAGATAAATTTTCTTGTAGTTTTGTATTCACTTTATCTAACGCTTCTTGTACTCTTCTAAAAGATCCACTTGCGTTCCCAGCGATGAAAATAATTGCAACTAAAAGAATAGGTACAACAACAAGCAAAATAGAAAATAAATCTTTTGCTGTTACAAAAACAATAATAATACTACCTATAAATAATAATGGGCCGCGGACAAGAACACGTAATGTCATCGTCATGGCCGCTTGGATGGATGTAATATCATTTGTCACGATTGTTAATAATTTTCCAGTTCCAAACGTGTCTCGATTTTCACTAGAAAACGTCTCGATCTTTGTAAAGACGTCTTTTCTTATGTCCGTGGCGAAATTAACAGCGGCTTTCGTAGAATACATCATACATCCAAGCCCACCAATTAGTCCAAGTGCTGCTGCTCCTATCATAAGAATCCCCATTTTCATTACATACTGAAAATCTTGATTCGCGATTCCAACATCAATAATATGTTGCATAATCGTCGGCTGAATTAAGTCCATCGCAACCTCAAGTACCATAAACAGTGGTCCGATAATAGCGAAGAACATGTATGGTTTTAAATACTGTAACAATTTGCGGAATGATTTCATACATTGTCTCCTTTTCTTATGAAATTGTCATTTTATAATGCAAATACCACCTTCTTTTTATTCATTCATACGTACATTTTCATTACTACTATTTATATTCCGAAGATTAATATTTAACATTATTAAATGATAAATATTAATCTTCCATCCGTCAATCAATGCGCTTTACCTTTATAGAAAATACACCTTCCTTATTTCTAGACAATCATAAAAAAACGCATTCTTTTATAATAGAATGCGGCCAATTTCAATTATATATGTTCAATTGTAAAATTAAAGAACTCTGTTTCAAAACCATTTCCTGTTGACGGACTACAAGTGTAAAATCCTATTTTTATAGGACAATTCCCCTGATCTTCTATGAGATGAGCAATTCGAATCTGTTCCCATTTATCACCCATTTGTTCAGTCTTTACATAAATCGTATAGTCACCTTTCTTTCGAATTATTCGAAAATGTAGCTGTTGTTTGACAAGCTCATTCGAAAAATTTTGCGTCGACCAATCAGAATATCCACTATTTGTTACAACGGCACCTAAATGTGATGGTCCTTCAGGAATATATTCAAGAGATGTTTTTAACCAACATTCCTCCGATAACATAACAAAAAGTCCTGCTTGGTCGTATGTAGATTTAGGATCCATACGTAATGATACTTCAGCTACAAAATCCGTAGACAGTTCTTCATAAAAAACATGTCCGTTCATTACCTCGAATCCATAGTGTGTTTTTAACCAAAAATCGGTTTCTTCTTTCGAATGAACGATAAAAGTTTTTTCTTGTATCTCATAATATTTTGGTTCATTTATAATATTTAGTTGTTTCATATGATTTGGTATATAGGATATTTTCATAGGACCTCCATAAAAATATGTTTCTTAATCATTCATGATTCACTCATGATTATTTGCTACAATCCAATCATAAAGAATCTACTAATGGCGATTTTGGAGTTAAAATTCAGTTACAACTGGAAATTTATATCCTTTAAAATTAATCTTTTCACCACCACGAATCATCAAGTATGTTTCAGATTGAAACTCTTTACATGTTACCTCTTCAATCCCTAATTCATCAGGATAAAAGTAAAACTCAACCTCGGTAAATGGTTCAGCTACTTCAGCACATATTTCATCTAAAATCGGCATAATTTGCGCAAAAACCCCAAATAAATGTAGCACTTGATCTTTCACTTCATATACAACCAACGCATCCAACTTCTCTGAATAATATAGTTTTCCATTCCATTTCGCATCGTACATATTAAAATAAAAAGAAGACTGATAGTTTAATGTTGAAAATTCCATTGAAATCGGTTGAGAGTTCTCCATTATTTCTTTTATAAGCTGCATATCTTTTTCATCATAGAAGTTTAATTTTCGAAGTGAAGACGAACAAGATTGCTTATTATCACATGATAACGTCATCAGATGTTCTTGTACTACTCGAAATCCAAATGGTTCATATAATTCCGGTTTCTCTGTAAATAATACTGTACATTCATGTTTTGTATCTATTTCTTGTAATACTTTACAAAGTAGCTGCTTCATCAATCCTTTTCTACGATATTCTGGATGTGTCATGACAGATTGAATGCCAGCAGCATGAATTTTCTCTCCATTTACACACATTGGTAGCGAAAACATGGAAACATTCGCTATCACTTGACCGTCTTGTGAATATGAAAAAGGTTTGTATGTAGTGTTCCAAAATCCATTGGACTCGAAATTTTGTAACATTTGAACAGGAATATGAAACACCTCTTCAAATAATTGAAACAACAATTCCTTTTTCGGTTCTTCCACAAAAAAGTTTTCAGAAAGAATAAGATTCCCCATATTGTTCCTCCATAAGTTCATTCCTATTAATGTAATCGTTTTCTATTGTGTTTAAATGAAAGAAGTTTCTTTCAAATCAACATACCCTCACAAAATATACCAAAATAAGTTAAGATTTTCAAGATAACTGCGAATACAACTTCCAATAAAAATTATTTTATATTGCTCTTACATGTATTGTTCAATAATCAACATACTAAGTGAGAGCTAATTTCGTAAAAAGTGAGGGCTATTTAACTATGGAAAATTATACTACCCCTAAATGTATTATCGTTATTTTTGGTGCGACAGGCGATTTAGCAAAGCGCAAATTATTCCCTTCTCTTTTCAGGCTCTTTCGACAAGGGAAAATCTCCGAAAATTTTGCCGTTGTTGGTGTGGCAAGAAGGCCATTATCTAATGAAGAATTTCGTGAGAATATTAAACAATCTATTCAAAATTTGCAAGAGAAAAATATGACTCATGATACATTCGCTTCCCATTTCTATTATCATCCTTTTGATGTAACAAATTTATCTTCTTATCAGGAGCTAAACAGTTTGTTAAGCACTCTAGATGAAAAGTATGCTACTGAAGGAAATCGTATGTTTTATTTAGCTATGGCTCCTGATTTCTTTGGCACAATTGCTACAAATTTAAAATCAGAAGGTCTAACTTCAACGGAAGGTTGGATTCGTTTAGTAATTGAAAAACCATTTGGACATGATTATGAATCGGCACAAGCATTAAATGATCAAATTCGTCATGCCTTCACAGAAGATCAAATTTATCGTATTGACCACTATTTAGGGAAAGAAATGGTTCAAAACATTAAAGTTATTCGATTTGCGAATGCAATTTTTGAACCTCTTTGGAACAATCAGTATATAGCGAACATCCAAATTACTTCAAGTGAAACTTTAGGAGTAGAAGAGCGCGGTCGCTATTACGAAGATTCAGGCGCACTACGTGATATGGTTCAAAATCATATGTTACAAATGGTAGCACTCCTTGCAATGGAACCACCAATCAAGCTAACTGCAAATGAAATTCGAAGTGAAAAAGTAAAAGTACTTCGTGCTTTACAATCACTTTCAGAAGAGACGGTAGAACGTGATTTTGTCAGGGGACAATACGGACCAGGAATCGTAGACGAGCAAAAAGTAATTAGTTACCGTGAAGAAAACGCAGTAAATTCAGAATCAAACACGGAAACATTTGTTGCTGGTAAGCTAATGATTGAAGATTTCAGATGGTCAGGCGTTCCTTTCTATATTCGAACTGGGAAACGTATGCAAGAAAAATCAACCGAGATTGTCATACAATTTAAAAATTTACCAATGAATCTCTATTTTAATAAGGAAAAAAAAGTTCATCCTAATTTATTGGTCATTCATATTCAACCAGAAGAAGGTATCACACTTCATTTAAATGCACAAAAAACTGATAGCGGCACTACTTCCACACCTATACAATTAAGTTATTGTAATAACTGTATGGATAAAATGAATACACCGGAAGCATATGAGATTCTTCTATACGATTGTATGCGTGGTGATTCAACTAACTTTACTCATTGGGATGAAGTATCCCTTTCTTGGAAATTCGTTGATACCATCTCAAATGTTTGGAGTAATAAATCAGCTACACATTTTCCTAACTATGAATCCGGCTCAATGGGTCCGAAAGAATCTGATGCTTTATTAGAAAAAGATGGTTTCCATTGGTGGCCAACGATAACCTCTCATTTAAAAGGAGAAAGTTACAATGAAAATATATGATATTACAGCTCCTATATTTGAAGGAATGACTGTTTACAAAAATAAGCCTAAAAAACAACCACAGTTTTCAAGAACAACAAATGCGCATGTTACCGAGTCACGTATCAAATTAGACGTCCATACAGGTACACATATTGATCTTTACATATGATTAATGAAGGAGTGGCCTTTAGTATTGAGGATTTTACAGGTAATGATCGCCTCCCTAACTTCTTCATTTTTATATTCTTGTCCGCGAATAGAGGAATAAATAATAAACAACCCCGTTCTTATAAGAACGAGGTTGTTTATATGTAGAAGAAGCTTTTCGATTATATTATGATGACGACTCATTTTTTGTCGCTTTTTTCTACCGCGTGTCCGCCGAATTCATTACGTAATGCTGCTACCACTTTCCCTGTAAATGTATCATTTTCTAATGAACGATACCGCATTAATAAAGAAAGAGCAATAACAGGTGTCGCTGCTTGTAAATCAAGAGCTGTTTCAACTGTCCATTTTCCTTCTCCTGAAGAATGCATAATGCCTTTAATGTCATCTAACTTTGCATCCTTTGAAAATGCTCGTTCTGTTAAATCCATGAGCCACGAACGAATAACTGAACCATTATTCCATACTCTTGCTACTTTTTCATAGTCATAATCAAATTCGCTTTTCTCTAGCACTTCAAATCCTTCGCCAATTGCAGCCATCATACCGTATTCAATCCCATTATGAACCATTTTTAAAAAATGACCACTTCCTGCTTTTCCTGCATATAAATATCCATTTTCTACAGCTGTATCCCGAAATACAGTCTCTACAGTTTCCCACGCTTCTGGATCTCCTCCAATCATATAACAAGCACCATTGCGAGCCCCTTCTGTCCCGCCAGACGTTCCTGCATCCATAAAATGCACACCCGATTTTTTAAGCTCATCATAACGACGAATGGATTCCTTATAATAAGAATTACCCGCTTCAATCACAATATCTCCCCCACTTAAAAGCGGGATAATCTCATTAATTACATTATCAACAACAGCATGTGGGACCATAATCCATAGAACTCTTGGTGTTTCGAGGGATTGAATAAGTTCAGCTAAACTAGATGTGCCTATAGCTCCATATCCTTTTATTTCTTGTACAGCATCTGAATTCACATCATATGCTACTACTTCATGATTCTTATCCATTAAATTTCGACCTAAATTTAATCCCATTTTTCCTAGACCGATTAACCCTATTTTCATATTTAATTCCTCCTAAAAAATATCTAAGTGAGATTCGCTCACCCTTTGTTTATCTTTCTTCATTTCAACAATCGATATTTACCTCCGAATTTTTTCACTACAGATATATTTTGCACGAATCCGCTCTGGTAGATGCATAAGAGCTACTTAATATTTATAAAAGCGTTGTAGTTTCCGCCTTCGTTATTCACTAATCCCTTCTAATCTCTCCTTCGTATTTACTTCTTCTCCTTTTAAACGCTTTTCAAATGTTTTTCTCCAACTTGTTGAAAGAGCCTCTACTCCTAAAATCCTTCGTACTCCCTCAAAGTTACGTTCTTCTTTATGCATTATGTGGTTTGCAAAAGCAATTGAAATACCTTGATGATTAGTCTCAAGCTGTGTGAGAGAATCTGTTGGTAATACCCAACCCTCTTTTAGAACACGAAAATAAAATCCCGTATATCCTGTGTTTTGGAAGTAAAGTGGTAATTGTGGTATATCATACTTTTTGACTAATTTAAAACAAGGCTGCCTTGGTTGACTTACTTGTACCGTTACTTCGCCAATTTGAAATATATCACCTATACAAACATCTTCTTCAAGCATGTCTTGTACTGTCATATTTTCTCCGAAAGCACCATATACAAGCTTCCGATTCAATTCCTTTTCCCAATACGGATAATGGTTATATGAATAAACGCAAACTGCTTTATCTATTCCTCCATGATGAACTAAATCAGCTTGCCCATCTCCATTAAATTTTAATGATGATAAATAGACAGGCTCACTTACTTGCGCTTTATTTATACCCGTTTGAATTAATTTCCCACCATATGACACTTCTTTTGGCATACCTATATTAAGGGACATCAAGTTATATGACTTTAACATCATTCCCGACTCCTTTCACTTTTTTGACAAAGCTCTTTAAAATCTTGATTTATTATCTCAAACACCTTATCAATGTGAGTATAATGTCAAGATAATCATTGTTCAATTCAATTATTCGTATGATAATGATAGGTAAAACCTATCATTTAAAAGTACGCATAGGTGAATAAACGTAGGCGATTCGATCAAAAAAAAGAGTTGATGTCCTTCACCAGAGACAATCAACTCTTTTTTCTTTTTGAAATTCCATTAATTCCTTAGCTTATCAGACATACCCTCTATCCTCTTTCCATCATGACGGTCTGATTTTTCTTAGGTGCAACCTTCTCCCTAATAAGAAAATGAACCATCGGCAAAACAAGTAAACTAGCAATTGCGCAAATAATCCCTAAAGTAACAAATGGAAACCCTTTACTCAAGGTAAACGATGCAGCACTCGAAGCAATCGTCATTCCAATATACATTGCAGAACTATTCAACGCCATAACAGTTCCTCTTATTACTGGACTTAATTCAGAAATCAAAGCTGTTAATGATGCTTGACCAAATCCAATGAATATACTCCAAACCATATGTACCGTAATCGCAATTTTTATATTATCAATATAGAGTGAAAATGTAATCACACTAACTGAAGCAATGACACTTGCAATGGAGATCACTACTTTTTTCCCCATTTTATCTGCTAATTTCCCACCAACTATATTACCAATTACACTTCCTAAACCAGCAAAGAAAATAACAATTCCAATTTGTCCAATTGTAAACCCAAAATTTCTTTCATAATAAACACCTATGTATGAGAACATACCATGTAGTCCGACAGTCCATAAAAACGTTGCTAATAACGCAAAAAAAACAAAGCAATTTGTAAATGCGATTTTGCATGATTGAATCATTGCTCTCGTTGCAGAAACTGATAACTGATTTTTCGGAACTT
Organism: Paenibacillus sp. 102; assembly: GCF_039549175.1. Lineage (NCBI taxonomy): Bacteria > Bacillati > Bacillota > Bacilli > Caryophanales > Paenibacillaceae > Paenibacillus > Paenibacillus sp. 102. Next base: position 330,793 of record NZ_JBCGHT010000003.1, on the reverse strand, counting down.
CTTTTTCTAGCAATTGAATTGCCAGTAGCATAACAAGCATGCTCAGTAATCCAATGATATAAAATGTCCATTGCCAATTCACTACCTCAGATAAAAACGCACCAATAGGGACGCCTAATACCGTTGATCCAACCATTGCCCCCATGATCATTCCCATTGCTTTTCCTCGTGACTGGTATGGTACTTTATCTCCTACTAATGCAAATACACTTGGCATTATCATCGCTCCTGATAAACCAGTCAATCCACGGAACAATAAGAGTGTTCCAAAGTGATTCGTAAGCCCGGTGCAAAATGTAGCTGCTGAAAAAATGATAAGACCTGTGACAATCATTTGCTTTCTACCCACTTTATCAGACAATGAACCAAAAAAAGGAGCTGTTATCCCATAGCATAATGCGTACGCTGTAATGAAAAGCCCTCCCTTTTCAACAGGCATTCCTGTTGTCTTTGAAATCGCAGGCAATAATGGTGAAACAATTAAAGAATCTAAACCAATAAAAAACGCGATAACTGCTAAAATACGTAACGTTGATCTTGCTTGCATCTTGCATTCCTCTCTTTTTGTTTCATATATGAAATAATTACTTAAAGCCATCCTTACACCTCCTACTCCATATACATAATTTTATTTCATATATGAATTATTTATATAAAGAAAAATGTAACAGAGTGTTACACATTTTCTTATATATCGCACTTAAACTAAATGATGCTTCCATTTTAATAATAGTTCTTGCAGCTTCTGTTCTTCTTCAGCAGTAAAACAGCTGCAATTTTCTTGTAAAAACCCTGCATACTTCACATCGACTTTCTTTCTAGTCGCTTCTCCCTTTTCAGTTAAAAAGACAAGTGTTTCACGTTGATCATTTGGATTTTTTTCCGTTGCAACATATCCATCTCTCTTCATCCTTTGAATCATAGTAGTCATATTGCTTGGAACACAGCCCATGTTTTCAATCAACTTCGACATCGATACCTTTCCGGACTTCGCAAGTACTTGTATCACACCAAATTGGACATAACTTATATCATGCCCTTCTATCGCTTTATCCAAATTTCTTTGCAATTGATGATAAACATCTCGAATACTTCCGTATAATTCTCTTTTTTTCATATCCATTCGAAAAAGCCTTTCTTTTTTTATTTCATATATGAATCTTATTCCCATATATTTCATATGTCAAATAAAATAACCTTGTCTTGGTGGATTTCCCGCATAACTCCATCAAAACAAGGTCTACGCCCCCCTAATCTTTTCGGTATAATTATGTATATTTTTCAAGTTATTTTTTCCCTTGTTCTCCACTCGCCATTAACGTACTTCCTGAAAATGTCTCTTTTTGCATGAAGACTTTATTAACCAAATCTTTTTGTTCCTCTTGTGACATTACACCTTTACCTTCGCCAAGATTCCCGCTTTGTAATTTCCAAATCGTATTATGATCAGCGTCAACTTTTTCATATTTTCCCTGTTTCCATCTTTCTAAAATATCTATATATGCATTTTTTTGGCTCAAATTACTACTCTTAGCAATCTCTATTAAACTTTCAATTCGTTCTTGTGTTATAAAAATATAACCCCACTTTTGATCTGCTTTCACTTTTTGATGTGCCATTTCATGTAATGCAATCTGGACTTTTTCATCATTCCACTTAAAGTCTTTATTAAAATCACTATTTGGTAACGAATAATTCCCGTTATCTAACAGTTTAGCGTTTTCTGCTTTTACTTTACTATCAGCTAACACTTCCACCGCCGGAGCCGCAGTTGGTGTTTTTTTAGCGGCTGGTTTACTAGTATTAAGATAATATAAAATTCCATAAGTAAGTGCCACACCGATTACTGCCATCCCAGTAATTATCCCTAATATTTTTAATAGTGTTTTCATTGAACTTCCCCCCAACATTCCATCTCTCTTTCTACTTATTTCGTTTTTTAATACCTCGTTATAAATGATTCTTGTTAGATCCTTTCCTATGTTTCCTTTTATTGTATTTCTATTCAGTTTCGTATTGCAATATTATTCTGTAAAAAGATTATGATTTTCTAAAATTCAAATAGGGATTTTTCCACACTCCATCTCCGCTCGGTCAAATACGATTAACTTGATCTAGACTATACACTTTGAAATCAGTTGATAAGAAATCACTTTATTTTAAAGTCATTTAAATGAGACAAGTACAGTCTATATGAGCATTGATAAAGATGTATTAAAACCTCGTGACGCTATTACAAATTGGGATCAAGGACATATGGATTTATCAAAATTATTACAATATGTTCGCTCTATAAAAAACAGAAAATCCGTTCATGGCATCGATATTTGCGGTGAAATTTCACCTTCACCAATTGAAATGTTTTTTCCAGAATATCAAGAAGCTATTACAAAAAATGAAACAGCCAATATACAAATATTAGAGACCATCTACTAAACCTCTAAAGATTATAGTCATACGTGATAATCCACAAAAAATAACGAATGCATTGATACGATGCACTCGTTATTTTTTACACTATGTACGATTTTTTCTAAACAAAGGACTGTCATCATCTATCTCTCTATTATTATCCAATAATACGCTGTCTTAATCTTTTTCCCCATAGCTCTCTCCATAGTACTATCGAAGCAATAGTAAGTAAAAATGTTGTAATTACGCTTCCTTCAATTCCAAACGCTCCTCCATGTAAGGCTTCCGGTCCGCTCGTTGTTGATTTAAATAAAGGAGTAGAATGTATTGTCATTCCACTTACCGCAAAACCATACACATTATACTGCGCCCAATTCCAAATAGAATGCCAAGCACATATCCCCCATAAACTATTCTCTTTTAATACATAAAATGCTGCAAATACACCAACTAATATGATATTGGATATAGAAAGAATTGTAATACCTGGGTTAAGTAGATGGAGAAATCCAAATAAAAATGAGGTAACAACAACTCCGACCCATATCCGGCTTCTAACTGAAATAACTGGAAATAACCAACCACGTACAACAATTTCTTCTGTAGCACCTTGCACTAAAAACGCGATTAAAGAACTTAATATTCCAAATATGACTGTACTTGAAATCTGTTGCACCTGTAAAGTAACAGAACCACTTAAAACTAAAATGGCAACTGGTATTGTTATAAATATAAATCCAATAAATGCTCCGCGTAAATATTTTTTCAAAGCATTACCTTTCCAAAATCCAATTGATGAAAATGGACGTTTTTCTACAAAACGAACCCATAAAAATACAAATAAAATTGCTCCGCCAAATGTTAGTAACATATTCAAATTGTTATAATGCGCTTTCATAAATGTTGTTTCTGCTTTTGGTAGAAATAGCAGAAATACCATAAACAATTCACCAAGAGTTAAAAATACAACCGATAGTATTAACGCTAAAATTGGATGTACTTTTTTTCGCCCTTCCTTTGCTGCTTCGATTGTTTTGAATCGACTATTGTTCAAAGTTATTCCTCCCTTACTTCTTTCAAATATTTCCTATTTTACACTAAATTCACCTTTCTCTATACTTTTACAATTTAAATTTCATCTCCAATAAATAAAGAGAATGCCACCAGTAATCCTCTGAGATGTTTTTACCTATTTTGAACTATGAATAATACATGCACATAAAAGGAGTATTTTTCCTTATTAATGAATCCATGAAATACAATCAGATCCCTTGTACTAGTAGCGTTATTAAAACACTAACCATCTATTTTTTCCTGTTTTCTTCCAACACTTGCTATTTCTCACCATTTGTTGTAAGATAGGTCTTAAGGTCAAATTTACAAAAGTTTCACTTTACATATTATCAAGCATCTATTAAGGATAATAAGTGCTCCTAATGGATTTTTGATAATATGTGAATTTTTATTTTCGTTGAAATAAGACGGATCATATTGAAATTTATTTTTCTTATTTTTAGGAGGCATTTACCATGACATTAACAGGTAAAGTAAAATGGTTTAACAGCGAAAAAGGTTTCGGTTTCATCGAAGTTGAAGACGGTAACGATGTATTCGTTCACTTCTCTGCTATCACTGGCGACGGTTTCAAATCTCTTGACGAAGGTCAAGAAGTTAGCTTCGAAGTTGAAGACGGCAACCGCGGACCTCAAGCTAAAAACGTTGTAAAGCTATAATTTAAACAATAAAAAGGTTGTTACCATTGCACGGTTAACAGCCTTTTTAATATATAATTAAAAAATTTTTACATAAAAGGAGTGGTCACATGTATCGCAATCGAAAGAACGATGTAGCAGAAGTACCACCGGAACAAACCCCTGTTTGGGAATGTGAATCAGAGGATTGTTTAGGATGGATGAGAAAGAACTTTTCATTTGAAGAAGAGCCAAAATGCCCTTTATGTAAAAGTAACATGAAAAGCGGAGAACGTTTATTACCTAAATTAGGTTAATGGTTTCATTCCCCTCTTATCTTTTGGTAAGAGGGGTTCTTTATGTTTCATTACTGTCTAATTATAAAAAGAACCATACATACTATATCTCATGGTTCTTTTCCAAATCCGTTCGTATTATCGAATAGATACAAGCATCATGTTGTTTTTCACCTTGTTGAATATATCCGCGCAATATTCCTTCTTTCTGAAATCCTATTTTGGATAACATCTTACACGAGGTGACATTTTCAGGGTATGTGATCGCTCCAATTCTAAATAAACCTAACTCCTGAAAACTATAAGTAATGATTTTTCGGGCAGCTTCTGATGCGTAGCCCTTTCCCCAATAGAAAGGATGTAAATCATAACCAATTTCAGAGCGTTTACTCCAAAGTTGTAAATTATTTAATCCAATTGTACCAATTAACGTACCTGTTTCCTTTACTACAATCCCCCACCGAATTGCACGTTTTTCAAAATATTTTTTTGAAAAAGATTCGATCATCCGTGAAGCCTGACCAAATTCTGTAAAAAAATTCATTCCATAATAACGCGTGACTTCTTCGAGCGAAAAGATTTCATATATTTTTTGACAATAAGATTGATCAATTTCAACTAAACGTAACCGCTCTGTTTCTAAAACAGGAAATGCCATGAAACCCCTCCCTTTCTTGCTATTAATTTATTATATCAGAAAAACCATCTCTTATTAGAAGATTTATCATAAATAAAATCCTGTTTTCAAAATCGATGCAACAGGCTTTCCGAGTGTTTTTCTTAATTCATTATGTGTATACAATAATTACTTCATTTTTAAGCTAACAGAAGTAATAGTCTGAATTATTTTTTATTTTATTAAGTAGTTTTATGAATCACATACCATTGAATCAAGTGCTTTTAATACTTACTGGACAAGAAACACAAAACACAAATCTTATGTTTACTGATTTAACCATAACTGCAATCATTATGGTTACAATAATCGAACTCCTGTTAACATTCGGAACATGGAAAATGAACTTAACAAATAAAAATAAGAATTAATGCTTCTTCATTTAAAGGTAGAGGTAACTCCCTCTATCTTAATAAGAATTTGTTTTATGAATGTATTTTTTACATTCATAAAACAAAAAATTGGATATTAATGTTAAAATATTAATGTAAATTGTTATTCAACACGAAGATCAGAGTTATATTAATGGGGGTGATTTAAGAAAATGTACATTTTTATAAGCATTGCTCTCTTGTTCATTTTGCTTGTTTTTTTATTCGCACAGAAATTCACACCCAACTCAGCGATGATGACAAGTTTCAAAGGAAACAGCTTCAAGACATTTATAATTGGACTTGTAATCACCTCAGTATTATCACTTTCTTATGGATTTTATCATGCAACGACTTATCAACCTTCTTTGTTAAACATTGAAATAAACAACACACCATATATCGTTTCAGGTGATATCGGTGAATTCGGCTACTTCTCAGAACAATTAATCAAAAAAGAAAAAGAAGCTGAACTTTATTTTGCTTCTTGGAAAACATTAAATCTAAAAAATCCTCAAATTATAATCAACTACCCTTCTGGTAAAAAAGAAACTTGGAAACCAAATATATCCCTAATAAAAAATACAGCTACAACAGAAATCAAAGAAAAATATAAAATAAAAGAAATTTATCAACTTCCCTCTTATTCATTTAAAGAAACTGGGAACGTCACATTAACAATTTCCGAAAATAAAACTACACTTGCAGAAACTATAATCAAAGTTAAATAGTAAACAATAGGCACTTTAGTAAAATAGACGAACCCCCCTCTCTTATACTAGAGAGGGGGTTCGTCAAAAATATAAAAATTCCTTTATTCAAAATGATTATTCAATACTTTTACAATTTTCTCTGCCGTTTTCTTTCCATTTCCTATACAAGCTCCAATACCCACACCATAATATGATGCCCCAGCTAAATATACATTTGGAAAAATAGCTAATAATTTCTCATTTAAAGATTGAACCGCATGGTTATGTTCCAAATGATAATTTGGCATTAAATCTTTCCAGTCCGTAACTTCAACAACTTGCGGTTCCCCCTGAATCCCAAGACTTTTCTCAATATCAGATAAGGCAACTTGAACTAATTCTTCCTTACTTTTATGTTTCATTTTTTCATAAGCAGGATTTGAACTTTTATAAAACATCCTTACCAATAAATTTTGGTTATCTGATGTGTGCTTCCATTTCCTACTCGTCCACGTACATGCATCGCAAAGTAAATCACTATTTTCTGATACAATGAAACCCGTCCCATCCGCCGGTAGTTGTTCATCAGGTATTTCAAACCCTAAATAAATACTAATTAGGGAAGAATTTTTCAACTTCTTGAAATCATTATCTAATTCATTAGAACTTAATAATGTTTGCGCAACATCATGTGGAGTAGCTAAAACAACGTAATCTGCTTTTATTGTTTCTTGATTTGAAAAAGAAACTTCATATCCATCATCGACTCTACTTATATTCGTCGTTGTTATTCCTTTTCGTATGTCTGTCTCAGTCAATTCCTCTTCTAAACGATTAATAATCGTAGAAAGGCCCTTTTTAAATGATAAAAACTTCTTATTTCCAGCAGCCTGAAATTGTTTTTTATTTACTTCAAAGCCTTTCATAATACTTCCATATGTATTTTTATAATCAAGTAAATAAGGTAGTGTAGACGCCATTGTAAGCTCATTCAATTTACCTGAATACACTCCTGAAAGAACCGGAGAAATTTGTTTCTCTACTAACTCTTTTCCTAAAAAGCTTTCTAAAAATACAGCGAGCGATGTATCTTTCGTAAAATCTTTGTTCTTTGTAATAAAGTCTTTCAACGCAATGATTTTCCCTTTCGTTGAAACTAACGTACTACTAAATAACGACTCTACACTCATCGGTATACCAAATACTGTGTCAGCAGGGATCGGATGTAACGTATCATTTGAATAAATATAAGAAATACCCGTCTCGTTATATACCATTTCATCTTCTAAATTCAATTCTTTTACAAACGGCATAACATTTTCATTTCGAACAACTATTGAATCGGCTCCTGTTTCTATCATAAAATCATTTTCTTTTACACTGTGAATTTTCCCGCCTAAATATTCGTTTTTTTCTATAAGGATTAATTTTAAATCTATATTGTAATCCTTTTTTACTCTTTCTAAGTAATACATCGTAGAAAGGCCTGTAATCCCTCCACCTATGATAACAACTGTTTTCATACTTGCTGCGCTCCTAACCGATACTATAATAAATTCCTTTATTATTATAACCAAAAATTAGCTTTCTCGACTAGCAACTGACAAAGTTCGTAAAATGTACATACTATTTCTACCTATATTTATACTTTCAATAACATTATATAGTTAATTAATTTGTCTAGTTCTTCGCTCACTGTAAGCACCTTTTCATGTTGAAATCCATAGTTAGATACTAGTGTAACTAATTCTTCTTTTTTCACTTCAATGATTTGCTCTAATTTTCTCATCTCCATACCGTATTTAATCGCTCCAATTTAAAATGTATGTACTTTAGTATAAAGTATTTACATAATAAGTAAAAGTACCATTTTCAAGTCAATCTGACACCTTTATTCTTTTTACAATTGTTATTAATCTACATAAACCGTTTTAACTTAACAATCTCACCGCAACAAAAAAAGCATGATAATTTTATATCATACTTTTTGGTTTTTATTATACAACTTCTTTATAGATTCCGTAACTACGCTATAAATTCTGCACCTTTCTTAAAATCATCCAACTTTTAATTATGTACAATTAAACCATTAGGCCGAAAGCGACTCATCATAATTTCATCAATAAACTTACCATGAGCTTTTAAACTTCCCTTTTTTATACCTTCTTCTCTAAATCCTACTTTTTCATATAATGCTTTTGCCCCAGGATTTATTTCCAAAACACCAAGTTCTATTCTCTCTAGCATTAACCAATTGTCTGCAAGATCTAGCATTTTCGTCAGCAAAGCTTTTCCAATACCCTTATTATGACATTCACTATCTACACCAATGAATAAATCTCCCGAATGTGATCTTCGTCCTTGTCCTTGCGTTAAACCAACAAACCCAACAACTTTCCCATCATACTCCGCCACAAATTCAAACTGATTAGGCGCTAAGTTTCGAATTCTATTTTCCATTGCATCGACTCGCATACTGGGCAAAAACACCATATAAGGTAAAACATCATTTTGTATGCATATACGATGAATTGCTCTAGCATCTTGTATTTCTACTGCTCGAATTGTAACTTCCATCATAATCCCCCATTTCCCAACTCATACACCTTAAAGTTTCCTTACTATGGCACAAAATTCCTACTTGAAGTTGTTTTTTATTTCATTTTCACATAATTAATTTGATAGAATGACAACATTTCTAGCAGTTTTTGCTTGTCCATCACTTAATTCAGGTGTTTCAATTAAATCAAATGAGACTCTTTGCCCTTTTGACAGATATCTAAAACCATCTGGAAACCTATTCGAATCAGGTACGATTGAGCTAAAGTGAACAAAAACGTGGCTATCATCTATTCCACTTAATAAAATACTCCCATATCCTTCTTCTTGTTTAAACCATTCCACAATACCTTCGCATTTTTCTTTCATCTGTAACTCCCTTCATTTTCTAAAGTCCAAGCTAAAAAACACGTCTTCTTTAAGGTATTGACCTTGTGATTAATTCTATAATAAACATAAGCAAAAAATCCTAATAGTATAACTAATTAACCCTACTTGTGTAACTAATCCCCCCTATGAAACACCCAGTAAAAAAAGAAAATACCACTCCTTCCTATTAACTTTTCAATTTGTTATTTTTTCCTGAATTGTTATATAATTGTTGAGATAAATCTATTATTTGTTTATTAGGGGGATACAAAATGACAACACTAGGAATCATTCGCCATGGGAGCACACATTGGAATAAAGAAGGTAGAGCGCAAGGGAATTCAAATATCCCACTTGATCAGGACGGATTCTCTGATGCTCGTAAACTAGCAGAACGTTTAGCCACAGAAAATTGGGATTTAATTTATTCTAGTGATTTACTAAGGGCAAAGCAAACTGCTGAAGCAATAGGAAAAAGCATTGAAAATATAGAAATTCATTTAGACCCTAGACTTCGTGAAGTGAGCGGCGGCCAAATTGAAGGAACAACTGAAGAAGAACGACTTTCAAAGTGGGGAAATGACTGGAGAGAGCTCGATCTTGGAATCGAAAGTGCTGAAAGTGTTAAAGCAAGAGCATTACCGTTTATTGAAGAAATTACATATAAACATCCTAACAAAAACATCTTAATCGTTAGTCATGGAGCATTCATTAAGCACACGCTTAAAGAACTAGTACCTCATTTAAATATGATCGAATCTCTTAAAAATACATCAATAACTAAAATTATAAAACTAGAGAATGGATGGGATTCTGAGTTATATAATTGTACCGTGCATTTAGATTAACTGTTTACAATTCCAACCCAAAATAAGACCTATTACCAAGGTCTTATTTTGGGTTTTTTAGTTACTTACAAGTATAAAATACCAACTATTATATAGTGCTTAAATTTCTCCACATTATCACATAGGAAACACCATCTTTACTTGACTAAAATGGCTCAAGTATATCAATCCAATTTCGTTTTTTATATAGAGATCGAACTGTCTGATTACTTGCTTGTTTCGTTAAAACACTAGTTTTGGTCTACTACTTTTCTCATATGATAATTAGTTAGGGTAACACCTTTACGCTCTACATCTTGTACACAAACTACATTGTAACCACGTCGCTGGAAAAAAGATTTAGCAGTAATACTTGCATCAGTATTGATTTCTCGTAACTCTAACTTTCTAGCTTCAGCTTCAATTCTATCAATTAAAGCCGAAGCTATTCCTTTTCCTTGATAATTTTTATGAACATAAAGTCGATCAAGATAGCCTTTATGTGTCATATCACTAAAGCCTACAATCGTATCATTTATTTTGGCCACATACGTGATATTTTGAATGAAAGACTCTCTCCAAATTTCAATCTTATTGCATTTCTCTTCTTTAGGCGCCCACACATCTAATTGGATTTTCGAATAATCTTTTGCATTCACTGAATGAACTGTCTCATAGAACAAATTAATAACTTCTTCAGTATCTTGCCTATTGAATTTTATAATTTCCACACATACTAGCTCCTCTTACAAATTAACTTTTCTGTAAACACTCTCATTCATAAAGCCACTCATGACAATTATTAACTAATTCTTGCAGTCTTCCTTCTTTGTTCAAGTCTGTTTGGCCGTGTCTAATCATATCCCTGCCCTGTTATTTTTATCCCCCTTAATTCATAAATTACTTTTGATTACTGTTTTGAATTTCTATAATACAGAATCAAATATATCTACTATTTATTGATTTCCTATTTATAATTTTAATATTATTATGCAATTAGTAATGACCACACTCAATCAAAATCCTATAATTCGTTATTTTTTTGGTTGTAGCAGAAATAAAGCTAAACCAATTAAGATGAGTACAATACCTATACCTTGTTGTAAAGAAATGACTTCATCCAAAATGTAATATGCTAGGATACACGTTCCGATTGTCTCTCCTAATATACTCATTGAAATCACTGAAGTACTTAACCATTTCAACAACCAATTGAAAATGGTTTGCCCTAAAATCGTTGCAATAAATGCTAATCCAATAAAAGACCACCATGTTTGTCCGGAATAATTGAAGAAGGATATTTTTTGACTAAAGGCAAACATTCCTAAAAATAATGCACTGCTTCCATAACTAATAACTGAATATGGAACAAGGGATAGCTTTTTACGAACATGCTGGCCTACGAAGAAATAAGCAGTTATGATGCCAGCAGCAATAAAAGCTAATATGTCGCCAAATAAAGCCTGACCACTAATTTGAAAATCTTGCCACCCAATAACAATACTTCCAACAATCGCTATAAGACAACCTACAACAGCACCTTTACCGAATCTCTCTTTAAATAGAAAGTAGCCTCCCACCATTGAAAAAAGTGGCTGTAATGTAACGATAACCGTTGAACTTGCTACAGAAGTGTAATGTAATGATTCAAACCACAAAACATAATGTGCTGCTAAAAATAATCCTGATAATAGACCAAGTCCCCACTGCTTTTTTGACAATGAACATAATTCATTTCGATTTTTTTTACTGATTAATAAAAATGGAACAAGCATGATTGTTGCAAAAAATAGTCGATAAAATGCTGTGATTGCTGCTGGTGCATCTGCTAGCTTTACAAAGATTGCTGAAGTTGACAAAGCAAATACACCAAAAAATAAAATTGCATAAGAAAGAATTGGTGATTTCAATTTTATATCCTCCGATGCTTCGTTTATAATAATAAAATGTATACATTATAATGCACAAAAATAAGTATAAAACGATTATGTAACGAAAGAAAGGGCAAATTGTCTATGTTCAGTATGTCAGCACAAAAGGATTAAAACATACATTATGATGGAAAGGAGTTTTTACTATGATCAATCATCGTCTTGGTCAAACCGTATTAAGTTATCGCAAGAAAAACGATATGACAATTCGTGAATTTGCCGATTATGCAGGAATCAGCACTTCTCTCATTAGCCAAATTGAAAGAGGACAAGCAAATCCCTCGTTAAGTGTACTAGAATTAATTGCTAAAGCATTAAATGTACCACTGTTTACACTTTTTATTAACGATATTGATACAGATTCACTCATTTCGAGAAAAAAAGATCGTAAGAAGGTATATCGTGAAAATAACGATCATATTGTCTATGATGTGTTAACACCCGATTTCATGAAAGCACGTATTGAACTCTTAATGATGGACTTAAATGCACACGCAATCACTACGGAAAGCCATTATTCACACGAAGAAAAAGAAGAAATCGCTGTTGTCATGAAGGGACAAGCGTACGTAGAACTAGAAGGAACTGAATATTTTTTAGACGAAGGTGATGTAGTGCGTATTCCACCGAATGTGAAACACCGATTTTTGAATAAAAGTGATGAAGCAAATCATATTTTATTTGTATTAACGCCATCTTTAGCTTAAACAACTAAAGAGTTCTATTCTCATTTTCAATATATAAAAAGGGTATAACAAGTAATAATACCCTTTTTATACAAACACATACTTTTCATTACAAAAACAAAAAAAGATTCCTTGAGTTTAAAAGGAATCCTTTTTTGTAACATGACAATAGTAGTTACATTCAACTCAAACATCTATTTTTTAATAAGAATGAGGCCAATTCTTCCTTATTCTATAATATGTATATCTGTTTTCTCATTGTTGATAAAATAGCGTTTCAAGATATATCTCCCCAATATTACTGCTACTAATTTTTATTACATTTTTCATTTATTCATTTTATGTAGCTAGAATTTAAAGCCGTGAGTATCATACACTTTTATAGTAACGAATTATTATTTTATAGGAGTGATCCCCATGAAATACTTCATAGTAATTTTCAGTTCTATTTTGATAGCAAGTATGATTTCCGACCTAATATATTTCCTGATCAATCCTAATTATAATTTGTTTATTGATAAATTTGATTTCTTATTGTTCATATTGAATTTTGGAATTTATTTAAGCGTCTTTTTACCGATATACTTTCTTTTACGTAAACTTCTATTAAAAGAATAGGACTTTAATAATAATTTTCTCAAGTTATTTACTAGCAGTGTTTTCTCCTCCTGCTAGTAATTTGGACTAATCTCTCCTTTCACACAGTAAGCTGAAAATGAAGGCCATAAAAATGGAGTGTGATTCTATGGAACGGTTATGGATCCCGATGATCGTTACGTTTTTTTCATTTGGTGGGTTACTATTAGGCGGCGCTGTCGGACTCGCCACGCGTCAACTTATTGAAGAAAAAATGCACCGTTTATACGCGCTATGTGGTGGTATTTTATTTGGATTATTATCACTTGAAATCATTCCAGAAACTTTTTCAAACTATGAAGTCATTGGTCCTATGCTCGGAATTACCCTTGGTATATTCATTATGAGTTTACTAGATAATTATTGCCATCACCCAATCATACATAAAAAAGACAAGCGAGCATGGCAAACATTTTTATTTCTCTCCTTCGCTATTTTTATTCACAATATGCCGAGCGGATTTGCATTAGGAGCTGCCTTTACAAGTCATAACGAAACTGCCATTCCGTTCTTATTTGCGATTGTTATACACCATATTCCAGAAGGGTTGGCCTTAATCATTCCTTTTCTCTTTACACAGCATAAATATATTTCATTTCTATTAACAATTTTGCTATTATCAATTATCCTCGGCACTGGCACACTCTTTGGGATTATGATGAACGGGAAAGCAATTCACTTGCAAGGGCTCATAATGGGGAGTGCAATCGGTTCTTTAGGATATGTGACAATACATGAAATGTTATGGAAAGCGAAAAAACACCTTTCTCCTTTCCCCTTCCTTTCTTGGTCTATTAGTGGGTTTTTACTCATAACCGTTTTTACTCTTTTCGCTGACCATCATTAAAATAGGAACTCATTTTTTGTATATTTTACCTATTTCTCCAAAACATAATAGTATCTCAATTCACAAGGAGGATCTATTATGTTTCGTAAAACAGCAGGTGAAGCGCTTGTTGATTTGCTTATCGAATGGGGCGTTGATCATATTTATGGCATGCCTGGGGATTCAATCAATTCTATTATTGAACCGCTTCGAAAAAAACAAGACAAAATTAAATTCATTCAAGTTCGTCATGAAGAAGCTGGTGCTTTAGCTGCCGCTTCCTATGCAAAATTAACAGGTAAACTTGGCGTTTGTATGGCGATTGCTGGGCCTGGAGCGATTCATTTATTAAATGGATTATATGACGCGAAACTAGATCAAGCGCCCGTTCTCGCAATTACAGGGCAAGTGGAATCAGATTTACTAGGAACAGGTTTTTTCCAAGAGGTAAACTTAGAAAGAATGTTTGATGATGTGGCTGTTTATAATCAACGAATTATGTCTGCTGAACAACTCCCTGCGGTTGTAAATCAAGCGATTCGTATGGCCTATACAAAAAAAGGGGTATCTGTCCTTACCATACCAGATGATATTCCGAAGTTTGAAGTGGAGGCTGGTGCACGCATAACAAATTCTTCTTTTACATTGCCTGAGCTTTTCCCGCAAGAAGAGAATCTAAAATTGGCAAAACTAGCATTAAATGAAGCGAAAAAGCCCGTTATTTTAGCTGGAAAAGGAGCAAAACATGCAAGAGACTCTTTACTTGCATTCGCAGAACACATTGGTGCTCCAATCGTTTTAACACTTCCAGCAAAAGGGATTATTCCTGATGAACATCCTCTTTGTATAGGTGGATTAGGGTTAATTGGGACAAAACCGTCTTACGAAGCAATGAAGAATGCAGATACATTAATCATGGTTGGTACTTCTTATCCTTTCACTGGCTTTTTACCTGAAAAAGCAAAAACGCTTCACATTGATACGGATCCTGCTCAAATTGGGAAACGTTATGCGACAGATATCGGATTAGCTGGTGACGCAGATAAAACATTGAAATGGTTTTTAGCAAATGTAGAAAAACATGAGGATCATTCATTCCTAGAACATCATCAAGAACTGATGAAAAAATGGGAAGAAAAATTGCATAATCAAGAAGAGGACTCTTCTACACCAATTAAACCACAAAGAGTGATGCATGCCCTGCAACATGTTGCTCATGATGATGCCATTTTATCAGTAGATGTTGGAAATGTAACAGTATGGGCTGCCCGTCATTTTCGGATGACGAACCAACAATTCATCATCTCCAGTTGGCTCGCAACACTTGGATGCGGCCTTCCTGGAGCAATTGCTGGGCAACTTGCTTATCCAAATAAACAAGTCTTTGCAATTTGTGGTGATGGTGGATTTGGGATGACGATGAATGATTTTGTTACTGCCGTTAAATATAAATTACCAATTATCGTTGTTGTATTAAATAACCATAAAATCGCCATGATTAAGTTTGAGCAAGAAGTAATGGGCAATGTTGAGTTTGGTACAGACTTAACAAACCCTAATTTTGCAAAATATGCAGAAATATGCGGCGGAGTGGGTTACCGTGTTGAACATATCGATGAATTACTTCCTGCTTTTGAAAATGCAGTTAAGCAAGATAAACCTTGCATTATTGATGTAGTAGTAGATGTAAATGAAGCACCCATGCCTGCCAAAATTACATTTGGGCAAGCAGCAGGTTATACGAAGCATATGTTAAAAGAGTTATTTGAAGAAGGAAAACTCGATTTACCACCTTTGTAAAATCAAAAAAAGATAGATGAAAACAGATTGTTCTCATCTATCTTTTTTATTTAGATACTTCTTGATAGAAGGAAAAATCTTCTCTTTCACTTTTCATCTGCTTTTCAACTTTTTCTTCTTTCTTTTCTACTTTCTTTCTTCTCAGATTTCCTATTCCAATCGATCCTTGCAGACTATTACTAATAAGATTTCCTGCCAAAATCGTCAGGCTATAGAAAAACATCGGTATAAGAACGATCCAAGTATGCGTGGTCAAATGACGAAAATTTTGTCCCATTAACCCTGTCCACTCCTTCGTTACACTATCTACATCTCCGCTATATGATATTGTTCCTCCAAAGAACAATTGAAGTAAACCAAGGTGCATAAGAAGCAGCAACATACTAACAAATTGCTGGGCAACAAGTAAGAAAAAAGATGGTACAAGGTGAGGCCAAACATGGCGACGTAATTGATGCCATTTACTCCCCCCAAGAACAGTTGCTGCCACCATAAACTCTTCTCGTTTTACACGCTGTACCTCTTGCCCTGTATACAGCATAACAGTCGGCACAGCCAAACATGTGAGAATACTAATTTGAAACAGAACTCGCATTGTGAAAGGTGCTGGAATAGTACCACTTTCAAAGAATAAAACTTCTCTTAACATAAAATACGAAATCATAATCATAGGAACAATACTAAATGGATCAAAAAATGCAGAAATAGCTGAAAAAGAACGTTTACTATACATACCAAGAAGTAATCCTAGCCCTCCTCCAATGATTACTCGCAAAATCGCAACAAGTAAACTTGCACCAATTGTCCATTTTGCCCCTTCTATTATTAATTGAAATAAATCTCTTCCTTTACTGTCACTTCCAAACCAAAACTGAGATGATGGAGGAAAAGGTGCTGCTTCTACTTGTCCTTTTTCGTTATACAACATCGTTACTTCCCGAATTTCCCCATCAAAAAATAGAGTATTTCCGATACTGACAAGCATAAGTCCGCTTAAAAAAATCAAGCCAATCCAAAATCGCATGTCATGTTTTAACGTTTGCCACATATTACACACGCTCCTTTATCACATTTTGCATGAGCGTATGCAATAAGCGAAATAAGAAAAAAATCGGAACATATAATAGAACTAAGCACACAGTAAACACTTCTATTTTCGAATTTTCTTTTACGAATACAAACATGCCATATGTATTAAAGAGCCATTCAATGATATAAAGATTGGATAACATGAATAAAATATTCGTTTTCGCATAGTAAACCGTAGTAAGTAACACGTTTCTTGAAATATGATGCGTTAATATATGTCGTAAACTTAACCCTTTACTTTTTGCAAATATACTATAATCTTTGTCTAACTCTTCTCTAAAACGGAGTAATAATAGTTTAATAAATAACAACGTTGTCGGTAATGTGAGGCATAAAATCGGTAAAAGGCGAACCCTTTCTCCCGCAAACCCTGCAAACTTCACTGGCATCCATCCTGTTTTTTGAAACATAATCACTACCAAAAGTTGTGATAATAAAATAAGTAGAATATCCGGAATACTTTCAAGTGTAAGAAAAACCCCATTCCATACGCGTTGCCTAACATGAGAACGTTGCAGTACCCATACAACAAGCACGTACGCTATGAATAACGATAGTAGAAAAGACGAAACAAATACTAGCATCGTCTCCATATAATGTATCCAAATTTGCGGAAATAGAGTTCGAGAGTCCCGAAATCCATACATAATTTCCCCTGGATGAAGTAATCTCTCACCAAGATACACAATTGCTTTTCCATATCCAACAAAGTCTATTTCCAATCCTTTAAATAAGCGCGGGAGTGCCCCTAAACAAAGAATACATCCCAATGCAGCAAATAATTGCAAAAATGTAATCCCCCACCACTTCCCAACTCGAAACAACATAACATTTCTCCTCCCTTAATCATTAGTTTTATTTTACAAAATATCAAAAAAATGTAAAATACATTTTGTAGATTTGAAAGGAAGTTTGTCAAAATATTTTCACCAACATAATAAATGAACGTGAAATACACGTTCATTTATTATTGCTTAGAATTAAATACTATTTTCTGTAAAGTAATAACATCTACTTTATCATTTGTTCCTTTGGCATAACCATATTCTTATACAATTGAACTGTAATCCAGTAATAGACAACATAAATAATAAGAAAGATTCCAATTGGCATCCACACTTTTACAAACGGATCAACTAAGAAGAGACGGAATAAGTTAAGTCCTACTAAAATATGTGAAATACCAATGATAGCTGGAAAGATAAAGAGATATGAAATTTCTTTATAAATACTGCGTGACAACATACTACGACGTACTCCAATTTTTCGAAGCATTTCATAACGACGTACATCACGAGAAGCTCCTGTTAAAATTTTAAACATAAGAGAGCTTGCCATCATTGCTAAAAAGGCAATTCCAAGGAAGAATCCCATAAACATCGTACCGCTCATGAAACTATTCATAAATTGGTAAGTTGTCATTTTCGTATATAATTCTATTTTTCCACCTGTTGCTTGTTCTACTAACTCTTTTTGTCGTTGATCAATTTCTATTAACAACGGTTTATACTTTTGTAAATCGTCTACTTGTACGAGCGTAACATTATGCTCTGTTCCTTGAACTTTTTTATAATGTTCCTCATCTGCAATTCGAACAGGCTTCCCATTGAATTGATTGTGTGTCACTTGGACTTCTCTTATAATTGCGTCACTCCAATCACTTGGCACATGTGGAATTTTACTTGCTGCCTCAGGTGCTTCCATAGATGTGTATAAAGGTTCAGTTAAAGGTTCTTTTACACGTTTACGCACAGGCTCTTTTACATTCTTTGTATCTTGATGATCAGAAATGAGCGGCGGCTTTGCAGTTAAATCTTCTCGTAAATAATAGACTGCTTCTCCATCCACTTTATACTTATAAGTTCGTTGCTCTACAATGTTCATTTCCTTTAATGCAGCTGCATCTTTTTCATTCGGGTCATGAATTGCCGCATCGTAAACTCGAGAAAAATCCGTCATAATACCAACATTTTTTTGAAAGGCCATTCCAGCTGTCATTGCCCCGGCACCAAGTGCAATCAGCATCGCGACAGTCCCAAGCACCCGCGCTAAACTATTGATTCGAAAACGAAGCTGAGCATATGTAAAACTATTCAAACCGGTTTCATTTCGTTTTTTGTTACTTTTTAACCGTGTTACAAACAACGGTAACAATGAACTAAAAATAAAATATGTTCCTATCGTTGTAGCACCCGTTGCTAGTATAAAACCTATTTCACGTAACTTATCTATGTTCAATATAGAATAATATCCTGTTCCTAACAGTAACACTCCCATTACAGTAAAAATGATAACACGGCGTTTACTCTTTTCTATTGCGTCTTGTGTTTCATCTTCACGAAGTAACTCAAGTTCAGTTTTCCGTAATAACCGTATACTATTGATAAATCCAGTAATTATAAATAAGATCAGGAAGAATCCACATGTAACAAAAACTGCTGGCATATAAAATGGTGCATAGCCTTTCGCAGAAATTTCTAAACCATTCATTAAAAAATTCCCTGCTGCACTTGCAAGTAATATTCCTACAATAATTCCAATGATAATGCTGACAATTCCCATTCCAAATGTTTCAATAAATAATAACTGGGCTACTTTTTTCTTCTTTGCACCGAGCATCATATACATACCAAGCTCTTTCCTGCGCAATGTGAGTAAAAAAGAATTGGCATATACGATATAAAAAACAGTAATGAAAGAAAGTAAGACCGCACCGACCCAAAAGACAAGTCGAATACTGTTAATCATACTATTATCTTTTGTAAATTGGCTGTTAATCGCCATCGTTTGAAACATATAAAAGATACTTATACTAATAACAAGACCAACAAGTAAAACAAGATAATCCTTTAGCATTTTTTTCATACTATGACGTGATAATTTCAATAACATGCTCTCGCCCCCTATTTGGATTCAGTCGCTGAGCCCATATGAGCAAGCACACCTAAAATTTCTTGATAAAAATCCTCACGTGTTCCTTGACGTTTTAATTCTTTATAAAGTAGCCCATCTTGTATAAACAGAATCCGCTGACAATAACTCGCACTAAATGCATCATGCGTCACCATTAATATACTTACTCCATGATTTTCATGTAAATCTTGCATCGCTTCTAATAAACTCTTCGCATTTTTACTATCAAGTGCACCTGTTGGTTCATCCGCTAATACAATAGCAGGATTATGTACTAAAGCTCGCGCCGCAGCTGTTCTCTGTTTTTGTCCACCAGAAACAGCTGATGGATACTTTGTTAAAATTTCAGCAATATCTAATTTCTGTGCAACCTCATTTACTTTCCCACTTATCTCACTTGAAGGTACTCCTTGTAACGAAAGCGGCAAAGCAATATTTTCATAGATTGAGAGGTTTTCAAGCAAATTAAAATCTTGGAAAATGAATCCTAATTTTTGAGAACGAAAATCTGATAAGGCATTTCCCTTCATAGAAGTGATATCTGTACCTGCTATCGTCACACTTCCTCCTGTCGCATGATCGAGTGTACTAATTACATTAAGTAGTGTCGTTTTCCCCGATCCAGAAGGCCCCATAATCCCAACGAACTCCCCTTCTTGTATCGTAAGCGATACCCCTCTTAATGCTTTTGACTGACTTTCATTTCTTTTACCATATGTTTTCTCCACACTTTCTACAGTCACTACATTTGTTGCCATTCCTATCACTCCATCCCATTTTGCATATCATTACTTTCCCATACATTTCTTAGCATTCTCCTACGGAAATTCTTAATATTTCTTAAGTTTCTGACTTTCTTTCTTAATATTCTCACTTTTATTTACAATCTGCCTACGATTTATCTTACATTCACCTTACACTTTTGTAAGGTAGAAAAATAACAAAATACAATCCCACCACCTCTCCTTCGCTTAGAGACGAACACTTCTAAATATATTAGGACAAACATAATGTAAAATAAGTAAACATGGAGAGGATTAAATTTAATGAAGCGTTCCGAAAATATAGTGAATAAACGCCTGCGACAAATCTTGATTGCTGGTTTATTCCTTATGTTACTTATAACTGCAAGGTTCGGATATATGATGTTTCTTTATGAAAACGGCTTTGTTTTAGAAAAAAGAACATAATTGAAGCAATAAATACGAATACGATTGGTACTTTAGAAAACATCTTTGAATTAGACTTACAGGGTTTTCATAGGGTTAAGATTGATGAACTAATTCATTTAAGTAAAACGGATCCAAGCGAACTATCATTACTTGAATTAATTAACAAAACATGTTCTCAAAAATGTATAGGAGAGCCTTCGACATATATTAAATTAGACTATGGTTATATCCTTTATAAGGAATCTAGTGGAATAAATATAGCGTTAGAGATTAAGAAGAAGAATAATGAATGGAAAGTAGAAAATAAACAGATTAAAAATGATTTTTAAAACGAACACCTTTGAATACTTTCTTTATGGTAGTAAAAAGCACACCACCTATGAAAAGTGGTGTGCTCCAACATGTACAATTTATTATCTGGAACTTTTATTATAAACCTCCTCCTGTATACCTTCCATAAATGCGGATAGCGAAACCACTTCAGATCTTTCTTCACCATATTTACGCACATTTACAGATCCATTTTCCATTTCTTTATCTCCAATAACAAGAATATATGGTATTTTTTTAAGTTGAGCTTCTCGAATTTTATAACCTAGTTTTTCACTCCGGACATCTCGTTCAACACGAATACCAACACGCTTTAACTTTTCTTCCATTTCTTTTGTATATTGTTCATGTACTAGAGTAGAAACAGGAATTACTTTTACTTGAACTGGAGCTAACCATGTTGGGAATGCTCCTCCAAAATGTTCAATTAATATTCCTAAGAATCGATCAAAAGAACCTAAAACAGCTCGGTGAATCACAACTGGTCTTCTTTTCTCATTTCTCTCATCAATATAATTCAAGTCAAATTTCTCTGGCATTTGGAAATCAAGCTGAACTGTTCCACATTGATGACTTCTTTGTAAAGCATCTTTAATATGAAAATCGATTTTCGGTCCGTAAAATGCGCCATCCCCTTCATTTACTCTATAATTATAATTTAATGATTTTAGCACATTCTCGAGAGACGATTCAGCTTGATTCCATAGCTCATCATCACCCATTGAATCTTCAGGTCTTGTTGAAAGCTCAACTTCGTATTCAAAACCAAATGTTCTATAGACATAGTCAATTTGTTTTAACACTGACTTTATTTCACTTTCTATTTGTTCAGATGTTACAAATAAATGTGCATCATCCTGACAGAATGTACGTACTCTTAATAGTCCGTTTAGTGCGCCGCTAAATTCGTGGCGATGTACTTGACCAAATTCACACATTCTGATTGGTAAATCACGGTATGAACGTAGTTTATTTTTAAATATCAACATATGTCCTGGACAATTCATCGGTTTTAATGCGAAACTTTTATTGTCTACCTCTGAGAAATACATATTATCTTTATAATGATCCCAGTGCCCTGATTCTTCCCATAGCCCCTGATTCATCATTAAAGGAGTACGTACTTCTTGATAATCGTGTTTTTGTTGTATTTCTCTTAAAAAGGACTCTAATTCATTACGAATGATTTGTCCTTTCGGCAAATAAAAAGGCATTCCTGGTGCTTCTTCTGAAAACATAAATAATTCAAGTTCGTTTCCGAGTTTACGATGATTTCTCTTTGCTGCCTCTTCTACAAACTGCAAATAACTTTCTAATTCTTTTTGCGAAGAAAACGCAACACCATATATACGCTGAAGCACCTGATTATTACTATCTCCTCGCCAATATGCACCTGAAACATGAGTTAATTGAAATGCTTTCAAGTAGCCAGTTGACGGTAAATGTGGGCCACGACATAAATCAACAAATTCCCCTTGTTTATAAATTGTTACAATCTCATTTTCAGGGATTGCTTCTAAAAGCTCTAACTTTAAGTGATCATTTACATCTTGAAACAGTTTTTCCGCTTCATCCCTAGTGATTTCAACTCGTTCTATTTCCAAGTTTTCGTTAATAATATTTTGCATTTCATTTTCAATTTTAGGTAGGTCCTCTACAGCGATGCTGCTTGGAAGATCCATATCATAATAAAATCCATTTTCAATAACAGGTCCTACGCCAAGTTTTACATCGCCATATATTCTTTTTACAGCCTGTGCTAATACATGTGCAGAAGTATGTCTTGCAACTTCTATTCCTTCCTCTGAATCAATAGTTATAATTTGAATTTCTGCATCTTCTTCAATGTTTCGGCGTAAATCAAAAAGCTGACCATTCACCTTTCCTGCTACTGCTTTCTTTTTTAAACTACTACTAATTGATCCTGCAATTTCTTCTAAAGTAATTCCTTTTACAAATTCTTTTACACTGTCATCGGGAAATATAATTTCAATCATCTGTTCTCTCATTGTTCATCTCTCCATTTCATAATAAAAAGCACACTCATCCCTAAAATAGGGACGAGTGTGCTTTTACCCGTGGTTCCACCCAGATTCCCATCATACTAAACATACAATGGCTTCTTTTGCGGTAACGTCGCTTACACGGCACTAGATACTCTATTTTCCCCAGTGCAGCTCTAAGGTGGTAAGTTATTTTACTGCGTTAGGAAGTTCTCAGCTTTCCTTCCCTCTCTGTATAACCGTTTAAAATAACTCATGTCCTTTTCTTCGCTTATTATAAAATGAAATATAAAAAAGCATACTCATCCCTAATAATAGGGACGAATATGCTTATATTCGTGGTTCCACCCAGATTCCCATCATACTAAACATACAATGGCTTCTTTTGCGGTAACGTCGCTTACACGGCACTAGATACTTTATTTCCCTAGTACAGCTCTAAGGTGGTAAGTCATTTTACTGCGTTAGGAAGTTCTCAGCTTTCCTTCCTTCTCTGTATAACCGTTTAAAATAACTCGTGTCCTTTTCTTTGCTTTTAAAACAACATCCATTAATTGTTATTTAATATATCTTATTCCTTTTATTTTTGCAAGTGTCAAAAAATATTTTTTATCAATAAAATAAAAAAAGGAAACCAAAAACCACTTTCATGTTTTTGGATTTCCCCTCCCTTTTTTACCAATCTTGTGGTTCGTAGTTTAAGTCTGCAAATAATCTTTTTTTCTCTTTCTTTGTTAAATCTCTCCATTGCCCGACTGGTAAATTATTTAATTGGATATTCATAATTCTCGTACGCTTTAATGTGTAAACTTGATAACCTAAAGCTTCACACATACGACGAATTTGACGATTTAGCCCTTGTGTTAAAATAATTTGGAACTCATATTTTGATAACTGTGTTACTTCACAAGGAAGTGTTTTTGTACCTAAAATTTTCACACCTGCTGCCATTTGTTTTAAAAATTCAGGCGTAATCGGTTTATCTACTGAAACAATATATTCTTTTTCATGTTTATTTTCAGCACGTAAAATTTCATTAATAATATCGCCATCATTCGTTAACAAAATTAAACCGTCTGAATCTTTATCAAGACGTCCAACGTGATTAATTCGTAAAGGATGATTCACTAAATCGATAATGTTCCCTTTAACTGCTTTTTCACTTGTACATGTAATACCTACTGGTTTATTTAAAGCGATATACACATGGTCTCGAGCAATTCGAAGCTGCTCTCCATTTACTCGCACGTCATCACCTGGTTGTACTTGGTCACCTATTTTTGCAATCTTTCCGTTAATAATTACTCTTCTTTCATCAATTAACTTATCTGCTCCGCGTCTAGATGCTTTTCCAGATTCACTAATAAATTTATTTATACGCAAGTTAGGCACATCCTTTTCTTTAAAAATTTCAAGCTCACACTGCTTCTACCGTACAATACAAAAGGGTAAGCCTCCTATTATAACTTAAATATATTAACATGAAAGGGTATATGGCGTCTTCTATAATTTTCATGTTTCAAAGAAAAGAATTCGTCTTGTTGAACGACATACCAATAATACATTCACTGTACGTCTTCTACTTTCAAACTAACAATTCATACAACCATAACTACTAAAAGCATTTACCCTAGATATAACATCATTTATTCACTTTTTTCATACTTAATATACTGACCATTCTTTTAGACACGCAACTTGCTTTCCATTTATATTTTCAACATCCTCAGTTATATTAGCTAACTCATATAAATCAGGAAAAATTTCTTTCACATAACGCTGATGTGACATTTCATTTTCCCAAAAAGAAAGGACGACATAGCGATTGAAGTTTTTAAGAGATCTTCCCACAACGCCGCCTAACATTCCTTCTGATTTTTCCATTCCTTTATTCCAAACTGTTTCTTGTATATGTAAAAAGTTCTCTTCCCTGCCTCTTTTCACATCACAAACTGCTGCTCTGACAAATGGAGTTTTTGCAAGTACATTCGTAAATGAAGTAGCTTTTATATCAAATAGCGTTTGAAATAACTCTATTTCACAAGATACATACGTATCCTTTTGATTGCTATTATGAAAAATTGGATCATGCATTTCATTCATAAATTTTTGATATGTATTCATGTTTTCCCATACAGTAAATACACAGGCCTCATCTTCATTCCAGCCTCCAAGTTGTCCATGAAATCCCTCTAGATTTTGTAAACCTCTCCATTTCTCTTGTGCCTCTGAAAACAAACCCTTTTTCTCTTTTTCTACCTGACAAAATATCATTTTTAATAACATATAGATCCCCCTAATTCTACATTCCGTATTCCATTTGCAATGATTGCTATTTCTTCACCTACTATTTAAAAAACCAAGCATTTTGTTTACATAACAAAATTACAATCTATTCAATTGATTGTTTTTTAAATACTAATTCGCTTCTTTTATCATCCAATCTCCCAATAACTCTAAAAAAGACAAAATTTCTGTTATGTCGTCTATAGGATCAACTGCATATTGCAGTGCTTTCCTCATATTTTGTTCTTGCTCTGGAAAATGCTTACTGAACAACTCATACGCTGGATAAAGATCTCTAGAATAAAGCCCTTCTTTATCAATTGTTAATGCTAATCCCGCTCTAACTACTATCTTCATAATCCAGCGACAACAATCGGTTATATCATCACTGCCTTTATTATGAATTAACTCTTCACAAGCTTGTTCGATTTGTGACTGTAAATGTATAAGATGTTCACGAGCTAATTCTTGACTTACTTTATATTTAGGTAGCTGTGACCTTATATCTTCACCGAATATACATACTCCATGTGTTTGAATCATAAAACTTATAAACGAAAAATGACTGGGATGTAACACTTCTTCAACAGCATAAAAACTTAATTCCACCCCAGATATACAACCAAATTTTTGAAGCAATTGTTGCTCTATATTTTCACTCCATTCCAAATCTATTTCCTCAGGAGCTTTTCGAACTAATATAATTGTATCTATATCTGCAATCCCCTCTATT
Source organism: Paenibacillus sp. 102 (assembly GCF_039549175.1). NCBI lineage: Bacteria > Bacillati > Bacillota > Bacilli > Caryophanales > Paenibacillaceae > Paenibacillus > Paenibacillus sp. 102. The sequence goes on along the minus strand of NZ_JBCGHT010000003.1, from coordinate 304,495 downwards.
CCAATTCCTCTTGGAACAGACCCTCTAATGTAAATGCTATACAAATCATCCTGTAACGATTGAAAACACGTATTCTTTACTTCTTGTATTACCTCTAGAAAAACTGGTTGAATTTTATTGATATGTGAATCATTTATAATGTATCCCGTATCATCCACAGGACAAAAACGACCTATTTTTTTAATAATTGACAATCTATCAACTCATTTCTATATAAAGTGTTATCCCCATTTTATATAGAAATTGATTAAGAATCAAAAAATTCAGAATAAAAAACTAAAAATCTATCTATTTTGATACAATTGTTACAGTATTTACATTTACTACATGATTTAATAAAAGAGGTATTTTCATAATAAATCTATAATTTTTAGCAACCGATTCAGCACATATACAAAAGTTTGATTATTATTTTTTAAAAATAATATGATAAAGAAATAGGATAAAAAATATCTGAATCTATCCTTCAAACAAATAATACGTATTTTCTCCTGGATAATGCAATACAATCACCTTCCTATCTCCTTTTTGAAATACTACAGTATGCCCATCTTCTCCAAGGTTCTCCCATCCCTTTACTGTTGAAATAGGCATTAGACTTATGTATTGATAATCTGCTTGATTGTCATCTTCAATATGAATAGCTGACATAGGAACTGGAAAATCTTTAATTTTTGATTCTCTCGTCATGAATATTAGCGCGAATAGCCCTCCTAAAACTCCTACCATAATAATATTAGAGTATATTTTCCGTCTCTTTTTCTCCATCGAAAACCTCATCCCTATATGTTATTAATAGTAATATCATTTAATATTTTACTAATTCTTACTGTATAATCCTATTATTATTTATTTCTCAAATCATTTCCCTTTTTTCGACAAAATACAACAACTTTCAACTATGTAACTTGTTATTATAGATTGATATATCTTGTGTTTTGTCTATTAGGAGGAAATACCAAATGAAAAAATCGTTCTATAAAAAATGGTGGTTTTGGCTTTTTAACATACTAATTATCGCTAGCATTGGGGCTATTGTTTTTTTGAACTACACAAAAGAAACAAAAATACAAACTACAAAAGAACCTATCGATAAAAAAATCTATCAACGAGAATTAAAATCCCAAATCGATTTTTTTACTACAAAATACGATAATATTGTCGAGCGAGAATGGCTACCAGCATGGACTAAAATAAATTCAAATCCAAGCCACATAAATACAGCTGAATCACTAGATAAAATGAACAATGTAGCTAATCATTACAATGAGCTAGCTACAAAAATGGATGCTTTTCAAGCTGAAAACAATATGAATGATCCTAATTTAAAAAAGAAAATGAATAGCTTTAGAAAAGAATTTATTGCTGCTTCAAATTATATGGGAAACGCCGCTTTATCTGTTATACAAAGTGATAAAAACGGAACACCGTTAGACGAAAGTATACATAATGCAAAAGAATCTTTAGGGCTTGCTGACCAACATATTGTAATCGCGTTATCCACTTTAAATGAAATAGAAGAAATATTAGGGATTACACAGAAATAATTCTCTTCATTTCAAGTCGTAAAACTTTTGTTAAAAAGTATCTTCCAATAAAAAATCATTGCAATTCATTTATAAGGAACCTATAATGTTGTTTATTGATTATGTAAAAATCATTTCATATCAATATAATTAAGTTTTTAATCACATAATTCGGATGAACCATTCAGGAGAAGATCAATTGATCTACCGACGGGGCAAAAAGTTGATGATTCAACTTTGAAACTCTCAGGTCTTGGTTACAAGTAGAACTGCATGGGGACGAATCTCTGGAGAGACTCCCTCTCGCCTATCATATAGTGCAGAGGAAACAGAGCACCGAAGGAGCAAATCCGCTGCATTAGCGGATAATCTCTCAGGTAAAAGGACAGAGACAAGCGAAAGAAAACGCCGATTTGTATCGGTTTATTTTTCTATTCCTTGTTTCTCCAGAGACCATTTCATGTGAAATGGTTTTTTATTTTTTCTAAAAGGAGAATAAAGATGGAGACAGTAAGTAAAGTATTAGAACAAATCAATCACTACGTATGGGGATTACCGACCTTATTCCTTCTAGTTGGAACTGGAATCATTCTCACAGTGCGTCTAAAAGGTTTACAGTTTAGTAAACTATTATACGCTCACAAACTAGCATTTCGAAAATCAGAAGACACATCTTCTTCAGGAGATATTAGTCATTTCCAAGCTCTCATGACAGCAATGGCCGCAACTATTGGGATGGGAAATATAGCTGGTGTCGCAACAGCTGTTACAATTGGTGGGCCAGGGGCTATATTTTGGATGTGGATCACTGCCTTGTTCGGTATGGCCACGAAATATGCAGAAGCAATCCTCGCGGTAAAATATCGTGTGAGTAATGAAAACGGCGAATATTCCGGCGGTCCAATGTATTACTTAGAACGTGGCTTAGGGAAAAAATGGCTCGCTATTTTATTTGCTATTTTCGGGACAACCGCTTCTTTTGGAATCGGAAATATGGTGCAATCGAATTCCGTTGCAGAAGCTATGAGAATAAACTTTTCGTTCCCTCCTGCTTTAACTGGTATATTAATGGCTTTCTTAATTGCGATTGTCATTTTAGGTGGCGTGAAAAAAATCGGGAAAGTCACTGGATTTTTCGTTCCACTTAAAGCTTTCTTTTATGTGATTTCTGGTCTTATAATCATTTTTTATCACTTTGATCAAGTTCCAGAAGCATTTTCACTTATTTTTTCTGGTGCCTTTCAAGGTACTGCAGCTGCTGGTGGGTTTATCGGTGCAACGGTTGCTTCCGCTATTCAAATCGGAATGGCACGTGGAGTATTCGCCAATGAAGCAGGCTTAGGAAGTGCTCCAATTGCTGCAGCTGCTGCAAAAACAGATTCACCTGCCAAACAAGCGCTTGTGTCAATGACAGGAACTTTCCTCGATACATTTATCGTTTGTACAATTACTGGTTTAGTATTAATTACAACAGGTGCCTGGAAATCTGGAAAAACTGGTGTTGAAGCAACAACCCTTGCTTTCCAATCTGTATTTGGCAATACTGGTAGCATGATTCTTGGTATTGCAATCATTTTATTCGCCTACTCTACTATTTTAGGATGGTCTTATTATGGTGAAAAATGTGTAGCTTATTTATTCGGGCAAGGTGCTGTGCAATACTATAAAGCCATCTTCATTGTAATGATTGCAATTGGCGCCAACTTAAAACTCGGAATCGTATGGACATTCGCTGATATCGCTAATGGACTTATGGCCATTCCGAATTTGATTGGTCTAATTGGATTAAGTGGTGTTGTGGTAGCAGAAACAAACCGATTCTTACAAACAGAGAAATTAAAAAACTCAAATAAAAAGATTGCAAGTTAATCAAATTTACAAGCGAAGGGTATCCCATATAGAAATGATATGCCCTTTGCTTGTATCACTCTTATATAATTTCTTTATGCATATACTCTCCATACATGGTAATCAAATTTTTTTATTATGTAATGCGTCATACCAGATTCCCCTTCACTTGATTTTTTATGTACACCTACATCACAGATTATTACCTTACAAAATGTAATTCTTGTCTTTGAAATTTGGCTTCCGCATCCGCTTTGACAATACCGATTTCCTCTATTCTATTTTTTTGTATAGATTTATATCTTACATGTGTCTTACATTCTGATTCAAAGGGAAACGGCGCAATTCGGATCTTTTCTTTATCTATCCACTCAGCTGTTAACCGTTTATTTGTAACAGTGTTAAAAATTTCAGTTCCTTCAAAACCCTCTTTAAACAAATTAATTTCTTCTTTTTTCGTTACACCAGGTTCATTCATACAAGCATATAAAGATAACTCATCACAAAACTTCAAAAGTTTATAATGCTTATCAAACATGGCATGTCGTTCTTTTGTTAGCGTTTTCAAAAATTGCTTTTGGCGATCTAATTCCTGCTTATAGAAATTCACCATTCCCTTATCTTCTTGATTAAGAGGAAATGATATAAAATGTTTACTACACAATATAGCACCATAAGGGTTTGCATTTTCAATCTCATTAAGACCTAACGTATAAAAAACAAAACGCAAAGAGCTCGGACAATCAATAAACGTATACGGCACACCTTTTACATCATTCCAAATTGGTGTTTTATCTAAGCCAATCCATCCTCTATCGTGTTCATAAATCGCATCAATACACTCTTTTAAATATGTTTTGTCTTCAAATACATCTTTTCTAAAGTTTTTTGCAAATTCTCCCGCTAAAAAACCATGGTCATGCTGTCGAATTAAGATGATTTCGTCTGGATTTGTACGAATAATCATAATTGCTTTCCCCCTTTCTTCTATTTTATATAGTAAATTTATTATTTTCTATACAAATCCTTCTTTCTAAAGAGGTAATAAAAATAAATTCATCAATACTTTGCAGGGATTCCGCTTCTTTCACCGAACTTAAGATAACAATGTGATTCTATCAATGTTTTCAACAATATTTCTACGTTCTATCACTCATTACAAAAACAAACCTAGACAAAAATATTTATAAGGGGTGAAAAAATGAACAAAACTGAATTAATTAAAAACGTGGCTCAAACAGCCGATATTTCGCAAAAAGAAGCTTCGGTAGCTGTTCAATCTGTATTTGATGCAATTACAAACGCTTTACAGACTGGTGACAAAGTACAACTTATTGGTTTTGGAACATTTGAGGTACGCGAAAGAGCTGCACGTACAGGTCGCAATCCTCAAACAGGTGAAGAAATTCAAATTGCAGCCGGGAAGGTTCCAGCCTTTAAAGCAGGAAAAGAATTAAAAGAAGCTGTAAAATAATAATAAACCAGCCAATTAGGCTGGTTTATTATTTTATTTCATAACCGTATATATATTATCTGCATGATATACTTCACAAATATAAAATAAACACCTACAGTTACTTACGATTTGATATTTTCTCGTAGGATATATACTAGATTGTAATAAGCAGCCATCAAACAGTTCAATAATGTTTCCAGAAGGTTGATACCCTTGATATAACATATTTTTTCTTATGTCCATTTCCTCAATTAGTTTTTCAATTGGTACGTGTCCAGTTTCTAATTCTTTAACAATTTCAATTGGTAAAAGTGAAGTATCGGCAAAAATTAGATTTTCAGATAACACCTGCTCCTTATAGCTAACAGATGAAACTCTGTAAAGAAATGTTCCATTTTTATCAAAAAAGCTTTTCGCTTCCTTGGGAATATATTTTCGATCTAGCTTCTCTTGTTCCACAACGTTGAACTGGACTGTATCTTTCACAATATTTTCTAAAGATGCAATAGATAGCGTTTCTTTAGAAAACAATAGATCTTTAACCACTTTAACTGCTGTAGCATCAGCCAATTCTCTTTTTTTATTTTCCACTACTAACATGACTAACACCTCTTCTATATTTATATAATCTAGTATTAACTCAGACGAACATATTCTTAAAGTTACTTCATATGAAAATGACTATGGTAGGTATCGGTTCTATTATCGATACAAACTTCCATCAACTAGTCAGTTACTGCTCATTAATGTGTAAGAAATCTACTACTTTGCAAAAGTTTCCCTGCATCAAACTGCCTCATTTCTGTTACATCTTTGTTTAAAAAAGCTATTGAAGCAATATATCCTGATCCAGGATGCAAATTCATCATAGTTGTAGTTTCAACAAGAGTTGACTCCTCTTTAAAAACAAGGAGTTCCGGTACATTCTCTGGATTCGATACAGTAAGATTAGAGGGGGAAATCATTAGCCCTTCCCCTGTAGCCTTAAGTATAGCTTCCTTCCGTGTCCAATACGTTAAAAATCCCTCAACCTGTCTTTCAACTGGCAGTTGCAGTAAACGTGCGATTTCTATATCTGTTAATACCCCTACCGCCATTTTAAGTACATCAATATTAGAATTTATTTGTTCTACATCTATACCGACCGCTGTCGATGTTGTAAACGCGACAGCAACTCGTTCTCCTGAATGTGACACAGATAACTGCGGCATACCTACAGGTAATTGCGGGCGTCCGTGTGCTAACTTACAAACTGAACAGGTTCGATCGATGGGTACTTGAAATGGGGTCATTGCGAGTTGTTTTCCTAGTACCAATCGACTAATTGCACAGCCAATCATAAACCTTGCTCGGTCCTCAGACTGATGGAACAAATTTGCTTTCTCACGCTCGGTGTCATTTAGTAAATCATAGTGCCAAGGTTGCAAGTCTGAAGTTCGAGCCCACCATACTTGGCAATGATGGCTTCTTAGCTTTGGTACTGAATCTACAATCTCCCAATCTTTCATAAAAATTCTCTCCTTTTCATATCCAACACGTATACTAAAAAAATATGAAATCTATTCCGGCCTTTCAACAAATATCTTTACTAGCGATTCCCCTTCTAACTTTTTATCCCGCATTAACGAGCAGTAAGACCTTCGCCTCCCAATTGGGCAAAAACAAAGAAGTTAGGTAAGGGGTCAAATGCCCGTAAAAGCCCGATTCGTGAGGGCTGATAATCAGTGGGAGATGAAGCTCCCCAACTGATTAAAGTTTCACTTTATCATTGCTATTGTAATAGAGGAACCTACCCAGATTTATTATTACACCTGGGTAGATCCTTCCTCAGTTATTTACCTGCAACTGCTTTTGAATGAGATTCATTTGATTGGACTTCCGTTTTTTTCTTTGGTGTAGCTATTGCATCCACATCACGAATACGTAATGCAAACAATAATGCAATGCATAGAAATATGGCTGCACCAAGCAGAGACATTTGATACGCTACAATACTAGTACTCTCATTTCCAGCTTCACTTACATTATGATTTCCAAAAGCAGCTAGGAGACTCGCAAGAATCGCAACACCGATGGCAGAACCTAAACGATTTTGCACATTAAAAATGGTTGTCGCTCTCCCCATTGAAGATGGATGAATATTATTAAAAGCTGAAAATTGCACAGCTCCTACAGAATGACCTAGGAAAAATCCTATGCCAAACAGTAGCATACGGACCAGCCAAGGATTTGTCTCCTGATTCACGAAGCTTAATACAACAAATATGATTGCTGAACACAACAATCCAAGAGAGATTAACTTACGTGGTCCAAGCCTTTTATACGACCAAGGCACAATTTGTGAAGAAATCATGAGTCCAATCGCTTCTGGAAATGTGGTGAGCCCTGTTTCCAACGCTGATGCATGTAACACATTTTGATACATAAGCGGGAATATAAATAACATGCCCAGTAATCCAGCAGCTGAAAATAAAGAAATGAGGCTCATATTCCGAAATAATTGATCTTGCAGCAAACGTAAATCTAGCATTGGCTGCTTCACACGAAGTTCAACAAATACAAAGAGAATAATAAGCGAAAGTCCACCCAATCCTGTCCCTATTATTTCTAAGGAACCCCAGCCTTTTGATGGCCCCTGACTCATTGCATATATCAACATTGCAAATCCTGGTGCAGAAAGTATAAAACCAGGTAAATCCAACCGCCCAGCAGTTTTTTCAATATGCTCTACTAAAAATAACGCACCAATTAGTAAAGCTACTATTCCAAACGGTAAATTGATATAAAATGCCCAGCGCCAAGACATATGATCTACAAAGAACCCGCTAACAATTGGCCCTATTGCTGGCGCAACAGCAATAGGCAAAACAATGAACCTGGAAATCTTTGGTCTTTCTTGTGGTGAAAATGTTCGAAATAACATTGCCATTCCTACTGGAGTCAATAATCCCCCGCCAGCACCTTGTATAATACGGAATATATTTAAGGCAGTAATATTATCAGCAATTCCGCATAGCGCAGAAGCTGCTGTAAATACAGAAAGGGCAATTAGGAATACTCGTTTCGTACCAAATCGATCTCCAAGCCAACCAGAAATAGGTAAAAACACAGCAAGACTGACTAAGTATCCAACATTGACTGTCCCCATTGCTGAAGGCGGAACTTGTAGTTCATGACTAATCGTTTGCAGAGCTACATTTACAATCGTTGCATCCATTGCAGCCATAAACATAGCAGTTACATATACAACACTAACAACAATTTTCGGATTCAGCTTCAAATTCATTACTACTCCCCTACTGAAACGCATTCAAGTGAGTGAAGACTCTTTGGCTTCATATCACTCCAATGTAATTCGATATACGCAAGACAAGCCTGTCTACTATCTTGTTCATAAACAACATCCCAGCCGACTGGTACATCGAGAAAGGCTGGCCAGACAGAATGCTGGCCTTCCTTATTTACTAACACCTTATACATAAAGTTATCGTTCTCAAATGGATTCGTCATACTTTACTTACCCCTTTCACCCTTTGCTGTCTACTAGCTAATACTTGTCCAATTTCTGTAAGTGGTCCTGGCTGACATAAATCTTTATGTCGGCAATCAATATCATATTGTTCAATTTCCCCATCGATATAGCTAAGCCATGTATCTGGAGAAATCGGATCAAACCATTCTGGTATGATTGTTGATCTAAAGAATACAATGTTGCCATGGAATTGTTTTGGAACATACTTTCCTAAAAGACCAACAGAATTTACGTATGTTTCTTTCAAGTTTAAAATTGTTTCCTCTTCCAGACTCGCTAATGCACTACCATCCCTGCGAAGTATTTCAATAGCATTTGCCATATCAAGTGGTTTCCCGTCCATATTATCTGGATCATATCCTCCTAATGCAAGTAGTGCAATAAGCGCTTCTTCCTCAGTAGGCGCCTCTGTATTTGGTAAAAAGTGACCAGGATAAGAATCCAGCATGACAAGTAGTTCAACTTCTTCTCCTTGATTTTGTAACTGAGTTGCCATTGCATGAACAACATTTCCGCCGAGAGACCAACCTAACAATCTGTACGGCCCATGTGGTTGTATTTCACGAATATGCTCAAGATAGTCAGCAGCCATTTCGTCTAATGATTTTGGAAGTTCTTCACTTTTTGCAATACCGCGTGCCTGAACACCATAAATTGGATGATCGCTTCCTAAAGATTTCATTAATCCTGCATAACACCAGCTAAGTCCACCTGCTGGATGTACACAGAACATAGGTAGCTCACCACCACTTGTTCTTAATGGCAAGATTACATCTAGTGCACTTTGACTCGTCCCCATCTCAAGTCTTTCGGCAAGCCCTGCAACTGTCGGCGCCGCAAATAAGCTACCAATACTTAACTCAACTCCTAGCGATTCCCTGATCCGACTCATTAACTGCACAGCAAGTAGGGAATGACCACCAAGATCAAAGAAACCATCATCAATACCAATTCGAGGTACATTCAAAACTTCTGTAAATAATTCACATAAAATTTCCTCTTTTGGTGTTCTTGGTCCTCGGTTTATCGTAGATACCGTAAATTCAGGTGCTGGTAATGCCTTACGATCTAACTTACCATTTGGAGTTAAAGGTAATTCACGTATCATAACGAAAGCATACGGCACCATATAACCAGGTAGACTAAGCCCTACATATTGGCGCATTTCAACTGTATCAATGCTTACATGTTCTGACGGAACAATATAGGCAACTAAGCGCTTATCACCAGGCTGATCTTCACGTACAATGACAGCAACTTGTTCAACATGAGGATGTTGCATCATAACAGCTTCAATCTCACCAAGTTCAATTCGGAAACCACGAATCTTAATTTGATGATCTGCACGTCCTATATAATCTAACGTGCCATCTTGACGCCAACGTGCTAAATCTCCGGTACGGTACATTCGAGTACCAGGTTTTCCGTATGGATCTGCTATAAATCGTTCTGCCGTTAAACCCGCACGACCTAAATATCCACGAGCAAGTCCTGCTCCTGCAACATACATTTCCCCCACTACTCCAGGTGGTACAGGTTGTAAGTAGTTATCTAATACGTATACTTTAAGGTCTGGTATACTACATCCAATTAAGCTGTTTGCTCGCAAGGATACAATATTTTGATCCAGCTCAATATAACTTACGTGTACAGTTGTTTCTGTAATACCATACATATTAATAAGCTTAGGCGTGTTTTCTGGATGACGACTATACCAATCTTCTAGACGACTTAATTCCAGTGCTTCTCCGCCAAAAACGACATATCGTAAAGAAAGCTTCTGCCCTAATTGGGCATTTTCGCGATCTGCTTGCATAAGTTGGTAAAACGCTGATGGTGTCTGATTTAAAACAGTTACTCTTTCCTGAACAAGTAGATTTAAAAATTCTCTAGGCGAACGGCTTACAGTATGCGGTACAATAACAAGACGCCCTCCATACAGTAACGGTCCCCAAATTTCCCAAACTGAGAAATCAAACGCGTAAGAATGAAACATTGTCCAAATATCATTTGAATCAAATTGGAACCAATGATCAGTTGCTCCTAATAGTCTTACAACATTTTGATGAGGAATCATTACACCTTTTGGTCTACCTGTTGAACCGGATGTATAAATTACATAAGCGATGTGTAAAGGTGATAACGGCTGTATTCGTTCTACATTTTCTATATTCTCTTCACCATATTTGTTTAATGTGTCCATTGTTTTGGGATCATCTACTACAATCGCTTCGATTTCTTCACTCTCTATTGTCACTTCCCTGTTCGAAATCATACAAACAGGCTTAGCATCGCTTAGCATGAATGAAATTCGGTCTGTTGGATAATCAGGATCTAGCGGTAAATATCCCGCCCCTGCTTTTAAAACTGCTAACAAACTTACGACCATATCAAGAGATCTTGGCATCGCCAAAGCAACCATTTGCTCTGGGCCTACTCCCTTTTCAATTAACAGACGTGCCAGTTTATTTGATTTCTTATTTAATTCTGTATAACTTAGTGTAGTGTCCTCAAATACGACAGCAATTTCATTTGGTGTTAAGTAAACTTGTTTCTCAAACAATTCCGGTAGCGTCATTTCAGGCGCAATTTGAAAACCACCATTCCATTTTTCAAGTATTGTTTGACGCTCTTCTTCTTCCAAAATTTCCAAACGTCCAATAGATTGTTCTGGATCTTGTACTGCACCTTCTAATAAACGAATGAAACGACTCACAAATTTTTCAGCTGTCTCACGCTTAAATAAATCTGTACTAAACTCAAGTAAACCATGTAATCCATTTGGCTGATGACCTTCAGATGTACTACGTTCACTTATTTCTATCGTCATATCAAACTTTGAAGAACCAACACTCTTAATCTCAAGATGCGTTTCTAGATTCGGTATATCAAGTGTAGCCTCCGATGTATTTTGATAAGCTAACATAATTTGGAATAGTGGATGACTATTTCTCGAACGCACAGGGTTTAATACTTCAACAAGTCGTTCAAACGGAACATCTTGATTTTCATATGCCGAAAGGTTAACTTTACGTACCCTGCTTAATAGTTCACTAAAGCTAGGATCTCCAGATGTATCTGTACGTAATACAAGTGTATTTACGAACAATCCGACAATATTTCCAAGCGCATCATCACTACGCCCAGCAATTGGACTTCCTATTGGAATATCCGTTCCTGATCCTAATCGTGTAAGTAATGCAGCAAGTCCGGATTGCAACACCATAAACAAGCTAACACCATTTTTACGAGCAAGCTCTAATAGTCGTTCATGTAACTCTGGATTCACATGAAAATCTATCGTTTCTCCCCGATAGCTTGTTTCCACAGGACGTTGATAATCTGTAGGTAACTCCAGTTGATCTGGTAATCCCTTCAGCTCTTCTTTCCAAAACTCAATTTGTTGTGAAATAAGACTATCTTGTAAACTCTCATTTCCTAATAGTTCTTGTTGCCAAAGGGCATAATCGGCATACTGCACTGGAAGTGACTTCCACTGAACTGATTCACCTTTGCAATGTGCTTGATAAGCAGCCGCTAGGTCTCTTGACAATGGATTTAATGACCATCCATCCCCTACAATATGATGCAACAATACAAGCAACACATGTTCATCCGGATTTATTTCGAAAAGTTCCATACGAATAGCTGGCTCTTCTGCAAGATTAAAGCTATATCTTACAGCTTCAGCAAGTACCTTAGGTAATTCTGACTCAGTTGTCTGCGTAACAATTAAAGTAGGATTTGCCTCAGCGGTCCCCAAAATTTGCTGATATGACGTACCAAGCGTGTTAGGGAAAATAGTTCGAAGTGTCTCATGTCGATCGACAATATCATAAAATGCAGCTTGTAAAGCTTCTCGATTCAATTCACCAAACATTCGAATGACTACTGGAATATTGTAAGTTGGACTCGGACCTTCTAAGCAGTTCAAGAACCATAAACGACGCTGTGCAAAAGAAAGCGGTACTTCTTTTGGACGCTCTACCTTCTGAATAGCTGGCCTTGCACTCTGCGTGCTATCTAATTGTTTAGCGAGTTCAGCGACTGTAGGTGATTCAAATAATTTTGCAATGCCTAATTCCACACCTAATGTTTCACGAATACGTCCCATTAACCGGGCAGCTAACAGAGAATGTCCGCCTATTTCAAAGAAATTATCATCAATTCCAATCCGCGCTATGCTAAGTACTTCCGCAAATAAATCACATAAAATTTCTTCTTGTGGATTTCTAGCTACACGTTCACTGACAAACAAATTAAAGTCAAGCGCTGGTAACACTTTCCGATTAATCTTGCCGTTTGGTGTCAATGGTAATTCAGACATAATCATAATTGCTGCCGGTATCATATAACCTGGTAGACTCTCTGCTGCATATGTTCGAATTTCTGCAAGGTCAAGATTTCCTTCAACATCAGGTACAATATAAGCAACCAAACGTTTATCACCAGGTTGATCTTCTCGAACAATTACAACGACTTGCTCCACATGAGGGTGCTGAGATAATACAGTTTCCACTTCAGATAACTCGATACGGAATCCACGTATCTTAATTTGATGGTCAGCGCGGCTCACATAATCTAACGAACCATCCTTACGCCATTTAACAAGGTCACCTGTGCGATACATTCGTGTACCAGGTTTCCCAAATGGATTCGCAACAAATCGTTCAGCTGTTAATTCTGGCCTTCCTAAATATCCATGGGCAAGCCCCGTACCAGCAATGTATAGTTCTCCCACCACTCCAGGTGATACTGGTTGTAACCCAGCATCCAGTACATACACCTCTGTATTCCAAATCGGTCTTCCAATAGAAGGTGTACCACTCTCTGCTTCATTCATATCCATGAAAGTTGACCAAATTGTTGTTTCAGTTGGTCCATAAAGATTTGTAACATGACAATTTAATTCTTTTAACCGCGACGCTAGATTCGATGGAAGCGCCTCACCACCAACAAGAACTTTAAGTCCTATTAATCTTTCTGGATAATCTGTTACAAGCGTGTGCCAAAGTGTTGGTGTAGCTTGCATAATTGTAATATTTTTCTTTTGGATGATCTCTGTTAAAGCTAAAGAATCTTGAACCGTTTCTTTTTGGGCAACTTGAACACTTGCTCCACTAATAAGTGGTAAATAAATTTCTAAAGCGGAAATATCAAATGCAAAGGTTGTAACAGCTAACAAGCGGTCATTCACATGTAATGAAAATTGATCTTGCATTGCCAGTAAAAAGTTACTTAAACTTTGCATCGGCACAACTACACCCTTTGGTCTACCCGTTGAACCTGAAGTATAAATTGTGTATGCAGGATTTAAAAGTGATCCACTATCAAATGAATCTAAATTATTTTTCGGATATCCTCTTAACTGCTCTTTTGTATCCTTATTATCAAGTACGATTCTTTGTGTATGATCCTCATTCGGTAGATTAGCCAAAATAGAAGAATGTGTTAGAATACAAGCAGACTGAGCATCGCTTAGTATATACGTAATTCGATCCTCTGGATATTCTGGGTCAATTGGTAAATACGCTGCTCCCGTCTTCAGAACTGCTAACATCCCGATAACCATTTCTACAGATCTTGGAAATGCTAACGCTACAAATTGCTTAGATTGAATTCCCTGTTCTAACAAGAAATGAGCAAGTTGATTTGCCTGTTCATTTAATTCTTTATAAGTAAGTTCTATTCCATCACATACTACAGCAACAGAGTCAGGAGATTTACTTACTTGTTTTTCAATGAGAGCAGGTACACTTACGAATGAACTTTCTTTCGCAGTTTGATTCCACTCTACTAAAACTTGCTTGCGTTCCTCATGAAGTAAGAGTTCTAGTCTGCCAATCGGTGAATCTACCTGAAGATCTGAAATATTTCCCAGAAAATTCATAAATCTCTTTTTATGAGTTAGTAACTCTTCTAAGCCATATACTTCAGGGTTTGCATCAAAATTAATCCTGAAGCCATTTCCGCCAAACTCATTTGACACATTTATTGAAAGGTCATCAACCGGACCTGCTGAAAGATTATGTTTAACACCATGATTTCCTGCGAAACTCAGACTATAATCAAATGGCATGACATTAATTATCGGGCCAAATAATCTTTGATTTTCTCCTAATAATTTAAGGTCTCGGCGTAATTCTTCATGACGATACTTATGATGCAGACGTATATTACGAATTTCATTAGAAACCTGCTTTACAACCTCAGCAAAACTCATATTAGAGCTTATAGACAATCTAAGTGGAACAACATTCATAACCATACCAGGAGTATGAATTGACACTGACCCTAAACGTCCCATCATTGGTAAACCTAAAATTACATCCTCCGCACTTGTTAACTTTTGTATATAGATAGCAGTTGCAGCGATGATAAGATCCGGCCAGTTCACTTTACAATCATGTGCAACCTTTTTTAAGGATTCTGTACTTAAACGAGACAAATGTGCTGTTTGGCGAAGAAATTCCTTCGATGTTCTAGGAGCGCGTTCCGCCAAACTTACTACTTCTGGTTGATCTTGGAATCGTTCTAACCAAAAGCTACGATCTTTCTCAAATTGCTCTGACGCCTGATATGTAGCGTCCTCTTCTAAAATGGTATGTAAAGAACCAAATGGTCTCTCATCATACGATTGATTATTCATGAATGCCGTATATACTTTTGCTACTCGTCCTGCAAGTAACGAAAAGCCATAGCCATCCATCACAATGTGGTGAATGCGCTGATACCAGAAGAAACGATTCGAATCGATTTTAAAAAGTGCCTCCGTATAAAGCTTGTCCTTTTTCAGATTAACCGGTGTAGATAAATCTACTTCCATCCAAGCTTCAGCGGCTTTTTGAGGGTTCTCCTCTTTACTCACATCGATAATATGCATATGAAATTTAGGAGAAGTATCAATAACTTGCCATGTCCCTTTCTCATCTTCTTCAAAGTGGACATGTAAAGATTCAGCTTCCATTACAACCTTACGCACAGCTAATTCAAATGTTTTTACATCAACTGAACCTTGTATTTCTATATACTCACCTGTATTATAAATTGGATTTTCTGGATCAAGTTGCTGCGCAAACCACATGCCCGTTTGCGCACCTGACAATGAATGACGAACCTTTTGACAATGAGACATTCGTATTTACTCCTTTATCTATCTGTATTTGACAGCACCTTTTCCTTTTGAGAGGACACCAAATGAAACCAGTCATAAATTGTTGGACGCTCAGCCAAATCTGCGAATGTAACTTCTACACCTACTTGGCGCCATTGCTCTACTAAACTCATAATTCTAACTGAGTCGAGCCCTCTATTTAATAAATCTTCATTATCCCCAATATCTGCTGGTGATTCACGAAGCAATTCAGCAACTTGTTCACGCACTGATTGTATTGTGAATCCTATATTCTCTTCTACCTTAGAAGTTTCTGTTAAACTCTGTAAATCTGCTACTAATAAGCTTGTCATTGTAGTCACTGCACATCGATCAGATGCATACTGCAAAGCTTGTTTATGATGTTCTTGTGAAAAATCAGCAACCGCATCAGCAATGAAAAATGGTTGTATTCCATCCATAAATGCTTCACATGCTGTTAAGAGGCATCCGATATGTGCATACACTCCGCAAATAATAAGCTGATCGCGCCCTTGTTCCTGTAAAATTTCTAGAAGATTTGTTTTCTTAAAGGCACTGTATCGCCATTTTGTAAGAAAAATATCATTCTCATCAGGAGTGAGCTCATCTACAATTTTTTGTTTATGAGGCCCTTCAGGAATGCCTGATCCCCAGAAATCTTGTAATAATCCTCTTTGCTCTAACGTTTGGCCACCTGGTTGTGCCGTATAAACGACTGGAACACCAAGTTCCTTACATGTTTTTCTGATCAAGTGTATATTTGAAATTAGTTCTACTCTTGGTGATTCCTCTGCATGATATGCATCCAAGAAGTACTCTTGCATGTCATGAATTAGAAGAACTGCTCGTTTTGGATCTGGCTTCCACGTTACTTTATTATTTGGTAAATCTGACTCTAATGGCATTGGATATACTGAGATAGCTGGAATAGCCATCTAATCACTTCCTTCCGAATTATGAATAATATTTAAACTCTACGAATTGATAGTAGTTTTTAATTTTTCAGCAATTGCTTTTCGTAATTCTTTCTTACTCACTTTTCCAACACCAGTTTGTGGAAATGAGTCGATAAATTCGATGCGATCTGGAATCTTGTATGCTGCAATTCCTCGATTTCTTAAAAATATTTTCAACTCCTTGGCAGTAGGTGCTTGCCCGCGAGCTATTACAAAAGCACAAGTACGCTCCCCTAAATAGTCATCAGGCATAGACACAATTGCTACATCATGCACAGCCAAATGAGCTAACAAATGATTTTCAACCTCTTCAGCTGCAACCTTCTCACCACCACGATTAATCTGGTCCTTATCGCGCCCTTCCACTACTAAGTAACCTTGCTCATTGATTTTCACAAGATCCCCTGTGCGATAAAAACCATCCGAAGTAAAGGATTTCGCATTATGTTCTTCAGCTTTATAATATCCACGGATTGTATATGGCCCGCGAGTTAATAAACTTCCAACTTGTCCTGGCTTCACATCATTATCATCTTCATCAACTACACGTATTTCATCGAACGCTGACATTGGTCTTCCTTGTGTATGAATAATGATTTCTTCCGGATCATCAAGTCTTGTATAATTTACTAGTCCTTCTGCCATACCAAATACTTGTTGCAATGTACAACCGAATGTCGGACCTATACGCTTGGCCACTTCCGCGCTAAACTTTGCGCCGCCTACCTGTAAAACTTGCAAGCTAGATAAATCATTATTGCGTGAAACTATTGCGTCCAGCCATACCATTGCAAGGGGTGGCACAAGTGCTGTAATCGTGACACGTTCCTTCTCAATAAGAGAGAACGCTTCATCAGGACTTCCTCCAGAAGCTAGAACAACTCTTCCTCCAGCATATAACGTTCCGAGAATTCCTGGTGAACTAAGGGGATAGTTATGTGCAACTGGAAGGACAGCAAGATACACACTATCTTGGTCCAGTTTACAAATTTCAGCACTCACTCTTAAACTATAAATATAGTCATCATGTGTTCTTGGGATTAATTTAGATAACCCTGTTGTTCCGCCTGATAATTGCAAGAAAGCTACATCGCTAGATTTTACTTCTGGCAGATTGACCGGATTCATATAAAGATCACGAATTCCTACAAATTCCTCCGCCTCTCCCACAACGATTACATGTTGCAGCGTTGGAACTTTTTCTTTTACTTCTCTTGCAAGTTTTCGATAGTCGAATCCAAGTTGTTTATCAGAAATAATATAAGCAGTCGCTTCAGCAAATTCACAAAAATAGCTTATTTCACTACTTCGGTGTGACGGCAAAGCGAAAACTGGAAGTGCACCAATTCGAAACAGCGCAAAGCAGACTTCGAAAAACTCCGTAATATTTGGTAACTGAAGAACCACTCGATCCGTTTGCTTAATTCCTAAATTTAGAAATCCTGCAGCTAAGCGATCCACCCTTTTGTCCAGTTCACTATAGCTTAAGTGATTTTCGCCACTTGTCACTGCAATCTGGTCACCATGTTTCATTGCACGTTCTCGCAGCATCTCTCCAAAGGTCTCTCCGCGCCAGCAACCTTTCTCTCTATATCGATCTGCAAACTCTTTTGGCCACTCACGGCATCCTGTTAACATCATTTATCCCCCTATAACTTCTATTTCAAAAATTCATCATTTAATCCCATAGCCCGAAGCATTGTGCGAAACTTAGCTGATGTTTCAGCTAGCTCATCTTCAGGTTTTGACTCCGCAACAATACCGGCTCCTGCGAATAAACGAAGTGAATTCTCTTCAACTTCCGCACAACGAATTGTAACAATCCATTCACCGTCACCATTCAAATCGCTCCAACCAAGCATTCCCGTGAAAAACTCGCGATCAAACGGCTCAATTTCGTTAATAGCTTCACGAGCTTCTTCTGTCGGAGTTCCACAAACTGCTGGTGTAGGATGAAGTGCAAGTGCTAATTCTAACGCAGACACTGATGCATCAAGTAATTCTCCTTTTACTTCAGTAGATAAATGCCACATTGCTTCACTATTTATTAATGATGGCTTTTCTGGAACATGTAATGTGCGGCAGTACGGACGAAGCGCCGCAGCTACTGCTTCAACAACAACAGCATGTTCATGTAAATCTTTAGCCGAAGAAAGCAACTCATCTGCTCGTCTTTTATCTTCTACAGGATCTTCACTACGAGGTCTAGATCCTGCAAGTGGATTAGAAATGACCTGCATTCCACTCCGTGAAACAAGTAACTCTGGACTCGCTCCTATAAGTGTACGACTACGCTTTGATGAAACATCACAACTCTCTCCTTCTTCACTCTTGGGTAAATCTACCGCAAACGTATACCCATGTTGATTGTGCTGTGCTAAATCACGAAGCAGTTTTTGAATATCAACCTTTTCTGGAGATTTTAAATCTAGTGATCTAGATAGAACGATTTTTTTTAGGTCACCGCTCTTTATTTTCGCTACCCCTTGCTCTACACCGCGCATATATTCTGCAGGTGCCGGGATAGGGTTCATTTCATATGTAAGTGCAGGTAATTGCTGCATTCGATCTGTAAAATCAAATTGTAGACGCTCTGCTAGCCTGCTCTCTTGAGGTACAACGAGCTGTACCGCTTCGGTGCGATCAAAAGGTAGCGCTCCTACAACAATAGGATTATGGTGCCCAGCTTGCTTCGCGTTATTTAGTACAGCATGAACCATCTCAGGAAAATTTTCTGCCTGACTATGTTTCACCGTAGCAAATGTTCCCTCAGCAAGTATTGTGCGGTACGGTGAAGCAAAAAAGAATGAAGATCCAGCTTTATAATCATCTAGTAATTTTGTTGCTAACTCCTTTAAAGCAGTTGTATGATTCATTATTTTAAACCTCCTATATTTCATTTAAACTCCTAAAGTAGCACCGCCATCAATGCATAGATTATGCATTGTAATATGACTTGCTTTATCTGAGGCTAAAAATAGAACGGCTTCAGCAATCTCAGAAGGCGTTGCTATTTTTTTTAATGGAATTCCTAATCTATATGTATCTTGTGAGCCTGCAATAATGTTTTTAGCTCCATTTCCATCTTTCCAAAGTAGGCGCTGCATTTCTGTCTCAGTTGAACCAGGAGAAACTAAATTACAGCGAATATTATATTCCGCAAGTTCAAGACCAAGACATTTGGTAAACATCGTTGCAGCAGCTTTCGACGCTACATACGCAGCCATCTCCATCCTAGGAACACTTGCTGCGTTTGACCCTACAGTCACAATCGCACCAGATTTACGTGACATCATACGTTTACTTACCGATCTGGATACATAAAACACTCCTGTAGCATTTACAGAAAAAGTCTTGTCCCAATCTTCATCACTTAAAGAGTGAATTGCATTCATCTTCAAAACACCCGCAACGTTTACTAGAACGTCAATCGGCCCCATTGCATCCTCAATCTGATTTACTGTGTCTTCCACCGCAGAACTATCACTCACGTCTAAAGCGAATGCTTTCAACGAGCTGCCCCTGGTTGCATGATAATCGGAAAGCTTATTGAGACCTAAAATATTTTTATCAACCGCTGCAACCTTTGCTCCTCTTTCCGCAAGCATATTCGCTACAGTCTCCCCAATTCCTTGTGCTGCACCCGTAACTAAAGCAACTTTCCCATCAAACTCCCTAAGGTCCATATTCTCAATTCCTTTCTTTGCAAGAATCTATTAGATTCTTATATACTTCTGTCTTGCAAAAGACGAACCCCATATAGAAAAACACAATATGATATTGATAATCATTATCAATTAATGTTTTCACAAAAAATAATACACATAGTAAACTGATCAGTCAAGTGTATTTTAATCTTAATTTTTCCACACTAACCTAGATAATACTCATAAACGATTGATTGATAATGATTTTCATTTTCTTTTATTACACCGAAATGATAATGTTTCTCAATAAGTTTGTCAATCTTTTTTTATTTTTCAGATAAAACATTTCATTATACTTCCATACTTATCTACATAAATCAGTCTTTACTTTCATTGTAAATATAGCCTTTTCTAATCCTAATTTCTGTCAAAATAACAGATCAAAAAATTAAAATGGAACTTTCAAATTTCCTAATTAACTATCACAAAATTCATCATCAATTACATAAAAACCTTTATTTTACAATAAAACCCATTTGATTAACCATGAAATTTCTCAATAAATTTCTGAAAAATTTTATTAAGAACTCCGAATTTATTTAAAAATGGCTAGTTACATCTTTTTTCTAAACTAATCCGCCATAAAATTATATTGATATTTTTTCATAGTGGGTATTGATGGGTAGTTCTACTCACTTCTTCTCTCTTATTAAATTTCCAAGTAAGTTATTTCACTGTTGTAATACAATATACAAAAAAAAGCCAGCCTAAGCTGACTCTTTTTCTTATACTCTTACAACCATTTCTTCAAATGTAATTGTTGATTCTGAAAGTTCCATCATATCAAAGGAATTCTTAATCCGTCTTGTAAGTACTTCTTTTAATTCATCACAGTTTGGTTGCTCTAATGATTTTACAAAAACAATGTCTTTGTAATACAACACACTAGAATCTTTATCTAAAGGATTGATAAACATCCCCTCTTTTGTAACAAAAGCGTTAGAGAGACTGTTACTTCACCACAAACCTCGTCTGACTACAACCATTCTTCTGCTTTGTTACTTCAAGCACTGCCGGCATTGCATTTTTCAACTCTTGTACATGCGAAATCACACCGATAAATCGTCCTGATTTTTGTAAGTCTATTAATGCATCGACTGCTTTTGTTAGTGACTCTTCGTCAAGTGAGCCAAATCCTTCATCGATAAACATCGTTTCGATAGAAATACCGCCTTCATACGCTTGAATCACATCTGCCATACCAAGCGCTAGACAAAGCGATGCATTAAATTTCTCTCCGCCGGACAATGTTTTTACGTCACGTGTTTGGCCTGTGTATGCATCATATACATCTAACCCTAGCCCACTTTGTCGATTTCTTTTTTCAACTCGTTCGCTTCGTTTTAAATAAAATTGTCCATTTGATAGTTTACGAAGTCTTTCATTGGCAATTTGAACAATTTGTTCTAGATACTCAATTAAAATGTAACGCTCAAAGGAAATACGGCTTTCGTTATCCCCTTTCATGACTTCATATAAATCAACAAGTTCTTGGAAAGCTTTTTCTTCTTCATGAATTTGTTCATCAATTCGTTTAATATTTTCATGTAAATCAGAAATGTATGCAACTGCACTTTGAGCACGCTGGCGCTTTTCTTTTGTAATATCAAGCTGAATTTCTAGTTCTTTCATCTGCTCTTCTAGAACTGTAATATCCGTCCATTCTTTCCCGGCTAATTCATTTGTTAGTTCTTCAATTTGCTTCGCTAATACTTCAAGAGATGAATAGTATTTTTGAATTTGATCTTGCAGATGTTTCATTTCTACATCTGTTAATTTTGCTTCTTTATAAGCTTGTTGATCAATAAATCCACCTTGCTTTAGCTCTGTCGTAAAACGAAGTAAAGTTTCTTCTTTCTTTTCTTTTGTATGAGTTACTTGCTTCACAGCCCCATCATACTCAGCTTGTACACGTATATTTTCATTTTGCAAATGTTGATAAGCTTCTTGTACTTTCTTCCACTCATCTTCCATCAGACGAAGTTCTTTAATAGCATTGTTAAATTGCTGTTTCCATGCTTCTAACGTTTGTAAGCTTTCAGGGATTTTTTGTTGATCATGTTCATAAGATGTACGAATTTCTATACACTCTATTTCAGTGCGATGCTGCATAGCCTCTGCTTCACGTTTTTGCTTCTGTAACTCTTCTAATTGTTCTTCTAATCCTTTTAGACTTGAAGCCAATTGTTTACGTTTTTCTTCGCTTGCTTTTAATGTATTTACTTCAGCTGCTAGTTGTTTTCCTTTTTGTACCAATTCTCGATATGTTTCAACTAATTCTTCTGAGCGATATCCACGCTTCACGACTTCTTCTATTACTTGTTCATATTGCAAGCGATAGAAATTCCATTTTTCTTCTAATTGAACGTGCAATTTTTCGGCAACATTCTTATTTTCTCGCAGCTCATTAAGCTGCTTCTCATCGATGGAATCTCCCAATTCTGTAGCTTTCTTCGGGTGATTCATGCTACCACATACTGGACAGGATTCCCCGTCATGAAGATGAAGAGCCAACACACCTGCTTGTTCGTTTAGCCAGCGGCGTTCCATATCTTCATACGCTTTCACAGCTATTTCCATTCTTTGACAAGCAGCTTGTTTTTCTTGTTCATATGTTTGTTTTTCTTTCCAAACATCATATGCTTGCTTTAAGACTTTCGCATCTTCTCGCATGTTTGTTAGTTCTTCCACTTTTACTACATATTGTTCAAGTGCTACTTCTAACTGCTGTAGTTCTTCAGCTATTTGTTGTTTTTGCGATATTTGTCCTTCTAGCTGTTGCTCAAGCTTATGAACACCTGCTTTGAATTTTTCACTCTGAAGCTCTGCTTTTTGCAATGTTGATTTTTTCTCTGCCAATGAAGCAATAATTGGCTGTAACTCTTCCAATCTTTGCACATTTTTCTTAGCTTCTTCACGTACAGACTCCCTGCCCTTTAATTCTTCATATTTCTCCTGTGCAAGTCCAAAGGTTTCAGCCGTCTTTTCCTTCTTAACAACTATTTGCTTCAGTAATTGTTCAGCATTTTGTTCACTTTGTACTGCTTCTTCATACCACTGTTCGAATGGCAATAATCGTTTTGCTTGTTCTGCATGTTTAAAACGCTGTTCCTGCATTTCTATTTGCGCACGATTCTCTTGTAAAGTTGTTTGTTGCTCTTGTTTCTGCTCTAAATCTTTGAATTTTTCATTAACAGATTTCGCTGCATGAAAATGAACTTCTATTGCTTTTAATTGCTGCGTTTGTACTGTTTGCTGCGCTTGTAATTGTTCAACTTCTGTTTCATAACAACTCGTTTCTTGTTCAAGTGCTTCGACTACTTGATGTGTATTAACATGTTCCTGCTGCACCAATGTTTCTAACAACGAACCATCTCGAACCGGCAACTTAAAGACATTACGAAAATATAGTTCTCTTTCTTTTTGCTTTTCTTGCAAGACGTCTTTCCACTGCTTCCGTTTTTGATCCAATAATTCACGCATTAACTTATAACGATCTGTTTTAAAAATACGCCGTAAAATTTCTTCTTTGTTTTCCGTTTCAGATGTTAGTAGTTTTCGAAATTCTCCTTGCGGAAGCATAACAATTTGACTAAATTGATGCTTACTAAGCCCAATTAAATCTTCAACCTTCTTGTTTACATCTGTCACATGAAAACGGTCTACACATGGAACCTTCTCATCACCTATTACCTCATATAATTCAACAGCATGCCCAGTAACGGTTTTATTCCCTTGCTTTTTATGACCAAGTTGTCTTTTAATTTCATATTGTTTACCTTTCAATTGAAAGATTAATTCTACACTCGTATATACGTTGTCATCAGCAAATTGGCTACGAAGCATACTTGTATCACTACGTTCCTCTCCGCTCGCTTCTCCATATAACACATAACAAATCGCATCAAATATCGTCGTTTTACCCGCTCCTGTATTTCCTGAAATCGCAAAAATACGATGATCTCCTAAATCACTAAAATCAATCATCTCTCGCTGTTTATAAGGACCAAACGCCGTCATAATAAGTTGCAATGGCCTCATCCTCGTTCACCTTCCCGTTCTTGCACTGTTTGTAATACTTCTAAGAAAAGACGTTCTTTTTCTTCTGATAAATCTGCGCCCTTCATTTCTTTATAAAAAGCTTTCAAAAGAGATAGGTCATCTGTTTTATGCCTAGAAACAGTAACTTCATTTGTTTCTGTAAATTCTCTTCTTTGCATAGAGCGTTCAACATGCATTGCATTTGGATAGACAGAACGAACTTTCTCCATTGGCTGTAGTACAGGATTTTCATCTAATAATTTGACGAAAACGTAATCTTCACTTGTCGGATGCTTTAATAAATCATCTATTTTCGCTTCTACTGTTCGCATTTGGCGTCGAGGTGTAAATAAGCATTTCTCTATTGTCGTTTGTCCCGTTTCATCTAATTCAACAATATAATACCCTTTTTTATGGCGCTCTTCAGAAATAGAATACGCAAGTGGTGACCCTGAATAGCGAATTGTTTCATTACGTACAAAATGCGCTTGATGTAAATGACCAAGCGCTGTGTAATGAAACTTGTCAAAATAGTGGCTATTTACGTATTCAGCACCACCAATTGAAAGCGGACGCTCTGCATCACTCGTGTTGTCTTCTGCTTCACCTGAAGAAGTAACAAATGCATGTCCCACAAATACATGTCTTGCTTCTTGATTCATTGTTTCCGAAAGTTCATTCATGAAAATACGCATCGCATCATCATGAGAGCGAATATCTTCATTTTTCATCACATGTCTAACAATACTTGGATCAGCATATGGGATCAAATGAAAATGTACTTCTCCATACGCATCATGTAAAACAACTGGTTCATAAGGAAATTGAAATTGTCCCACAATATGTAACCCTTGTTTCTTCATTAAACTACTCCCAAAATGAATACGGTCTGGACTATCATGATTCCCTGCTACCGCGATTACTGGTGTTTGTAAATCAATCACTATTTTTTGTAATACATCATTTAATAAGTCTACTGCTTCTGTTGGTGGAATTGCTCGGTCATATAAATCACCTGCAATAATAACGGCATCTGGTTTTTCTTCTTGTACAGCTTGAACGAACTGATCTAAAACAATCCGTTGATCTTCGGTCATATATACACCGTGAACAAGTTTTCCTAAATGCCAATCCGCTGTATGAAAAAGTTTCATCTTTCCCTTCCTTTCTCCCTTTTAATTTACTGATTGTAATGAAACAAGTTGATAATTAAGTGTTGTCTTCCCATCTTCCCACTCTAACTTTTGAACGATTGCATTACCGATTCTTTCTTGGTCCGTTTTATATAAAGGTAACATTTCATTCATAGCAAATAAGTGATACCCATCTAATACTAATTGAAATACATTTTCTTCTATATGTAATCTCGTTTCTTTTTCATTTGAAATAATCTTTGTGTGCATCTCAAACTTCATATGGATACAACCCCTTTTTCTCTATTCTCTACACTTTAATAGTATAGTGGCGATACTAGATTGACAAGTGAATACATAGTGAAGAGTACACTTTTCTATTGTTTTCCTTATTCTTATCATTCATATTTAAATACGGTATGTGAAATTATGGTTATTTATAAAAATAAAAACGCCCTTTCAGGCACTCTTATTTTTGTAAATAATCTTTCATTATATAGTACAATATAGTGATTAAAATAATGGCTATAAAAAATGAGAATAAGGCCACGATATACCCATCTTTATTTAACATAAAACAGAGTGAAATAGATATGATAAAAACCGGAAATACGAGACGTACTTTATCTTTCACTTCTTCTGTCGTATCTGTATGATGAAAATACTGTGTAATTCCTACCATGAGAGAAGACAAAATAATAACCGATAATAGCAAAGGCCCTGGCATTCCGATCTCCCCTTTCTCTATTCCTTATTATATACAAACTCAAGCTTCGTTAAAAGTTTGACAATTCAGCGAATATAACAAAATATGATTCTTATCTATATTCAACTCTTTCCTTCCCAGCATAAGAGTCCTATATATAGTATATCCTCCATTTTTAACCTATAATCAATCATGATTGTTGTAATATTCCTTTTCATCCGTGGAAATCCTGCAAATAGAACTCGCCAAAATATGCATTTTTCTACAAAAAGTCTAATATTATGTCTAATTGTTCATTTGTTTAGACAGTTAGACACTTTTTTACTAGTATTTCTTCTTTATGAAAGGCATCCAAACTGGCACGATACTTGCTTATTAAATAAATTATAAAGGACATTTCAGATTGTATCGAGAAATAAGAACGAGAAGATATATAAGAGGAGGATTCAAAATGACTGAAAATGTTTTATTTTCCATTAATGAAAACGGTGTTGCATCAATTACTTTAAACCGTCCAAAAGCACTTAACTCTTTATCTTATGATATGTTAAAACCAATCGGGCAAAAATTAAAGGAATGGGAAAAGGATGATCAAATTTCCATTATCATCTTAAAAGGTGCTGGTACAAAAGGCTTTTGTGCTGGCGGTGATATTAAAACATTATATGAAGCACGTTCAAATGAAACTGCATTACAGCATGCTGAACAGTTTTTTGAAGAAGAGTATAAAATAGATACTTATTTATATCATTATCCAAAACCAATTATCGCTTGTTTAGATGGAATTGTAATGGGTGGTGGTGTCGGCCTTACCAATGGTGCTACACATAGAATTGTCACAGAGCGTACAAAATGGGCAATGCCTGAAATGAACATTGGTTTTTTCCCAGATGTTGGCGCTGCTTACTTCTTAAATAAAGCACCAGGACAAACTGGTCATTATGTCGCATTAACAGCATCTGTCTTAAAAGCTGCTGATGTGTTATATATAAACGCCGCTGATCATTATATGCCATCTGAAACGTTACCTACTTTTCTTAATGCAATTGAAAAAGCAAATTGGCACAATCAAAATGTACATATTACTTTAAAAGAACTCATTAATAAATATGAAACAACACCTAGTGTAGCAAGTGAACTTGCTTCTGTGCAAGAAGAAATTGATAAGCACTTTTCATTCCAAACAGTCGAAGATATCATCCACTCATTAGAGCATGCTGAAAGTTCTTTCGCTTTAAAAACAAAAGAAACATTACTCTCAAAATCTCCATTCTCATTAAAAGTAACATTAAAGCAACTGATTGACGGGAAAGAAAAATCGATAGAAGAATGCTTTGCAACGGATTTCATACTCGCTAAAAATTTCATGAGACACGAAGATTTCTTCGAAGGCGTCCGTTCCGTCGTAGTCGATAAGGATCAAAACCCACAATACAAATATAAGCAATTAAGTGATGTTTCAGATGAAGAGGTAAATCGTTTCTTTAACCTTCTTAATGCATAATAGCAAACAGGCTAGATGAAAGCAGTTCATTTTCTGCTCTATCTAGCTTGTTTTATTACCGTACTATTTGTTGTAATCAATAGACAATGTTACCTTCTAAAATATAAGCAACTTCCTCTCCCTTATGTTCTAAAAGTGTATCAGAGGAAATTGCATTAGGTGGTAAAGTCATTAAAGATGCAGCTAAAGCACCTGTTAAATCCGGGAATAATAATTCATATGATAAATTTCCTACAATCATTTTTTTACGTTCGTTTGCCCTGATAACTAAATCAGTTGTATTCTTATCTTCCGTTAGAAAACTAAAGGTTGGAACTTCTAACACTTTCTCTAACCCTCGTTCAATTTGCCTTAACATAAAAGGTGTTATTTCTGCTAACTTTGCTAGCCCTCTCATACTTAACCCTCTCTGTTTCAAAGCTCCTCTACATTTATACCCCTTTTAACAATTTCATTAAATACATCTTAATATATTTAAATTTGATTTAACATTCAACTTAAATTGTGTTAAACTTATTTTGATTAAATTTTCAAAAAAATAAACAAAGAAAGGCGGAGTGGTTGTGGAGAACTACCTTCTTTTTATTATCATGTCGATTTGTCTTATCATTTTACCTGGACCTGACACTGCAATGGCTACGAAAAACACTCTTTCTGCTGGGAAAATTGGTGGCGTGAAAACGGTTTTCGGTACATGTATTGCCCTCTTAATTCATACTTTAGCTGCTGTAATTGGTCTTTCTGCTATTATTGTTAAATCAGCTTTCTTATTTTCTATTTTTAAATATGTTGGTGCACTTTATCTCGTCTATTTAGGCATAAAAGCACTTTTATCCTTAAAAAACAAAAACAACATAGATATGAATGATGTGCCAATGAAACATACCGATGAAAACACTTCTTGTTTTCGCCAAGGTTTTCTTACTAACCTTTTAAATCCTAAAGTTGCTGTTTTCTTTTTGACCTTTTTACCGCAATTTTTAAATCCTAATCATAATACACTTGTTCAATTTTTGATTATGGGGCTTACCTACCTTGTTTTAACTGCAATATGGTTTGCTTTTTATATATTTTTAATTGATAAAATAAGTGTCTTTATGAAAAAGCCTGCTACACAAAGGTATATTCAAGGGCTTACTGGTATTATATTAATTGGATTTGGTATAAAATTAGCCTTCGAAAAAAACAGTTAACAATAAAAATCCACCACTCATGAATGAGTGGTGGATTTTTCGTACATGTAACAAGTTACATACGTGTTCTATCTATTAAAACCAGCGCTCTGTTACAACTTTTTTACGTGTGTAGAATTGAACGCCATCTGTTCCATTTGTTCCAAGATCACCGTAGAAGGACGCTTTATTTCCTGCAAATGCGAAGAATGCCATTGGAGCTGGAACGTTAACGTTTACACCAATCATTCCTGCATCGATGTTATCACGGAATGTTTGTGCATGTTTGCCACTTGATGTATAAATAACAGCACCATTTGCAAATTTTGATTGGTTTGTTAGCTTAATTCCTTCTTCTAAATCTTTTACTCTCACAATACTTAATACTGGAGCAAAAATTTCATCTTGCCAAATTTTCATATCTTGATTTACACCATCAAAGATTGTTGCTCCAACGAAATATCCTTCACGGACTTCTTCATTAATGTTACGACCATCTACTAATAAAGTAGCTCCATCTGCTAAACCGCTATGAATATAGCCTAGTACACGCTCTTTATGAGATTCACGGATTAATGGTCCTACATAATTATCTTCGTGGAAACCATCGCCTACTTTTAATTTACGTGTTTCCGCTACTAGTACATCAATAAATTCATCAGCAATTTCATCTACAACTGCTACAACTGAGCATGCCATGCAGCGCTCTCCACTACTTGCAAACGCGGATCCAATCACACCTTGTACTGTCTTTTCAATGTTGCAATCCGGCATAACAATCGCATGGTTTTTTGCTCCTGCAAGTGCTTGTACTCGTTTTCCATATTTTGTTCCTGTTTCATATACATAGCGTGCAACTGGCTCAGATCCAACAAATGAAACAGCTTGAATGTCTTTATTTTCCAGAATACTATTTACAACATCTTTTCCACCTTGCACTAAGTTTAAGACACCTTTTGGAAAACCAGCTTCATAGAATAATTCTACTAATCTTTCTGCTAAAAGCGGTGTTCTTTCAGATGTTTTTAGTACGAATGTGTTACCGCAAGCAATTGCAAGTGGGAACATCCATAGTGGAATCATCATTGGGAAGTTAAACGGTGTAATCCCCGCAACAACTCCAATTGGATAGCGCCAAATGGAACCATCAATCCCGCCTGCAATGTTTGGAAGTGCTTGCCCCATCATTAAATTTGGTGTTGATGTTGCCAGTTCTACAGCCTCAATCCCGCGCTGTACTTCGCCAGTTGCATCTTTTAATGTTTTTCCATTTTCTAATGTAATAATTTTTGCAAGCTCATCTTTATGTTCTTGTAAAAGTTGTAAGTATTTATATAACTGTCTTGAACGGTTTGGCACCGGTACTTTCGACCATGTTTCATAAGCTGCTTTTGCAGCTTCAACAGCACGATCCACATCTTCTTTTGGAGAAAGTGGAACATAAGCAATGATTTTCCCAGTCGCAGGATTTGGAACAGCTTCCACTTCTGTACCAGTAGATTCTACCCATTCACCATTAATATGATTTTTCACGCGTTTAATTTCTGTTGTAATCATTGTATTCGCTCCTTTTTATTTTTATATTTGCTAGTATTCATTATTATTTATGACTAGAAATTAATTGTTCACTTACCTTTTGATATAAGGCAGCCATGTCTTTTTCACCATATCCCGCTTTACCAGCTTCATCATACAAACTCAAAAGCATTTCACTTACTGGCAAGTGAAGCTCGCTTTTTTTTGCTAGATCAACTGCAAATCCTAAGTCTTTCTTTAGTAGATTTACAGTAAACCCTGGTTCATAGTTTTCTGATGCAATAAAGCTTTTATAATTACGCTCATAAATTCTACTTTGGCCATAACTCACATTTAAAATATCAAACATTTTATCTAAATCCATATTGTTTTTCTTTGCTAAAGTCAAAGCTTCACTAACACCTGCTGTATAAAAACCAATTAATAAGTTATTAATAAGCTTTACAGTTGTACCACTATCAATTTGCTCACTCACATGAAAAATATTTGCCCCTAATACTTCCATCACTGGTAAGCCCTTTTCGTACACTTCTTTTGATCCACCAACCATAAAAGTTAATGTGCGGTTTTCCGCTCCAATCACTCCACCACTAACTGGTGCTGCTAAGAAGTCTACTTTTTTATCATTCGCAGCATCTGCCAATCTTTTATTTAGCTCTGGTGCTACTGTGCTTGTATCAATTAGAACAACATTCGAATGGCTATTCTCAATTAAGCCTTCTTCACCAAAGTAAACGGCTTCAACAGCTCGAGGTGATGGCAAACTTGTAAAAATCAAATCACATGTTTCTGCCAAATTTGCAATTGATAAGCCAATGATTCCTCCTTCTTTCTCAAAAGAAGCTTCAGCATCTTTATTTAAATCGAATCCATATACCGTGTAATTTGATTTAACTAAATTTTTAGACATTGGAAGACCCATATTACCTAAACCAATAAAACCAATCTTTTTCATACTGTTCTCCTCCTATTTAAACAATATATTTCCCGCGATTTATAATCGCTTTTGCGATTTCTCTCTTCTTCGTAAATACGTTCGTATATAGAGGTACTGACAGTTGACGAATTTCATCTAGAATAGCGTTTCTATTTTGCTCCTCTTGTACTGCTGCAGAAAGAAGAACAATTGCCGCTGCTTCTACTTTTCGATACCCTTCTTCACAAAGAACATCTGTTATAGACTGTTTTATACGTTCTTTTTCTTCACCATTTTTACTTACCGCTTTCTTTGTACGTAAAAATGACGATTCCATTACATACACATCTTTCAACATGTCCGCTAACACGCGTGAATATTCTTGTTCTTGTTCAATTTTTAGTTCAGGAGTTTGAGATAGCGTTTTCAAAGATTGCTTCAATAATTGTTTCGATAATAAAATATAGCGATGATTACGTTCTACATTATCAAACGTACCTTCATCTGCTTGATCTCCTAGCTGCTTCGTTTGTTTCATTAACATTTTCGCAACTGTTAAGCGGTTAATTTCATTCGTTCCTTCAAATATACGGCTAATTCTAGCATCACGGTATAATCGTTCTACTTCATATTCTTGCATATAACCATAACCACCGTGAATTTGTACCGCTTCATCTACAATATTTCCAAGTGTTTCTGAAGCGTTCACTTTGTTGATTGCGCATTCCATTGCAAATTGGGACATTTTCTGCATAATGCTTTCATCACTCTCATGAATTGCTTCATCAATTACACCTGCTGTTCGATAAGCTGCGCTCTCTGCACCGTATGTAGCAATAATCATATTTGCAATTTTCTCTTGGATCATCGTGAAATCAACTAATTCTGTTTGAAACTGTTTTCGTTCTTTTCCGTATTGAACAGATAGACCAATTGCTTGCTTTGCTGTCCCAATATTTCCGAAAGCAAGTTTCAGTCTAGCAAAATTGAGAATATTAAGAGCTACGTGATGTCCTTTTCCAACTTCACCTAGTACATTTTCAGCAGGAATGACGACATCCTCTAAAATCAGTGTCGCAGTTGACGAACCTTTAATCCCCATCTTCTTTTCTTCTAAGCCAATCGAAACGCCTTCACATGTTCTTTCGACAATAAATGCTGTCATTCCTTTATTTGTCTTCGCAAAAACAACATATACATCAGCCATATGGGCATTTGTAATCCACTGCTTTTCACCGTTTAATGTCCATGCTGTTCCTTCTTCATTTAAGACAGCACTTGTTTTTGCACTTAATGCATCAGATCCAGCGTTTGGCTCTGTTAATGCATAAGCTCCAATCCATTCGCCTGACGCAATTTTTGGTAAGTATTTTTCCTTCTGCTCTTTTGTTCCGTAATATATATATGGCAGCGTTCCTACTCCAGCGTGAATATTAAAAGAAACACTAAACGCTCCTGCATATCCCATCTTTTCTGCTACAAGTCCGGAAACTGCTTTCCCTAATTCAAATCCACCATATTCTTCCGGAACCTCTATACTTAGCAATCCAAGTTCTCCAGCCTTTTCAAATAGCTGGCGAGAAACTTGATAATTGTGCTGCTCGATATGTTCAATTTGCGGAACAATTTCTTGTTTCACAAATTGTTCTGTTGTTTTTGCGATTAAATCTTCATCACCTGAAAAATCCTCAGGTGTAAAAAAGGTTGTATGAAGCTCCTGATTCCGCGAAAAAAATTCGTCCCATTGCAACTTTGTTTTCTCCATCTGTATCCCCCTATCATTTCGGTCTTCATTTTATTTACATGCAAAATCTATGCCAAACTAAAAACTTGATAGAACAAGGGCGAAATGACAAGAAAACGTAAAACTGTCTAGACAGTTTTACACTTGATATAACAAATTGTCTAGATTTTGAATCGGGACAATTTGTTATACAGGGTCGCCCTAGAAATCCCTAACAATGCCGCTGCTTTTGACTTATTTCCTTTTGCTTCTTTTAAAACGCGTTCAATTAATCCTCTTTCTTCCTCTTCACGCACCACTTTCATCGCTTCTTGTTTTGCAGGTAAGGACTGAATCATAGGTACTAGTTTCTTTTGCTCCATATCCCGATAATAAAATTCTTCTGGTAAATCCTTCGCTCGTATATGTGCATCATCTGATAGTGCGAATAGTCTTTCTAACACATTGATTAATTCCCTGACATTACCTGGCCAGTTATAATGGAACATAAGACGCAATACTTCTTTATCGAGTGTCTTTTCTTCGGCACCATACATTTGACATAACTTTTGTAAATGTTCTTCGACAATGAGTGGTATATCTTGTTTTCGAAAGCGAAGCGGCGGAATATGGATCGGAATAACATGAAGACGATGATATAAATCCTCCCTAAAGATTCCTTCTCTCACCATTTGTTTTAAATCTTTATTTGTCGCTGCAATTAGCCTGAAATCAACAGGTATTGGATGTGTACCACCTATTCTTTCTATTTCCCTTTCTTGTAAAACGCGTAAAATTTTCACTTGCGTTAATAGGGACATATCGCCTATCTCGTCTAAAAATAACGTTCCATGATTTGCAAGTTCAAACTTTCCTGCCTTCCCGTTCTTTTTCGCACCTGTAAAAGCCCCTTCTGCATAACCAAACAATTCAGATTCTAGTAAATTATCAGGAATAGCAGCACAGTTCACACTAATAAATGGACCATTTTGCGTTATCCCTACACTATGTATAGCTCTTGCAAATTGCTCCTTACCCACACCGCTTTCCCCAGTAATTAACACAGATGCTTTCGATCCAGCTGCTTTTCGGGCCATTTTTTTCGTGTCAGAAATTGTTTGGCTTTCTCCAAGAATATCTTCAAATCGAATTTGCTTCTTTTTCGGTTTAGAAAACGTTGGCTTGATTGCCCCATCTTTTTGATCAAATCGCTCTAGTATTTTATAAATATCTGAAATCCCTTCATGAATAAGCATCCCTACAGCACCTATCACTCTTCCTTGCTTCCAAATTGGCATCCGGTGCACAACTAGATTCTGTCCTTGCAGACGGTGCACTTGATTTCTTTCTGGTACTCCTGTTTTTAATACAACTGGAAGCCTTGTATTCTCAATCACATTTTCAGCGCGCTGTCCAATTGCTTCTTCTTTTGTTACACCAACAAAGCGACTATACGTATCATTAAACATTTGAATAACACCATTTTCATCTACAATCGCAATTCCTTCATACGCAGTATCAAAGGAAAGCCGTAACCATTCTATTACACGCTTTGCTTCTTCTAATTGTTGTTTTATAAATTTTTGAAAGGCAAGAAGCTCATTTGGACCTATTACCCCTTCTAACATTCCATTTTTTCCATTTAGTACATAAAACGGTAAACGCTGAACCACTTCCATTGCATTCACTCTTGTTCCCTTGTGAAAAGATTTATCTATAATCATATGAACGAAGGTACTTTCATCACTATTTTCTTTCAGCCACTGCACACAATCTAGTAATTTCACAATACCTATCATTCTTTCTTCCTCTAGTACAGGCAGTTCATCAGTTTTTGATGCGATTAGTAGATTGATTGCCTCTGCAATCGTATTACTCATTTTCACAAACTGAAACTCTTTATTCAGCCATCTTCCTACAGAGTAATCTTCTATAGAGTTCATATGTTTCCACCTCTTTTGCAAGCAATTAGGAAATATGAAAAGGCGATGACTCTTCACATCAAGCAGTTGTTTTTGCCAAAGATGTCTCATCATCGCCTTTTCCCTTTGTTTTATTGATCTTCAGATAAAACTGTTTTTGCAATTCCGTTATCTAATTCTTCAAAATCATGATACGAAATTGTTTCATATAATTCACTTCTCGTTTGCATATTAGATAGTCCTTCTTTTTGTGAGCCTGTCTCTTTAATAAGTGTGAATACACGCTCATATGCTTTTGCTGCAACGCGAAGTGATGTAACCGGATAAATTACCATTTGGAAGCCCATATTTGCAAATTCTTCTGCACTATAATATGGTGTCTTTCCAAACTCAGTCATGTTCGCAAGTAGTGGCACATTTACTTTACTGTTAAATAAACGGAATTCCTCTTCAGATTGAAGCGCTTCCGGGAAAATAGCATCTGCACCTGCTTCTACGTAAGCAACCGCTCTTTCGATTGCTGCATCCAGCCCTTCTACACCACGAGCATCTGTACGTGCTACAATAATAAGTGTTGGTGCTACTTCTTTAATCGCTTTAATCTTTTGTACGAGTTCTTCAGTGGAAACAAGTTTTTTTCCATTTAAATGTCCACATTTTTTCGGTAATTGTTGATCTTCAATTTGAACAGCAGCTACATTTGCTTCTACCATTTCCACAGCAGTTCTTGCTACGTTTAATACCCCGCCAAATCCTGTATCAATATCAACAAGAAGAGGTAAGTCTGTTGCTCTAACAAGATCCCTTGCTCTCTCAGCTACTTCAGTAGACGTTACAATTCCTAAATCCGGTAAACCCTTACTTGCTGTATAAGCAGCTCCTGATAAATAAAGAGCTGAAAATCCAGTATTTTTTGCAACAAGGGCCGCCATTGCATCATGTGCACCAGGGATTTGTAAAATTTGAGGTGCTTCTACTAAAGATCGGAATCGATTGGCAAGCTCTTCTTGTGTTGACTGTTTATTCACAACCCAAGCCATTCTTATTCCCCCTATTTTATATTAAGAAAAGATCTACAAATTCATTTACATTCATATTTTCTAGTTTTTCTTCATTCAAACAAGCTTCATGAATTTTTTCTTGTTGTTTGCTTGAATAATGTACAGCCATATTTGCAGAGAACTTTTGGACAACTTTTGGAATTGCTTCATCTCTACGGAAACGATGACCTAATGGATATTCACACTCTACGTTTTCTGTTACTGTGCCATCTTTAAAATGAACTTGAACAGCGTTGGCGATTGAGCGCTTGTTCGGATCAAGGTAATCTAAACTGTATTGTTTATTTTCAACAACAACCATCTTATTTCTTAATTCATCTACACGAGAGTCAGAAGCTACTTCATCCTCATAATCATCAGCAACAATATCACCTTTTAATAGACCGATTGCCGTAATGTATTGTAAACAATGATCACGGTCAGCTGGATTATTTAATGGACCTTCTTTATCGATAATACGAACTGCTGATTCATGTGTCGTAATTGTAATACGATCGATTTCATCTAATCGTTCTTTCACTTCTGGATGTAATTTCACTGCACATTCCGCAGCTGTTTGTGCATGGAATTCTGCTGGATATGATACTTTAAACAATACATTTTCCATTACATAAGAATCTAAAGGTCTTGCTAATTTTAATTCTTGTTTATTAAACAGTACATCTTGGAATCCCCAGCCTGGTGCAGATAATGCTGTTGGATAACCCATCTCACCTTTTAGTGCAGTAAGAGCAAGATGAACACCACGGCTCGTTGCATCTCCAGCTGCCCAAGATTTACGAGAACCTGTATTTGGAGCATGACGATATGTACGAAGACTCGAATTATCAATCCATGCATGAGACAATGCATTAAAGATTTCTTCACGCGTACCACCAAGCATTTTTGTAACAACTGCTGTTGTTGCTACTTTTACATATAACACATGATCAAGACCAACGCGGTTTAAGCTATTTTCTAATGCAAGTACACCTTGAATTTCATGTGCTTTAATCATCATTTCAAGTACATCTCGTACTTTTAATGGTTCTTTCCCTTCTGAAATACGAACGCGACTAATGTAGTCTGCAACTGCTAAAATTCCACCTAAGTTATCTGATGGATGTCCCCATTCTGCAGCTAGCCATGTATCGTTATAATCTAGCCAACGAATCATACACCCAATATTAAAAGCACCTTTTACTGGATCAAGTACAAATGACGTTCCCGGTACACGTGTACCATTTGGCACGATAGTTCCTGGTACAACTGGTCCTAATAATTTCGTACACTCTGGGTATTGAAGTGCTAAAATTCCACATCCAAGCGTATCAAGTAACACATAGCGAGCTGTACTGAACGCTTCTGAGCTTGTCACCTCTTTGTTTAATACATAATCCGTAATCTCTTCTAAAATTGCATCTTTTTGTTTAATTTCATTTGTTTTAATCATGCTATTCTTCCCTTTCTGTCGAAAATTCGTTATTATTAAGGATGGGTGTCGGTCAAACACCCACCTGGCGGGCGGCTCTAACAACTCCCCAGTTGTTTTTATTTGCTAAGCACATGTCGCTCGCCGATATAATTTACACGCGGACGGAACAATCGATTATTTGTATGTTGCTCAATCACATGCGCACATAAGCCCACCGTTCTTGAACTGAAAAAGATTGGTGTATATAGTTGAATTGGAATACCTAGCATCCAATAAACTGGAGCTGCATAGTAATCTAAGTTCGGATAAATGCCTTTTTCCTTCTCCATAATCTTTTCTCCAGCTTCACACATTTCATATAATGTATAATCACCTTTTACATCACATAACTGTTTTAAAGCTTCTTTCATCATAAGTGCCCTTGGATCCATCTTCTTCATGTAGACGCGATGTCCAAATCCCATGATTTTTTCCTTGTTA
Organism: Paenibacillus sp. 102; assembly: GCF_039549175.1. NCBI lineage: Bacteria > Bacillati > Bacillota > Bacilli > Caryophanales > Paenibacillaceae > Paenibacillus > Paenibacillus sp. 102. Next base: position 266,727 of record NZ_JBCGHT010000003.1, on the reverse strand, counting down.
TATAATTTCTTTTGCAGTAACTCTTCAAATTTCTCAACATTTCCTGCCTCTAGCAGCATGTACATAACCGCTTCATTTGCACCGCCATGTAAACTTCCTTTTAAAGAGGCAACTGCACCTGTTAAAGCACCGTATAAATCTGATTGTGTAGATGCGATAACGCGCGCTGTAAATGTAGAGTTCGGCATTTCATGTTCACTATATAAAACTAAGGAGCGATCGAATATTTTTTCTTCCAGCTCAGTCGGTTTTTTACCAGTTAACATATAGAAGAAATTCGCACTATATGATAACTCTTGAAGCGGTCCGATCGGCTCTTCGTTATTTAAAATATGATAGCTGTTCGCAACAATATTTGGCACTTTGCTTAACAGTTTATAACCGCGGGCTTTATTCACTTCTAACGAACGATTTTCAATATCGTTATCGTAACCCGCTAGTGCAGATACGCCTGTGCGTAACCCATCCATCGGATGCGTTTCTTTTGGCAATGCTTTTAAAACATTGAACACACCTTCTGGTACTTCATATTCTTCCTTCAATTTCTTTTCAAGCGCCTTCTTTTCATCCTCATTTGGTAGATGTTCTTCTAGTAAAAGGTGCACAATATCTAAATACTCTTTTTCTTTCGATAATTCAATTAAGTCATATCCTTGAATAACAATTTCACCTTTTACTGTATCAAGAAACGAGATTTTCGTCTCCGCTGCGACTATACCATCTAATCCCGGGGAAAATTTTTCTTCAGCTTTCATTATCATTTCCTCCAATCCTAATAGATCTTCGTGCACATAACTGTAAGCCTTTACAATATCGCGAAACTACATTTCTATTTCAATGTATCAGAGTTTTTAGAAGATTTCAATTTATTTTATAATGATAAGTTTCCTATACTTTTCCTGATGTAACAAAACCATTTTTGAAGAATAACGTCTAAGTTTTTTATTGAAAAATTTCATTACTCTCTATTTTCTTTTGAATCTAATTATATTGATTTTCAATATAATTCCATATAAAGCTAGTAAAACAGACTTTTCACTTCCATATATTTATTGTCTTTTTTAACACAGAAAAAAGCGAGTTGTATCTATACCCAACTCGCTTACACATATTTTATATACTGCTATTAATACAATATAATTTTTATATAAGATATTTTTATTTTTAATAAAGTTATTATTTTACATAATTAAATTCAATTTCATCCATTTCCATATGATAACTTACAACTAAATCATAGTCTTGAAAATACCAAATATCATCAGCATCGACAAAAAATTGGATGCCATCCTGTTCAGTAGATGCAGCTATATCTTCTGGTTCCTCAAAAACTAACCCTAAAGAATAACCAGATTGGATGGTACTATTACCACCATATCGCACAACAAAACGTACAAAATCACCGCTCTGTAAATTCATTTCTTCTTTAAACCATTGCATGGCTCTAGATTCAATTTGAATGTTCATTTTATTCTCTCCTTATACGAGTGCCTTTTTAGTTAATCGCTGTTTTACAAAAAACATAAAAATCAAGAGAGCTACCACTCCCGATATTGCACTACCTGCAAATAATTTACACTCGTATTGTACATTTTTAATGGCATATTTCCCTCCGTATATAGACGTATTTTTAAATTTAAATGGTCTACCATCAATAGATTGAGTTGGTCTTACGACTTTGTGCTTAGTTCTACTAGATAAGACTTACTTATACATATAAAAACAAAACCGACTCTTTTTCTAGAGTCGGTTTTGTTTTTATTGTTAAAATATTATTATTGACCACCATTTGGGTTTGCGTTTGTCTCACCTTGACCATTTCCAGTGCTTGGCGGATTCGGACTAACTTGACCTTCACCGTTCCCACCACTTGGTGGATTCACATTACCTTGATCTTGACCATTTCCATTACCTGGCGGATTCGTATTACCTTGATCTTGACCATTCCCATTACCTGGCGGGTTCGTATTACCTTGACCTTGGCCATTTCCGTTACCTGGTGGATTTGTATTACCTTGACCTTGACCATTTCCGTTACCTGGTGGATTTGTATTACCTTGATCTTGACCATTTTGATCATTTTTCTTATTTTCTTCGCTTTGCTCTTGCTCTTGTTTCTTTTTCTCTTCTTCCATTTGTTGTTTCTTTTGTTCTTCCTCTATTTGTTGTTTCTTTTTCTCTTCTTCTATTCGTTGTTTCTGTTGCTCATCATTTTTCTTCTGTTCATCTGAGCTTGAATTTGAACTTGAGTTTGAATTTGACGTGCTCGGATTTGGAGAGGAATCTCGTTTTGCACCTTTCACACGTAATTCATCACCCTCTTGAACAACACTGCTTGGCATTTTGAATTTTGCTTCGCTTGTGCCAAATTTACTCATCATCTCTTTAAAAATTTGTTGAGCAATTTTCGTATTTTTACTGCTTATATAATCTTCAGAACCATCTTTCATATATCCAGTCCACACTGCCATTGTATATTGCGGTGTATAACCAGCAAACCAACTATCACGCGATGCACTAGCTGGTATACCATATCTCGCTAATTCTTTAGATGAATAATTTGTTGTTCCTGTTTTACCTGCAACATCTAATGAATTTACATTCGCTGCTGTACCTGTACCAGAACGAACAACAGAGCGTAACATATCTGTTACCATATACGCTGTATAGTCTTCCATAACACGTTTAGATTTTGGTTCAAAACTTTGTGATTTCCCATCAGGATAAACCACTTTTTTAACGAAGTGTGGTTTATTATATTTACCATCATTACCAAATGTAGCATATGCACCTGCGATTTCAGTTGGTGATACTTCGTTCGTGCCAATCGCTGTTGACTCAACCGCACTTTCTTTAAATGGAATACCTAAGCTTTCTGCAAAGCTTTGCGCTTTACTTAATCCTACCTCTTTTGCTGTTTTAATTGCCGGTATGTTACGAGACATTTTAAGAGCATCACGCATCGTCATCATACCTTTAAATGTTTTATCAGCATTTTGAACTTGTTGTCCTGTCGAATATTTATATGGTGAATCATCAAGTTGATGATAAGTTGGCCATTTTAAATATTCAATTGCTGGGCCATAGTCAAAAATTGGCTTCATTGTTGAACCCGCTGAACGGTCTAGTTCAATTGCCATATTATGCCCTTTGAACGTTGCTTTATTTTCACCACGTCCACTACCTATAGCACGAATTTCTCCAGTCTTTGTATCCATAAATGTAAAAGCACCTTGGAATTTATCATTCGGATAACTAATGCTATTTCCGTTTAAAAGATCATCAGCATATTTCTGTGCTTCTTGATCTAAAGTTGTGTAAATAGATAACCCATCGGATCCAACGTTTGCATCCGGTAACTCTTTCTCTACTTCCTTCACAACAGCGTCTATAAATGCTGGATATGGCATTTCTGTAATTTCTTTAGGTGGAAGAAGTCCCTCCGTTACAGAAACTTTTGAAGCTTCTTCCATTTGTTTTTTCGAAATATATCCATGACGATTCATTAAATGTAATACAACATTTCTACGCTCTGTTGCTCTCTCTACATTTTGTTGTTTGGTTGGATCATAAATACTTGGTCCCTTTGGTAATCCTGCAAGCATCGCAACTTCTGGTAAAGTCAACTCTTTTAATTCTTTTCCATAATAGTTTTCAGCTGCTGTCGCAATACCATATGAACGGTTTCCTAAGTTGATTTTATTTAAATACATTTCTAATATTTCATGCTTCGAATATTGTTGTTCTAACTTATAGGCTAAATATATTTCTTGTGCCTTACGTTTAGGTGTTTTATCCATAGATAAGAAATAGTTTTTAATAACTTGTTGGGTAATTGTACTCCCACCTTGCGAACCATAGTTCCCAGTAAGACTGACTAAAATTGCGCGTGAAGTACCCTTAAAATCAACACCACTATGGTCATAAAAACGTGCATCTTCTGTAGCTAAAAATGCACTTTCTACTAATTTCGGTACTTGATCGTACGTAATATTCGTTCGTTTTTCTTTCCCATATTCATATATCAGATTTTTATCTTTATCATAAATTTTTGCTGACTGTGAATTAACAAGCTTTGATTTTTCAAGTTTAGGAGCATCTTTTATCATAATGAAAAAAGTAGTTACTCCTCCTACGAGCGCCACGATTCCAAGTATTAAACAACCAATTAAAAATTTACGAAAAAAAGATGCTTTACCTTTCGTTTTTTCTTTATTAACACTCGGTTGCTTTTTCTTTTGTACCTGTCTTCGCTCCTCTCGAGAACGATAATTTTCTGACATGTTGCTTTCTCCTGCCTTTCAATTCTCTTGTTGATTTATCATCAATAAATAAGTCTACTCTTACAATGTTGTTTAATCAAAAAGGCCCCGAACACATTTTTGAATCACTTAAAAAATTCATATTTCGTTGTTTGTATTGTCCACCTGTTTCTCTTGATGAAAAATATAATCCTATTAATCTATACACTTGTAATAGTAAGAAGCATATTCTTTTCATACTGAAACTTGAGCTCGTATTCCTCCTTTTATTCCATATAAATCATTTCTTAAACACCTGTCCAAAATGTCTTCATTGTCAAAGCTTGTATCAAAAAGATACAGACACAACTAATACATTTAAACAATAGTTTCTCCCATGTTCTATATTGACACCCTGTTCCTAAACCCTTACCCACAAATAATAAACTGGTAATTGCATTAAAACCAAATAATTTCTTAACTTAGCTTTGATTATATTCCGGACTAGTTGTACAAAAACTGTCATATACAATATAACTTCCTTCTACACAATCGTTAGCGACAAATCAATAGTGTGAATAAAATATCATAACAATATGAATTTCGTGTGAACTTCTAATAAAATGAATCGACATAGATAATCGAAGGGATAAATATGATATATTACCCAACAACCTATATACTATTTACAATGTGCTAGTGAGTCAATATGTAACAGAATTTATCCTGAATTCTACAACATACTTTGTAGAAGCGTTCTAACAAATATTTCTATATCATAAAATAGAAAAGCGACTGGAAATAACCCTTTACTTTATCTCCAGTCGCTTCTTCAAAAATCGCCTATGCACACTACACTTATAAATTAAAAATCAGTGGAGTGTTTCTTCATCACACACCAATTATTAGTCCTCACTAATCGGGCTTTTACTGATAGTTGCCACCAATATAATTCCTTTTTAAAGTTTTACCGACTGTTAATAGCAGGATAAACAGTACAAAACAGTTATCAACTTGTCCTTCTCCTACCATAAGTAAACATTACACATCGAAATACATCCTCTTAAAAATCCGAAACAATTTTACATAAAATGACTGTAAAATGCTTTTCCCTAACAGGAATTACATGTTGAACAGTGATGTTATAAGAACCTGTTTCCTCTCTTTTTTGTTCAACAATTTCATTTAAAATATGTGCTAGAGAATCTTCCTCTTCCAATATAATATCTATAAATTCTTGTTCATTCATATTCTCCACTCCTTCTCAACGACTATATTTCGACAAAATAGCAGGATTTTCCTTTATTAATATCTAAATATATTAAAGAAGGGAGATGAACTAACATGACTTTATATCCAGTAATTTCCAAAAAATTAGTCGCTGTAGGTTATAATCCATCATCTATGATTTTACGAATTGAATTTAGAAATGGTACATATGATTTTTACGATGTCCCGGAAAGTATATACAAAGGATTACAAAACGCACAATCCAAAAGCTACTATCATAACACTTATATTAGAAATTCTTATCGTCACACAAAAATTTAAAAGTCTACATGCATAAAAAGCCTACTTATAAAAATAAAAAAAGATGGTATTATGTTCGATAACATAATACCATCTTTTTTCACATTATTCATACATAATCTATCTTTAGCATATTACCGAACCACTACATGTTCCTCTTTAATCCAGCTACTTTGTCCAATATCAATTGCTCCATCTTTTCTATCCCAAACACGATAAGAAATTAAACCATCAATCACACCTTTAAAGTTTATACATTCAGGTTCTGCATAATAATTAACTTCATATCCAGCGGGGTATTTTGAATAGGCACAGAACCACTCTACATCAAAGTGCTCTAGTTTCGCCCACTGTTTCTCATTCCCTAATCTAATCATATCCTTATCCCCACCGCCCCAATATCCTTCAAAGATAAGATAAGGAATTTTATTTGTGATACGTCCAGTAAATATAGGTTCTTCAGGATTCTCATATAAATTAACTCCATAACCTTCAGGGTATTTTGAAAGAGCACTCCCAATACCTACTGTTTGTCCGGAATCTTTTTTTGTCTGACTTACATCATCTACAAACCAAGAAAGTGACTTATCGCCAACCAAATAATTCAAATCAACTTTCCCAATCCCTTTAATATTCCCTGTTTCAGTATATTGCCATATATCACATAGATAAGCTGGTTTATTACCACCATAACGCGGAATCCATAGGAAATCCGCTTTCACTCCTCTTAAATCATATTTATTATACATGTGATGCCCTACGTATAATCCAACTTTCCACCCTGCGGCTTTACAAGTATTAATAAATGCCTGGGATGCTTCAGCTAACTGATCAGGACCGCAACTTTTTAAGGTATCATCTTCGACATCAAGAACAAGAAATTTAGCGTTTGAACTTACTCTTTCCATAAAATCTTTCGCCTCTATAACTGCATCCGTAACAGAAACATAGCATCCATAAGCATATGCAGCATGTGGTATATCATGTTGTTCCAAATTTGTTACATAACTTCTATACTGCTCATCAACTGTTCTAGAACCATACTGTACACGACATATAGCAAGCTCAATTTGCGGTGCAGCCACATCCCAATCGATATTACCATTCCACTTAGAAATATCAACAATATGTTTGTCCATTATTCCTCTTCTCCTTTTGTCATACCATTTTAAATATCTAAAACGATACTTCCAGATTGGATACATTCCTGCAATATGTATATAGTAGGAATCGATTAAAATAGGTGTTTGTTTTGCTAATTCTATCTAACAATTGATCGAATCGTAAATTAAATACGTTAATACTATATTTATGGTAGTAAGTATCTATACTAAACATTAGTAATATTCAGTACAAACATTATCAATTACCTATAGAAGTTAACTATGTTACATTAATACTACGGTTACTATTACCGTTAAATCCTTGCTCCCTTCAAGGGTTCAACATACTCTCCTAATCCAATATATATAATAGAAAAAAGAATCTGTGACAGATTCTTTTTTCTTATGAACACTTACTAAGTCAACTGTAACTTAATGTTGTATCACAGAAACGTATAAGCCGACTTTCTCAAAAAATATATGAGGTTTTAGTCACACCACTTAAGCTTTAGTTCTAGTATTGATTTTTCCATATGCTCTAATTTGTTTTTTTAGACGCTTATCTGCTTTTTTATCATTTACTACAAGAATCGCATGTATTACTCCTGGTACCCAAACAATCAATGTCAAAAAGAAGTTTATAACTGCTTGAAATGGTTTTCCACAAAGTAAAACAGCAAGTGGTGGAAAAAGAATCGCTAACAAATACATCATTCTTACCAGCTCTCCTTATTATTTACTTGTTAGTTTATACCATCGAAACAAATGTAGTACTAAAAATGATAAAAAGCATCCTATTGGACGCTTTTTATTTCATAGCCATTTAACTTTCCAATACCAAATAACTCAATTTCTGTATCAGTTAATTTCGGGGTAAATTTCACTAATTTTGTCCTACCTTGAAAAACTTCCCCTTCAGTAGTAATAAGTTCAAATACTGGTTGCTCATTTTTCTTCATTGTTTCAATGAAAATTGTATCTTTATCAGTAGTTCCACGTATAATGACTTTCCAGTCTAAATAGTCATCAATCCTTACATAAGCTATTCGAAAATCGATGTCTTCTTTTTTCTCTCCTAAATAAGTGATTTTTTCTACTTCAAACTGTGCCATTTAACTCCCTCCCTTTTACTACATATTCGACAGGAAAGAAGAAAAACCTACACCCTAAAACACCTTTTATTCTTTTAAATTACCAAAACAGTACAATCCATAAAAACTGCGAAAACAATCATTCCTAGAGTTCTTATCCTATCTTAAAAAAGAATAAAATATCCCCTTTCATCCATGCTAATTTTCCTAATAACTACAGTTTCAACCTCACACCTCTACCATTTTGGTGATTTTAATTGCGAAAACCGCTGTACGAATTGCTTAAATCCAAATTTAAAAGAGCACTTAAAAGTGCTCTTTTCGTGATAAGGAGTTTTCAATGAGTATGAAAAAAGCGATTTACGCTTGTCCCATACTTTAATATATGCTCTTCCTGTTCAAAAGGTGTACGATTTATAAAATAAAAATGCTGTTCCAATAATGAAACTTTTTATTATTTAACACTAAAATACTTTTCAAATACAAATGTTTGATCACCTATATAATTCAGCATAATGTTGAGCAATCTTCATATCATTCATATAATATTTGAAACCTTTCCCACTCTAAACAATCTAATTTCCCTTACAAGATTGTAAGGATAGTGTAACCTAACTCGATTTTTTCATTATCAAAATAGCAGTATACTCTCTACAGAAACACATAAAAGGCGAAAAGATCATGAAAAATTTTTTAGCTATCATTGCAGTATTTGCACTATTTTCTAGTTTTGCTATAGGATGTGAAAGAGCCTCTCTAAATAGATTCGGAAAAGATGTATATTATGTACAAATAAAAGGGGTAGGTGAAGTAGAAAAAGTAGAAGGTAAAAATTTACGTAATTACACTCTACCTGCTTATGATGAGAATGGGGTAGAAAAAAAAGTTAGGTTCAGAAGTAAAAAAACATCAAATGATCATAAATTAAACGAAAATGCGTTTTTATGTATTTATGTTGACCAAGATAATGAAAAGAAAACAGACATATCATCTATAGAGGTAAAGTCCTATGAAGAAGTTCCAAAAGAAGACTTGCCTACAAAAGTAAAAGAAAAACTTAATGTAAAATAGTTTCCAAATCACTAAAAGACACTACAAAAAAGCGCTCACCACCTATGCTAATACTTAGAGGTGAGCGCTTCTCTGTTCCACGCTAAAAGTACTCTTTCATCTCTATTCCCATTACTTCAGACAGTTCCTGCGCTCTAGATATTATGCGAATGGAGATTCTTTTGTTATCTTAATTATTTTACGAGTAGCTGCATCCGCTTGTTTTTTGTGTCCACTTAATTCTATATAATCACTTGTTCTTATCAAACTAACCTGCCACGTTAATTTAACAAAGAACTCAACAAACAACATTCTTTAACAAATCCTAAAAAAAGTCGCTATTCTATAGCGACTTGCTTAACTAATTCACATTGCAGCCTATATTCCTCTAATTCCCAAATTTTATCAATAATGCGGTCTTTACAACATTGAATTCCAATATTCACATCATAATTAGCAGGGGCTACACATGCGCTGGATTGGGTTAAAATAAATCCATTCGGTAACTTAGCAACCACTACTGTACATTTGCCATGAAACTCCTCAACTGTCCATCGAGTTTTTTCTAAAATACCATTAATATCTTCTTGTGCTACAGTATTCTTCATTTACTTCTCACCCTTCTGCCTTTGTTTTTCACCCTTCTTCTCTTCGATGTCTAACTTATGATGTTGTAACTCTAAGCCTTGTTCCTGCTTTTGTCTTTTCTCTTCTTGTATTTTTTACTCTTGTTCCATCTGCTGTTGTACTTTTGGCGGTAACTGATCTTATAAGCTAGATTTTCGAAATCCATTATGAATAATATATATGCACTTCATGATCATAGAAGTCGCGAATTTTTAGCCTTTCTAATAGTAATTGTGGTGGTTGCATTTGGATTTCTCATAAATACTTTTTACTATTCCCCTAGATAACTGAGGTTTTATTTCATTAAGCAGCTTCTTGGGCATGAGCCCGGTATTGTACGAGGGCTCATGCCTTTTAGTTTTGCCTTAATTCTTTTATGATTATAGTATTCTATATACTTTGCGAATATTGCTTTTCCACCTTCATTACTATTTAAATACCGTCTCACTGTTCATAAATTTTCTTCTGAAGAAAGTTTATCCATAAAAAACTGCACCCAGTTGTTAGACAAAGTCTGACAACTGGGTGCAGTTCAATTATAACCAGCTCTTCTCACTACCGAATATCAAAATGCTTTTCTTCTACAAATGTTTGTTGTCCTATATCAATCCATCCATCTTCACGAGAATAAATATCATATGCAGTTGTACCATCAACTCGTCCCTTGAAACTTCCATCTGGAGCGCCAGGTGCTGTATAAGTGTTGATGCCATACCTTTAACGGTAATCCTTGCAATTTTAGAAGTTTGACCTAGCTCTGGAAAAAGCTTATAAAGAAAAGTGAGGCTCTTGATATTCACTTCCATGATCTAAGACATACTCATGCAATATTGATGTTGAAACAAAGTATTCATCCAAAGATTGTAAGCGAACGTTTAGGACATAAAAAAGTAGGCGTCACATAGACACCTACTCGCATGTTGTACCAGAACTACAAGAAAAAGCAGTTGAAGATTTTGCAAATACGGATTTCACATAAAAATACTAGCAAATTTCGTACACTAAAAAATTGTTCACTGTTTATTCGAACTACAGTGAACAAAAAAATGAACCTAAACAATCTTATTCTTCAAGACTTTAGACCACTTATTTTCGAAAAGGTACAGTACCACATTTTAAAACAAAAAATAGTTATATATTGAAACTTTCATCATATACCTGTCTTATGCTCTATATAGAAGGGAATGTTGAAAAATGGGGAATAATCACTTTCATAATGTGTTTGCTGTGAAACAAGAACATTTGGGGCAAGTTCTTAAATTAAAGAAATTCTTTGAAGAATTGGATATGGATTTTAATGATTTCACTGATCCTCGCACTCTAGTCAACGTGCTGGAATCAAATCATGATATAAACTTTTTAAAGTCGTCACAGGAAGCAATCATCGGAGGAGAAGCACTTCAAATTTCAGAATTGATTGAGAAAATTAGTAATCTGATTATTAAAGATATATTAGTATTTCCTACTTATCGTTGGGGTGAAAGTATAAATCAAGATATTGTGAGTCAGGTGACCGATGCTATTACTAACATGTTTATTAATTTAAATAAGCAAGATTCTGAACCATGGATTTTCTGGTATAACACTGGGAATAGTTTTCCAAGATATACTTATAATATTTTAATCGCTATAGATACTCAGGACAAAGACTATCTTACAGACGTTTTAGCAATTAGTTTTGATGTTTTGGTTGTAAAGAAAACTAAAAAGGAAGTTTTCTCTTTCACAGTTAATGATAGTGCACAATGCCTTATAATGATGAAACATATGCTTGTTGGGATTAAATTTGAAGATGTTTATCCCTTGTAACCCCCGCCCCTCTACTTATAAGTTGAGGGGCTGTTATTTATTATTATTGGTTCATCTAAGCGTACGAAATCCATGAAATGTTGGTACTATCCCATGCCCATCAACTTAAGAATTTTATAACACCCCAAAACCAAAAAATTGTACATTTTCACATGAAGATGTCAATTTTCTCGTTTTGGGGGTATTTGTATTTCTTAGCTTGATAGCGATGGGGTACCGCCAGCATTTTGGAAAAAAACCACGCTAAGCAAAAAATACAATAAGCCGTCCATATGGACAGCTCATTTACATAATTATCGGTATCGGTATGAAAAAAGGATTTTTACTTGAAAGATTCTTCAGACTGTAGACAAATGTGAGAAAATTTAGTTCGTCTACAGTCTGAACCCACCTTTAGGTGGGTTATCATATATTTTTAATTTATCTCACAACGAGATTTTCATTTTCTTTATTAATCACAATACCTATCACTACAACCATCATATTTAAACCACGCTTCACCAAGGCAGTTACTTTGCCAACTTCCTCCTTTAGTACATCTTAATTCAATTCTATAATCTCCGGGTGGTATACCTGCGTCCGCTGACGTATCTATCCAGTCATACCAAGTTCTTAAATTTCTATCAAGATAACCTTGTCTATAAATATCTACACCATCTACTCTCGTTAATCTGTAGTGCATCATAGCTCCACTTAATATTCGAACTCTTTTCTCAATTCTCGAGAGCTGACCGTATGGCATCCTAACTATTGGAGTATAATCACAGATTTCACCGGGCTCAAGCCAACCGTTATAATTTCGTTTGCCAGGAGGACAAGTTGCACTTGCTTCTGTTGGTGCAAAAAAAAGAGATAGCAGCAGTCAACATAATCACAGCTCCACTTGAAGCAAACCATTTTTTCATAAAATTTCTACCCTTCTTTTCGTAATTTTATGGATAATGAGATAATGTATCATTTTTTCTACTTGGCCCAGTATCAGTGTTCGTGTAACCAGGGATAAAGTAGAAAACTTGAATATATCAAGGTTTAAAAATAAAGAAATATTAATACTCATTTAATAAAATGAATTATGTATATTGTATACATGTGAGGTTAACATAATGCACAATTATTCTCATAAAAAAGAGTCCTAGAAATCGAGGACTCTTTTTTATGATTTGAAAGTAACTTTTTGAATAAAAGATTTATTTTCATTCTGCAAGAAACGAACTACGTTGTAGTAGAGTTTATATATTTACAGCTGTAATTTTACAAGTTGAAATAGCAAATCTATAGTCGATTGGATTAGATGGATCTATAGGTAAAGTACCTATCACTATACCAAGACCTGTTCGTTCCACGTTAAAATTTATTGCAGTAGAACCATTACTTACTAAAAGGTTCACTGTAGAACCAATACGTGTATCTAGTACTTGTCTAATTGGTCGTTCACGACAATCACATTCGCACCCTGAATCTGTAGGTGAAAGTAATGTTATAGGTGGTACTGTTGGTAAGAATCCTACTCCTATTACATCAGAAATATTGACTACGAAGGATCCAGTGCCACCTGTAACTGTAACTAAAAAATCATTCACGGAAGTGATAGTAAATAGAAAGAAAAGAGGGGGCATGTTTGGTGGGTCTGCAATAGTGGCAAGAATTACAGTTTGCCCGATAAGTTGTTGTAAAACATTCTGCATAGGTGAAACGCAGCAATCACAAAGGCACCCTTTTCTTTTTCCTGGTCCTGGAAAAGGAACGGAAATAGGAATAGGAACAAAACAAGGAACCGCACAAGGGTTACAGTCTCTTCTTTTATTTCGGCTCAAGAATAATCACATTCCTTTACTTATAAATCACTTATATAACAATAGATGCAAAATGATTTCGTTTTTCTTGTATATTTACCTATCATATAATAATTACTTCCGGTTTGTATCTGTTCTCTTAACCATAATTATTTTCTGTAATGCAGTATTATTTTTACTCACTTCTTTACTCTTCCCCATCCCTGTAAGACACCAGCTTGCTACTCACCTTGTTTATATAAATTAGTGATTAGAATTAGTTTCTTTTCATTAAAAGTCTTTTGTATACCTTATACATGTGAGGTTAACATAACGCATCATTATTAGTAGCAAACAAAAAAGACTCATCCTTTCTTACAAAGAATGAATCTATTTATAAAATTTCTCATTAAAAATAAAAAATCATAAACAATTTTACTAATGTTTTTAATCACAATGATGTTCGTGTTTCGAAGAATCTTTATAATATTTGTGCTTTGAATAATCATTATAATATTCGTGTGTTGAATAATCATTATAATATTTGTGTGTTGAATAATCATTATAATATTTGTGTGTTGAATAATCATTATAATATTTGTGTGTTGAATAATCATTATAATATTTGTGTGTTGAATAATCATTGTGATGTTTGTGTTTTGAATGATCATTGTGATGTTTGTGTTTTGAATGATCATTGTGATGTTTGTGTTTTGAATGATCATTGTGATGTTTGTGTTTCCGGCAATCACAATGAGATTTATGTTCTGGACAATCATTGTGATGTTTGTATTTCCAACTCATTTTCTTATACCTCCTTTTCAAACAATATTTGTATTATTTTATGTTTTAATAAGAAAAGTGCTTGTTTTCTTATCTCATTCTTTATATAAAAGTTGAAAATTTAGGAAATAACGGATTATGTGCCGTCGTTGAGTTGAAAGCTTTAAAACAGAAATTTCTTTTAAATTTCAAGAAAAACTCTCTATGAATGATTATCCATAGAGAGTTCACATAACGTCTCATTTTAAGAAGTTGTGAACTCGGGAAAAGTACATGAACACTGGATTCCTGTTTTATCAGTTATACGCCACTTTATGCAACGTTGATTTCATGCGGTTTGTAAGGATTATTCCCTTTGAAACTATGCATAAAATTCACCTTATTAACTACTATACTATCTCTTTTTTGGGTGTCCGATAAAAAGAGCACTCTTTGAAGGATTACGAGTATCCCCCATTAACGAAAGTTAATGAGGTACAAGCAGTATATGCTTGTCCACTCTAATACGTGAATCAGGGCACCCAATCTAGTGGATGCTCTCAACGTGATAAGAAGGGTGAATATTGAGTGAATAAGCGTTTCGCTTGTCCGATACTTCAATATATGCTTGTCCTTCTCAAAAGGTGCAATAAAAAAAGCACCTCGCCCAGGTGCCACAAAACACGTAGAGGTTACTAACACGTCAAAAAAGACCTTTCTGTGCCATTGTATGTTTACATTTTTCTTTATATTACCTCTTTTTTAGGCGTCTAATTTGTCTAATTTCGAGCCACCGATTTGGGTATAAGTAGCATGATAAGCTTTATACAATTTGGCAGTAGACATCACCATATCAGGCAATATATCTTTTTCATATACACTCGAACCATCACATGCCTTTTTAATCCAATCTGTTAACCTCAAAACTGCTTGAGCAACAGCTTCTTGCACTTCAGGAATTTCTGTTTTTTTTCTTCCATCACCAATACACTTTCCCTATAAATATCTTATGTACTTTTTGAAATTTTTACTTTCTCATTCCCCAAGTACTTTAGTTCAATTATCTGACGCTGATCATTATCAAGCGCATTTTGCAACGTCCTTTCAATCTACTTAAACCATATCTCATGCTTTTTATCTTCTTTCATTTTCGGAAAAAGAACAGTGTATCCAGCTTGAATTTGTTCTTCTTAATTTTTCATCCGGACACGTAATGCTTTGTAGTCTTTCAGCTCTTTCACTACAAGTCTCCGCATCTCTTTTTCATCGATGTCTTCAAAGAATGATAATTGATTCATATGATACGCTTCCCCTCCGTCCCAGATAGTTTTCTATTTGATACAAGAAACTATGAATATAAGTTTAATAAATTATCTATAGATAAATTTTCAATGTCACTTAAATCAATAAAATAATGAAGTTGCCACTTTTGACTCTTTTTAGCTTGATTGCTAACAGGTTTATCCCAAATAGGGTAAACCCTCATAGCCATCTTTCCTTTTTCACTTTGAGTTTTCAATATTTTTTCTTTTACAAGAGTCTCTTTTGGAAAAATAAATTGTCCTAGTTTATTATCGTCAATACAAGTAATAACTAACAGATCAGGAGAAGACTCATAGGAGAATGCCTGATTTTTCATATTTTCATTTTTTTCCCAAAAAGAGACAAATTGTCCAACCTTATTAGGAGTAATTTTTGAAACCCTAAAACGTATAGTTTTATTATTTAACTGGAATATTCCCCCTGCATATTCTGAATTTTGCTTTTCTTCTTTTAGGTTAGTGATTAGTAAATTATTAGGTATATAAATCATCTTATCTAATTTTTCGAGTGTGTTATTAAAATTGTTCATGTAAATTCCCCATTTGTTTATATTTTAGTAAATCAAGAACATTTGTTCTTGTACATCATACAAAATATAAATCTTAAAAGCGAGTCTCTATGAACCATTATTTCTTTGTTTTTCGATTCAATTTGTTTCATTACATGCTCAAAGTCATACTTTAATAAACGATACCATGTATCCCTTAACATTTTTCTAAACTTTCTCCATTACCTGAGCAGTTAGCTTTTGCTAGCTGCCCTTTTACACTTCGATAATTTCGAATTTCTGACAAGTATCAGCATGCTCTTTAGAAGGATATTGTTCTGCTTCTTCCGGTTTATTTACATCCTTAAAATGATAAACATCTGGATTATAGTTATCATTATACTTTAAGTATTTCTTTGTTTTTACATTTTGAATTACGTATGCCATTGTCTATTCCCCATTTCTACATTTTCAAATGAAATTTTTATTAGAATCTATCACTTTATTTCTCAATATACAGAACCTAGAATTTTTATTATTAATCGTGTATTATATAAACAAAGAGTAGAGTAAGAACTATTCTTTGCCATCTTGGAGAGGACCTGCTATTCATAGCTGGTCCTTTTCTCATAGATTTAAAACCGTACAAAGTAGCGTTTTTGTTCAGTTTTCTGACACCCTTATTTTTAAAATTTTCAACAAATAAACATCAAAATATTAAATAATATTAAAATATAGAAGTAGTTCATTTTATTACTTGGAGGGATTTTAATGTCCATGGGAACTTGGGCTGCAATTTGTATAGCTTTATTTAGAGGAGTTATTTCTTCTAATAGCAAGTCGAAAGACTCCCGTAATAAAAATGGATAAACAACCTGCTGAAATGTTAGATACCTAGCATTTCAGCTACTAATCTCTTCTCAAATATTTGCTAGCTTCAAGTATGATTCGCCTTCTAAACGACGTTTCACGATATCAGGTAATTTTTTCGGCATTCCATCAAAACTTGGTGCTAAACCACTAACAATGAATGCATCAATCACTTCACGATCTACTTGCTCTTTCTCTTCGCGCGTTTGAATCTTTTCTTCTGGAATATCGAAATCGGCTTCTATTTGTTCAAACGATAGCTTCACTTCTTACACAATTCCTTTATCGTTCACTTCATACTGTGTAAGCGGCTCGCTTGTTTTTGTATTAGTAGTGATATTAAAACTCATGCATAGATTCTAATGCGATAAGAATTTTCGTATCGATCATTTCAGATAAAGAATCCAGTTTACCTTTTAAACATGAATCTGTTACTTTCAAAACGAGTTCTTTCTTACCCTCAGATTTAAGATTTACTTTCTTTAAAGTTGGTTTAAATTCGATATATGCCATTATGATCCGGTCCCTTTTATAAAATAGATAATTGCTTGCAATGGCTATCACGCGATTTGTTTAGATTATACATCCGAACCCGGCCATTGTTACGGTAGTCAATATAATGATTATGATTTAATCTACTCTACCTTTAACGGCAATCCTTGCAATTTTAAAAGTTTGACACAACTCTGGAAAAAGCTTATAAAGAAAAGTGAGGTTCCTGATATTCGGTTCCATGATCTAAGGCATACCCATGCAACTCTAATGTTGAAACAAGGTATTCACCCGAAAATTGTCAGTGAACGATTAGGGCATAAAAGAGTAGGCATCACATTGGACACCTACTCACATGTCGTACCAGGACTTCAAGAAACTGCGGTGGATTAATTTGCAAACGAATTGTTCGGAAATAAAACCGTTCGTTAGAAATTCGTTAGAAGTTTCGATTTTTTAATGAAATTACCACCTAAAAAATACAAAATAAAACAATTGTAAAGGGAGCGAAAAACATGAAAGAAATCAAGTCTGAAAAGGAATTTAAGGACATTATCGCAAGCGAGGAGCCCGTAGTAGTTAAGTTCTTCACAACATGGTGCCCAGATTGCGTACGGGTGAAGTAGTACGATTTACGCATGATTATGCAAGGTTGAAAAACGTTATATTATAAGGGTTTAGAGGACATATCAGCGACCATTTACCTCTTGCCATTACTTGGAAGTATCCGTTTAGTTTGCAGTTTTGTTTGCAATCCTGTTTGCAAACTTGTTAGCACTTTTTATACTTCTTCTACTAAAAACCTCCATTGTATTTCTTCTATTACACATCACTCTCACTGCCATTATGACGAAAATCATTAATTAAGGAAATTGTTTTTTCTTTTTCAAATTTTTCCCAGGATATAAAATTCGTGTTTTGTTGGTACTCCCCATGCCCATCAACTTAAGAATTCAGGATTACCCCAAAATGAAAAAATGAGCTTTTTTGTTACAAGTTAGCACAAAATTTCGTTCTGGGGGTACTATAAAATTTTAGCTTGATAGCGATGTGGTACTTCCCCATGCCTATCAAGCTAAGAAATCAAGTCGCCCCCAAAACAAAAAATCTCACTTTTTGTCTAAAAAAAGATAAGAAGTGAGATTTTTGGGGATACTACCAATAATGGGACGTTATGTTAACCTTACATTTATAAAATATCATACTCTTATTCATCTTTTTTATTAGGCTCTTGGATTTGTAGTAATTCAACAAAAACACTTAGCATGTCCTGTATTTGAATACGATGATCAACAAAGTGTTGTAAGTTGTATCCATTAAATAGGGCCATTCCTGCTGTTGCTAAAGTTCTAGCATCTAATGGGCTTCCGATTATATTTTCGTCTTTCATTATCTGAAAAAAATGTGTAAGAAATGATCTCCATTCTTCCATCTGGAGAATAAGCCTTGCTTTTATTCGGGGTAATTGATTAGATATCATACATCCTTGGAGAAGCATGGGAGAAGATCCTTTTTCATAAGCCTCATTTACCAAACGCATAGAGTGTTCTTTAAATTTATTTAGTAAATCACACTCTTTTTGAGTAAGAGACTCCTTTAAATCTTCAAAATAAAAATCAATTCCTTCTTTTATCAGTTTCAACAAAAACTCCTCTTTATTGGAAAAATGAGCATAGAAAGCACCTTTAGAGTAACCAGCATGTTTCACAATTTGATCAATACTTATACTAGAATAGCCTTGCTTAGAAAACAATTCAATTCCTGATTGCATTAATCTCTTAATTGTATCTTCTGATTGTTTCTGATGATAATTCACCATAGTAACCCCCTCCCTAAAAAACTGAATATTTAATTAATCCTAACAAGTTCATCAGCATATAATAAATTAATTAATACCGACTAGTTGGTATTAATTAACTTATTATAAAGGAGATGATTAAATGACATTATCTCAAGGAATTATAAGGAAATGGTTGTTGCCGTTTGTTTTATTTTTTACATTGATTTTAATATTTTTGCCACAAAATAAGGCAGAGGCAGCAACAATGAGTGGAGACGTTAGTTATAAATACGGCATGGCATCTAAGTCCTTCGTAACCTATAGAAGCCCTGTTACATTAAATACAGCATGTGAGAATGTGGCTAGCTCCAATCAAGATCAAAGGGTTTATCTTCAATTTTATCAAAATGGGTATTGGTACAATGCAGATAGTGCAACTATTGACTGTGGTACCTGGCCCGAGAGTTGGGTGGATCTTTACCCTTACCAAACTAAATTGGGAAAAACTCATCGTATATGGTTTAGTAATCCAAGGCCGGGATATAAAGTTACTGTATCTTATTTCCTTTATTATTGATATATGGATTACCACCAGCATTTCGAAAAAAAACACATTAATTTTTGATAGTAAAATGAAATTTTCAGATTAGATTATAACTCTACTTGATTATTAATATTTTAATAAGGGAGAAGAGCACATGAAAAAATTTATTATTATGTCGTTAATTAGTTTTACATTAATTTTCGGTGTGTCAACCCAAGCTAGTGCAGCAGGTTATTGGTTTAAGACTGAAGATGGACGCATTGATGGTGGTCTTAATTTTCCAGATTGGAAAAATATGAATGTGCAAGTTGATGTATGGGGTTTATACGGGTATTCGAGTGTCTGGGGGAATGGTACTTATTCTCCTAAGAAGTTAAAAGTTCGTTTATGTAATAGCTATACAGAAAACTGTACACAATTTAAATCATTCACTGAAATAAAAAAGGGGTACGGAAGGGTAAACTTTTATAACGTGCAACCTTATCATTATTACTTAGATATAGAAGATACTTCAAGTTATACTCAGGTGACCGGATATTCTAATACAATTGCATATTAAAAAACTAAAAGGTAATAAAGGCGATTCTCCAACATGGGGAATCGTCTTTTTTATTATTATATTCTTCAACTTGATTGTATTGG
The DNA here is from genome assembly GCF_039549175.1 of Paenibacillus sp. 102. Taxonomy (NCBI): domain Bacteria; kingdom Bacillati; phylum Bacillota; class Bacilli; order Caryophanales; family Paenibacillaceae; genus Paenibacillus; species Paenibacillus sp. 102. The sequence goes on along the minus strand of NZ_JBCGHT010000003.1, from coordinate 246,604 downwards.
AGCTTGTAAGGGTTCACGTCATATCACCATCAATCTAAGATAAATTTATCAATATCTGACAAGCTACAATTGTTTTTTAACGAATTGTAACGGTAATGGGCTGTAAAAAAACAACAACCCTTTTATAGGGGGAGTTATTTTTTTGTTACACTCTTATATACTTGAAACCACATAAACCTTCACAAACAAATCATACTTAGCCGCTAACTGCTCCAATTTCTTTTCTCTATATTTTGTAATCGTAAAGAAATGAATGACAGGCATTTTCCCATTGTATTTCTGTTTATAAATTTGCGTAAACTCTTCATACTTTCTTAACTTCTCTTCATTTATTTTCATCTTTTGTGAACGATCTACTTCAACTGCATGCAGTATCCCTTCTTCATCACGAAACTTCACATCTGGAATAATTCGCTTCTCCTCTCCGTTTTTCTTGTATCGTATTTCTGTTTCAATTTGCCAATCGTCCGGACGATATAAATGTAACCAGGCTTCATTTCGCAAAAGTGCATGAGCCATTTTCCCTCGAGATACCACTATACCTTCACCAATCAGTGAGTGACCTTCTTTGTTTAGATAATATACATATTCCTTCCCATGCACTGCTTTACTCACATAAGGCTTCATATCTGCCATAATCCTATTCGCATTCCGTATGCCACGCATGTCATGCACGCACATCAAATGCCTTCTTGTTGCAAACTGCAGCTTTCTAATCGTCGCAAGTATCGTCATCTGACGGTTGATTTTCATATGTGTCTGGATGTTCATGTTTCTCCACCTCATATCCTTTTAGATGTTCCCACATGACTTTGTCATCGATATACGGTACTTGAAGCTCTGTGAAATTCTCCTTCATATAGATTGCTCTTCCTGGTACAGAAGGTAAATGTTCTAATCCGGACTGATCAATACTCCCCACCCCTTTTAACTTCTCGCATATCAGTTGGTCCTTCCCATTGACCTCGCTCTTTCCACCGCTTCTTTAGCTTACTGACATAATTAGGGCTCCGCTCATACATGATGCCAATTCTTTTGTCAGCAATGCCTTGTAGATTTAATTCACGAACCCATTCTGGTGTTAAACCTATGGGAATATTTTTTCTCTTCCCACCGCGTTCTTTTGACTCTGTATCAAAGTACCTGCCCAACTGGCGTAACTCTTGACCAGTTGGGCAATCTCCACAAACACTAATGCTGAAACATTCATCTACCGAACGATTGTAGTAACACCGTTGACACTTTTGCTCTATTATGTCGCCAATTTCAAATGTGATTTTTGTGCGTTCCTCTTTTAATAGTTTCATTGTGGTTCCCCAAAAAGATTAGTCTCCTAAATTTTCATCAGATGGCTTGTCCTCGTCTGTTATTTCCGGTTCTTGCTCTGATTTCTCTTCTCTCTTTTGTTCATCCACTTTTTCAGCCTTCTCCTCTACCATTGGCTGCTCTGATGCTTCTGGTTGATTCTCTTTCCATTCGTGCCATTTCAGTGCTAATGGTGCTACGCGTTTACGATATTCATCTATCACTTCAATAATCTTTCCTGATGACATATCCAACTCGTTTGCAAGCTTCAATTACGATTCACCCTCTAAACGACGTTTTACAATGTTCGGTAATTTGTTTGGCATTCCATCAAAACTTGGTGCTAAGCCACTAATAATGAACTCATCCACAATTTCACGATCAACTTGCTCTTTTTCTTCACGCGTTTGGATTTTCTCTTCTGGGATATCAAAGTCTGCTTCTATTTGTTCGAATGATGGTTTCACTTCTTGTACAATTCCTTTATTGTTTACTTCATACTGAGTAAGTGGCTCATTTGTTTTCGCATTTAATGTCACGTTGAAATTAACCGTTAACGACTCAAGAGACACATCCACTTTCATATCGATCATTTCAGAAAGAGCATCAAGCTTACCGTTTAATGAGCTGTTTGTTACTTCCAAAACCATTTCTTTCTTCCCATCTGGTTTAAGATTTACTTTCTTTAAAGTTGGTTTGAATTCGATATATGACATATGATCCGCTCCCTTTATTTAGCTTGTTTTTTTCTACCCTTAATCAGTTCATCATTTTTAAAGCCTCGATAATGGCGAGCTTTAATTAACAAGTAATCTACACCATATTTTTCAGCTAATTCAGTAATAGGTACCTCTTTACCACGGAATAAAACTTTTACAGTTATATCCCGATTTCTTGTTTGTGTTTTTCTATCTACCCACCTACAATTCTCTGCATCATAATTACCGTGATTGTCAATTCGATCAAGAGTTAAATCATCCTTATAACCATTGGTAATGGCCCAGTTATAAAAATTCTCATAACTCAACCAATCGCCACAAATAGTAACGCCTTTTCCTCCATAATACTGATAAGACTTATTCTTTTCGTTAAGACATCTACTTTTCATGTTCTTCCAAGTTGTATAAAGTCGTTTATTAACATTTTTCAACCCATGAGTTTTATTGCCTAACTTACGACTCTTCTTCGCTAAACAACCGCAACTTTTCTTTTTACCTACACGAAGATCTGTTACACTCGAATAGGTTAAATTACCGCAATCACATTTACATTCCCAATAGGTTAATTTGCCTTTCTTAACCTTTCCTAAAACCGTCAACATCCCAAAACGTTCACCTGCAATATCAACCCATTTTGGCATCTACTTCCCCCTCTTAGCTGCTTTACGTAACTTTTCTAATTCGGAAATTTCTATAAATCCACCGTACTTTTTAACGTAAGACAAAAGAATTAAGTTTAAATGCGGATATTTGTATTAGAACATTTTCTTCTTCAATGCAAACGTTTGGGTAATGAATCCCTTAATATCGATAACCTCAATATCGCCACCAGGAAGGTAAATCATGAAGTCTGCCTTGTATGTAATCTTTTTAAATCCCTTCCCGTCTTTCTTAAAAGTAGGTTGTAATTCAAATACCGGTTGCAATTCAAACCCTTGTATTTCTCCATCTGCATGACGCTCTTTTAATAGTTTGTAATACTCGCCTTCTGCTTTTGAGTCGAAAGTATGACCGTCAATGGTAACTTCTTTATTCCCGTACTTACTCATTGTTATCTTCTTTCGTTGCACTAATTAGTAACGTAATTTCATAAACACGATTTCCCACTGATTCCACTCTCCTTCACTCCCTGTATAAATCTTCAAAATCAATACATACTATTTACAGACCGCTTAATCCACGGTCGGCACTATTTCTTTTGTTTACAGTAGTAAGCAGGTAGTTTCTTCCCCTATCTGCTTTCTCTGTATATTTTTTAATTTTTGGCATACACTATCCTTACGCCTTCAACACTGATTCACAACACGATTAGGCGTTTCTGCAACCTTCCAATATTTTTGATACTCCGTGTAAGGAACAGCGTATATAGCTGTTTCTTTTTTATTTCCCGACAAAATCAGCATGCATAAATTCCACCCTACGGAAAACAATATCTACAAGCCGTCCGAACTAGCGGCTTCACTCTTCTTGTAATGAGAAAGCAATTTATTGCAATTGAGTAACTCATTCAACCCACCGGCAGGCGACTAAAATTGTTGTCTGCCATTCTTTTGTATAAACTTTTTTAATTCACACAAACTACTCGTAAGTGAGTTGCTGTACTATTGTTTTTTCAGAAAACATAATTTCCAACGTAAGCAGATGGCATAAGAGGCTATCTGCTTTTCGTATAATCTTTTTCATTTCACACATACTATCTATGAACCAGTTTACCAATACGAGTCATTTTGGTGTTTTGAGTTATCCTTCTGGGATAAGCGTTTTTGCTTATCCCATTTTGTTGTATATATCTTTAAATTTTCGTTAACACTATTTACAAGCTTGATTTCTGACTATTCGTAGTTTCTATCAAAAGTAATCTTTTCTCCTAATCAGGACAGCAGATACGACTGCTTGTCCTGATTTTTTACTTATACCGCATACACCCCTTTCCGATAATCTCGAACAATATTGCCTTCTTCATCTAAGTGAGCAATTTCCCACCAAGGATGGACATTGCATTTCTCAAAATCTCCATCCAACACCACAAATAAATTCGTCTTATAGTTACCAACGATCGTTCCCATTCGCCCAGCTACTTGTACACGCATACCACGATAAGCAAAATCAATCTTTCTATACCTGCACATTCTTCGGAAATACTTTTCCTTTCCATAAAGTTGCGTAATATCGGCAAATCCAAGATTTTCACACTTCACATACTTTAAAAATTCGTGAACTGGCATTGTGAAAAATTCATTTTTAAACTCAAGATAATAGTGCTACGCTGTACGTCATGAGATTATAAAAAGAAATGTCGCTGATGTAGTAAGCCCTCCTAAGGGTGAAGAAAAACCGTGAACACTTGGTCAGAAGAAGACGTACTGCGTTTTTTAGAAAATGCTAAGGATAGTCGATATTATGTAACTTATCTTCTTGCCATCACTTGCGGAATGCGTAAAGGTGAAATTTTAGGACTACAATGGAAGGATATTGATTTTGACAGACGGACCTTATCTGTTAATCGTTCCCTCTCACATATAACCAAAGAATTTCACGAGCCTAAAACATCTACAGGCAAGAGATTAATTGTTCTGCCTGAAATTACTTTACAGGCACTTCAAGAACATCTCCAGAAAATAAATGAAGAAAAAGAACGGTATGGCGATGGATATAATAATTATGATTTAGTTTACCCAACCTATAATGGTAACCCCTGCGATTTCAGAAGTTTGACACAGCTCTGGAAAAAGCTTATAAAGAAAAGTGGGGTTCCTAATATTCGTTTCCATGATCTAAGGCATACCCATGCAACATTAATGTTGAAACAAGGTATTCACCCGAAAATTGTCAGTGAACGATTAGGGCATAAAAGAGTAGGCATCACATTGGACACCTACTCACATGTCGTACCAGGCCTACAAGAAAAAGCAGTCGAAGATTTTGCAAACAATCTATTTCAAAAACACTAATGTTTGCAAAATGTTTGCAAATACGGATTTTGCATAAAAATACTAGCAGATTCGTATAAAATCGAAAGGAGCAAAAAAAATGAGAGAAATCAAGAGTGACAAGGAATTTAAGGACATTATCGCAAGCGAGGAACCAGTTGTAGTAAAGTTCTTCACAACATGGTGCCCAGATTGCGTACGTATGGACAACTTTATCGGAGATGTAATGGAAGAGTTCAATAAATTTGAATGGTACTCTATTAATAAAGATGAATTCCCAAGTATTGCAGAAGAGTATCAAGTAATGGGAATTCCTAGCTTATTGGTGTATCAAAATGGTGAAAAACTTGGTCATTTACATAGTGCAAACGCAAAAACAGAAGAACAAGTTACTGAGTTTTTAGAAGCATACTAAAATAGAAAAAGTGCCTCTGAGATATATTTTTTCAGAGGCATTTTTTAGTCTTTTTTAATGATTATCTTTCGCAATTGCTTAGTCATTTCTTCAGAAGTATAATATGCGGTTTCCTCATGACCGATATACATGATGACACTTTTCTCCCCTGCGCCTCCGAGGTATAGATGGATTCCATGTGTATCTCCATTTTGATATGTAATTAACAAATCGTATTGCGGCTTTTCATCACTTCTTTTTTGTTTTTTTACGTCGTTTAGCAGATTATGAATCCTCTTTAATTTTTCTTCGTCTTCAATATTTATAAAATAATCTTCATTTAAACCACCTAACCCTTTTGAAGTAGATATCGACAACTTAGAAATATCTTGTTTCTTTACATTATCTTCATTGAACGCCCCACACCCTGCGCTAATCAATGTCAGCATTACTAATATGAAACAAGATAATATTTTTCGCATTCCAACCACCCCTTCCTTATATTGTAAATGAAATCCCATACAATTTTAAGCACTTTGTACTTCGCAACATATTTTTCCTTCACGAAACTTTGTTATCCCCTACTTAAAAAGCTATAAAACGTCAACAATGTTTGTATAGACCCACACGAGTTTCGTTTGATACTCTATTACTAGAAAGAAATTCCTAACAGAAAGGTGAGTGATCGTTATGAATTCACTTTCTAATAAAGAAGCTGATAAAGGAGCTATTGTCAGCATTATCGCCTACATATTTTTGTCATCACTGAAAATCGTAATTAGCTATATTGCTCTTTCCAGTGCATTACGTGCGGACGGTTTAAATAATTTAACAGATATTGGCGCTTCTTTAGCTGTATTAATCGGTTTAAAAATTTCTCGAAAGCCTCGTGATCCAGATCATCCGTACGGTCATTCACGTGCAGAACAAATCGCTTCACTTGTTGCCTCCTTTATTATGGCAACGGTTGGTTTAGAAGTTATTGTGAGTGCAATTCAATCCTTTTTTAATCCGCAAAAAAACGCACCAAGTATGCTTGCAGCGTGGGTTGCCTTATTTTGTGCTGTCGTCATGTACGTCGTGTACAAATATAATAATAAAATTGCAAAGCGTACAAAAAGCAAAGCACTAGAAGCCGCAGCGAAAGATAATTTATCAGATGCTCTTGTTAGTATCGGTACAGTTGTCGGTATTGTTGCTTCTCAGTTCCACATGCCGATTCTCGATCCAATCGCGGCCTTACTTGTTGGTTTTATCATTTGCAAAACTGCGTGGGACATCTTTGTAGAAGCTTCTCATATGTTAACCGATGGCATTGATCCAGATAAAATGGAAGAATACTCACAGGCTGTTAAGCTTGTTTCTGGTGTGGAACATATTGTTGATATTCGTGCCCGTATGTATGGGAATCAAACGTATGTAGATATTACAATTGAAGTAGATGCTCATATGGACGTGAGTAAAAGCCATTATATTACCGATAAAATTGAAGAAATGCTAGAGCGAAAATTCGGAATTTTACACACTCATATTCATGTTGAACCTATGCAAAAAGAACCTATGCTTCCATAGGTTCTTTTTTGATGAATGCTCGGTGGAACATAATACATAAAATAAGCCAACTTCCACCCGCTGCCCAGCCCGCTAATATATCAGATGGATAATGGACCCCGAGATATACGCGGCTAACGGAAATAGAGAATATCACGAAACATGTAATAAAAATAAGCAACAATTTTCTATGCAGTGTAATACGATGCTCTGTGATTGTTACATAAGCGATAAACCCTAAAAATGCGGTGGCATTCATCGTATGGCCGCTTGGAAAGCTATATCCTGTAGCTGTAACAAGCTGCGTGACATCTGGTCTTGGTCGTTCATACCATAATTTTAGGAGGCTGTTAAGGTGACGAGATCCATAATAATTAATAATTAATAATAACGCACCTAACAACCTTTTTCGAATGAGAAAGTACATTACAACTATGATTAATAACGGGAAATATATTTTTTTTGAACCAATATAAGACATCCAATTGAAATAAGCTGTCAAATAATCGTTCCGAAAACTTTGAATAAATTTGGTAACAACATCATCAAATTTCTCAACACAAGCGGTATGATACGAAAGTGATAATCCGACAAAACAAATAAGTAATAAGCTTAACAAGTATACATGCCGATATCGTTTCACATACATAACCTCACTATATAAAAATAAAAAATGGAGCGGTTGTTTTAGTTTCCCTCTCCATTTCTTTTTTTATGCATCATTTATCAAGAAATATAACTGTTAATTTTTTGCTGCATAGCTGGAATATCTTCACGCGTTACAGTAAAACGAACGACTCTTTCATCTAAGTCTAACGCTTCTGAAAATAACCCTGCTAATCCGCGGGCTTTTCTGTCTACTTCCATAACAATATCCAATCGATCATGCGCACGTGGTAAAATTAATAATTCCAACTCATCTAATTTCCCATAATATTGCCCTGAAACTGGAATGAACTCAAATTCTTGCGCAAATGGAATATTGGCACGTAAATGACGTGGTAACTCTTCACACTCCGCTTGATGAAGTCTGAATCCTAATTGTTTTACACTATCTAAAACACTATTTAATAATGCATTCGGTAATACCTGAATGTAATCGCGATCACTCGGATCAATACTCCGCTTAATATCAAGACCTGTATGAATCCAAACCGTTTTCATTCCAAGTGTAAGCGGCGCTTCGATTGGCATTGGGAATGAAAACGGAATTTCTACTTTTTCATTTGGAGATATCGTAATAGGATCGGTTAAACGTACTCGCTCTAAATCAAATGTTGCGCTTACTTTTTTATCATCCACTTCTCGTACATATGACGTTGTTAATGTTAAGTAAATGCTTTCAATTTGTTGACCAACTGATCCACCCGTAATATGAGCCACACCTGCAATTTCTTCTCCTACTAAATATTCTTCTTTTTCAAGAACTGTATCCACTTTTGCATTTCCTATTCCAACGCTTGCTAAAAACTTTTGAAACATGTATCCCCCATCCTTTCTAATGTATGGCGTACATCTTTTCTAATCTCTTGTACATCTTCATAATATGGCGTCTTCATCCGTAGCATTCGCATAATAATTTCGCGGTTTTTTTTCGTTAGCTGCAACTCTTCATACCATGGTCTTTCTTCTTTTACAGTAGACTCATAACCAGAATACAATAAAAATAATACAAAATGGCCTAGTGCATAAAAATCACTGCGATAGTGAACCTCCCGCATACAGGCTTGTTCTCCTTCATAGATCGATGCTCGTTCATCGATTTCTCCTATAAATCTAGCTAATCCAAAATCAATTATGCTAATCTGCCCCTCTTCCATTAAAATGTTGGGAGTTCGCAAGTCTCGATGAATAATACCTTTACTATGAAAATAAGAAACAAGCTCGAGTACCCTATATAAAATATGAAAAACCTCATGCTCTTCATATACATGTCCATCTCTGAAAATGAAGTCTTCGAAATTCTTACCTGGCATATACTCCATTACAAAAAACGGCTGTTTTTTCCATATAAAACTATCATATAAATTTGGTATAGCCGGATGATCTAGCTGTTCTAAAATCGTTTGCTCCTGTGCAAATGACCTTCGACCCGACATATACCTTTGCTTACTTTGTCTTAATTGTTTCAAAACCTTTTTTTCTTTCGTTTCCAAATCATAAACGATATATGTAAAGCCATAGCTGCCCATTCCAATTACTGATTCAATTTTATAGCGCTGCGTAACAATTGTATCATTGCGTAGCGGTCTATCAAACCAAGCAAGTATGTCACGCCACTTCATCAACTACTAGAAAAGAAACTACGGCTCTTACGTTTTCTTTTATAGTGCTGATGTCCATAACCATGAGAATTTCTCCTCTTGTTATAATCACTGCTTGAATATGAGCGACCTCTATGACGATAATCACTACTTGAGTAGGAACGATATCTATTCTTCTTTCCTAGTAAAGAATCAATAATTTTTTTGAACATCCCTTCACCTCTTGTTTCAAATTTTCTTTTTATTATACCAATAATAATCCTTTATGTTTGTGACAAGTTTGTAAAGAAAGAATTTTGAAGTGTAAAAAACGACGAGTAGGTCCCGTCGTTACTTTCATCCTTCATCTTCATCAAACACTTCATCAATCATACATTTTTCTAGTAAATACTCAAATGTAATATCAGCGAGATCCTCAATCTCTTCTCGCTTTGGCACATACCCTCTCTCAATTAGTTGCTCATAAAAAAACTCCGCAATTTCTTCCGTATCAATTACGACTTCAATTTCCTTCATGAGCATCACTCCTTTATTTCTGTTTTATGAAGAAATTTCAAAATTATGTATACGAGATTAGAAAAATAGATTTTCTTTTCTATATCATACTTGTCTGTCATATCAATTCAGCTCACAGCATACGATGTAGTACAAGCTATTTGAAAGGGGAAATAAAAAATGGAATACCAATATGAAGTAGAGCAAAGAAAAGAAGAGTTCATGCATGAAGATAAATGGGCAGACTCTGTCATCAAAGGGCTTATTATTTTTTTAACAATTGTAGGTATACCTTACACAATATATATTTTTGTTCAGTTCCTTCTTACTTTCTAGCTATTTTTTCTCTGTTAATTTAACTAAATAATTATGAACGACATCCATAACAATTTTATATTCTTCATCTTGAAATGTTTCATATAATAATTGATAGTCATTATAAATATCTAATAATCCATCAATAATTTCTTGTCTACTCGTTTTAACACTCACCTTTTTTGAGTTGTTTATTGATTTCAATTTTCCTAAATCTAATTTATTCATCCCTGCTTTATCTTGTTTTAGTTTTTTCAAAATCGCATTAGCAGTTTGCGCATTCGCAAGCAAGGTTAAATCTGATTCATCAGCCTCTAACCACTCACCATCTGTAATTCTCGATAATTCATATATTGTATCTTCCCAAGCGTCATTTTTATACCGCCACACCTCTGTGCGAAACCCAACGATACGAAAAACATCTTTATCATATCCCGTAACTTGCACTAGATCACCGAACGTAAAATGATAACGTAGTTCAATCCATTCTGTTTCACCTTTTTTCATTTCTTGTTCTGTGACATGTTGAAGTGTTTGTTCCACATAAAATCCATCATGATTATTAACTTCATATACATAAACGCCATCTAATATTTTCATATTTGTGATTTTACCAACAGTCCCATATAGCGTAATCACGACTATATCTCCTACATTATATTTAGGTTGTTTTTTTCGTGCCATTTATCTCTCTCCTTTTTAAAGTCGTGATTTTGATAACAGTATATGCAAACGATTAAAAAACGCTTATCACATAAGCTTATATTACAAAATTTTTTCATAAAAAATGTAATAGACATACTAGCTTTCCGTTTAGCATTCCTGAATACATGTCTAGCATCTCGTATCATATTCTACGCATCGTGCTGTACTTTCATTTAATTTATCAGCATAATACAGTAGACCACACCTTCTGGATTCAGAGATATAGCAGTTTATAAATATAATAAAAAACAAAAAACATAATAAGTACTTTACTTTATCCAAAGTAATATACTCATTATGTTTTATATGCATCATACTATTCTTGGCGGAGCGTTCTCTACTCCTACTTTTCAATTAATACAAACAAAGAGCCCGCTGAAGATAAAACGAATTTCTTCATTATGTTTTTATTATTAACTATCTTTCCTGTATGTATAACTCCCAAGCTTCATCAAAAATAGTCATGCTACCTAGTAATCCACTTAATTCTAAATACGAACTAATTTCATCGTAATCTTCTGATTGCTTCGGAAAACTTAAATCATCGTACATAGCTTCAGCTAAATCTGATACTTCATTTTTGATTAAAGACGCACGGTGCTTCATCATATAGTGATAAAATGACTTTTTCAACAATATTCCCTACCTTTCTAACTTGGGTACATTATACAAGGGAGAAAAGAAAAAAACCAGCATACTCGCTGGTTTTTTGGTTAAAAATCAAAATAATTTCTCTTTAATAAGCGGGGACGTTCCATTAATTCTTCATATGTTAATTGTTTTGGTAAATCTTTTGTATAAATTAAAAATAACTGATCTTCTATTTCTTTTACAACATGATCAGACTGATAGTCCATTCCACATGATGAACAAGAGATACATGGTGTCTTTTGAATTTCAATGGCTTTTGTACCATCTGGCAATTCCCAATATACAGTATTCAGACTTTCTTTCGCTTCTGTACTGTCACACCACATACAATTCATACTGCGTCACCCTCAGCTTTTTTATTCTCTTCTAATTTCGCCATTTGCGCTTGATATTTTTTATCTTTTAACTGATCACGCTTATCACGCTTATCTTTTAAAGAAGCATGTTCGTCATTTGTTTCATAATCTTTACGGCGATTCATGCGCTGCAAGTCATCTGGAACAAGATTGAATTTCTTATCACTCATCAATCCTGCTACACCAATGTCTGAACGCTTTTCTTCATATGTTGGATAAATTTCTTTAAAGTAGCCTTCCGCTCTTCCTGCTACATAGTTTTCTGGTTCTGGATACGTTGTAATAACACCTTCAAAATTACGAAGAACAACTTTATCCGCACTTTGTGAGATTAAATAATTCGGCTGAAGAGCAATTTTCCCACCTCCGCCTGGTGCATCTACAACAAATGTCGGCACTGCATAACCAGACGTATGTCCACGTAATCCTTCAATAATTTCTAATCCTTTTGAAACCGGTGCACGGAAGTGACCAATACCTTCTGATAAATCACATTGATAAATGTAATACGGGCGCACACGAATTTTTACTAAATCGTGCATCAGCTTTTTCATGATTGGTACGCTATCGTTAATTCCAGCTAAAATAACTGCTTGGTTTCCTACTGGAACACCTGCGTTTGCAAGCATCTCACATGCTAGTTTAGACTCTTCTGTGATTTCAATAGAAGTGTTAAAGTGTGTATTTAACCACACTGGGTGATATTTTTTAATAATATTGCATAGATTTTCTGTAATACGTTGTGGAAATACAACTGGTGCTCTCGTTCCGATACGAATAATTTCCACATGCGGAATTGCTCGTAAATTCTTTAATACGTATTCTAAGATTTTATCATTAATAAGAAGGCCATCCCCACCAGAAATTAAAACATCTCGTACTTGCGGTGTCTCACTAATGTAAGCGATCGCATCATCTAATTGTTTTTTCGGAACACCCATTCCAATTTGTCCACTAAAACGACGACGTGTACAATAACGACAATACATAGAACATTGATTTGTTACTAGAAATAACACACGGTCTGGATAACGATGTGTTAAACCTGGAACTGGTGAATCTTCATCTTCATGAAGAGGATCTTCTAAATCATATTTTGTTTTATATAACTCTTCCGAAATCGGTACAGATTGCATCCGAATCGGACAGCGTGGATCATCAGGATTCATAAGAGAAGCATAGTACGGTGTAATATTTAACGGAATCGTTTTCGTTGAAATTTTAACACCTTCTTCTTCTTCTGGTGTTAAATTAATTACTTTCTTTAAATCATCTAACGTTTTGATCGTATTCGTTAATTGCCAAACCCAATCATTCCATTGCTCTTCTGTAACATCTTTCCATAATTCGATATCTTTCCAGTGACGATTTGGTTTATATACATCATGTAACATTGCTATTCCCCCTTTTTTTACGCTCACCATTTATATAAGCAATAATTGTGCCAATTTTCTATCTTCAATAGGTGATTGCAAAGGATATCCTATTATATATGAGGAAATTTATTTTTCTTATTTTAAATGGTGCTCTATTCTATACCATATTCATTACTTTCTGTATATGTAAACGCTCTTTTATTGGTGCAAACACACAAAAACCGCCGATTATTCGGCGGTTTTATCATATTTATTTAATTTATACTGCAATGTTTGCCTTGGAATACCGAGTAATTTAGCAGCTTGCAAAATGTTCCCATCTGTTTCTGTCAGCGCTTGATCAATTAATTCTTTTTCTGTTTGATAAAGTGCTTCACGTAACGGAAGGATACTTTTCTTCTTTTTCTTTGCAGCTACCTCTTTTCGAAAGGTTCGTGGTAAACAATTAACCGTTAATGAACCTCCTTCTGCAATAATTACAGCGTGTTCAATCGTATGCTTCAACTCTCTTACATTTCCAGGCCAATGGTATGCTAGTAATCTTTCTTTCGTCTCACTGTCAATATGAAGTACCTCTTTTTTATATTCTTTATTATAATCGTTTAAAAAATACGACGCTAACAATAATACGTCTTCTTTTCGTTCACGAAGCGGTGGAATATATAGAGAAAATACATTTAAACGATAATATAAATCCGTTCGAATTTTATTTTCACGTAAACATATCTCTGGAGGTTGATTCATCGCCGTAATGACGCGTACATTAACTTTTCTCGTCTTACTATCACCGATGCGACGAATCACTCCATCTTCTAACGCTCGAAGCATCTTTGCTTGCAAATCAAGGGGCATCGAATTTAATTCATCTAAAAACAAAGTCCCCTCATCTGCAAGCTCAAATAACCCGGCACGTTCAATCGCACCTGTATAACTACCTTTTGTTGTTCCAAATAATAAACTCTCTAGAAGAGATTCGGGAAGAGCTGCACAGTTTTGGGCAATAAACGGTTTATTTTTCCGTTTTGAAGCCTCATGAATCGCTTGTACAAATAATTCTTTTCCAGTCCCTGTCTCTCCATAAATTAAAACATTTGCATCTGTTGGGGCCACCTTTTGTGCCAAATCTTTCGTTTGTTTAAAGCGAGAATCTTCTGTCACGATTGTATTAAAAGCAACGTGCTTTTTTATTACCTTTTTCCTAGAAGAACGTTTCATTTTCGATTGTAAATCGACAATCGTATCTGTTAATTTTTGAACCGTTGAGTAATCTTTTGCGATTTCAACAGCCCCTGCAATTTTATCTTCTATAAAAATAGGCAATGTGGTATTTACAGTACAGACATCTTCACCGTTTAAATTTTGATAACGCTGCACTTGATGCAAAATCGGCTTTTTTGTATCTAAAACTTTCATAAGTGTACTCGTTTCTCTTGATAAAGATGGGAATGCTTCTAATAAATGATTTCCTAATACATTCTCAATCTTTGACCCATCATGTTTTGCAGCAACTGTATTATAAAAAATCGTAATACCATTCTCATCCACTGCATGAATTGCTTCATCAATACTGCTCAAAATCGCCTCAATGACTTCTTGTGTCGAAACTGCTAGCATTGTCATCCCCCCTCTTGCCGAAAATCCAGCGATTTACATGCCGGATTTTCAGCATCCCTGTGTGCGATTATAAGCATTACGATTCCGTTCTACTTTTTTATTTATTTCATATCATTCATTTTCCACTAACAAGTGACAAAGTAAAACTTGCATCAGTGAAGGTTTTAACCATCCTCCACTGATGGTTAAAACCTAACAACCAGGCATTTTCTCTAATTTTGTATGCGAGGCTCTTACTGTCCGTTAACGCGGGATAAATCTTTCACCCATACATTCATATCTTCTAATTTATCAAAAATATAACAATTATTTGCTAACCTTCCTGTGTATGTATATCCCAGCTGATGAAAAGCTGCGTTCATTCCAAATGAAAGCGAACGGGCAATTGTATAAGAACAAAAGATTGCTCTCTCTTGTAATTCCTCTTCTAACTTGATGAGTAGACTTTTCATAAATCCATGTTTTCGATATTCAGGTAAAGTTGCACAATTCGTTAATTCCGCATTCCCCTCTTTTATATTCATTTCTGCTGAAGCAGTACTAATAATACGCCCGTCTAATTCATACACATAATAAATTGTATCTTCTTTCATCGTTTGAACAACATAGTCTGCTTCATTTAACGGAGTCGGATAAATTTCAAACACTTTTCCAAATACACTTGCCAATTCTTCTGCATCTGCCTCTGTCGCTTTTCGCAAGACAAATTTCTCAGGAACTTGTTTCTCCTTTACCTCTTTTTCTCTCACACCATCTATAATGCGATCCTCATCAACCCACTGAATACTATTTCGTCTTTCATCATCACAGTATTTCACAAGAAAATACGCATCATGTCCTTGAAAATAATGTGGAATCGTCGCTTCTAATAAAAAGCCAAAAGAGAGCCACGCCGAAACATGCTCTCCCTTTCCTTTTATAATGCATTTGGTGAAAGAATGCTTCTCTGCTAACTCTTCTATTTTTTGCACAAGACTTTCTACATTTCCTGTATAATGATCTACCCTGATACGTTTATTAAAATAATCTAGCGCTCCTTCTACAGTATAGTGATTCGTCTGTTCTCTAAATGATTCATAATATTTCATTTTTTCACCTCACACCAATCTAGTAATGTACATGCAATAATTTTTGCTGCGGCAATCATTTTATCCACTTCAATGTATTCATTTGGATAGTGGGCTACCTTTGTCTCCCCTGGTCCGAATATAATAGTTGGGATTTCTGCAATTTGTGTAAATAAACCGCCATCCGTTCCCCACGGAGATGCTTCAATAATTGGACTTCTGCCTTCAATTTGAACAAAATTATCTTGAAGCGTTGTAATAAGCTCATGGTCCTCATCTAATTCACCTGGGACCCACCTTGCTCCAAACCACTCTACTTCTACTGGATATTCTTCGAACCATGAATCTACATTCTTTAATTCCCCTATCCAATTTTCAAATTCTTCTTTTACCGCCTCCATAGTTTCATTCGGCGCAACTCCGCATCTTCCTTCTAAAATTAAAGAATCTGGCACGGAACTTGGCCAGCTACCGCCTTCAATTTTTCCAACATTGATTGGAATTGGGATTGGAATTCCTTTGTATAATGGATCTGTAATCCGTTCATTTCTCTTTTGTTCTAGTTTTCGCAAATGTTCAACGACAAACATGCTCTTTTCAATCGCACTTACACCTTCATAACGTGTACCACCGTGCGCTGCCTTTCCTTTTACATGTAGGCGAAACCACATTGAACCTTGTTGTTTCGGGAAAAATTTCATATTTGTCGGTTCTGGAATAATAACACCATCCGCCTTATAGCCTCGTAAAATTGCCGCTAAAGTACCCGCTCCACCACTCTCTTCTTCTATGACACTTTGAAAATAAATATTTCCTTTTAATTCAATACCTAGTTCTATAATTGCTTCCATTGCCAGCATAAGAGCCACGTTGCCGCCCTTCATATCCGTTGTTCCACGACCGTATATGCGATTTCCTATTTTTTCACCACTATATGGATGGTGTTCCCACTGATCCACATCACCTTCTGGTACAACATCAATGTGTCCATTTAAAATCATTGATTTTCCATCGCCGCTTCCTTTCAACGTCGCAACAATATTGGGACTATCTGAAAAGTTCGTTCTTGGAGATACAAAATACGGATGATCTTTCATTTTTGTAAAAGAAGGTTCCCAAATATCGAGATCTAAACCTAATTCACGTAGTTTTTCAATGACGATTGCTTGCGCGCCGCTCTCATCTCCTGATACACTTTTTTCCTGAATTAATCGTTTTAAGAGTTTTATACTTTCCCCTTCATGACTTTCAATATAATCACACACTTGTTTTTTTAATTGCTCCATATTGTTAGCTCCCCTCATTCAATCACAAGTAAATTAGAACTCACATGAAAAGATGCCTCCGTATTTTGTTTTACATCCTCTACTGTATAAGGGCTCATTAACTCTTGAAGTACTAGCCCTTCAGAAGTAACTTCCATTACAGCCATATCTGTAATAATTAAATCTACGCACTTTTTCGACGTTAATGGGAGCGTACATTCTGAAACAACTTTTGCATTTCCATACTTATCAACGTGATTCATCACCACAACAACCCGCTTTGCTTTTTGCGCTAAATCCATTGCTCCGCCAATACCAGGAACACGTTTCCCTGGAACAATCCAATTCGCTAAATCACCTTTTTCACTTACTTGCAGTGAACCAAGTATGGTTACATCAAGCAACCCTTTTCGAATCATTCCAAATGCTGTGCAGCTATCAAAATAACTTGCTCCTGTAATGAGTGACGTCGGCAATCCAGCCGCATTACACAAGTTTTCATCTTCGCTTCCTTTACTTGGCGTTGGTCCCATTCCAACAATGCCGTTTTCAGCCTGGAACATAACATGTATATCCTCTGGCAAATGGTTAGGTACAAGAGAAGGAATACCAATTCCTAAATTAACAATCATTCCATTTTGAATCTCTTTCGCAGCCCGCCTTGCAATCTTATCTCTCACTTCTACTCCCATACCCATTTCCAATTCACTCCTTCCGACGGCACAATGTAATCTACAAAAACACCTGGAACAACAATTTCCTCTGGATCTAAGCTTCCAAGTGGTACAATCTCTTCGGCCTCAACAATTGTAATATCTCCAGCCATCGCAACATGTGGATTCATGTTGCGAGCACTTTTATCAAACACAAGATTCCCAAATGGATCTGCCTTTTTTGCATATACAATCGATACCTCTGCAGTTAAAGCCGTTTCCACTAAATATGTTTTTCCGTTCATCTCGACTGTTCGCTTTCCTTCTTCCACAATTGTATCGACGCCGACATCAACAAGAATTCCACCAAGGCCAACACCACCGGCACGAATCCTTTCTGCCAGCGTTCCCTGAGGCGAAAACTCAATCTGTAATCGCCCTTCATTTAACTGTCTTCCCGCATTTGGATTTGAACCAATATGTGAAGTAATTAATGACTTCACTCGTTCTTTTGTTACAAGGCGGCCGATCCCTACATCCGGAAACCCTGTATCATTTCCGATTAAATGTAAATTTGAAATTCCTTTTTCTACAATCGCCTGTATTAATGACGGAGGAGACCCAATCCCGCCAAATCCTCCAAACATTAACGTCATATCATCATGAAACAACGAGATAATGTCATCGATTTCTTTTAATTTTCCAAATGTATTTGTAATAGTTGTCATGCGATACTATGCCCTCCTTTTTGCATCATCTCTTCCACACTTTTCGCAAAAATCTCAAGTAATTCATCTAACTCGGAATATGTAGTTGTCATCGGCGGTGCAACAAGCAACGCACTATCCTCTTTTCCTGCCTGCCCTGATACAGCTTGATATAAAAGGAGTCCATTTTTCGCTGCGACTGAAATGAGTTCAGACGCTTTTGTAAACGGTTGCAACTCTACTCCGATTAGTAATCCTTTCCCACGCACATCGGAAATAATTGTCGATTGCTGCTGAACTTTCTGCAATCCTTTTATTAAATATTCTCCTTTTTCCGCTGTTTTTTCAGGCAAGTTATGTTTTTCCATATATTCAATAACCGCTAAAGCCGTCGCGGCTGACAATGGATTAGCGCTAAGCGTATGCCCACTCATTACGGAACGCGATCCTCGTAAAATTGGTTCCATCACACGGTCGCTTACAACCGTCGCGGCCATCGGTGTATAACCTGCACCTAGGCCCTTTCCTAGCGTCATGATGTCCGGCTCCACACCCCAGTGCTCCATCGCAAACCATGCACCAGTACGTCCAAGACCTGTCATAACCTCATCAGCAATAAATAAAATATCATAATGGCTACAAATATCTTTAATCACTTTATAATATTCTTTCGGAGGCACAACCGCACCACCCGCAGCGCCAATAATTGGTTCAGCTATAAAAGCCGCAATATGTTCTGCACCGATCCGCTCAATTGATCGTTCTAGCTCAGTCGCACAAGAAAGCTGACAAGTTGGATACACTTTCTGCACCGGACAACGGAAACAATACGGCGCTGGTACTGTTGGATAATCTTCTAAAATAGACACAAACCGTTGCCTACGTAGTGGGTGCCCCGACATTGATAAGGCCCCCATCGTAATCCCATGATAACTCATCCAGCGTGACAAAATTTTATGTTTCCCTTGAATACCGCGCTCTTGAAAATGCTGAATCGCAATTTTCATCGCCGTTTCATTCGCTTCCGTACCACTATTTACGAAAAAACTCCAGTTCAAATCCCCTACACTTAAATCACTTAACTTCTTTGCTAACTTCTCAGCTGGCTCACTCGTAAACTGTGAGCGATACACAAAAGCAATCTCCTCTGCCTGCTTTTTTATCACTTCCGCAATCTCTGTTACGCCATGTCCGATACCTGCCGTAATCGCTCCTGACGAACCATCAAAATATTTATTACCATTTTGATCATACAAATACACACCTTTCCCATGCGAAATCATTGGATACGGCTGCCCAACAAGTGGCTTAATTAAGTAATCGCGCATAGCGCTCCCCCATTTCTCCAATTTGTATATATATATGAAGAAAATTGACGTTTCTTTCATAAAAAAGAATCCTCTGCAAGCGCAGTGAATTTATCAAAAAACTATTATAAAATATACAAATGAGTGCTAAAAACTAGAATAAAAATGAAAATTCAGATATATAACAAAAGACTAAACCCTTTCCCCCTCTAAAAGGATCCTCCTCTCTATACAATATAATCCTAAAAAACATACAAACCCATTATTTTCTTACCATACTATCAGCTTTACGGAATAGCTGACATTGTGTAAACTTCGACGAAACTCCCGTCAATTTCCTTCCTATTTATTTAGTTTACTTGTCATACTTTACGACAAAATTAGACATTTTCTTCAAAAAGAAACCCTCCTATGATCATTCAATCTTAGGAGGGTTTCTTTCAAATATTTATTTTTAGATTTCGAGATCTACTTGTTTCAGTGAAAAATATGATTTTATTGCATTGTACAAACTACTTTTTTGACATGAGAAAAAAGTAGTATGCTAATCCTCTGTACGAGGTTTTTTCTATTACATAAAATGAAAAAAATTACCGGGAATTATATGGTAAAAAATGTTAATTCCCTAAGGTTTCTTCTATTACATTTACAGAAAATAAGTATCCAAAAAATCATCCTGAATATAAGTGTTAATCCTCTATACGAGGTTTCTTCTCTTACATAGCACCTTCATTCTACCTTACTCTCCCAACGGCTGCAAGCTTTAAATTACATAGGTCTATTCATATTACTAAAAAACAAACATTATTTTTAGAATGTTTCATCATTTAACACTAAATAATTATACGAATCACTATTTATCTGGCTTTTTGAGTAAAAAAACACATAAAAACAACCATCATTCCTCACACTCGAAAAATAATGGCTGTTTAAAATTAATCCAGTATCTTTTCATGAAAAAATCACCAATTATTACATCTTTAAATTTGCATTCAAATGCGCGTTCTTCCAACGATTTAACGCTAAATAACAAGCTCCATACATCCCTGCATCATTATGTAATGCCGCTAAAACAATATTCGTCTTTTTTTGATAGATGTCCATTATTGTTTGTTGGAATCTTTCTTGAATTTGCTTTAAAAATGATTCACCTTGTTCAGCGATTCCACCTCCAATAATAATTAATTCGGGATTGAACATATGGGTAATATTCACTAACCCAGTAACGACATACTGCAAAAATTGCTCATAAACATCTTTAGCTAATTGCTCTCCGCTATTTATGCGCTCTATAATTTCTTCTCCTGTTATCGTCTCTATACATACTCCTTTCGATAGAGATACTTCTTTATATTGGCGAATCAGTGCAGAAGTCGATGCATATCGTTCATAACATCCTTTCCCGCCGCAACTACATTCTTCTCCATTATGAACAATTGTCATATGACCTAGCTCTCCAGCTAATCCATTCGCCCCTTGCAGCATTTGGCCATTTATTATAATGCCACTCCCGATTCCCGTCCCAAGCGTAATTAAAACAATATTCTCTTTTCCGATACCTGCACCTTTCCACATTTCACCAATGCAAGCCGAACGAACATCATTTTCGACAATTGCCGTATACCCTGTTTCTCTATAAATATAATTTGCTATTTTTGTACCACTATATCCCGGAATATTGGCAGAAAATATAACTTCTCCTCGTTCATGATCAATAAGCCCACATGACGATATACCAACAGAATGAATCGCATAATTCTTTTCTAATTTACGTATTGTTTCACAAATACGATGCAAAATTTCTTTCCTTTGATTTTGTATTGATGTTTGCATTTTTCCTTTTTCATATATTGTTCCGTGTTCATCAATCATCGCATATTTTATAAATGTTCCTCCAATATCAAAACAAACGAAGCTCTTCCCCATATTCCTCCCCTTCCTACTCTTACCTAATTATAATTTCATTATAGAATTTCTGTACGATTTGAGGCTGGATATATCCTGTTGCTTTTTCTACTGCATTCGCCATTCCACAAGCAGCGGAAAATCGAAGTGCATCCTTTACGTCATATCCTTTTGCTAATGCAGACGTTATTCCTGCAACCATCGCATCCCCTGAACCAACAGAATTTATAGGATGTATTTTGGGAAGAATTGTCCTAAACTTCTCTTCTTCCGTTATTAGTATCGCCCCTTCTCTCCCAAGGGAAAGAAGGACATACTGTACGCCGCTCTGGCATATTTTAGTTGCTGCATCAATCATTTCTTCATATGATGCATACTTTTTGTGAAGCAACTGACAAATTTCTTGCTGGTTCGGTTTAATTAGGAATGGTTTTCCTTGTATACCATGAAATAATGTTTCTCCGCTTGTATCTAATATAAATTTCTTTCCGTTTTCGGCAGCTTTTTGTGCCAATTGTTTATAAAATGATTTTTTGATACCATTCGGCAAACTTCCCGATGCAACAACGAACTCAACATTCTCTACTATCTTTTCATATTTTCTTATAAAAAGAGCTATTTCATCTTCCGAAATAGCTGGACCTGCTTCTAATACTTCAGTAGCCGAAGCCGAATTCTTTGTTACCAGTGCTAAACAATTACGAGTTTCTTCCTTAATGGAAACAAATTCGTCTGTGATTGATAGTTCCTTTAATTTTTCTCTTATAAACTTCCCATTTGTACCGCCGAGTAAACCGATTCCTGTTACTTCTTCTCCTAATAAACGAAGTACTCTTGACACATTAATCCCTTTTCCCCCAGCAGTTTTTTCATAATATTTCGTACGATGTACCTTGTGTGACTTTAATTCTTCTAATTCATATCGCATATCAACAGATGGATTCAATGTAATTGTCGCAATCATAAAAGTATCTCCTTACACACGGTTCAAACTTTTACACATCTTTATTTTATCCGCAACAACCCGCTTCATTGCCGTAATTGCATCTGAAAAGTATTTGCGCGGATCATTTTCTTCTGGATGAGTATGTAAATAATGACGTAACGCTGTCACAAATGCAATTTTTAATTCTGTTGCGATATTTACTTTACAAATTCCTAACCGAATTGTTTCTTGCACTAGACTATCAGGTAATCCAGATGCTCCATGAAGTACGAGTGGAATATCAACTTGTCTTTGAATATCTTCTAATCTTTGTAAATCTAATTTTGGTTCCCCTTTATACAACCCATGTGCTGTTCCAATCGCAACTGCTAGCGAATCAATATTTGTACGTTCTACAAATTCTTTTGCCTGATAAGGATCTGTATAAATAGAGTTTTCTACTATTATATTTTCCTCTATTCCTGATAATTGCCCTAATTCAGCTTCTACCGCTGCCCCATATTGTTTCGCATACAACTCAACTTCCTGAACAATCTGAATATTTCCCTCGAACGAATGATGTGATGCGTCAATCATAACAGAGCGAACCCCTAAATCAATACATCTTTTAATACCTTCTACATCTTCATGATGATCCAAATGTAGACTAATTGGTACATCATATAACTTTCTTGCCGCTTCAATCATATTTACAAGAAACTCTTTCCCCATGTACTTGATTGTACCCGGTGTCGCTGCGATAATAACAGGTGATCGAAGTTCCACCGCGGTTTCAACTACCGCTTTTAAAGTTTCTAAGTTATGAATATTAAAAGCCGGAACTGCATAGCCATTTTCTTGTGCATTTCGCAAAATAAATTGAGTTGAAACAAGCATATTCTCAAACCCTTTCTTTTTTCTTCTTATATTTCATTTCTCCCCCGACGACTGTCCCTATAAGATTTAAATCTTCTGCTAATATAAGGAAGTCGGCTCTTTTCCCTGGGGCAATGCTCCCAATTCCCCTGTCAACTCCAATACTTTTTGCAGGAATAAGCGAACCCATATGAACACTTTCCCATAAGGATGCATTTGTCCATTTTTTTATATTCTTCACACCATCAATAAATGAAAGTGTACTTCCTGCTAAAGATCCCGTCTCTGTTCGGGCAATTCCATCTTTTACATGAACAGCAAATTCTCCTAGATTATATGTGCCATCTCCTAATAAGCCGGCTCTCATACAGTCGCTAACTAAACAGGTCTTCTCATATCCTTTACATTTATACAAAATATTCACTGCACTTTGGTGTACATGATGTCCATCCGCAATGATTTCACCATACACATGCTCAGTAGAAAGTACGGCTCCAACAACGCCAGGTTCACGATGATGCAGTCCCTTCATTCCATTAAAGGTATGCACAAAAATTGTCGCCCCTGCCTGAATGGCTTTCTGACATACTTCATAGTTTGCATCCGTATGACCAATTGCCACCCGAATATTATTTTTTACAGCTTGATGTATAAATGCAATAGCACCTTGTCTTTCTGGTGCCATTGCAATTTTTTTAACTGTCCCTTCTGATGCAGCAATCCACTCTTCTAACAACTCAACAGTCGGGTCAATAAAATACTTTGGATTTTGCGCCCCCTTATATGCTTCAGTAAAACAAGGTCCTTCAAGAAAAGCTCCAATAATAGTTGCTCCTGCAGTCCCTCTCTTTTTTGCACTAGCTATATTCTTTAGAGATTTTGTTGTATTTTCTAAAGAATCAGTTAATGTTGTAGGCAAAAAGCTCGTAACACCGTTTTCTAATAACTTAATAGAAATACTGTTCAACGATTCATATGTGCTATCCATTACATCATGTCCTGCCAAACCATGAATATGCGTATCGACAAATCCCGGAGCAATAATACTTGCTTCAAAATCCATTACCATTGCTCCGTCTACTATTTCTTCAACATGTTTTAGAAAATAGCCATTTACAATATGTAAATATCCACTTTCACGTACACCATCTTCTAGTAAATACATAGATGCTTTAACGTAATAATTCATAAATCCCTTATTCCTTTCCCTTATATGGATGCACTGTTACACCTTGAACGACACGATTTACACTTCCGCTCGGACAAGGATTATCCGGAGTAATTCCTAATGCAATAGATTTATATAACGCTAAAATTTGCCCATATAATATATAAATGAACGTGATATATATGTCATCTTTCAAATCTTGCCCGTCATTGCATAAAAACGTATTACAATGCTGCCTTGCTTCCTGATTATCTTGGTGCGATATAACAATAATATCGTTTCTTTCTTTCTCATGAAAAATCTCTCTTAATAAATCAAGATCATATTTTTTCGTATACTCATCATTAGATAAAAACAATACAATGACTGTATCCTCGTCTAAAATTGACTTCGGCCCATGTCTAAATCCAAGCGGTGTGTCAAACATAACTGGGATACGACCAGCAGTTAACTCTAAAAATTTTAAAGCCGCCTCTCGAGAAAGCCCTTCGAATACGCCTGATCCTAGAAATACAATTTTACGAAATTCTTTTTCTGCAATTCGCTGAATTTCCTGTTCTTGTTTTTCGATAACATTCTTTCCTAAACGAACAATATCCATAACGCTAGACTGTAAAAGAGGGAGATGATTATAGTTACATAACAAAAGTGCAGTTAACATCATGGAGGTAAAACTTCCTGTCATCGCAAATCCTCGATCATTTGCCTCCTTTGGCATATAAATAACTAAAGCATTCTCTTTATGTTGAAATTGTTTCGCTAAATTTCCTTCTTCATTACACGTTAAAATAATATGATAAACGGAATGAATGATCTGCTCCCCTAACTTCACTGCCGCTACACTTTCTGGGCTATTACCAGAGCGAGCAAAAGAGACTAAAATTGTTGGAATGTCTGGCTGTAAATAATAATAAGGACTTGAGACAATATTTGTTGTTGGAACACTTTCAATATGCATTTTCTTTAAATCTGCCACTCTTTTTATATATGGAGCAATTGTGTCTCCAACAAAAGCTGATGTCCCTGCACCAGTGAAAATAACTCGTACTTGCTCATGCCTTCTTGAAATATGTGAAAAGAATGTTGTAATTTCATGATGATTACTTTGGACAATCGAATATACTTGCTCCCAAAGATCTGGCTGTTGCGCAATCTCTTTCGCCGTAAAACATGCTCCATATGTTTCTCTTATTTCTCCATTTGCATGTAATAACATTTGCAGAACCCCCTTAACATATTTTTATATCTCATCACGTCATCATTACCAGTTGAATTACAATAAGTATTGCAATACTTATTGTAATTCAACTGTGTAAGTAAATTTATCCCCTCTAGCAATTGTTTCTGTATATTCGATTATATTTTCTTTTGCGTATGTGATTCGCTCTAGCAATAAAGATGGCTCATTCACTTGAATTTGCAACCATTTTGCATGATCCTGATTTGCAGCAATCGCTTTGAAATTTTCTACTGCTCGCGTAATATGAATTTGATATTTTGTACGAAAAATCTCGTACATTGGTGTCTCTTCTAACTCTGTCTTCGTTAAATATGGAAAAAACTTTACCGGAATATAAGATGTTTCAAACAACATCGGTTCTTTATCAGCTAACCTTAGTCTTGTAATTTGATACACTTCTTCTTCAAAATCAAGGTTCATAATTTTCGCTATTTTCTTGTCGCAATTCACAATAGAAAATGATACTACTTTTGATGATGGAACTTTTCCAAACTTTTTCATTTCTTCTGTGAAACTATAAAAACGAACAAGACTTTGATTAAATACACGAGGTGAGACAAAACTTCCTTTACCATGCTTTTTATAAATGTATCCTTCTTTCTCTAACTCTTGCATTGTCTGTCTTACTGTTGTTCTGCTTACATCATGAATCTCACATAACTCACGCTCTGACGGAAGCTTATCATGTTCTTGTAATTTCCCAGTTTCAATTAACTCTACAATAATATCCATCAGTTGATAATATAGTGGTGTTCGATTATCTTTTACAATCATGTTTTACTCCCTCATCCATAAAGTTGTTATAACCAGTTTACGGCTATTATAACGAAAGGAAATAGGAATTACTACCACTTTCTCATATTGAAATGTACAGCAGTTCTCCATTAGTTAAAATTCTTTTCACTTGTATTTCTTCATTTTGAATTGAACCTTGCGATACAAGCTAAATTCCTTACTTCACTTGTTTCATTGTTTCCTGCAATTCTGTTACATATTGTTTCAGAGATATTGTTTCACCTGTGATTCTTGATTTTTCAGCAGCAAAAGCAATTAAATGGCTATTTGCCGAAATCATCGCAGACGTTAAGCTTTCTGTTATATTGCTTTTTACTTTTTCAATGAAATCAGTCATAATCGCATTGTCTGCTCCCATATGTCCACCATCTATTGTTTCTGGGTAAATTGTTTCAGCTTCACCAGAAAAATATTTAATCTTCAATTCATTTAAAACATCATGTCCATGAATTTCGCCATTTGTTCCCATAATTTTAAATGTACGGCAACATTCTTTTGTAAATGCAGACATTGTAAAAGCAACTGTTACATCATTATCAAACAATAAATTTACAACTTGATGATCTACAACATCATTGTCACAATGGTACACGCAGCGACCATAAGGCCCTGTTTTTAAAGCTTCCATTCTCTTTTCAATGTTTGTATCAATGGAAACTACATTTGCTGGCCACTCATCTCTCTCATGTAAATACCACTTTAAAGCGGAATATTCACAACTTCCTTCAACTTCACAACCATCTGTACAACGTAATGTCGAACCTTTTGGTGCATGTTCGGATTTAAAATGAGTCAAGCTTCCAAAAGATGAAATTTTTGTACACTCTGCGCCGACAAGCCATTGCAATACATCCATGTCGTGACAACATTTCTGTAAAATCATTGAACTTGATTCAGACTTATTTCGCCAATTCCCCCTTACGAAGCTATGTGCTTGATGCCAATGACCGACATTTTCATTCCATTGAATCGAAACGATATCCCCTATTTTCTTTTGATCAACAATTTCCTTTAAACTCCGATAGAATGGCGCATATCTTAATACATGACATACGGTTAATAATGCATTATGCTTCGTTGCAGCTTCTGCAATTTCCAATGTTTCTATAGGGCTTGGTGACATTGGTTTTTCTAATAAAATTTTATACCCTTTCTCAATTGCTCGCATAACGGGCTTGTAATGAAACCGATCAGGCGAACAAATTAGCAATACGTCGCAACACTTCTCTTTTTCTAATAATTCTTCCCATGTTTCAAACTGCATATGTTCTGAAATACTGTGCATTTGAGAAAACTTTTGTCTTTTCACATCATCTATTTCTGCGACAGCAACAAAATTTATCTCTGTTGGATGTTCTAACGCGTAAGAAGCATAAGCATACATCCCCCGGCTCCCGGCTCCAATTAAGGCTGCTGTAATCATAAGTATCCTCTCCTATTCTATTTTTCTTATTTTCCACCTGTAACCGTAATTCCTTCAATAAATTGTTTTTGTAAAAACATAAATAATAATAACATCGGTAAAATCGCTAAAAATGATCCTGCCATTAATACTGGATAGTTTGTTGCATATTGCCCTTGTAGTGAAGATAAACCAACTGATAATGTCATCATATCTGGTGAATTATTTACAATCATTGGCCACATCAATTCATTCCAAGACCAAAGTGTTGTAAATATTCCAAGCGCAATTAATCCTGGCTTTGCAAGCGGAAGCATAACATGCCAATAAATTTGGAAGTGATTGCAACCATCTAGCCTCGCTGCTTCTTCTAGTTCCTTTGGAATTCCCATAAAAAACTGACGTAATAAAAAGGTACCGAATGCACTAAACAACCCTGGCACAATTACCGCTTGTAATGTATTCAACCACTCTAGTTTTACCATAATTAAATATTGTGGGAGTAAAAACACTTGAGCCGGAACCATTAAAACAGAAAGAGTTAACAAAAACAGTATGTTTCTACCTGGGAATTGTATTCTAGCAAAAGCATAGGCTGCTAATGAACATAAAAATAATTGACCAACTGTTCTGACTACTGTAACAATCAAAGTATTCATCATAAATTTAAAAAATGGTAGCAAAGTGAATATTTCCGTATAGTTACTCCACATAAATTGAGACGGTATTATAACTGGTGGCACTTGAACAGATTCTGCATATGTCTTTAAAGAAGTTAATATCATCCAAATAAAAGGGCCAATTGTTAATAAAGCACCTATGATAAGAAGCGCATGGATGATAATCGTATTCTTATTGACCACACCTACTCTTTTATTCATCATAATGCACCCACTTTTTCTGTAATATCATTTGAATCGCTGTAATGATTAATATAATAATTAATAATACAACTGCTATCGCTGCAGAATATCCTTTTTCATTTAAAATAAAGGCGTTTTGATAAAATAAATAAACAACAGATTGCGTATTCTCAATTACATTACTAGTTCTCCCAATCATCATAAAGATGAGATCGAATACTTGAAATGCTCCAATTAAAGACATAATTGTTACAAAAAAGATAACTGGAGACAAAAGCGGCAATGTAATCTTAAAGAAAATAGTAATTGGCCGAGCTCCATCCATAATCGCTGCTTCATAGTATGTTTTTGGGATATTTTGAAGGCCTGATAGAAAAATAACCATGTTATATCCAATTCCACCCCAAATCGCAACTATAATAATAGAATATAAGGCAATATTAGGGTCTGTAAGCCAATTAGGCCCATCAATTCCAAACCATGATAGTATGTAATTTAGTAACCCGTAGTCAGAATTATAGAGCCACTTCCATACCATCGCGATTGCTGCAGGCATTGTAATAACAGGTAAAAAATATAATGTTCTATAAAAAGATTTCCCTTTAATATTTTGATTTAATAGTACTGCTAATATAATCGATAAAAATATACCTATTGGAACAGTGAGCACGATATAAATAAATGTATTTTGAAATGCCTTTCCTAAATCTTTATCAGTAAACATCTTTTTATAGTTTTCTAGTCCAATCCATTCATAACTACCAAACGCATCCCATGCTGTAAAACTAAAATAAATATTTTGTAAAATTGGCCACATATAGAAGATGAACAAACCTAACATAGTTGGAGCAATCATGACATATGCCCATACATAATCTAATCTCTTTTTCTTTTTATAGTTCTTTTGTATCTGTGTGATTTTTTGGTCCCCTACCTTTATTGACAAATCCTCCATCTCTTCACTCCTCCCTTAATATTTGATTGGAAATAAGGAGAGAATGCCTCTCCTTATTTTTTATTTTTTAGAAAGGATTTCATTTGCTTTCTCTGTTAATTCTTTTGTCGCTTCTTCAACACTCACTTCTCCTCCCCATACCCTTTTTAAAGTTTTCGTTTCTTGCTCCCATAATGCTCCTGTATTTTTCACATTTGGTAATGGATAAGAATAATCGACTCCCGTGATATATGCCTGTAAATTCAATTGCGGAACAGATTTAACCCATGCTTCTTGTGTTCCACTAAAAGCAGGAATAACTGTCCCAGTTTCAGCAAATACATCTGCTGCCTCTTTAGAACCTAAATATTTTACAAATTCCCAAGCTGCATCTGGATATTTTGTTTTTGCTGAAATCACATTTGCTAAACCATGAATCATAACAGCTCTTTCTTTTCCTTTCGGCATAACAGCAACGTTTAAATCTTGATTTTTCTTATATTCTGGTACCATCCAAGGCCCATCAAAAATCATCGCCACTTTCCCAGATAAAAACAAATCGGAAGCCGCTGTCTCTGTCATTTGAGCAAATGTTGGTGATAATCCTTCTTTAATAAAGCTAATGTTATAATTGAATGCCTCAATTGCTTCTGGCTTATTAAATCCAACTGTTTTTTTATCTTTCGAAAGAACATACCCTTTATTTTGATAAATAAGATCGTAATACCCACCCTGATTACCCATCGCTGCCGCAAATCCCCAAACACCTTTTTCCTTATTATTCAATTTCTTTGCTGCTTCTTTCATTTTTCCCCAATCCCATGAATCGTCCGGATATGCTACTCCAGCTTCATCAAATAATTTCTTGTTGTACCAAAGTGCCGTTGTATCAAAATCCTTTGGAATACCATATGTTTTGTTATCTACTGTATATAAATCAATTAAAGATTTCGGGTAATTATCTAGTTTATACTTATCCTTTTTCGCTTTATCATCCAAAGGCATCAGCACTTTCCCAGCAGCGTATTTCGAGATATTCGGTCCATTCATCCAAAATACATCTGGTAATGCATTTCCCGTTGCTGCTGTTTCAAGCTTCTGAAAATACTGTCCATACGATGTTAATTCAATTTTCACTTTAATATTTGGATGTTTTTCATTAAATTTTCGAATCACCTTTTCCACTGCAGGCAATTGTTTTTTATCCCACAATGCATACCGTATTTCTACTTTTTCCCCTTTAGATGACGTGTTTGCTTTTTCGCCGGCATTAGAACATCCTGCTGCTACAAATAACAATGCTGACAAAAAGAATATAAGCCACTTTTTCATCCTATTTCCCCCTCTATAGTAAAATTTCCACCGGTGTTTTTATTACACACTAATGGTTAGTTGAACTAACAAACGATCTTTTACAAAAGGATTTGTATTTTAAGCCAAATAATTTATGTTGTTTCGCATAAATAAAGCGTTTACAAATAGTTTGTTTTCATTTATAAGAAAATCCCCCCTTTCTATCACTCAGGTATAATGATGTCACTACCAGTTGAACTAACAAACTATCATTGATATATTGGTTATATAAGTGAAAACTTTAATCATGATATAACGTTGTCATTACCAGTTGTTATGAAGTATACCATTACAACTTTTTCTTCTGCAACAAATTTTTCTGAATTTTTATAAAATTTTCATTTATACCTTAACAAACTTATTCTATATTTATTTTAAAATGAAAACGATGAACTGAATGGCCTACAAAAGAAAAATTACTTTTATAAAATAGATTCTTTCTATAAAAATTGGATTGATGAAGATTGATTATTAATAAAAGATAAAGAAAGCCTCCCCTCAAGTTTTTAATTTATCCTGCACTAACGCATAGCGGAAATTGAAGCCTAATTCATATAAAAAGGAGTGTTCCTATGATTCAACAATTAAAAACATATTATGGTAAAGATATAAAGATTAATGAAGCCGTGTTGTCTGAGGATTATAGCTGGTTTTTAGTTGAAGGAAACAAGGTAGGGATTCGAAAATCTCGCTTACATCAGAGGGAACGTCAATTGCTTTCATCCATCTTAACGCCCATTCATACTGATACATTTTATGAAACAGAAAAAGAAAAATCGTGGTATGAAGCATTATATAAAAATAAGAACATTCCTATAGTGTCGGTTCGTTTTTTACACTTCTTCACAACGAAACCTATAGTAGAGCGAGAAGAATTCCAAGACGCTTTACAGTCTATGTTTTCTTTCACCACTACAACAATATGGGAAACTTCGCAAACCGGCGTCCTCATCTTAGAAGAAAATATACCGGAATATATATTGCAAACAGCCCTTGATACATTAGAAACAGATTTTTTTATATCTCTATCCTTTTTTATTGGAAGACACTATACGCAAACAAATGAACTTGCTCGTCTGTATCAGTGGGAGCGAAAATTATTTTCATTTCTTTCTCCCTATTTATCAAAAAAAATTACACACATTGAACAACTACTCCCTTATCAATTAATGATCTCATTACCGAAAGAAGAAAGAGAAAAGTACACGAATCAATTATTAACACACATTTCAAATGACAAGGAACTAATAGATAGTGTTAAAGTATTCTTCCAATGTAATTTAAATGTCTCACTTGCAGCTAAACAATTATATTTACATCGTAATACTTTGCAGTATCGAATTGATAAATTCATTGAAAAAACAGGAATTAATATAAAAACATTTGAAGGTGCTGTAGCAGTTTATATGGCATTTCTTTCTTTGGATATCTCGTAAACTTGCATAAAAACCTCTCATTTTTTTGTGCACCCTGCCAATTTACCTACGCCTAAAAAAATCTTATAATTCAATTAATTCAAAAAAAGGAGTGAGTAATCTTGGCAGAACTTGTATTAGATCATATTTTTAAAGTTTACGATAATAAAACAACTGCTGTTTCTGATTTTAATTTACATATTGAAGATAAAGAGTTTATCGTCTTTGTCGGTCCTTCTGGATGCGGAAAATCAACTACTCTACGTATGATTGCGGGTCTAGAAGATATTTCTGATGGTTCATTTTATATTGATGGAGAACTTATGAATGATGTCGCTCCAAAAGACCGCGACATTGCGATGGTATTTCAAAATTACGCACTATACCCACATATGTCTGTTTATGATAATATGGCGTTTGGCTTGAAACTACGCAAACTTCCAAAAGATGAAATTAATCGCCGCGTAACAGATGCTGCGAAAATTTTAGGACTTGAAGATTACTTAAAACGAAAACCAAAGGCATTATCAGGTGGACAACGCCAACGTGTTGCGCTAGGAAGAGCTATCGTTCGTGACGCAAAAGTGTTTTTAATGGACGAGCCTCTATCCAATTTAGATGCAAAATTGCGCGTAAGTATGCGTTCTGAAATTTCTAAACTTCATCGCCGTTTAAACACAACCACTATATATGTGACACATGATCAAACAGAAGCAATGACAATGGCGTCACGCCTTGTTGTTATGAAAGATGGGCTCATCCAGCAAGTTGGTACTCCAAAAGAAGTATACGATGCTCCTGAAAACATTTTTGTTGGTGGATTCATTGGTTCCCCAGCTATGAATTTCTTTACTGGAACATTACAAGATAACTATTTTCACATCGAAGGTATTCGTTTTAAAGTACCAGATGGCCAACTAAAATCGTTAAAGAAACAAGGATATAATGGAAAAGAAATTATACTCGGTATTCGCCCTGAAGATATTCATGATGAACCAATTGTTCTTCAATCTTCCCCTGAATCAACCGTCGAAATTACAGTTGAAGTTGCTGAATTATTAGGTGCTGAAACGATGATTCACGGAAGACTTGCGAATCAAAATTTTGTTGCACGAATCAATGCTCGTTCAGAAATTAAAGCTACCGATAAACTGCCATTAGCTTTTAGCTTAACAAAAGCGCATTTTTTCGATGTCGAGACAGAACAGCGTATACGTAATGAATAGACAGACTTAATTAAAGTGTAAACTATTTTTCTTCCTGACCCTTCTCCACTATTCACCTAAGAAAGGCCAGGAAGATTCTTTTTAATATTTTTTTACTAGTAGTATATTTTATCATTGCTGACGCTCCTCTTATTTTCCCATTTCCCTTAACATTTCTTTATCTTGCTATTTTCAGAGTAACCCCCATCTCAAGATTCTGAAAGAAACAAGGAAGATAGTTGGGGATCAACTGCCCGTTAAAGCCCGATTGGTGAAGGATGATAATCAGTAGAGGATGAAGAAAACCCCCACTGATTAAAGTTTCACTTTATAAATACCTGATTTTTCAAATACTCGATAGATGTCATCTTATGTAACTTACACATGCTTCTATTCAATAGAATTTCAAATTTTCAAATGCATAATTAACATTTAATTGTACAAATTGTAGATCACCTTTACTATTATTAATTTGTCTATTGTAACTTCTTCATTTGTTCAGTTGTGTTAAAATGTCGCACGGTTTTGTGTTCAAACGGATATTTGGAATACGAATGCATCTAAAAAAGAAAGAACCGATTAAAAATAATTAACCAGTTCAGCATGACGCTCTTTATTCGTTATTAACGGACGCAACTTGCCCCGATAATAATGAGTAGAATAAACAATACAACTAACAATGCAAATCCAGAACCTGTGCCGCATCCTCCGCCGCCATAGCCACTATAACCATATCCGCAACTACCAGGATATCCATATCCCCACATGATTTGTTCCACTCCCTCCACTACTTAAAAATTCATTTTCCCTAATAAATTATGTAGGACAACTGCCACTTTGTATGTGCGTTAGCCTATAAATCAAAAAATCCCTAAGTTCAACTAGAAATTTTTGATTTATATGGAATGCTGCAATGTGTATACATATAAAGTGAAGCTTCCATTCGTGTTTTTTCATCCCCAACTGATGGTTAGCTCTCCACCTATCTACTATGCTTTTCTCTAAATCTTTAGGTGAGAGTCTTACTACCCCAAAATTGCAGGATACATTATCTATTAGTATTTTCATATTTTTTGGCAAGTTTGTTTGCATAAGCTCTTTTCTCAGACGCATATAGTTATAGTGATGAAAAAGGAGGAGTTTATATGACGCAATCTGAAATTGAAAAATACGGACAAGAAGCAGCCCTGTATGAACAACTTGCTCGGTACTATCAATATACAAATCCAAAAAAACATATGGAATTATATATGAAATATCATAATGCGATTATCAAACTTGTACATGCGTATGAAAAACGCAATTCTCAAGAAGCCACGCTACCATCCTATATGAGAATATTCCATGCATCCTCTCATACACCAGCTGTTGATTTTTTAGTAAACGGACAAAAAGTAGTAAAAAACATTACTTTTAAACAATACAGCCCCTATTTGTCCTTATCTCAAGGACAGTATCGAGTTGATATCGTTCCTGTTGGCAATGAAACACCTATATTCTCAGCACTTGTTCCGATAATGGGCAACCGCTCTTATACCCTTGCAGCAATCGGTACCGGTACCGATACTCATATACAATTGCAACCAATGCTTGATAATACTCCTTTACAATCAGGTCAAGCAAAAATAAGATTTTCACACTTTTCACCGGATACCCCTGCTGTTCACGTATCAATAAAAGGTGGCGATTATTTATTTGAAAATGTCTTATTTAAACAAATAACAGATTATTTACAAGTGAGTCCTGGAACAGCTGATATTGAAATTTCTCTTGCCGATACAAAAAAGGTACTTGTAACCATTCCTGACGTAAAAGTAGAACCAAATACAATTTACACATTTGCATTAGTAGGTTATTCGAATCAATCTCCAAAATTAGAAGCCGTGGTGCTTACAAATTAAAAAAGTCTACACCATTCCCTCTTGGTGTAGACTTCTTCTCTTTATTTTTGAAACGAAATATGAAATTCTGTCCATTCTGAATCAGAGCAACACGTAATCGATCCGTTGTGCTTTTCAACAATTTGTTTACATACAAATAAACCGATACCCGTTCCTAATTTCTTTGTCGTGACAAATGGTTCAAAAATCGTTTCAATACTTTCTGCCGGAATCATTGGCCCATTATTTTTAATAACAATATGAATCCTCTCTTCATCTTCACATGCATCGATAATAATTTTCCGATCTTCTTTAATCACTTCGAGAGCATCGATTGAGTTCATTAAAATATTTAGGAAAACCTGCCTCACTTCACTACGATATCCTACAAATTGAATAGGGTACGGTAAGTTTTTTTCAATTGAAACATTTGAATTGACTAGACTTGGATATAAGAAATGAATAATATCATGAAACAAATCATTTAGCCAAAATCGTTCAGATTCATTCCACATTTCCTTTTTTGAAACAAGTAAAAACTGCGAAATACGAAAGTTTAATTGGTCCAATTCGTGTGAAATAATATCTAAATATGATAAATTCGGATGATCTAATTTTAATAATTTTACAAATCCCATAATTGAGGTTAATGGATTTCGAAACTCGTGAACAAAACTAGCTGACATTTGTCCTAAAATCGTCAATCTTTCTTTATGTGTTTCATTTATATATTGCTGTTTTTCCTCTAAATTTCTTGATATGATTTCCGAGTATTTTAAAACCGTATAATAAATTAATTTGTCAAAACAAGTATGTATTTTTGTCATAATTGGTTTTAATTCCCGAGCTTTAACATCTAATTCGCACATTGCTTCAAATAGTTCATTTCTTCCTACATTCGCATTATAGACAAAATCTCCAATATTAGCATCTGCCCCTGCCCGCTCAATTGCAATTTTTTCACATAACGGCTGTAGCTGAGCTATATCCTTATCTTCCATAATAAGTTCAATGATTAACTCTAATAAATCCTCTC
Source organism: Paenibacillus sp. 102 (assembly GCF_039549175.1). Lineage (NCBI taxonomy): Bacteria > Bacillati > Bacillota > Bacilli > Caryophanales > Paenibacillaceae > Paenibacillus > Paenibacillus sp. 102. Next base: position 209,933 of record NZ_JBCGHT010000003.1, on the reverse strand, counting down.
CATTTCGAGCTACTTCTTGCTTAAATGGATCTTTTTCGGAAATTATCATTTTGTTTTTCCAGTTCTCTACGAATTGGTGCCTGTTGTTTTTCAAGTGCGAACAAAATACTTCTTTAATATCCTTATCGATTGGAAAAACCCCCATTCCCTCCATTTCCATGCGACGAATACCCTATATATTTTGAATATTAACACAAAAAATAAGTTTCGTTAAGAGATTGTTGTCACATTTTGTTAATTTCTGTTGATAAAATTAATTTGAATACAGTATTTGAAATGACTTTTTTGCATCCTCTTCATTTCTTGCGTACAATAAGATATGAAAGGTGTGAAAAATATGGTAAATAAAAATGTGGAAGACTATCTCCAAGAAGGCATTCATGGCCAAAAGCAAAACAAACCAGAAGAACGCAATATGTACTTAAGCACATTGCGTGAGCGTGTAGAAATCGCTTTAACTATCGGTCAAGTGATGCAAAGTAATGTTTATACAGAAGTAGCTAATAGTATGCGCTCTTCTCAATCATTACAACTATATGTAAACGGCAGCATCTCTTACCCACATTTATCAAAATACATTAAATTGGCAAACGAAAAAAATGTACCATTTACAATCGTCCAAAATAAAGGTACACATACACCAATTGGTTTAGTTCTTGCGCATAGCACAGCGGTAGATAAAGAACAAATCTATGTTGAAGATGCGATTTTTAAACAAGAGATGAAATAATGCATAATAAACAAAAGGTACACTTACTTAAATAGTAAGTGTACCTTTTGTTATTTTTTAATACAGATTAGTTTCATCTCTTGCATTTCTTCAATCGCATATTTAATTCCTTCACGACCGGTATCACTTTCTTTCACACCACCATATGACATCTGTGATCTACTCGAAAAGTTGGAATGTCCTTTATCATGACACCACCTACCTCAAATTTATCAATTACACGCATTGCTTTCGTTAAATCATTTGTAAATACTCCAGCCTGTAAGCCATATCGTGAGTTATTTACTATTTCTAATGCTTCATCAAATTTCACCTAATTAAAGATTTGATTTATTTTATGATAACATGCTCTCTTTGCATACAAAAACATTTTACCTACTAAAAAAACTCTGCTACATGCAGAGTTTACGAGCTTATTTGTTCTTGCAGTGCTACCCTGTTTTCAGTTTCTGAAATTAAAATGGGAACTGCTCGTTTTGTCACTTCTATCTGTTTGATATAGTGGCCATCCAATTCCTTCACACAAAAATTATAATCTTCAATTTCAACAATATCACCTTCTGTAATTTCTAGGTGTTTTGTTAAAATCCATCCGCCAATTGTATCAATGTCATCATCATCAATAGATAAACCTAATAATGCATTTACTTCGTTAACAAGTACTTTTCCTTCTAAAATTGTTTTCGTTTCACTAATATGTTGAATTTCTGGTTTTTCATCTGTATCAAATTCATCTTGAATATCGCCAACAATTTCTTCTAATATGTCTTCAACTGTTACAAGACCTGATGTCCCACCATATTCATCAATTAATATAGCGATATGTGTACGCTCACGTTGCATTTTTAAAAACAAATCATGAATGGCAATCGATTCAATGACAAGAATAATGGGACGAGTATACTGCTGCACCGTTTCTTTACTAAAAGCACCGTGTTTCACAAAATCTGTGAAAATATCTTTAAAGTTTACAAAGCCAATGACATGATCCTTATCTCCATCAACAACTGGATATCTTGTATATTTCTCATTGGACATTTTTTGCAATGCTTCTTTAACAAAAGTATCTTTATCTAAAATATGCATTTCTGTCCGTGGTACCATAATTTCTTTTGCAATACGATCATCAAATTCAAAGATTTTATTTACATATTTAAATTCAGATTGATTAATCTCACCATTTTTATAACTTTCTGACACTAACAACCGCAATTCCTCTTCCGAATGGACTTCCTCGTGCTCTTTTGCAGTTTGTAAGCCGAATATTCTTGTTATATATCGAGCTGATCCATTTAAAAGCCATATAAACGGAAAAGTAATTCGATAAAAGAAAATAAGTGGTTTAGCAACATGTAAACTCACTTGTTCTGCTTTTTGAATTGCCAATGTTTTTGGTGCTAATTCTCCCACAACAACATGGAAAAAAGTAATGAACATAAACACTAGAGTCACAGCTAAAATATCAGCAACCTGGGGAGGCACTTCCCATTTTGCGAAAAGCGAGTCAAACATATGCTTTATCGCTGGCTTTCCTAACCACCCGAGTCCAAGAGCAGTAACTGTAATCCCTAATTGACAAGCCGATAAATACTCGTCTAAGTTTGTAATGACTGTTTTCACAGGAATTGCACGTTTAGTCCCTTCTGCAATCAAAGAATCGATGCGTGAACTTCTTACTTTCACAATTGCAAATTCAGCCGCAACGAAAAATGCAGTTAAGGCAATCAAAACAATCACCATACTTATACTATATATGTCCAAATACGTTTCCTTACTTACCCTGTAAGCAAGGAAGCCACCTCCTACTAAATTTATTCAAACAAAAAAGCTATTCTTATCATCTTACAAGTTTCTACATTCGCAATCACCTTTTTATACATTATATGCATACATAAAGAGGATATTTATATTTATGATAATCTAATTATCTTCTTTCCGTCAAACAGGAATAATTTCTAAAAACAGACATTTTTCTCTCTTTTTAGAAATATCCATATGTCAAAAAACTAATTCTCGTGAAAAAGCACTTTCTTTGCCGATTCCTCACTTCTTTTGTCACCCATGCAGGGAAGACGCTTAGTACCTCGAAATCATTCAACAGGATATATATAGGAGGGATTTACCTTGGAATATAAAACACCCATTATTGCGAAGAAGTTAGGTGTTAGCCCAAAGGCAGTGGTTCGGATTGCACAACAATTGAATCTCGATATAGAAAAAAACAAATACGGTCATTTCATTTTTACTCAAGACGACTTAGATAAAATGTTAGAATATCATCGTTCTCAAATAGAACAAACTTCATCACTAGCTACAGAACCATCAATTGATTTTGAAAAATTTGTGACACAATTAAATACAATTACACACCGTTTAAATCATATAGAAGAAAAAATGCAAGATAAAGCAGATGATGTCGTCAATTATCAATTACTACAGCATCGCAGAGAAATGGAAGAAATGATGAATAGAATTCAACAATTAGAGGCTGCTCTTGAAAACGAAGAACCACTTTACATCACACCCGATATCAAAGCTGATATCACGCCTACTTATGAACGAAAAGAAAAACCGAAACGTCGCAAAATGATTTTAAGTATATTTGGATTTTAGCGCTTTTTCCAATCGTGTGTTCGCGCCTGATAATTGACTCCCCCCTGGTCAAATATCAGGCGCTTTTTTATTTATTCCGATTGGTATGACAAACGAAGAACCCTCCCACTGATGGAAGTGTCACTTTATATAAAAAGGATGTCTCATTACGAGACATCCCTTTTGTTATGATAACATCATATTCATATCTTCCGCTGCAGTTGTAATAAGTTTTAAACCAAATGTTTCTTGTAATACATCAAGCACACCAGGTGAAATAAATTCAGGTGCCTTTGGACCAATACGAATATCTTGAATCCCAAGACTAAATAGTCCAAGCAAAATCGCAACTGCTTTTTGTTCAAACCAAGATAAAACAATACTAACTGGCAATTCATTCACTTCACATTGAAAAGCATCAGCCAAAGCCGCTGCTATTTTTATTGTAGAAATAGAATTATTACATTGTCCTAAATCAATGTACCGTGGGATTTCCGTACCAGGTACAACACCATAATTCACATCATTAAAGCGGAATTTTCCGCAAGAAGTTGTTAATATAACCGTTTCTTGTGGAAGTGATGTTGCTAATTCACGATAGTATTCTCCGCCTTTACCTGGGGCATCACAACCCGCGATGACAAAGAAGCGCTTAATTTTCCCTTCTCTTACCGCCTGGATGATTTCTGGTGCTAATGATAAGACTGTATTATGATGAAAACCTGTTACTAGCTGTTCATCCGACTCCATATGTACTTCTGGAAGCTCTAGTGCTTTTTGAATCAATGGTGTAAAATTATCATTTTCAATTTTCCGTACTCCCTCAAGGCCGGCAATATCATATGAAAAGAAACGCTCAGAGTACGATCCTTTAATTGGCATAACACAGTTCGTTGTAGCCAATATCGCACCGGTAAACTTTTCAAAGAGACGTCGTTGATCATACCATGCCTTACCAATGTTCCCTTTTAAATGTTTATATTTTTTCAGCTGTGGATATCCATGTGCTGGTAGCATTTCCGAATGCGTATAAATATTAATTCCTTTTCCTTCTGTTTGCTTTAATAATTCCTCTAATGCAAATAAATTATGGCCAGTAACAACGATTGCCTTACCTTCTACACGATTTTGTGTAATTTGAACAGGTTCTGGAACACCAAAATGATTCGTATGTGCCTCATCTAACAATTCCATCACTCGTAAAGCTGATTTTCCAACTTTCATAGCCATGTCAATATGTTCTTGTTCATTAAAGTTAGAGTTCGTTAATGTCATATATAACGCTTCATGAGTTGTAGCGTCTACAAATGGATCAGTATAACCTAGCTGTGCAGCATGGGTACGATAAGCAGCAATTCCTTTTAATCCAAATACCATTATATCTTGTAAGCTTGCAATTGTTTCATTCTTCCCGCAAACACCCATCACTTTACATCCGCCTGTTGGCGTTTGTTCACATTGATAGCAAAACATATCCCCCACCCTTTCCTAATCAATCATTACAACTAAAGCGTAATATACATGAAGAAAAAAGGATGTGATATCAATCACAATAATATCTAAAAATTTGTGACACATCATTTAGTTAACATAATATTTTTACTACTTTCTTTAATTAACGTCTGAGCATGGGCATTTCCCTGAATAATATCCCGAAACTCTTTTAAAGAATATAAATGTGTTAATCCTTTCCGTGCATGAATCCGAACAGGTACCCCTTGCAATGTATCATGAAAAGGAAACGGTTCATCAATTGGCTCAATTGGAAAACCAAGTGTAAGTAAATACATGTACATTCTTTTTGTAACAACAGCAATATACCACTCCGCTTTCATTTCTAAAGCATGTATAAATAAAATAGCTGTTAACCTTTTGAAATGTCCTCTTCCGCGCGACGTTTTCACAATACTTAACTTCCCTATTTCATAAACATTTTTTAAACCTTTCACCAACTCATTTTCAGAAAACGGATAGAAAAACTCAGAATTAGAATGTTCAGGTGTCGTATATCGAATACACTCTACTGTACCGATAGAATGCCCACCTTCTATTAATAAAAATCGTGATGGATTTAAATTACGCTCTACAAACATTAACTCTCTCTCTTCACAAAAATCTCCCCACAGTTGCTCGAACCAAAAATGTTCTTCCTTTGTTTGAACACGCTGGAACATATATACCCGCCTTTCCCATCGCCGTTCTATTTTTTGATAACGCTTTCACTACCTATCATATAAGAACAAACCTTCGTATGCAACCTAAAACTATTCACTTCTTAATTATACATTCTATAAAATAAAATAATCTCCTATTCCAGCTTTAAATTCATACAAAATTTTTACAAAGATAAAAAAAATTTACATTTATTAGAGGGATTAAACGTTATACTCTCTTTATTCATAAAGTGTATGTCTAACACTTTATATAAAGTACACAAAAAGAAACCCTTTCCTAAAAAAAGGATTTCTTTTTATATTACTACGGTTTTTAACCACTTCTCGAAAATTTGTACAAGACCATGCTTTCCAGCTAACTTTTCTTCCCCTTGCTTCGTTGTATATGGATATAATTGCAAAAAGACTCCGCAACCTGCTTCTATTTTTTTCCCATGCATATGACTGCCTGGGTATACACAAATCACTTCATGGATCGCTCTTCGGTGAAAAATACGTTTTCCACCTTGTTCCTCTACATATTTAATGGACCAATATTTGTACATTTGTTCTGTTGCTTTTGTATTGCCAACAGGCTGAAAAATATTAAACATCGGGCTATATTTCACCTCAATAATAATAGATGACTGGTATTCATAACGTTCCCCTTGCTTCACATAGCAATCTAAACGAATATCTGGCTTTTTCGTATCTTCTCCATTATAGAAATGACTTCCTTTACTAAGTGCAATGAGTGGATGTGTTTCGATAAGATCATTAAACGCTACATGAAGTTGGATATTTTCACGATTTAAAACAACTGTCGTGCCGTCTTGTAAACCATCTAAGTAAAAATAGGTTTGGATTTGTTCACGTAATGGAATTTCACCTTTAAATTCTAACTGTTGTAATAAAGAAATGATGATGAAAAATGCATAATACTCATACACTAAAAACGTTGGTTTATACACAAATAATAACGATGGAGATTGTTGATTATAACGTGGTAGAAACTCTAAATGATATAATAATTGCCGATAAGTAACAGGTAAAGCATGCATAGTTATATTTGTTTTTTCAGAAATCCCTCTCCAGAATGAAGAATTCAACAAATTTCGAAAGTACAGTACAGCTTGATCTACAATATGATTTAAAATTTTATACTCTTGTATTTTCACAGATGCTTTCCGCAAGTCTGCCTCTTTCAGCAAATGAATATTCCGATATTTTTGTTTCTCCCTGTCCGTTACAGATCCGTTTCTTTCAATCGTTTTCATAATTGTTTTTACAGATTGATATTCTTCTTTTTTTATATGTGTTTCTCGTTCTAGTATTTCGATTGTCTTTTGTAAAAAAATCTGAGCTTCAAGCAAATATTGATAAAATTGTTTCGTTGTAAATTTTAGAAAAGCATTCTCTGAACTATTTGTTTGTTCTATAAACCTTCGATTATAATACTTGGCACGAGGCTTTTTCTCATTCATTATCACACTTTTCATCGTCGATTTTCGTTCCCTTATTTCCCACTGATAGCTATCCACATACCTTGTATTCTCTTCAATTTTTTTATAAAGCTGTTTTATTTTTTTCATTTTTTGTGGCAGCATTCGAAATAGCATTAAATAAGAAGAATCTTCAATATCAATTAATGTTGAGAATGTCTTTTTATAATAACCGCGGTCTAACATAATTTCATTCAAAATTGATTTCACATAATTTTGAATCATTTCAAATTGATCATCAACAAAATTTTTAGGAACAATTTGAAAAGCTCCATAATATACCTCTTCTTCCACTTGTACCTCAAAATGATACAAACCACAGCGCCACGGATAAAAATAATCGGTTTTTCCATGTTCATATAATAATACTTTTTGTTTTTTTTCATGCAATTCATATTGCCATTCTTTCTTATCTTTTTGCCCTTCATACACTTTATTCCATATAAAAGTGACACGAACCGTTTTTTGACAATGTAACATCAAACGTAATGCTTTTAATTCTTGCACTTTATAAACACAATGCGCTATTGTTGTCGTGTGTTTACAAAGACGATTTAAAAATATAAAATCTCCCTTCGCTTCAGTTCCAATAATTAATTTTAATACAAACGGGAGCTTATCTTTTGTATCTACAATTTCCGTCTCATGCCGCTCCTCATTTCGCATACCCATACAACTCCAGTTCACGCCGTTTTTGTCTTATATAAGCTAGAGAATGTTCGAATGCGGAGACACAATTAGCCAGTGGAGATTGCAATAATGCTACTAACGATGGCCCTTTCTTTTCATCTTCCCGAAGAAGTTGACCAATCGCCATTTCTGTACCACGTAATTTTGTTAAAACACGTTGTTTTACTTGTAAATCAAAACCTTCTTCTCGGCTAATCATATAAGATTGATTATCTTTTTGGGGGATGTTTTGCAAATAAGTTGCAATCGCAGCAGCACATCGAAAAGAAACGCCTTTCGATGCATCATGTGATGATATTAAGCTATGCAATTTGTCTAATATTTCGAATTCTTCTTCAGAAAATACATCAATCATCTCTTTATTTCGTAACCAATTCATACGAAATTCTCCTGTTGTGACTTGTAAAGGTGGGATCTGTATCCCTTGATTTTGCTGCATATTGATTTCACAGAATGGAATTTTTTGAAGTGTAATAAGGTTTGCTCGATCTAATAAGCGATCCGATAACTCTTTCGTTGTTTCATCAAAATTCACAGTCCCGATAAAAATAACATTTTCACCAATTTCAATTTTGGATGGAACTATATTTTCTATCTCATTCCCTTCCTCATATAAAGAAAGAATACGATTTTTCTTTTCTAATTGAAGAATAGATAAAAATGGTGTAAACCAATGTTCAATATGTGACATATTCATTTCATCAAATACAATCATATAAAGTTGATTCGGATTTTCATATGCTTTTAATAACGTTCGAATTAACTTCGTTTCACTCTCGATATATGTTCCATTTGGATGAAGATAGCCTAGTATATCGTGTGGTTCTTGATAAGATGGTGAAATTGGAATCCATAATAATTCTTCCCCATATGTTAATCCTAATGCTTCTGCATATGCCTGCACGAAACGTGATTTTCCGATTCCTGGGATACCAGCAAGAATGGTTAACAGACTTGTTTTTACGCTAATATGAAAATTAAAAATATCTGTTGCATCTAAATACAACCCTTTATTATGGATTACCTCCTGTACATACTGTATAAATGTGGATTCACGCTCATTCCATTCTAGGTCTTCTTTTTGCACTTTTATGTCTACTACTTCCACCTTTTTTCCTTCTTCTTTGATTTTCTTTAGAAGCTGATCATACATATTTTCTCGTACAAAATACAAATGATCATCCGCTTTCACTTCTATATACTTGGTCCAATCATCAATTTCTATATATTTACATTCTTTTTTTTGCTCACAATATGCAATTGAACTAATGGATGATTTTAATGATAAATTTCCATATAATCTACCTTCATACCATAACAACTCGGGTACTTCGAAATCGTGTGGAAATTTAGGAATAAGGAAAGATAAATATCCATTGCCTAGTTTTCGCTCTAAAGATTCTCTCTTTTTATATCCTACTAATCTTGGCGATGGAACGATCTTATATGCACCCGCAATCTCCCGTTCTTCTGTACATATTAATTCAACGTACAAGTTCCCTCTTTCATAATAAAGACGAAACAATACCAATTGTCTTTCTAACTTTTTCTTCTTCAAATCCGCAAAGATTCTCTCATTTTTTTTGTTCGCATATAAACCTTCAAATAAATATACTTCGCCTTCAACTTGCGACTTCAAAATGGAAGGAATTTGTGAGAGACATTGTACCGAAAAAGTATCTTTTTTCTCCCCCCCTTCTTCAACAAACTTCCCAAGAAATCTCATGTGATACATCCGTTTTATAAAACTTGGGTGAAGAGCTTTATATAGCTTCACTATACTCACCTTCTTTTTTACATACTGTTCTTATTGTATGAACTGTAAAAGAAAACTAGAAACAAAAAACCTGACGGAATACGTCAGGTTTTAAAAAGTAAAACTTATATTAGTGAGACGGAAAAGCTTTTTTCTCTTGCATAATCGCATTGTGAGCAATTTTCATTTTAGCGAGTACATATCGTAGTTTATCCTCGGCATTTTCATCTTTATTATGCTGCAAGTTTGCTAAGGTCTCCACAGAACCAGCCAAATTTTCAACTGCTCCACGTAGTTCGGGATGATGATTAAAAAATGATTCTTGCACTAATACTTTTCGTAAATCACTTGCCAATTCTATAATTCTTAATAATTGTTCTTTTTCTTCCATTCTCATCCCTCCTAAACATCTTATATATTAGATATTCTGTAAGTAAAATAAAATTCCTTGTATGCAAAGAAAAAAAGTCCTTCAAGAGGACTTTTTACATTTTTATATTACCTGTTACAAGCATATAAAGCGATACTACTGCTGCAATCACGATTACAACCATGACATATCTCTCCATGCCAGAAAAACAGCGATTTCCTTTTTCTTTTCGAGCAAACATATAAACAACAAGTCCAATACCATATACGATTGAGACAAGTAATAAGTTTTTTAAGCCTGCTGCATAAATCAACCATACAGAATATAACGAGGCAATTAAAGCAAGCATTCCATTTTTTAGTCTCGCACGTTTCAGTTCCTTCGTTACAACTAATTTCAACTGATAAAGTGCTGATAATAAGTAAGGAAGTAAAATAGATGTAGAAGCAATAAAATACATCATTTGATACGTTGATTCCGAAAACAAAACAATAATAAACAGCGTTTGTGCGACACCATTTGAAATCCATAATGCAATATGTGGTGTCTGCTTTTTATTTGTTTTCGTAAAGACTTTCGGAAATACGCCATCTTTCCCCGCTACGTGAGAAATTTCAGAAACGAGTAAGAACCATCCAATTAATGTCCCAACAAGTGAAGCAACCAATCCAATATTAATTGCAAACGCGCCCCATGGTCCAACAACATGTTCTAATACATGTCCCATTGATGGAGTTTCTAGAAGAGAAAGCTCTTGTCTTGTCATAGCCCCCATGGAAAGGACCGAGATTAAAATATAGATGGACATAACTAAAATCAATCCAACAACCGTTGCTTTTCCCACATCTCGGCTGTTTTTTGCCCTTCCAGATAATACGACTGCTCCTTCCACCCCAATAAATACCCAAAGTGTAACAAGCATCGTATTTTTCACTTGACCAAGGACAGAAGAAACAGAAATGGTTCCCTCTCCCCAAAAATCATGTGTAAATGTATCCCAGCGAAACGCTGTAACCATAACTACAATAAATAATAAAATCGGAACTAATTTTCCAATTGTTGCAACAAAATTCATAATAGATGCTTCACGAATTCCAATTAAAATAAGGAAATGCAGTGACCATAATAAAAGAGATGCACCAACGATGGATGCAGCGTTGTTTCCTCCTTTAAAAATAGGGAAAAAATATCCAAGCGTACTAAACAATAACATAATCGTAGCTACGTTTCCTAAAATCCCTGCAAGCCAGTATCCCCAAGCACTGTTAAAACCGACATATTCTCCAAACCCTGCACGCGCATAACTATAAATTCCACCTTCAAGCTCTGGTTTTTGTCTTGCTAACGTTTGGTATACAAGCGCAAGGGGAATCATTCCCATTGCTGTAATACACCATCCAATTATCGTTGCGCCACTATTTGCACCTACTGCTAAATCATGCGGTAAACTAAAAACACCACCACCAACCATTGTTCCTACTACTAATGCGATTAATGGAAAAAATCCTAATTTCTTTTCTATCGGTACCACCCCATCTGTCATTCTAGGTGTTATGTTTATCCGTTCAACTATTAAAGTCACCTTTTTCTCTAATAGACGTTTCTATTATATTTTTTCAGGAAAACATTACTTATTCTAAAAGAAAATGAACAAAAAGGGAATACTTTTTTGAAAAAATGTATAAGTATGCACGAAAAAACCGTTCATTTTATTATGAACGGTTAATTATCAGTCATTAATTTGTATATTTTTTGCAAATATTAATGAATTAATCCCTCTTTTTCTAAAAATTTTCTCGCTACTTTTTCTGCACTTTTACCATTTACATTTACTTCATAATTCATTTTTCTCATGTCTTCATCTGATATTTTCCCAGCAAGTTTATTTAATGTCTTTTCAAGTTCAGGATATTTATCAAGCGTTTCTTTTCTTAGTAAAGGAGCCCCTTGGTAAGGTGGAAATAGCCCTTTATCATCTTCTAGTACCTTTAGTCCATATTGCTCAAGTTCACTATCCGTAGAATAAGCATCAATGACAGTAACATCTCCGGATTCTATTGCACTATAACGTAACTTCGGTTCCATTGTTTTGACATTCGGAAACTGGAATTTATATAACTTTTGCATCCCTTTATACCCATCTTCCCGATCTGCAAATTCTAACGTAAATCCAGCTTTAACATTTACTGCAACATTTCGTAAATCTGAGATTGTTTTCACATTATACTGCTCTGCAACATTCTTTGGCATGGCAAGTGCATATGTATTGTTATATTCCATCGGCTTTAGCATCACCATATGATATTTCTTTTCCATCCCCTGGCGTGCTTGTTCATATACTTCTTTACGCTTTGTACTTTTTGGATCCTCTTTTACAAAAGTAGATAAAGCAGTCCCCGAAAATTCAGGATATATATCAATTTCTCCTGATTTTAAAGCTTCAAAAACAAACGCTGTTTTTCCAAGTCCTGGTTTCAATTCTACATTTAAATCAGTATCTTTCTCGATTAACTGCTTATACATTTGAATTAAAATTTCTGGTTCAGATCCAAGTTTTCCAGCAATCACAATATCTTTCTTTTGCGTATTCCAAAGAAATGGTGCAGCTATAACTACAGCGATGATACATATTGCCAATATAATTCGCTTAGGAGAGTGTCTAGTGCTTTCAAACATCCGAAGTACTCCATCAAAGAATAAAGCTAACAATGCGGCTGGTACAGCTCCTAATACGATAAGAGCATGGTCATTTCGATCTATACCGAGTAAAATAAGTTTCCCAAGCCCTCCAGCTCCTATTAAAGCTGCTAATGTAGCTGTTCCCACAATCAATACCATTGCCGTACGAATTCCAGCCATTATAATCGGCATTGCAAGCGGTAGCTCCACTCTCCATAATCTTTTAAAGCTATTCATTCCCATCGCTCTTGCTGCTTCAATAAGTGATGCATCTAACTTACGGATTCCCGTATATGTATTTCGTAGAATCGGTAACAGCGCGTATACAACTAACGCGATAATTGCTGGCACTTTACCAATGCCGACAAGTGGAATTAAAAGACCCAGTAAAGCTAATGAAGGAATTGTTTGCATAACAGCGGATGTCCCTATAATAAACTCAGCAATTCGCTCTCTTCTCGTTAACAAAATACCGAGTGGAACTGCAATCATCACCGCAAAGAATAAAGAAATAAGTGAAATTTGTAAGTGCTCAATCAGCGCACTAAGTAATTCTAATTTTCGTTCTTGAAACGTTTGTAATAATGCAGACACGATTTACCCCCTCTCCTTCATTTGCTCAGCCAAATACGCCACAATATGGCGACTCGTTAATGTCCCCGCGTATTGTCCATCTCTTTCAATTGGGACAGCCCCTTCTGCTTTCAAACGAATCAACGCCTCTTGTAGTGAAGCATATATAGAGAGAGGTGAAACATCATTGTCTGCTTGTCTATCACTCGCAAGGGGCAACACATCTTCAATAACCTTCCCTTCATACCAAGGGCGAACACGATTTCCAATAAATTCTTCTACAAAATCATTTACTGGGTTATGTATGATTCCTTCCGGTGTATCTAATTGAACAATTTTCCCTTTTCTCATCACACAAATACGATCACCAAGTGTTAACGCTTCTTGCATATCATGTGTCACGAACACAATTGTTTTTTGAATTTTTTTCTGTAATTCTACAATATCCTTCTGCAACTGTTCTCGGCTCAATGGATCTAGCGCACTAAATGGTTCATCCATCAGAACGATTTTCGGGTTAGCAGCCAGTGCTCTTACCACCCCCACACGTTGCTTCTGCCCACCAGATAATTCATCTGGCATACGATTCCTATACACACCTGGATCTAATCCAACCATATCAAGCAACTCATCCACACGCTCTCGAACTTTTTCTTTACTCCATTTTCTCATTTCAGGTACAATCGCAATATTTTCGGCAATTGTCATATGAGGAAACAATGCGATTTGTTGCAGAACGTACCCAATATCCCAACGCAGTTCATGAATATTGTAATCTTGAATGTCTTTTCCATCGATAGAGATTGAGCCTTCTGTCGTTTCAATTAAACGATTAATCATTTTCATCGTTGTCGTTTTCCCGCAGCCGCTCGGACCAATGAGGACAAAAAATTCTCCTTTTTTAATTTCTAAATGTAATGAATCTACTGCTTTTGTACCGTCTTCATATGCTTTTGACACATGATTAAATCGAATCACAAATACAACTCCCTTATTGTTGTTTCTTTCATTCTGATAGAATCTTGCCTTCTTTTCAAATGATACGCTTTTTCTTCACAAAAAAGAGCCCTTATTTGAGCTCTAATGGTCGAATAATGTTGTTTTAATAATTGCTGCATATTCACGTATATACGCTTTCTTCTTTGAGCGCCTTGGCGTTGGTGCAGCAAGTGCCTCCATTTGCATACCTAATCGCTTAGCAATAATTTTTGTTCGATATAGATGATATGTATTACTTACAACTACCGCGTGCGTTACATGATATAAATCGATGCTAAACTTTAGGTTTTCATATGTGCTTGTCGAACGATCCTCAACGAAGATGCGATTCTCTTCAATTCCGTGTTTTATTAAATAATTCCGCATGCTGTGGGCTTCAGGAATATCCTCATCTTCACCTTGTCCTCCAGATACAATTACTTTTGTTTCTGGATGAGAATTCAGATATATTAAAGCTATATCTAACCGATTTTGAAGAGATAAAGAAGGTTTATCCCCAAATAATTTCGCACCTAAAATTATTACATATGGAGCGTTATCACTTACTTTTTCATAAGCAACTTTTTTCATTCGATATGTCATATAAATTATGCATAATGGTGGAAATAATAAGATAACAAGTAGTATCCATTTGTTCATATATAAGCTTACACTCCCTTTCTTTATATTATATAGAAAAAGAAAGGGAGACAGAAGTGTTTTTTTAGTGACTGCGTTGCCCTGCGTTTTGAGCATTACGCCCTTTTTTAGAAGATGTATGACACTGAGTTTGATTCCCTTTATGCTTCGCTGATCCTAATGCTTTCGTTTTTCCCATTTTGTTTCACATCCTCTTTTTATATGGTTCCCTTATAGATTTTGTATTTTCTCTCTCATCATACAATGGATTTATTGGAAGTTTCTCCTTATTTCAAGAGTATATTTTATTTTTGGGGTATCAAGAAAAAGTTAATGATTATGGAGATCTGAATGTACATTAATATTCAAAAGTTTACATTCAAAAGAACTAAAAGAATCCTAAATAAATAAGATTCTTTTAGTTCTTTTGAAATTTTATTTACCTTGTTTTACTAGCTTATTTGATGATGATATGTTTAGGAATCTTCACAGTTATCTTTCTTGGTTATCATAATATGTTTTATCTGCGTATTTTTTATCATTTCCTTTTAGATAGGCTAGGATTATTTTGGGATTTTTAAGTAAAGCCCAGTCTCCATATTTATCAAATCTTCTGCATGAAGTTATCATTCCATTTTTAATTGTACCGAATTTCTTATTATTTTGTTTTCCCCATTCTTTTAACCGTTTAGCGAAATCTGCATCTTCTGCCATAAGCATGTTTTCATTAAATCCGTTGATTGCCATAAAGTCCTTTCTATAGCACCAAAAAATCCCTACAGATATAGCTCCATACTTAAAAAATAAGGGGATTATTATTAATATTGCGGAAACGAATATTCCTAAAGATATTCTTTCAAACTTTCCAGTTACTCCACCGCCAATGTATTTACCTGAAGCTAAATATTTGTCTGCATTAGACAACATAGACTCTGTCATTTGGGTATCAGCGTCTATAGTAATGATTATTTCTCCGCTAGCTATTTTGGCCCCTGCATTTCGGATTTTGGATAAGTTTTTATCGTTATTTTTTAATGTAATACAGTTATACAACTTTGCTATTTCCTCTGTTTTGTCTGTGCAACGATTTAAAACAACTATGACTTCAGTTTGATCTTTATATGTCTCTGATGCCCTTGCAATTGAATCCAAACATTTTCTAATGTACTTCTCTTCATTATGTGCAGGGATTATAATAGAAAACTTCACATCTTTTTTAAAATCTACCCTTGAAGATTCGTTTGTTTCAGTCATAATATTCCCCCTTTTTTATAAAGTGAATATTTTCCATACATAATATATATTAACATTTATGAGGTTGTATTATAGAAACTAAAAGTAAACTATTATTAATAAGTTTACTTTTAGTGTATTCATTACATATGTATAACTTGATATGTGTATTAATCGCATTGAGAATAGTGTAATATAGTTAATAGGAGATGATTTTATGTTGAAAATAGAACAAAACAAAGTACGTTTAATTTCAGGAATTAGCTTATTAATATTGGTTTTGACTAATTCTTTTATAAAAAGTGATTTTTGGGTCATTTATATAGATGTCATTTTAGTTTTGGTTAACTTATTTTTATTTATTATCTCTAGAGATATAACAAAAAACAATTTATTTAGAAAAAAAAGATAAGTTAGATGAAATAAAATAATTTTGTGTTATTTTTAAGGATGAAAGACGATTACTGTGAAATCGTCTTTTATTTTTTAATTAAAAGGGAAAGTAAACTTTTATTCAAAAGTTTTTATTTCTTTCAACCATACATGAAATTCTGCAACTTTGATTCTAACTCTGTATTATAATTAAATATGTGATAAAACTTATATCTAAAAGGGGGAGGATTCCATTATGTACAAACTCAAAACAACAGAAACCAACAATAGTGTAATCGAATTTATTGAAAATGTTGACAGCCTAAAAAAACGAGAAAACGCATATCAGTTATTAGATATCTTTACTGAAACAACAGGTTATCCAGCAAAGATGTGGGGACCCAGCATTATTGGATTTGGTACATACCATTATAAATATGCATCTGGTCATGAAGGAGATGCACCATTAGTAGGCTTTTCCCCCCGAAAAGCCAAGATTAGTTTATATTTCGCAACCGGCGACCCTGAGAGAGAGAACTTATTAAAGGATTTTGGAAAACACACATCTGGAAAAGCGTGTATATATATTAACAAAGTAGCAGATATTGATATTAATGTTCTAAAAGCGCTAATCAAACAATCTATTCGTTTTTTGGAAGAAACGTATCCAAGTCATTAATCTATATATCAAATAAATGAATTAAGCAACAGGTGTTTTGAACGTAAGTCAAAACACCTGTTTTTAGGATTCGATTGCAAACATATAATTAAGAAATAAAACCTTAAAATATACCACTTATATAGAAAGTGGTACGTTCAACTTATTGGGGATATCGGCTTGAAAATGCGGAGTATGCTGTACAGCAAAAGAATATCCTTCTTGAACAAACGATATTTCATTATTATGAAAATGAAATGGTACATCGCTTTGTCTTAGATGCTTCTGAACCATTTGAATAAAATCAAGACTCGGCGTCCCAAATGAAATATGCATCTTCGGCGGCAAAGCTTTCATTGCAATCGGAATCCAAGGTCTCCCCTTCCAACTTGCAACAACATGAGCTGTTCCACCAACTACAAAGTTAAAACTTTCACCATCTTCAAATGTTTTCATGCTTAAATTAGATTTTAACCACTCTCTAAATATAGGTACACTTTCGACTGGGCAACCTACTTCTCTTACATACAAAATGTTCAACGGTGTGCATGGAATTAAAACCTCCTCAATAATATAATTATGTGCAATAATTTCAAGAAGATTTCCATCTCCATCGCGAAAATATAGATTTAACCGCCCGTCCTCTTCATCAATTTCATGACCATCTTCCCACTTTATAATAAGCAAACCTGATTCTTGAACCCACTTTGCAGTTTCGTAAAACTTTGAAAATGGTACTTGAAAAGCAACATGAACCGGTGAAATCGGTTCATATACTTCTTCAAAAAATAATGTAACATGCGGAGTTAATTGAAAGCTTATTTGTTTATCTGTTTTTGATAATATTGAAAGTCCTAGACGTTCTCTATATACTTGTTCTACTCCTTGAATAGATACAGTCTGTAATTTTAATTCTGAAAAATGTGTAATCATCCTCATTCACCACCTTAATTTCAATACGTACAATCATTTTTATTAAAACCTCTCCCTATTTCACGTTACTATTCTGTAAACTCTAGTGGCTGGAATCGTTTTCATATTAATGTTAGAGGCAATGGACAATAGACCATTAACCCCTAACAAGTTATCACTCAACACCTAATTGCTTTTTCACTTCTTTATATACACTCATATATGCTTTTAATTCTTTGAAAAGATCGTGAATTAACGGTTTTGCATCCTCACTAAGCTCACCATCTTGCACATATAAGCCGTCTAATACAACTTGTTTAGGAATTGCATTCGCATATACGCCTCGTGCGACAATACGCATACTATTAAGCGCGTTTATACCGCCTTTTCCGCCGCCCGCAACTGCCAATAGAGCAACTGGCTTATGGACAAATTCACTGCTGCTTAAGAAATCTAATGCGTTTTTAAGCGCACCACTCATCGCATTATGATATTCAGGTGTACAAAGTACTACCCCATCTGCTTCTTTCACTAAAGTTTTTAATTTTGTTACTGCCTTTAATTCTCGTTGTGATTCTTCTCCATTATATAAAGGCAATTCCTCTACTGCTAAATCGTATAACTCTCCTTCAAATTGCTCTGCAATATATTTTGCAATGACACGTGTTCTGCCAAATTTACGTGGTGTTCCGTTAATTACGACTAATTTCATGTTTATTTCTCTCCTTTATTTTAGCTTCTATCTCTATACTATCAGAAAATTCCATACAAAAAACAGTAAAAAGAGGGAAAAGCCTTGAGAAAATAGTATGAGAAATACAAAAAGAACTCATACTTTCGTATGAGCTCCTAATCTATCAATTAGTCATTTTTCACAACAGCATGTCCGCCGAATTGATTTCGAAGTGCTGAAACAACCTTACCATGGAATGTATCATCTTCTTGAGAACGATAACGCATGAACAATGACATTGCAATAACTGGAGCAGATGCTTGTAATTCAAGCGCTGTTTCTACTGTCCATTTCCCCTCGCCAGAAGAATTCATTACACCTTTAATTCCATCTAATTTTGGATCATCTGCAAATGCTTTTTCCGTTAAATCCATTAACCAACCACGAATAACCGATCCATTCGCCCATACCTTTGCCACGTCTTCGTAATTATAATTAAAATCACTTTTATCTAATACTTCAAATCCTTCAGCGATCGCTTGCATCATTCCATATTCAATCCCGTTATGAACCATTTTTAAGAAATGGCCACTTCCAACGCGACCTGCATAGGAATAACCGTTTTCTACTGATAAGTCTTTAAATAATGGCTCTAATCGATCAAAAATTTCTTTTTCCCCGCCAATCATTAAACAAGCACCATAGCGTGCTCCTTCTACACCACCTGATGTACCGATATCTACATAATGAAGCCCAAAGCTTTTTGCTGCTTCAGCACGGCGTAATGTATCTTTATAGAAGGAGTTCCCACCTTCAATTACGATATCTCCTTTATCCAATAATGGATAGACATCATTTAGTACTGAATCAACAATTTCTCCAGCCGGTACCATAACCCAAATCGTACGTGGAGCTTCAAGTTCTGCTATCATCTCTTTTAATGTATGACGAGCTGTAATACCAAGGTCTCCAGCTTTTTCAACAAGCTCTTTATTAACATCGTATACAACAACCTCATGCCCGTCGTCGTTTAAATGCTCAGCTAATGGAAAACCCATTTTTCCTAATCCAATTAATCCTAGTTTCATAGTAACCAAACTCCTATTCTATACAATGAGATTTAATAATGATATAAGTCCTAAAGCAACAACAGATAAAATCGTCTCCATCGCTGTCCATGTTAATAATGTTTCTTTCACAGTCATTCCGAAGTATTCTTTAATCATCCAAAATCCTGAATCATTCACATGTGATAAAATCAGTGATCCAGCTCCTGTTGCAAGCGCTAATAACTCCACATTTACCCCTGGTGTACTAGCTGCAATCGGCGCTACAATACCCGCAGCTGTCATCATCGAAACCGTTGCAGAACCAGTCGCAATTCGAATAAGCGCTGCGATACCCCAGCCTAATAGTATCGGGGAAATGTGTGATTCTTTAGCCATTTCTGCAATCGTAGTACCGATTCCTGAATCTAATAGCACTTTATTGAATGCTCCGCCCGCACCAATAACTAACAGTATGTTTGCGATTGGACCTAAACAATCATTTGTAAATTGTAGTACCTTATCTTTTGAAAATCCTTTTGCATACCCAAGACTAAAGAATGAATAGATCGTCGCAATTAATAACGCAACTACAGGATCTCCAATAAAATGTAACACCTGTGCAAGCTGACTAGATTTTTCTAATGCAATCTCCGCTACTGATGCTCCAAGCATGAGCAATACAGGAAGTAAAATTGTAAATAATGTATTACCGAATCCAGGGAGCTCTTTCTTCGTATCTCGTTCAAGGAGTTGCTCAGCTACATCTACTGGCACCTTTTTATGTATACGAGCACCAATCCATTTCCCATAAATCGGTCCTGAAATAATCGCTGTTGGAAGTCCGACAATTAATGCATATAAAATTGTTTTTCCTACATCAGCTTTGAAAATGCCAACCGCTGCCATTGCTGCTGGGTGCGGGGGAACGAGTCCGTGTACAACAGAAAGTCCTGCTACAAGTGGAATACCAATTGTAATAAGAGAAACCCCTGTTTCTAATGCAATTGTAAACACAAGTGGAATTAACAATACAAATCCTACTTGGAAAAAGACCGGAATTCCTACTAAAAATGCTACAAACATCATTGCCCAGTGAACACGTTTCGTCCCAAAACGCTCTATTAATGTATTGGCGATTCTTTCAGCACCGCCAGACTCCGCCATCATTTTCCCAAGCATTGTTCCTAGCGCTAAAACAATTGCTAAAAATCCTAACGTATTACCAAGACCTAGTTTAATAGAATCGATAATTCCTGGATCTTTTGGTGAAGTTGCAATCAAGGGCATCCCCATTGCTAGCCCAACTCCGATTGCTGTTAAAATTAAAGCGACAAATGGATGCCATTTTACTACTGTAATAAGCAAGAGTAGTATGACAACAGCCGCTAGTACGATCCCAACTTCCATTTCTCCCAATCCCCCTATTGTTTACGTTGGAAAGCAGCTATACAATCGAATTCTTCTTTCAAACGATCGTAAAGTCGTTCATACATGTAAAACATTTCTAAATATAAAGCCGTATTTTCTTTATTCGGTACATGATGATGGACAATTTCAATCCAATCTTTCACTTCTTCAAGTGAATCAATTTTCCCAATTGCATATAAAGCAAGTGCTGCAGCTCCAAGTGCAGATGCTTCATGACTTTCAGGAACAAGTAATTCTTTCCCCATCATATCGGACAACATTTGTCTCCAAAACGCTGATTTCGCAAAGCCGCCTGAAACACGAATTTCAGAAAGAGGTCCTGTTAAATCACGAATTGCAAGCGCGACTGAATATACACTCATGCAAACTCCTTCCATCACAGCGCGAATAAAATGCTCTCGTTTATGCTGTAGATTGATACCAAAGAATGTGCCGCGTGCATTGGCATTCCAATATGGAGCGCGTTCGCCAGATAAGAATGGTAAAAATAGCAAACCGGCTGCTCCAGCTGGTACCCGTTCCGCATACTGAATTAATAAATCATACGGATCGATTCCCAGTTTTTTCGCTACTTCTTGTTCTGGGCTACCAAATTCATCACGTAACCATCTTAGTAAAATCCCACCATTATTTGTCGGACCACCAATTACCCAATGCTCGTCTGTCAACGCATAACAAAACGTTCTACCTTTTTCATCCGTATTAATGTTCGATGAAATCGTTCGAACAGCACCACTTGTTCCAATCGTAATCGCTGCTTCACTAGGCGATACTGCACCAACACCAACATTAGCAAGTACTCCATCACTTGCTCCAATTACAACTGGAGTCTGTTCATGAATCCCCATTTTCTGAGCTAACTCCGGCTTCATTCCCGATAAAATATAAGTCGTTGGTACAGGGTCTGATAATTGCGCATGTGTTATATGTAACATCTCTAATACATCTAAATCCCAATTTAGTGTTTCTAAATTAAATAGACCTGTAGCCGATGCAATCGAATAATCAACGACATAGCGCGAAAATAATTGATAGATTACATATTCTTTAATCGAAATAAATTTATGAGTACTTGCATATAACTCCGGTTCTTCTTCTTTCATCCACAATAATTTAGATAATGGTGACATCGGATGAATCGGTGTACCTGTGCGGCGATAAATGTCGTGTCCATTCATATCTTTCAATAATTTTTCAGCTTGCTCGGTACTTCTGTTATCCGCCCAAATAATAGATCGAGTTAACGGAGATCCATTTTTATCGACCGCAATTAATGCGTGCATTGCAGTACTAATACCGATTGAAGAAATATCTTCCGGCAGTACGTTCCCCTTTTCAATGGCAACGCTTACAGATTTATATACAGCAGAACATATTACATCAGGATCTTGCTCAGCCCACCCTACATTCGGTTGAATTATTGGATAATCAATTGCATGCGAAGCAACTACTTTTCCTCTCTCTGTAAACACAACCGCTTTCGTACTTGTGGTACCGATATCAATCCCGATTACTCTCCCCCTTGTTTCCATACTGAATCTTCCCTTCATTTCTAGCAAAATCAAATCTAGTAAACCGTTTACATGAATTAGTATATAAAATATTTTTTCTTAAATCAAGTTTTAAAAAGAAAATTTTTTTCATAAAAATTATAAGCTCCCTTAAATTAAGTGATTTTTAATATTCTTTAAAATAAATTATTGAAAAAAACACTCTGCTTATCATACATTTAAACTATATATAACATTTCATTTGCTTTCGTACTAAAAATACAATTTCTTTTATTTTTGCTACACTATCAGTATATATATCACTCGTATACAATTTATCCCGCTATTCGCTGGCAGTAAGATCCACCTTTATATATTTAAGAAAAGGAGGTATACTCTCTTGGCTAATAATAAACACAATAATGAAGCCATGGGAATCGGTATAGCTATAGGAACAGCGTTAGGAGTATCTTTTGGTTTGCTTATGGATAATCTGGCTTTAGGAATAGGAATCGGTATTGCAATTGGGGTAGTATTTGGGATAAACAAAAAGAAATAGCCTAATTTGAAGAAACCTCATTTTAAAGCAACACCTTCTGCAGCATACAAAAAGCGTCTATTTAAAGGGACACTACTTTCCCTTCAAATAGACGCTTTCATTTGATTCCCATGAAATACATGTGAACTCCCCCCCCACTTAACGACCTTACAGTCTGTTTGAAGTGGGGGCTTCAAAAGTCAAAAGACTTTCTCTTTTATTGCTCCTTCCTCCACAAGCCTACTGGCTCATATCCAAAGCCTTGAATTCGCGGCGTCCCTACCGCTACTCAAATCGATACAAACTATGCGAGTAGATCTTGTTCCTGTAGAACACGAATGCCATAATATTTTAGGTTCCGACCCGCATTGTAATCTCTATCGATTTTCGTGCCACAATTGTCACACATATAGATTCTTTCTGACAACTTCAGCGTATCTTTTTTGTGATGACACGTACTGCATACTTTGCTCGATGCAAAATACGGATCCGCAATGATGTAGTATTTGCCTTTTTTCTTAGATTTGTATTGTAACATCGTGCGAAACATACCAAATCCATTGTCATGTAGTTTTTTTCCTAACCGTAAACATTGCGCCAAGTTATTTAAGTTCAAATCTTCTACAACAATAGCGTGATAATCATTGGTTATCTGATTACTTTTCTTGTGTAGAAAATCTTTTCTTTGGTTTTTTGCTTTTGTTGTTACTTTTTGATATTCTTTTACTTGTTTTTCATAATTCTGACTATATATGATATTCCCTGTTTCATCTTTTTTCGCACGGTTCTTCTTGCGCGCTAAGGATTTGTTCATTCTTCGTTGTCGTTTTTCGATGAGTTTGTTGTATCGACTATACTGCGCTGTTCGTCCTTCGCTGTCTACATACAATTCACTTTGACTGTAATCTAATCCAATTACTTCTTTAGAAGTAAGGGATTCTACCTGTTTTTCATTTGGACAAAACGAATCAACAGAGAGAGAAACAATATAGTTTGTGCCTTCTCGCTTAATTGTTGCTTTTTTTATAATCCCTTCCATCGGTAATTCTCGATGTAGATGAATAGAAATACCCTCTTGAAATTTTGGAATACATAAAAAATGAGACTCATTTACTTGCGTGATTTTAATATTTCCATTTGTTTGGTTCGTCGTATAGCTGAATTTCCCTTGTTTTTTACTGTGGAACTTTGGCATACCTTTTATGTCTTTTAATGTGGGAACATATCCGATTGTTTTCATCTTTTTTCGCACTGCTTTTTTGTATTGTACGGGGCGTTTTGCATACGTCTCATTATATTTTTTAATGGCTGCCTGAAATCTCATTTTTGCGTCATTATACACAAAAGAATCGTTACTTTTATCTAAGTAATCATATTTGGCAGTGATCGTTGTGTAATTCGGCACCTTATAACGAACGAACCCACTTTCAAAACCTATAGACTCTAGATATTCATACAAACCAGAAACGTATTCATTATACACTTTTCGTTCACATCCGAACGCGCTCTCTAATCTCGTTGCTTGTTCCTGTGTGGGGAAAATCGCGTATCGAAAGGCATAGGTAGCCCATCCATCTGGCAGTGACTTTTTTGTTCCTTTTATATGTACACCCTCTTTTGTGGTTGCCATATATGCTCTCCTTTCTTTCTATTTTCACATGTATTATATCGTATATGAGCAAAATCGCGTACAAAAAACATGTAAGCTACCATCTACCGAAAATTCATCCCCCACCTACTCACTGGGCCACGCCCTTCTCGCTCCTTGAGGAAGGGGACTTCTTTTCGGAACATATGTTAAAATTAATTCCCTATCAAGAACTTGCAGTTGTTCATAGGATGCATAAAACAGTGCAAATAGATACACTGCTTTTATATCCGCTTCATTGAAATCGTTTCACGTATACTCTGTAAGTTTTGCAACGTTTCCTCTTGTCGTTGTAATGACAGTCCCACATATAAAGTATCCAATAAACTAAGCTGAGCTAACCGCGATGAACTTGCTTCTGTACGAAATTCTGTTTCACGTGTTGAAGTGTATAATGTAATATCAGCCAATTGACTCAGTGCTGATTTCTGATAACTTGTAATTGCAATGATATGTGCTCCTCTTGCTTTTGCTACTTCTAACGCTTCAAGCAACCCTTTATTGCTCCCAGAATGAGAAATGGCAATCACGACCGCTTCTTTTGTTAGCAAGCCAGCTCCCATAATTTGAAAATGCGAATCGACATGCGCAATACATGAAATACCCGTTCTCATAAATTTATGATACGCATCCATTGCAATAATACCTGAACCACCATTCCCATAAAATTCAATGCGTGCAGCTATTTTCAACAGATTTATTGCCTCTTCTAAACCTGCGCCATTTAATAAATGTAATGTATCTTGTAACCCAGTAATATGCGCATGAAAAACTTTTTTAGCAACGGTCACCATATCATCTTCTGCAGATACTTCTTCGTGAATATTTTGCATTGGTGTGTGTACAATTTCACGAGCTAATGTAATTTTTAAATCTTGAAAGCCTTGAAAACCGAGATGTTTACATAAGCGAAAAATCGTTGCTTCTGAACTATTCGTAACTTCAGCTAATTCCGTAATTGATTTATGTACAACATCTTGCGGATGTTTAATAATATGTTCAGCAATACTTCGAAGCTTCGGTGATAACCCATTTAATGAAGCCTGAATCTTTCCTATTCCACTTTTTGTACCAGGCATGATGTATCTTCTCCTTCCATAGTAGCTTTATCCCGCATTAACGGGCAGTAAGCCTCCCACCTCAACATTCAGCGAAAGCAAAGAAGTTAGGTGGGAGATCAACTGCCCGTAAAAGCCCGATTGGTGAGGGCTGATAATCAGTGGAGATGAAGAACCCCTACTAATTAAAGTTTCACTTTATTGTACCTAATTATTGAAAGAAGAAAAACCGTTATTTGGTATTGTTATATATTTTTTCTATACAACACCATGCCTCACAGCATACAAAGCCGCTTGCGTTCGATCATCTACTTCTAATTTAGCAAGTACATTTGAAACATGGGTTTTAACTGTCTGTTCTGTAATATGAAGTTCTACTGCTATTTCTTTATTGCTTCTTCCTTTCGCAATTTCACGAAGTACTTCTTTTTCTCTTTTTGTCAGCATAGATAAACTATCTTGATTTTCCTCTTTCGCTACTGAACGTCCTAACAACGCAGGAGTGACTTTTGGATGAAGATTTGCATTCCCTTGATATACAGCGATAATGGAAGCAACAAGTTGATCCGGCTGTACTTCTTTTAATTGATAACCATCCGCGCCAGCTTCTAGTGCCGGAAGAACATAATCTTGCTCTGAAAAACTGCTTAGCATGAGAACTTTAATTGTAGCGTCATATTGCTTCAATCTTTTTGTCGCTTCAATTCCATCCATTTTCGGCATTGACACATCCATTAATACTACATCTGGTCTTTCTTTTTTGACAAACGCTAATGCATCTTCCCCATTCTCCGCTTCCCCTATAATTTCAAATTCCTCTTTCGTTTTTAAAAAGAAAACGAGTCCCCTCCGAACAATATGATGATCCTCTACAAGTAATAGTTTAATTTTCAATGAACTTCTCCCTTTCAAACCGGTAATTGAATCTCAATCTTTGTTCCTTCTCCCAGCTTCGTTCTAATTCTAAATGTTCCTTTCATCAGCTCAATTCGTTCTTTCATACTTTTTAAACCAAGTGCTGAATCTCTTACTGTTTCTCTAACAAACCCAATGCCGTCATCTTTAATTTGAAAGTTCAACTTATTATTTTCTGTTTTCAAACTAACAGATACCCTCTCACATGAAGCATGCTTTTTACAATTATGTAACGCTTCCTGACTTACACGCCACAGCACTTCTTCTATTTCATCACCAATTGAAATAACTCCATCAATTCGAATCACTACTTGAATACCTAATAGTTTTCCGTAATTCTGCACTGCTTCTGCAAGCCCTTTTTCTAATCCTTCCGGCCTTAATTGCCAAATTAATAATGTCATCTCTTGCAGCGCTTCTTGCGATAATTCCCCTATGTAACTTAGCATCTCTTGTAATTCTTTGTCCTTTGTCATATCAAGAGTTCCTCTAGCAGTTAACATAATGGAAAATAGCAATTGTTTCACCGAATCATGTAAATCACGGGCAAGTCGGTTTCTTTCCGCCACAACCACATATTTGCGCTCTTTCTCAACTAGCTGAATTCGTTTTATTGTTGTTCCAATTTGGAAGGCAATCGCTTCTAACAATGCTAGTTCTTCCTCTGAAAAATGTGTTTTATGAGGTGCAGCAACATTTAATAAACCGAACTTCTCTGCTCCAGCGCGAAGAGGAATCGTCGCATGATGTGTAATCTCTTCGGTCTCTCCCCAATTATATTCAATTGCATCTTCAATTCGTTTACATTCAATAATATTTGTTGCCTTTTCTAAACGTCCATTCACAAATCGATTTACACACCAACAGTCCCCTTCACACATCGGTTTTTTTTCTTTCCATGTGAGCGCTGGTGGCAAATTTTTATCAACAAGCATACGATGCGTTCCTTTTTCATCAATAAAAAAGATCCAGCCTGTTTGTAATTTCATAAGTTGTAATAATGTATGTAATACTTTTTCCAACATTTCCTGTAAATCGGTTGCCTCATTTAACAACTCTGCAATTTCTTTTAACGCCTCTAACCGGCGCATTTGCTTTTCATCATAGCTCATGTTCATCACCAACTACCATTATAACATTAAGAAATTTCTAAATACTACAAACAAAAAAAGAAGCTGAATAGACCAGCTTCTTTACTCTATATCAATCAATTTTCGATTTTGGCTTTCCTCTTCTAGTTTAGGGAATATGACAGTAAGAACACCCTCTTTAAATGCTGCCACGACGATTTCTTGATCTACGTTATCTAATGTAAAACGGCGAATGAATGATTCTGTAGAACATTCTTTTCGGATATATGTGCCATTTTCATTTTGTTCTTCTACTTCATTATTTTGAGTCGCTTGAATTGTTAGGATATCCTTTTCAAAGTCGACTTGAATGTTTTCTTTTGAAAATCCTGGTAAATATGCTTGCACACTATATTTATCAGAATCCTCTTGAACATCTACTTGAAAACTTTTCATGTTCATTGGTTTAAAGAAAGCATTTGTCATCACCTCAAATAAGGAAGGTCCAAATCCAATAACACCATTACGACGATTTGTTACTTCTGGAAATAAATCACGCATGCTTTATTCCTCCTGATAGATATGAATGAAAGATTATCTCTTTCTGTCTTTATTACACCTAATAGTCAAAAAAGATCAAACATTTCGTTTAATACTTTTGTATTTTTTCCCATCCAAAACATAGTATGGTATATGAAATTTTTGTGTTTTGTAGAAACATTACCTCTTTAACGTCTTAAAAATCCAAATATAAAGGAATATAGTAAAGTCATCCCGAATACATAATTGGGAATTTTAATTTATTATCATTTGGAGGACCATACTATGGGATATATTGAAGACTTACGCGAAATTGTAGGTTCACGACCGCTCAATTTAGCTGGAGTTGCTGTTGCTGTTTTAAATGAGCAAGGACAAATTTTACTACAGAAGAGAAAAAGTGGTGTTTGGGGTGTTCCTGGTGGATTTATGGAATTGGGCGAATCAACAGAAGAAGCAGGAAGACGTGAAGTTCTAGAAGAAACAGGTATTGAAATTGGAAAACTCGATTTAGTAGATATTTTTTCAGGAGAAGAATTTTTTGTGAAATTACCGAATGGTGATGAATTTTATCCCATCACCATCGCTTATATGAGTAAAGAAATAAAGGGTGGAAATTTACAAGCTGATGGCACAGAGTCTTTGGAAGTGAAATTTTTCAGCTTGAATCAATTACCAGAAAATATTAGCCCATTTATAAAAAAACTCATGCAACAGCAAGCTGTATCCATATAAGGCACTAGAACGTATAAAAAAGAGACCTTTTATTTTTAAAGGTCTCTTTTTACATAGCTCTCATTTTTGGGTTATCTTCACTGCACTTCTGCATGCAAACAAGACTTGAGGTGCCCTAAAGCAAACTCATGTCCCTGTTCATTAAAAGAGGCTACTGCTTTTTCATGTACAACGATGTGAAATCCTTTATTATAAGCATCCACCGCTGTATGGAGAACGCAAATATCCGTACATACGCCAACAAGGTGAACTTCTTGTATGCCTCTTTCTCTTAGTTTCATTTCTAAGTCCGTTCCAGCAAAAGCGCTATAACGTGTTTTATCCATGTAATACACATTTTCCTTATCCCGATGGTTTTCATATACTTGTTGTAATTCCCCGTATAAGTCTCTCCCTTTCGTTCCTGCTATATTATGTGGCGGAAATAATTGTGTCTCCGGATGATAAGAATCATTTTTTTCATGTTTATCAATTGCAAACACAACATAATCTCCGTTTTCAATATACTGCTTCGTAATCTCTACAAGAGGCTGTTCAATATCTTGTCCTGGTTTTCCACACGTTAAAGCACCATTTTCTGCTACAAAATCATATGTATAATCAATATTTATAAGAGCACGTTTCATCACTCATTCTCCTCCCTACTCGTTTCACGCTAAACAATAGAAAACGTGTTTTTACGACGCAATATATTCCATTCGACATATTCAAACAAAATTCCTACGAAATATTTATATTTAAAGTATAGGGATGTATATTTTCATTTGATTTGGATATATTGATTGCAACACATCGGTAATCTCAAAATCCGACCCTTCTCTTCTTTCATAATTCGAGTTTAGTAGCCATGTGCCATAAATATACCTTCTCGTATTTTGAACTAAGTCAACCGGGCCATTTATTTTAAATTCAGTATATTCACCTTCTGGAATTTTAAAATTAATAAATCCATTGCCTAGTTTTGCGACACTCCCCTTCACTTCTTCTCCAACAATGAACGGAAAATTTCCATCATCATGAAAATCACATGCGATACCATATGACATATTAGGTGCAATTTTCTCAGGAATTCTCAAATAGTATTCATTATTTTCAAAGTCAAAATAGAATTTTGGGATCTCCCCAAAGTACTTTTCATTGTAACTTATTCAATTTCTTCTAACTACGCATTTATAAGGGATAAACATATTATCATGTAGCATTAAATTCACATATAAAATTGTACTCCATAGAAGATCTAAAGCAAATAAAAACAAAAAGGCACATCACTCTTTAACGTGATGTGCCTTTTTCTGTCTAACATAACAGAGTATTATCTTTTTAATGTGCAGGTTTATTTTCAAATTTAGCCTGTACAAAATTAATAACTTTTCCTGCTGGATCATTATTTTCAAATTGAACTGCAGTTATCGTGTGATACCCTGTCTCTAACGTTTTTTGTTTTAACTCTACTGTTGTCTGCGTCATGCTAGTAACATGATGTTTAGCTTCAAATATATTATCTACGAATACAAATGTCTCTTTATCATTCTGAAAATTAGTAAGTTCTAATTCGACTTGCTGAATGAGAGCATCCTTCTTTACAAATACAGTTGGTACATTCCCAGCTTCAGAAGTACCATCTGGTGTGATTACCTTTACTTTTCCTTCACCAATTGAAGTTGCCCCCTCTGGAAAAGGCGTTACACTCTCATCACTTGCATTTACAACCTGTTCTTCTTTTACAGACTGGGTTTCTTCTTTTTCATTTGAAACACCACATCCAACCAATAATAACGCAGACAATCCAGCGATTATGAATTTCTTCAAAATTCATCCCCCCTGTAAATTTATTCTTTATTTATTATACAGAAATAATTATCTATTCTAAGTTCAGTTTTTTAAACTTCCGTGAACAACATTCTGTTCACCATTACTGTACCATACTTTCTTTTTTAACATCATTAATTTTTTCAAGAAATAATTGGGAATTCCTTCTTATTCTCCATTTTAGCCCATTATTAGCAAAAAATATTCCCTTCTAGAAAAATTAAAAAAGACATTGGGCGTACCAATGTCTTTTTTAATTTTCATACAATATCCTAAAAAATAAATTTCGTAATATCCTTAATTTCTTTTCGAGCAAGTTTTTTCGGCTGGTCTTTCGGATAACCGAGTGAAATTACCATATTGATTTGTTTCTCAGGCTCAATTTGTAAGTATTGTCGCAATTCATTTTGAGCTAATAACACAGGCCCTGTCATCGGGCAAGTCCCAAGTCCTCTTGCATGTGCTGCTAGCATTAAATTTTGTGCAGCTAAACAGCTACTCTTAATTCCCTCTTCTTCCCATACTGAATCTGAAACGAAGTCAATGGGATCAAATATTTTTTCACGAAACTTTGACTCATAAGGCGTTGCTAAACATACGATTAAGACCGGTGCATCAGAAAAAGCCGTTGCATATGGCCCAAACGAACGTGTAAGTAATTTACCTGCTTTTTCTTCTCCTTTTTCCGTTGCTTGTGCAGCCAATTTATGTAAAGCATCCCATGTCATTTGTTCAATCTCTTTAATTTTATCTCGATTCATAATGACAATAAATTCCCACGTTTGCGAATTCGTATCACTTGGTGCGTAACGAGCACAATCAATAATTTCTTCTATGTCACTAACAGATACTTCTTGTTCAGTAAACTTTCGAACACTGCGACGTCCGTGAATTATTTCTTTAAATGCTTCATATTTCATATGCAATCCCCTTTTATAGCGTTTTCAAAATTTATCCTACGCTTGATTATATCACGAAAAAAAGCTGGAGTAATACCAGCTTTTCTTTCCTTGTACATTCAGTTTATTACTTTTAAAGGTGCAATACTCTCCTCATAAGCAACTTGTAGCTTCTTCGTAATTACCCCTCTTTCTCCATTACCAAATTCCTCATCTCCTATTTGAATGACAGGGAATATTTCAAGAGGTGTTGCTGTAAAGAAGCATTCATCTGCCTCGTATACTTCTTGTAATGAAAACTCTCGCTCTTCTACTTCAATATGTAAAGATTTTGCTAATGAAATGACGTGATGACGAGCAACTCCATGTAAAATAAGATGATCTGCCGGGTGCGTAATCACTTTATTATTTTTTATAATAAAGAAATTTGAATGGCACCCTTCTGTTACAATTCCATCTCGAACTAATATTGCTTCTTGATACCCTTCTTCATTAATTTTATTCTTAATCATAATATTAGGAAGAAGATTTAAAGATTTGATATGGCAAAACTTCCAGCGAATATCTTCTTCCACTGTTACTTTTATTCCCTTTTCCATTACAGATACTGGTCTCGGGAATGCAACGATGTTTGCGAAATAAGTTGGCGTTAGATTTGATTCATATACATGATTTCGAGGCTGCATACCTCTTGAAATCTGAATATACACATTCCCATCTTCTTGAAATTGATTTTTTTCAATTAATTGCTGAAGTTGCTCAATTAATTCTTCTTTAGTAAAAGGTGGAACAAGATGAATTTCCTTCATAGATTTAAAAAATCGCTCTAAATGTAAATCTAGTAAATGAGGTTTACCGTTGTATAAACGAAATACTTCATATATTCCATCCCCAAATTGTAGCCCTCTCTCTTCAAATGCAACCATTGGCTGTTCTTCCTTCGTATTTATAATTCTTCCATTAAACAAAATCCAATCTTTATGAACACCTGTCATCATTTCTCCACTCCTTTACTTTTCATTAATTTCATTGTACAACTTCTCCTTGTTTAACAGAAAGAATTTTCTGTCATTTAAAAGTAAAAGACACATCACCTTTAAATAGTGATGTGTCTTTTACTCTACTTTTCTTATTTCAGAAAGTATTTTTCAATGTCATCCAACATAAGATTTGCAGCTTTAATACCGCCCGCTGTATTCCAAATGACTTCATCTACTTCAAATACTTTATTATTTTTTGAAGCTTGTAATTGTTTAAAGAGTGGGTCTTCTGTCCATTCTTTCGCTATTGAATTTCCTTCATTATTTTTGTCAGCATCTTTATCAGATGTGAAATAGAATAAGTAGTCTCCATCCATATTCGGAATTTGCTCTTTTGTAACACCTTTTATCGCAAAGTCATCCTTATCTTGAAGTGGTGGTCGCTTAAATCCGATATCATTTAAAACAACACCAGAGAATGAATTTTTTTGATAAATACGAACATCACCTGGAACGAAACGAATGATAGAAACTTTAGATGATACTTTATCTCCTAGTTTCTCTCTTATCTCTTCAATACGCTTCTTATAATCAGTCAGCGCTTTTTGACCTTCTTTTTCTTTATTTACTGCTTTTGTATATAACGCAAAGTTTTCTTTCCAATCTCCGCGCAGTGTTTCAGCATACACAGTAGGTGCAATCTCTTTTAATTGTTCATATACCTTTTCATGACGCATTTTATTCCCAATAATTAAATCAGGCTTTAGTTTCATAATTGCCTCTAAGTTAACGTCACGCTCAGTTCCTACAACCTTTGTATCTTTTAATTCTTTTGCTAGGTGCGGATACCATTCATCACCGGCTCTTGGTTTTGTAGAACCAACCGGTGTAATTCCTACGGCTAAAAGTGCCTCAGCACCTTCATTTGTCAGGACAACGACGTTTTTAGGTGTCCCTTTAATCGTTGTTTCTCCCATCGCATGCTTAATTACATACGATTCTTTTCCTTTTGCTGCTGCATTCGTTTCTTTCTTCTCTTCTTTGCCACACCCTGCAATCACAACCATTAACATTACAATGCAGAGAATAAAGATGTTTTTAGTCTGGATCATATTTCCTCCTGGATGAAATTGATTATCATTAACATTTTAAAGATTAATGTATAGACTGAAAGTTGTCAATATATTTCAAAAAACTTTTCTAGAATATATTCCCTCAAGTTCATCCTATCAATGAATGCGACAAATCCGAAAGATAAAGTGAAACTTTAATCAGTGGGGATTTTCTTCATCCCCCACCTAACTTCTTTGCTTTTTCTGAATTTTGAGGTGGGAGTCTTACTGCCCGTTAATGCGGGATAAACAGGCAAACAAAAGTAATTGTCATTCCAATCAATACATAACGTACTTAGTGCATATCCGGAATTTCTTTTTTCAACACGAATTGCATAGCTAGTACAATGATAAGTCCAATTAATACTTTTATAATTTGCAATTTTAATATATTATTTTCACACAAAAAAGCCCTCCCTCTAAGTTCTTCTGCTTACAAGACATTCAAGACAGGGCTTCATTTGCTTCTATTGATAATCTTTTATATTTTAATATTGATTATATTCGATATAAGATGGATCATAATAAATCCATTGATTCCCCCCAAGGTTTAGCCAACTATTTTGATATGTGTATACTAAATAAGATTCTGGAGAATTTAACTGACGGATTACTGAGGATGATGTTGATGGACCGCTTCTTAAATTCACATTCTTTCCGCGAATATTTGCCACTCCTATTGGACTACCATCACTATTTCCATATTTCACATAATTAATATACGATGGATCGTTATATATCCATTGTCCTGCACCTAAATCTAACCAGCCGTTATTTTCTTGATATACTACGTAAGATTCTGGAGAATTTAACTGCCGAATTACTGAGGATGATGTTGATGGACCGCTTCTTAAATTTACATTCTTTCCTCGAATATAGGCCATACCTATCTTTTTAGGTGTTGGATTTGGATTTGGATTTGGTGGATTTGGATTCGCCGTTAATCCTAAAATTTCGGCAATTCCTCTCGCATATGCTTGACATAAATCTTCTATAAACTGCGGATTTTTTAATAAATTTGCATCAAATGTTGTATCAATAAAAGCTGTTTCTGTTAATAAAGCATCCATAGCTGTTTCTCTTAGTACTGCATAATTGGCTTTTTTCGCACCACGATCACGCAAACCGTATTTCGTTAAAACAGGATTAACGGCTGCATGCATCTTTTGTTGTTTGGCTGCCGCAAAACTGCTATCTGATAGTCCATTATAAATATAACTTTCAAAACCTGTTCCACCTCCACTATTAATATGAAATGAGATGAAAAAATCTGCTCCAAAAGAATTTGCAATATTTGCACGTTCTGATAACGAGATAAGCACATCACTATCACGTGTCATTTTAATATTAATTGTATAATTTGTAAGTAATATATCTCGAACACGTTTAGCAATTTGAAGTGTTAGATTTTTTTCAACCAAACCGTTTCCAACAGCACCAGAATCGTAACCGCCGTGACCTGCATCTATAACTAACTTCATATATCCTTTCCTTTCTATATTTAATAGAGCTGATAATTATGCTCGTCCTATTTTATTTTATGTATAACATAAAAAATTGGTTCCAAACAAAAAACCCCCTTAAGTAAGGCGGTTTCCATCGTCCCGATTGAGCCAATTTAAAATAAATATGTATGACTGATAATGAACATGCCGTATGCAAAATAAACCAAATAGAATAATCATTCCACTACCACTATATATTAAGCCAAACTTCAAAAAGATGTTTAACATCGGAGGAAAGTGAATCACATTTTGTAATACAGACAGAGTAAAAAACAGAATACAAAATACCGGAATGTATTGCCATTCATACGGTTTACGCTTTTTACGCATCATTTTCCGAATGAAAATTTGGCATATTTCTGCTACTACAAAACAACTCCCTATTAGTAAAAAGCCAGACGTCATCGTCATACATCCACCTGCCTTATGTTCATTTCTCCTCTTAGGTATCCCCTTTCCTTCTAAAAGCGTTTTATATACATTTCACCGCTCAATATAAAACCAAGCCCCGATATAAAAGATTTAGCTTGTTCCGTTAGATCCCCTTGTAACACCTTGATATCTTTTATATCTCTACGCTTCATCATTTCTTCCAATGTAAAATAAGTATTTGTTCCATATCCGTAACCTTGGTAATCAAAATGAATCATTAAATTAGACAATATAGCATGCTCACCTTGCACTGTATAATCCATTACACCAATATATGTATCATCGACTTTTATACAATATTGAACTTCCTTCATATTAAAACCATGAGAAGCAAACATTTCCTCCACAACTTTTTTTGTCTCTGTATTCACTTTTTCAAACGTAATCATATTTTGTCCACCCTCTTATTCTTATTGTATCAACTACAATACATATTTATGAAAAAAACCTTAAGATCGTATACGATCTTAAGGTTTTCCTGCTTATACTAAGCTATACGCACGCTTTGTTTCTTCATGAAACTCATTTGTATCGTATTTATGCTCTACATAAATTTGATGCCATACCATAAATGCAAGTACTGTCCAAATTTTACGGCTATAATCGCCTTTATCCGCACAATGTGCTTCCAGTAGGTTTAATACATACTGTTTGTCGATTAAATGCTCTGTTTTGCTTTCTTTAATAATATTAACAGCCCAGTCGTGCATTTCATCTTTTAACCAGTGACGAATTGGTACTGGGAAGCCAAGTTTTTTACGATCTAATACATGATCCGGAACGATTCCGCGCACTGCTTCACGTAAAATTGCTTTTGTCGTTCCGTTTGCAATTTTTAATTCTGTTGGAATTTTAGACGCAACGTCAAATACTTCTTTATCTAAGAATGGTACACGAAGTTCTAATGAATTTGCCATCGTCATTTTATCAGCTTTTAATAAAATGTCACCACGTAGCCATGTGAACATGTCGATGTATTGCATTTTGCTAACGTCGTCATAATCTTTAATTTCATTATACAATGGTTTCGTGATATCCATGTAGTTAACACTTTCATTGTAATACTTCATTAATTCAGCTTTTTCTTCTTCACGGAAGATTTTCGCATTACCATAGTAACGTTCTTCAATTGGGGTACATCCACGCTCTAAGAAGCTTTTCCCTTTAAATCCTTCTTTAAGCGCACCACTCAATGCTTTTAAAACGCTTTTTCCTGGAGTAGGGATGTAAGAGAACATTTTTAAAGAATTCGGCTCACGATAAATGTTATATCCGCCAAACAGCTCGTCTGCACCTTCACCAGAAAGAACTACTGTTACATGCTTACGTGCTTCTTTTGCTACGAAGTACAAGGGTACAGCAGCTGGATCAGCTAAAGGATCATCCATATGCCAAATGATTTTTGGGAATTCATTCATAAATTCTTTTGCTGTAATGAAGACACTATGGTTTGTTACACCTAGTTTTTCTGCTGTTTCTTTTGCTACGTCAACTTCACTGAAGCCGCGGCGTTCGAAGCCAACAGAGAATGTTAAAAGATTTGGATTCATTTCTCTTGCAATAGAAGCAATGATAGAAGAATCGATACCACCAGATAAGAATGAACCTACTGGCACATCACTACGCATATGAACTTTTACAGAATCATATAACACATCGCGAATCGCTTGAATATGCTCCTCTTTCGTTGCACTTGAAGCATTGAAATACGGTTTCCAGTAGCGATGAATTTCCATCTCTTTACCGATTTCTTTTACAAAATAGTGACCAGGTTCAATTTTATTAATATCAGTTGTTAATGTTTCTGGTTCTGGACCATATTGGTACGTAAAGTAATGTTGCAATGAAGTTGGGTTTACCCCTTTGTCTTGCATTACATGCATAATACTTTTCTTCTCAGATGCAAAGAAGGTTGTATCGCCTTGCTGTGCGATATATAACGGCTTAATACCGAAGTGATCACGTGCACCGAAAAGTTTTTTTTCTTCACGATCCCAAATCATAAATGCAAACATACCACGAAGATAATCTACACATTTTTCTTTCATGTGTGCATACAAAGCAAGGATAACTTCTGTGTCAGATTGCGTTGCAAATGTTGCACCTTTTTCAAGTAACATTTCACGTAATTCTACATAGTTGTAAATTTCACCATTAAAAATAATTACATATCGATCATTTTCATAAGTTAGCGGCTGATGTCCTGCCTCTAAGTCAATGATGCTTAAACGGCGGAAGCCAAATTGTACATGCTCATCACGAAAATATCCTTCGTCATCTGGACCACGGTGGAAAATAATCGTGTTCATATTTTCAAATTGATGTTTTTCTGTTTCTGAAAACTCTCTAGGGTTTTCACATAAACATCCTACAAAACCACACATACTTCTTACCCTCTTTCAGTTTTCATTCTGTTTCTATACTACTATATCAACCCTATTTATACTAGCATAATCAACTAAATATGGCGACAAAAACTATAAAAAAATCACTCCATTTCACATTTTACCCATTTTTTTTGAGCAAACATGAAAAATAGGCACTCACATTTGAACACATTTGTCATATGATATTGCAAATTGATTTCTAGGAGGCAAAAAACATGAGTGATGAAAAAAAAGATTCTTCGTCTCGTCCACCAATTCGTAGTTACTTAAAACAAATTGATGATTTTTTTGAACAAACGCCACTACGTGATGTAATCGCAGATATGAATCACTTTTTTCAAAAAGGAAACCGTTTATTAACATTTCCTGTCGACTTATATGAATCTGGCGAAGAATTGGTCATAAAAGCAGAACTCCCAGGCGTTCAAAAAGAGCAAATTCAAATAGAAATTCAAAGTGAATACTTAAAAATCTCTGTTACAGAAGATATCACGGAAGAAATAAAAGATGAAGTTTCACATAATTACTATCGTCGGGAACGATCCATATCAGGAGCTTCTCGCATGATTAAACTTCCATATTTAATTAAGAAAAAAAGCGCAAAAGCTTCTTATCAAAGTGGCATTTTAGAAATCCGTGCTCCAAAACTTCCACAAGAGCATGATATTTTATCCATAGATTAACCATTATATGTATATTTTTCATATATAAAAAGAAGGATGCTCAGCATCCTTCTTTTATTTCAAGAGTCGCTCCATATCACGTAAAATGTCTTCATATGGTGTTTTGCTAATTCCATTATACTTTTTCATGACCTTGCCTTCTTGATCGACTAGGAAAAACGATGTGCCGTGGATAACTTGCCCATTCTCTGGTTTATCTACAAGCGATTGGAAATTATCCTTTGAAAATTTCGTGATATCTTCCAATGAATAACCAGTTAACAAGTTCCAATTACTTGTATCTTCTGTAAACTTTTGTATAAATGCTTTCAAATTCTCTGGTTTATCTACTTCAGGGTCTACACTAAACGAAACGAATTGAACATCTAACTTTCTCTCTTTTGCCATTTTTTGTAATTTAGCCATATTCGCAGTCATCGGCGGACAAACTGTTTGGCAATTTGTAAACATAAAATCAGCTACCCATACTTTCCCTTTTAAATCTTTTGTTCCAAACTTTTTACCATCTTGATTTATGTATTGAAAAGTTTCTAAATCCCAATTTAATGGTTTACGGAGTTTTGATCCTGAGCCGCATCCTGCAAGTATAAATAAGCAAAAAACAACCATGAGACCAATCAGCTTTTGATAACGCTTCATTTTCAAACCTCTCTTCTCTTTCTTTAATTTATGTATGACATGTTCATCATAACAAAAGTAAACACTATGAGAAAATTGTTTATCCTATTTGTTCACGAAATCGTACGAATTTACGTATGTTACTTCCTATTTTTGAGCGAATTACTAGACAAACGTTTCATTGTTTACTAATATTATCTCCTTCTCAGCTCTTTACATAACAATTTCCAATAAGTCAGTCATTCCCAGTTTTTCACTTTGGTAAAGATGACCACACTATTTTTTACATTTTTTTAACCGTTAATCAATTTTTCTCACTTTTTTCCTTAACAACATTTCGGTACAATACAACTACAAAGATTTCAAATGAGGTGATGTTCATGGCAAAGCGCTATGAGAACATGGATAATATTAGCACCAAAAAAACAATTCGCTCGTTTTTACGTTGGCGTAAAGAACGAAAACAAGGCAAGAAAGATTTCTCTTATCTAGTAGAACAATCACCTATCAAGCATGCTCAATTTTTACGAACGAATACTGAAAAAACAACGATTACATGGATCGGTCACTCAACATTCCTTATACAAACAAACGGGCTCAACATTTTAACAGATCCGGTATGGTCAAAAAAAATAAAGCTTGTTCCAAGGCTAACGGATCCCGGCCTTACATTGCAGGAATTGCCCAAGATTGATATTGTCCTTATTTCACATGGGCATTATGATCATTTGGATTTTGCCACACTTCGTCAATTGAATTCGGATATTCTATACTTAGTCCCTACTGGATTAAAAAAATTATTTACAAGAAAAAAATTTATGCGCGTAGAAGAATATAATTGGTGGGAATCTACAAAAATTGATGATGTTGACTTTCACTTCGTACCAGCACAGCACTGGACAAGAAGATCATTGTTTGATATGAATACTTCACACTGGGGTGGGTGGGTTATCGATAACGGAACAACAAATGAAACGATTTATTTTTGTGGTGATAGTGGCTATTTTCGAGGGTTTAAAGAGATTGGCACTCGATTTTCTATTGATATTGCCTTAATGCCTATTGGGGCCTATGAGCCAGAATGGTTTATGAAAGTATCACATGTCTCTCCCGAAGAAGCAGTGCAAGCTTTTTTAGATGTAAAAGCAACGCATTTCATCCCGATGCATTACGGTACATTTGCACTCGCTGATGAGACACCGAGAGAGGCTATTACACGACTTCGTAACAATTGGAATTTACGTATGTTACCTTGGGAACAACTTCACGTATTATTTCTTGGTCAAACGTATATTTCTACCCCATCAACAAATGAGCAAAAAGAGCAAAAACAAACATTAGAACATTTTCATGTATAACAAATCTCTTTGGAAATACATTATATATAGAAAAATGAAAAGGGTGTTTTCATGGAAAACTACTTACAAACACGTTACATCATTAGCGGAAGCGCCTTTATTACTCTTCTCATCTCATATTTTCTATACTAGTA
Source organism: Paenibacillus sp. 102 (assembly GCF_039549175.1). NCBI lineage: Bacteria > Bacillati > Bacillota > Bacilli > Caryophanales > Paenibacillaceae > Paenibacillus > Paenibacillus sp. 102. The sequence continues at coordinate 169,035 of NZ_JBCGHT010000003.1, read as the reverse complement.
AAAAAAGCTACTTGAATGAATCATTCAAGTAGCTTTTTTTACTCAGCTAAATACATAAAACCAATTGCTCCTGGTCCTGTATGGGTACTTATAACTGGAGTTGTATAAAAAATCTCTGATTGTGTAAACCCACTAACTTTTTCAACAGCTGCTTTTACGCTTTCTGCTAACGGAAGTGCTTTCGCATGTGGAATCGCAACTGCTTTTACTACTTTCCCAGCCGTGTCTTGTTCTAATAATTTTGCCAATGTTTTTACGATTTGTCCCTGACTACGTACTTTTGTTACAGGATTATATACGCCATCTTCAAGGCTTGCAATTGGCTTAATATTTAATAAAGAACCAATAAATGCTTTCCCTTTTCCAATACGTCCACCCTTAACTAAATTCTCTAATGTATCCACGATAACATATAAACGAGTATTTTTTCTTACTTCATCAAGACGTTTTAAAATTTCTTCTAATGAGCGTTCTTCTTGCGCCATTTTCGCAGCTTCAATTACTTGATACGCTAAGCCATGGCTAATAAATTGAGAATCAACAACTGTTACCTTTGTCTCTGTCATTGATGCAGCGCTATTCGCCGTTGCAACCGTACCACTCATTCCACCTGTCATATGAATCGAAAGCACTTCGCTTCCATCTTCACCTAATTTATTATACATTTCTACAATTGAGCCCATAGCCGGTTGTGAAGTCTTTGGTAATTCTTCTGATTTCGCCATTTCTTCAATAAATTCATCCGGTTGCAGATCTACTCGGTCTAAGTATGTTTGTCCATTCACAGAAATAGATAATGGTACAACATGAATATCATATTTCGCAATCACATCTTGTGATAAATCTGCCGTTGAGTCTGTAACAATTTTAATTTTTTGCATATTATACTTCTTCCCTTTCCAATACGCTCTCCTTGTTATTATACTAGTATTCACAATGCTTTCAACAGTTTGAAACGATTTTCGGCAAATTTCTTTCGTTTTTTATGTCTAAAAAGAAAACGACAGAGCATACTCGCCCTGTCTCTATTTTAGATTATGCATTTTTTTCAAGTGAATTTGTTTGATACACATTTGAATAATCATTCCACTTTAAGCAACTTTGTAAATATTCGCGAAAAGAGTATGAAAATCTCGGTTGTTTTTGTTTTTGAATTTTAGCAATAAATAGTTGAAGACGTGACTGAATTAGAAATGCTAAAGGATGCTGTGCTTGCAAGACAGGGATTTCAAATATTTTGATACAATTCCCTGTTGAATGAGTGAAATAAAAACTTTTCATAATCACGATATCAATCCTCTTTTTTATTGGATTTATAACTTCAGTATAAACTTATAATGGTGAAAAGTTTGTCTAAATTTCGGAGATTCTATATTTTTTTTCTTCTTTATATTGTATGCGACTACAAGTATAGTATAACAAATAAATAAAAAAAGTGCCTTTAGAATGAGGCACTTTTTGATTCTGTATTCGTTTCTCGTTTTATTTTCCGCTTATAGACAAACTTTGATGCTGTAATACTTAATTCATAAATTACAAGAAGAGGTACAGCTACTGAAAAATCTGAAATAAAGTCTGGTGGTGTAATACAAACAGCGATAACAATTAAAATAAAATACGCATATCTTCTCACTTTTTGAAGTGCTATTGGATTGAGAACCCCTATGCTTGTTAAAAACATCGTAACAACAGGAAGTTCAAAAATCACTGCAAACGGTACAGTCATATTCATCACAAACGAAAAATACTTTTCCGTCGTAAACATTGTCTGAAACATATCATCACCAAGACTCATTAAAAACTGCAATACAAATGGTAAAATCAGAAAATAGCCGAAGCAAAGTCCCCCAATAAACAATAAAAATAATGCCGGTATATAAAGAATCGTCATTTTGCGTTCATGTTCGTGTAATGCTGGTTTTACAAATAGCCAAATCTGTAGTGCAGCAATTGGTATTGTACATACAATCGAAAAAACCGCCGCTATCACAAAATAAATCCATAAGATATCACTCGGGCCTAAAACAGTTAATTTCATATTTAAATCTTTTACAATAAAATTATATATTTCTTTCGTAAACGAAAAGCCAATGACAATAAAAATCAGAAACGTCAGCGCTGTTATAATGAGTCGCTTTCTTAACTCCCCAAGATGCTCTATGACACTCATTTCTTGATTGTCCACTCTTATCACCACATTCCCCACTCACTGTATACCGTAGAAACAAAATAACCTAGTGAAATTTATTTCTTTTCTTCCGTGTCATCATGCAAACCCTTTGCAGATTTTTTAAACTCTTTTAATGTTTCTCCAAAAGCTCGTCCAATTTCAGGTAACTTTTTTGGACCAAAAATAATTAAAGCGAGTACTAAAATTAATATTAAACCTGGAATCCCGATATTTGGCATATGACTTCCCCCTTAATCTCACTTAATTTTATTTTGTCAAAAAAGTTTGTAAACGTCAACGTATCCGATGCCTTTTGTCAAAAAAATTCGAAAATATAGTCTCTTAAACAATTTTCATTTTCTATTTCTTTTGTATATGATATTGTAAAAGAAAATATATCTTATTTCATCATGTGAGAAAGGATTCGACTCATGACTCAAAAAATAACACGGATGACAATGTTTGTGAAAGAGGAAATTGCCAATGCAATTACCCATGGCATCGGTGCCATTTTAAGTATTCCAGCTTTAGTTATATTAATTATTCATGCCTCAAAGCATGGCACAGCTTCTGCTGTTGTTGGATTTACCGTTTACGGTGTAAGCATGTTTCTACTATATTTGTTTTCCACGCTATTACATAGCGTCCATCATCCAAAAGTAGAAAAATTATTTACGATTTTAGATCACTCTGCTATTTATTTATTAATAGCTGGCACATATACACCGTTTTTACTTATTACGCTGCGCGGCCCACTTGGCTGGACATTACTTGCAATTATTTGGACGCTCGCTATCGGTGGGATTATTTTTAAAATTTTCTTTGTACGCCGTTTTATTAAAACGTCAACACTGTGCTACATCATTATGGGCTGGCTCATTATCGTCGCTATCAAACCACTTTATGAAAATTTAACTGGGCACGGATTTTCACTGTTGTTAATCGGCGGGATTTTATATTCAGTAGGAGCAATATTTTTTCTTTGGGAAAAACTGCCCTTCAACCATGCAATTTGGCACCTTTTTGTATTAGGTGGCAGCACAATGATGTTTTTCTGCGTATTGTTTTATGTATTGCCTGTTGCATAAAAAAGTCTCAGCTTGTTCAAGCTGAGACTTTTTTTATTACTTATGTAATTGAGCTGCAATAATATCTTTCGTATACTGCGTTAATTCTTTTATATCCATATTTTCGTACTGCTCAGGTGTAATTGGCTTTGAAATGGTTACTGTTGCCTGCGCAGGCTTCATACGATTTCCATTTGCTTCAAACATCTTATATGTACCATCTAATGTCACTGGCAAAATTGCGACACCAGATTTTACTGCAAGATGAAAACTACCTGCTTTAAACTCTTCCATTTCACCGCCTTTACTGCGCGTCCCCTCTGGGAAAATTACAATCGAATGACCATTCTTTAACAGTTCAATTCCATCTTTAATTGCTTGAAGAGACTGACGACGATCACTGCGATTCATAAACACACAATTCATCAATTCCATCCAAGTGGGCACAAGCGGAAATTTTTTAATTTCTGCTTTTGAAACAAATCCAATTGGCTTATTTAAGTACCCAAGTAAAACTGGAATATCCATATTACTTTGATGATTACTTACAACAAGTACCGGCTTATCTTTCGGCACATTTTCAAGTCCGTTTACTTGTACAGTCGATCCTGCTACACGAACCATTTTCTTACCAAACCAGTTTGTTGTTTTATACACAAGGCGATCCTTTTCTTGTGGCGACATCATATTTTCTTTACGCTTTATACGCCATAACCTCGGTGTAATACCAATTACAATTAAAATTAAATAAAAGATTTTAAAAAACGTTTGAATCATATAGAACCCCCACCTATTCTCATTCCGTCATTCATTATACTAGACAAACGAAGGAAAAAGAAGAAAAAATGTCCAAACGACAAGCGTTTGGACATTTTTGAGTTTTCTATATTAGAAACGTTTTGCTAATTCACATGCATTTGCAATTGCTGCTTCTTTAATTTCTGGTGCTTTTTCAGGATTTGCATTCATACCTTCAACTGCAAGATATTCTACATCAGATACACCCATAAATCCTAATACTGCATTTAAGTGGTTGCGACCGAAGTCCATCGCTGCGTATGATCCTTCAGAATATACGCCACCTGTCGCTTGAATGTGAAGTGCTTTTTTACCTTCAAGTAAGCCAACTGGTCCGTTTTCAGTATATTTAAATGTTTTACCTGCGATAGATAAGTTATCTAAGTACGCTTTTACTACTGGTGGATAACTGAAGTTCCACATTGGTGTTACAAATACATAACGATCTGCATTCATAAATGTTTCTAAGTTTGTGTTCATTGCTGCAATTTTTTGTTGTTGGCTTTCGCTTAATGTTTCAAAACCTTCACCTGCTGCAAATTTACCCCAAGCTGCAAATACTTCTGCATCAAGTGCTGGTACAGTTGTGTTAAATAAATCAATTGTTACCACTTCATCTTGTGGATGTTCATTTTTATATGCTTCTATGAAAGCTTCTCCTACTGCCATACCGAAAGATGCTTCTACTGAATTTGGATTTGCTGTAATAAATAGTACTTTTGTCATTTTCATTCTCTCCCTTAGTAAATATCTTTAATTTGAGATTTTTCATTAAAAAGTAAATTACTTACCTTATGTAAGTATAATACAAAAACATTCTTTTTCTGTCAATAAAAATAGCTACTTTTTTTTCGTAAGTAAATAAACCTACTGTATCTTTTCATAAAATGTTCACATTTTATGACTCAACCAAAAAAGCTAGCTCGTTTTAAGGAGCTAGCTTTTCTTAAAGTATTACTTTTGAAAAACATGTTTCACTTTTTCGCCAGGTACGTTACTTCCACCCCGGCCTTTTACATCTTCAATCATCATCGTAACAATCATATTTGGTGCATTAACATCAAAAGCAGCGAACCAGCCAAGTTCTTTTCCATCTGCTTCTTTTGATTCTTTTAACTCAGCTGTCCCTGTTTTTCCAGCAAGAGTCATTCCATCAATTTTAGCAATTTTCCCAGTTCCATCTTCATCGTTAATTACTTTTGTTAACGCATTTTTTAAGATATCTTGGCTTCCTTTAGAAATCACATTTTCTTTCCAAGGTTTAGCTTGTTTAGCATCTTTAATCAGGTGTGGCGACGGTATATTTCCTTCATTTACAATTGGTGCATACGTTAATGCTAAATGAAGAGGTGTCATTAACACTTGGCCTTGTCCATACCCTGTATCAGCCATTTGAATATCATTTTTAATACCATCTTTTGCAATTTTTGAAGCAGGGAATGGATATTCAATTGGTAATTTTTCATCGAATCCAAATTTCTTCGCTTCACTCATAAATTTATCTTTTCCGATTTTTATTGCCTCTTGCGCAAAGTAAATGTTATCAGAAAACTTCATTGCTTTATCAAAATCAATTGGACTCGCATCTTTTACACGTGTCACATAATAATTTCCCCATGAAGAATCTTTTGTCCATTGTAATCCTTCAATTTTCAATTCCTCTTTTGGATCAATTGTTTTTGTTTCTAGACCGATTGCACCTGTAATTGCTTTAAATACAGAACCTGGCGCAGATGTTTGCGTAAAACGATTCGTCATTGGCTTTTTCGGATCGTTATTCCACGCTTCACGTTGTGCTTTGGATGCACCTCTTACCATTACATTTGGGTTATATGCAGGGCTACTTACAAGCGCAATTGTTTCACCCGTTTGCGGATTGATCGCTGCACTTGAACCAGCTTCCCCCTTCATTTCGTTAAAGATCTTTTCTTGAACGGTACTATCAATTGTTAAAGTAATATTTTCCCCATCTTTTGCTTCTTTTTTTGCTAAATCTTTTATTTCTTTTCCATTTACATCTTCCATAAAGACACGGCCACCTTTTTCGCCGCGTAATTTCTCCTCAAATACTTGCTCTAAACCAGCTTTCCCAACTGGATCATCTGCTTGATACCCTTTTTTCTGAAGGGTCTTTAAATCTTCCGCATTTACTTTTCCCATATAACCCGTTAAGTGTGCTGCCGCTTCTCCTAATGGATATGTACGAACTTTTACTGGGCGCGATGAAACTCCTGGCAGATCAATATAATCATTTTGCGTTGCACCTTCTTGTAAAATACCGATTGGCACAAAATAATCTGGTTTCACCCATTTAGCCGCAAGCTTTTGATCAATTTCTTCTACAGACATATTGAGTAGTTTTGCTACTGTTTCTTTTGTTTGCGGTGCAGCTTCTCCTAATTGTCCTGGAATGATTCCAATTTCAGATGCCGTTCCATTTGTTATAAGCCCTTTTTCATTACGATCATATATTTCCCCGCGCTTCGCTTGAAACGTTTGCATACGTACTTTACTGTCCTTTGTCATCCCTGGGAAAATAAAATCTGGAGTCCAATCTATTTTCCAAGATTCTTTATCTCCATCTTTCTCTTTCACAAGCTTTGCTTCATGTGAAAAAGAAATTTTCCCACCAACTGTATCCATACTTACTTTAAAAGGAACTGGACCTTTATCTTCTTTATCCTCTTTTACTTTTCCTGTTTCCACCTTTAAATTTTTAACTTCAATACCTGCATAAATCTTTTCATATTTCTCTGTAAAATCTTTTTTCGAAATGGTTTTTTTTGCATTTTCTGATAACTGATCATACATATCTGCAAATTTTTGCTTATTCCACGCTTTTGCATATGTATCAAATGCTTGTACTGGCTTTTCTTCTTTACCACATCCTACTAGCATGAGTGTGAAGCAAAGAAAAAGCAAACCCCATAGTTTTTTCAAATGATTCTCCTCCTTTAGCTAAGAAAAAATAATAAATATAACTTTCTCTTTTATGTTTTTTTCCTAAGCTACTAAAACTTACAACCTCTACCATTATATCACCAAAAAAGTCCCTTCATAAAGTTTTATCTTGTTATCTAAATAAAAAGATTGATGTGAACATCCACATCAATCTTTTTTATAATTATTGTTGTTTTTCATATATGTGATAGTAGTATGTATATGGATTCTTTTCATCCGTAACGCCTTTTTCTACAAAAACTTCTTTCCACTCTTTCATATTCATTTCCGGAAAGAATGTGTCCCCTCCAAATGAATGGTGAATCTTTGTGATATAAAGCTTGTTTACATATGGTAAAAACAATTCATAAATTTGCGCTCCACCAAAAATGAAAATTTCTTCCTCATCTTTACAAAGCTCAAAAACTTCTTCTACAGTATGCGCAATTTCACAACCTTCTACATGATAATTCATATTACGAGTTACGATAATATTTCGTCTTCCCGGAAGTGGTCTGCCGATTGCTTCATAATTTTTTCTTCCCATAATAAGTGAGTGGCCCATTGTTGTCTTCTTAACATATTGCAATTCACTTGGTAAATGCCATGGTAGCTTATTATCCTTACCAATGACTTTATTTTCATCCATTGCGACCATAAATGAAATAATCATATTTTCATCTCCTTTTGCGTTTACACTGCGACAGGCGCTTTAATTGCAGGATGTGGATCGTAACCTTCTAACGTTACATCCTCCATCTCAAAGTCAAAAACAGATTTTACATCTGGATTTAATTTTAGCATTGGGAATGGACGTGGTTCACGCGCTAATTGTTTTTCCACTTGCTCAAAATGATTTGTGTAAATATGCGCGTCTCCAATCGTATGAACAAACTCTCCTACCTCTAAACCACATTCATGCGCGATTAAATGTGTTAACAATGAATAGCTTGCAATATTAAATGGAATGCCAAGGAAAATATCGCCGCTTCGTTGATACAACTGACATGATAGTTTTCCGTCTGCTACATAAAACTGGAATAGCGTATGACAAGGCGGAAGTGCCATACTTGGCACATCTTCCGGATTCCAAGCAGAAACAAGTAAGCGACGGGAATCTGGAGTTTTTTTAATCATTTCAATTACATCTTTTAATTGATCAATTGTTTCTCCAGCTGTTGTTTTCCATGCACGCCATTGCTTCCCGTACACATCTCCTAAATAACCATATTGATTTGCAAAATTATCATCTTCTAGTACATTCTTTTTAAAGACTTCCATTTGTTCATCATATTGTTTCTTAAACTCTTCATCTTGCTGCGAACGAAGTCCAAAGTCTGTCATATCTGGTCCTTCGTATGCATCACTTTCTATCCAACTTTTAAACGCCCATTCATTCCAAATATTATTGTTATTTTGAAGTAAGTAGCGAATATTTGTATCACCTTTCATAAACCAAAGAAGCTCACTAGCTACTAAACGGAATGGCACACGTTTTGTCGTTAATAAAGGGAATCCTTTGCTAAGGTCAAAGCGCATTTGATGTCCAAATACAGATACAGTTCCTGTTCCTGTACGATCTTCTTTTTTTGTACCATGCTCCATCACATGGCGGCACAAATTTAAATATTCATATTCAGCATGTTTCATATGTAAGAAAAACCCTCTTTCTCATCTATTTCCTATATGGAGTTTATCATACAAAAAATATTTCTGCATGAAAAACCCTCAGTCAGACATAAAAAAAAACATTTCAATATAGTAAGTATTAACTGAAATCTAATACGGAATATCAGTTTTAATGAATCTTACAAAATTCTTAACTTTTCATCTTTTAAGAGGGATTTCACTCCTTACCAAAGAAACTATAGTGCGGAAGTATAAAATAATATTTGGAGGTTAGAAAGATGTCTAAAATTGAAATTCCTATTATTAGTACACTACAAGCAACCATTGAAAACATGATGGAAGATTTAAACGTTCCTGGAGCTGCCGTCACAGTTATAAAAGATGGAAAAGTTATCATTTCAGAAGGGTTTGGCTATCGTAATTTAGAAAAGAAAGAACCAGTTACACCTCAAACACGCTTTGCAATCGGCTCTGCCACTAAAGCGTTTGGTACACTTTCTTTAAGCCTATTAGCAAAGCAAAAAAAGTTTGATTGGGATACTCCTGTTCAATCTTACATTCCTATATTCTCTTTATCCGATGTATTTGCAAGCTCACAAATTACAGCACGGGATTTAGCCTCCCACCGCTCTGGAGTAAGTCGTCACGATGCTCTTTGGTACAACTCTTCCTTAACTCGACAAGACATCGTTGAAAAAATAAAGCATTTATCACTCGATGCGCCATTTCGCACTACTTTCTTATATAACAACTTAATGTATGCAACAATAAGCTATCTTGTAGAAAACATTACAAATCAGACATGGGAACAATACGTCAAAGAACATATTTTAGAACCACTTCAAATGGAACAAACAAACTTCTCTGTCACTGACTCACAAAATACGAATGACTATGCATTGCCTTATGTTGAGAAAGATGAAGAAATAAAAGAGGTCCCATTCCGTAATATTGATACAGTAGGAGCTGCTGGATGCATCAATTCAACAATTGAAGATATGGCGAATTGGGTACTTTTCCATCTTAATCAAGGAAAAACAGGAGATCACGAATTACTATCTGCTGAATTATTACAACAAATGTATACGCCGCACAACACAATTCCCGACCAGCCATTTTTATCAACACCTGAATCTCCATTGAACAGTTACGGTCTTGGTTGGTTTATTAGTGCCTACCGTGGTTATAAAGTGATTCATCATGGCGGAAATATTGATGGTTTTACGGCGCTTGTCTCGTTTATTCCAAAAGAAAATATAGGCCTTGTCATATTAACGAACTCGGGAAGTACATTACTCCCTAGTTATCTCGCAAATCAAATCTATGACGAACTCCTCGGATTAGAAACAATTGATTGGCATAAGCGCGCTATAGAAGACACTGATAAATTGAAAGAAATGATGAAAGAGGTAAATCAATCACTTCCAGAACAAATACAAGAGACTATACCTTCTCATCCATTCAAAGATTACACTGGTACATTCGAACACCCTGCATATGGAACACTAGAAGTATATAAACAAAATGAAGAATTATATGTACAATTTACAGAGATGAAAGTCCCACTACAGCATCATCACTACGATATGTTCTCTACGACGTTAGACTTATTCCAAATAGAAATGAAGGTGTTGCTTGCTTATGAGATGGATATAAAAGGGCAATTCCAAACAATCCAATTACATGTACCAGCTATGTTAAGTACACAGCCTCTAACATTTACAAAAATAAAATAAAAATACCGATATACGAAATAGAGGGAGCGCTATACGTCCCTCTATTTTTATTGGAACTTAATGTTCTTACCGACCTCACATTTTCACATTAGGCGTATAAGCAACTTCTACTACAAACCCATTCGGATCTTGAACTACCCCACTTAACATTCTAACAAACTGTTTGAATGTTAAGTAGAGGATTCCTACGAACACCAAAGTATCCCTCGGCTTTATAAGTAGGCAATCCCCGTAGTCCCTACGGTTAGAAGCCTTAAGGCCTCTTTTCTCAATTTTTTTCCTGCGTTGACATCTCTACCATGATGCATACCACAAAAAAGACACTTCCATTCACGCAATTCCAGATCTTTCACGTCTTTGTTTTTGTTACCACAATGCGAACAAAGTTGAGAGCTGGCGAATGTTTTTGTTACCACGACGACTTGTTTACCATACCATTTTGCCTTATACGCAAGCATCGCTCTGAATTGTGACCAAGATACTTCTTGAATCGCTTTCGCTAGCTTGTGATTCTGTAACATATTGGATACTTGCAAATCTTCTATCCCAATCACATCGTGGTTTTTGATGATCATCGTAGAAAGTTTTTGCAAGTAATCGGTTCTTGCATTTGTGATTCGTTCATGAATACGAGCCACTTTGATTCGCTGTTTATGCCAGTTCGCTCCGCTTTTGTACGGCGAGACAAAATACGCTGAGCATGAGCGAGCTTTTTCTCTAATATCCGAAACCATTTCGGATTGCCAAATACCTCTCCAGTTGAAAGAATCGCAAAGTTTTTCACGCCAACATCCACACCAACAGCGAAACCTGTCTTTGGCAATTCTTGCACTTCTACTTCGGCAAGAATCGAGACAAAATATGCTCCACTTGGATTTCTTCTGACAGTAGCGCTCAAAATACGTCCTTCTACCTCACGACTTTTGACAAACGTGACAAGACCAAGTTTTGGTAACTTTATTTTATTCCCTACAATCGCGATGTTCCCATTTGTGTGCTTCGTTGTATACGATTGGACTTTATTGTTTTTCGACTTAAACCGAGGTGCTTTGTTTTGTTTATTAAAGAATCGTGAATACGAGTCAGCGAGGTTATGAAGAGAAGATTGAAGAGCCGTGCTGTCCACTTCTTTTAGCCATACAAATTCTTTTTTGAGAGCAGGTAATTGTGAAGAACAAGTGCCATAGGTTAATCCTTTTCCTGTTTCTTTATATCTATCATTCCATTTTGCCAAAAAGTAATTAAATACAAAATGAGAACAACCAATTGTTTTCGCGATACGTATTTTTGGTTCTGTATTAGGGTAAATCCGAAACTTACACGCTTTATGGACGAGCACCACTTTCCACCTCACTTCCTATTTTAATTTTTCTACATGCTTTTTTCACGATATTTATGAGAACGATATCGGAATGTACTTAAAAATACTTCTCTCGTATCATTTCTTCTTTTTTGTCGAAATTCCTCTGTCACCCTTCAAAATGTATACATATGGACAGACTTTTATGATGGAACAATTCCTTATATGTAAGAATGCTTCTTACTACATCATTTCCCTTCCATCATTTTAATAAATAGATTCAACTACATGTAAAATTTCGTTCGGTGTATTTACCATATAATCTGGGGAATCTTCTTTCACCGTTTCCATCACATCATACCCCCATCCAACCCATATCACATTCACACCAATTTTTTTACACGCAACAATATCTCGTTGTTCATCACCAACATACAACATATCAGCTTCTGTTAAGTTTTTTTCTTTTAAAAATTTCTTGATAACTTTATCTTTACCAAACAAATTTTTCGAACAAAAAACATCTTCAATATTTCCTATTCGATTCTTATGTAAGAACGTTTTAATATGTTCTTCTGAATTGGATGATATAATCGCTATTTCATAACCTTTTCTATGTAATTCATCTAGTACTTCCTTCATTCCATTAAACAAAACAAGATCCTTAATAGCAGGCTGATATAACTTATAAAACTCTACTGCTAAGAAAGGAAGTTTATACATTGGTACATGAAGTTGTTTACATCTCTTTGTAATAGACAATTTTCGTAAAGGTTCGACATCCTCTTCCTTTACCCTTTTATACCCATGTTTCTCAGCAATTTGATTATACATTGGAACAAATATATCTTGTGAATCTACTAATGTACCATCAAAATCAAACACAACATATTTCAACATAATGAATACTCCCTTATCTTCTTTTTTAAACAACTCTAAACCTATCCCATTCGCTATTAAGATCTCTTTTCCCTTTAATTTTCACATCTATACAACAAAAAAAGAACAAGGTCATTACCCTTGTTCTTTTTCATTAAGACAGCCATTTCGGCGGCATATTCGTATTCCAATAAATATCACCTAGCTCATGATGTCCTGTATATCCATCATCAAAGCGATGATAATGGAAATTAAAATAATATCCATCTTGCGGTGGATGATCACGTCTTACATGAAAACGCAATAAATCGTTTCCTGTTTTTGTATCATACACATGAAAAATCTTTTCATTATTGCCACCTGTTGGTTTCTGTGAAATTGCTAATGATTGTAAAGTTTCTTCTGGTACATCTGTCGCAAGTTCTGCGATTGCCTCTTCAATTTTAGGTAAAATAATATCTTTAAACTCATCTTCAATCACAGGCCCAATTTTAGAACCGAACTTTTGCATAGATTGTTTTTCAGCCTCTTGCATCGCATAAGTGATAAAGGTGTCTGTGGTTAACCTCTCACGATCTTCTTCATATGTATAGGACGACTGCTCCAAATTTTGTTGCCTAGTAGGCTTGTCCGCTTTTGCATTATCAAGCAAAATAGAAGGAGGCGTCACTAAGCCAAATGTAAATACAGTAATTAATGCGACTAACGTTTTTCTAAACCAATTTGGCATTTTTTATTCCCTCCTCTTTCACTACTTATATTTTTATAACGGTTGTTTCTTCCATTATACAAAATGATGCTAATTTTTGCACTTTACAAATTTATTAACTTTCATATTTTTTTCATTTGAATATGGAATAGTAAGATTTCATATAATATAAGTACAACAATAGTGAGGAGGATTTTTAATGACTCTAGATGTCATGTACTCCGTCTTAAGCATTTTTGTACTTTTATATTTTATTTACCAGTCCATTACAGACTAGAAAAGAGCCATCCTGGCTCTTTTTCTATGGTAAAAATACAATCCATCCTATTACTATTAATAATAAAATACCAATGATGATAGCTGGCAATAAATAAAATTGTGCAAGCAGAACGGTTCCATAGATTAAAACAGCCGGAATAAACAAGCACATCGTTGCCCTTCCTTTTAACAATAGTAACTTCCCTTGCTCACAATATAATTGAAGAAACATTTTTTTCGCAAACTCATTCCATTGGTCACCAGAGTAACGTGCAATTGCAATACAAGCAAATATAATAATCATAAGCGCAATCCACCACGGCGTTATTTTCACAGATACTGCACTCATAAAAATAATTTTAATATAAAAACTTAAAGAAACACCTGATCGAAAATATTCCTTTAAAAACGATTCAACGATACGTGAATCCGATTTTTTTCCAAGTATATGCTTTGAACGTGGAAATAACCATGGTTTCGAGTTATTACTTGGCTTCGTTGTTTGACCACTAAAGTGCATGATTTCCATCGTCCAGCGCATACCCTCTTCCTTTTCTTTTTCAACTTCCTTAAAAAAGAAACGCTGATAGTTCATTTTTTGTTTTATCAATATCAAACTAACTCCAATCAATACAATGATAAATATTATTGCATATACTGGATGTTTAAAACCTAAAAACACACCACTTCCCAAACAAATAAAACTTATAAAAAATACGATAATCTTTACAATCCAAAATACCCAGCGCTTCCCTCTACGCACATCCATATATCTTACCAATAGTGATAACATACATCGAAAAGCGGTAAAGGACAGCCAAAATAATACAACTTGTAAAAGGGATGCATCCATACTCTTAACCAATATAGGTAACATAATGAGCGCTACAATGATATTTGTTATACTTATTCGAATACATGTGTATACCATGCCATATTTCATTAACTTTTGCATATGAGCTGGATGCTGAATTAAAAACAGGCTATCTGCTTGCTCAAAAAACGAACGCATCCCTCTTGAATATGTAACAAAGGAAAACACAAACAAACCTAATAAAAAATAAGCTGGTTCTTCTGCAGATAATTCTCTTGTCCATAACGAACGATAATAAATTCCGCTAAATATAATTGCTGGAACGATAAAATATAATGCGATTGTCCAATCGATTACAGAGCGAATCGATTTCCATTTTCTTTTTAGTTCATGACGTAACCTTCTATAAAATTGTTGTTTCATCATGTTGTTCCTGCCTTACGATTGCATCAAAACAATCTAGTAATGGACTGTCTGGCATTTCTGCTAGTGATTGAATCACTTGTAGATTACCGTTCGCTAGTAAAGTTCCTTGTGAAATAAGTAAAAATCGTTCACAAATTCTTTCCGCTGTATCTAGTACATGAGTACAAAGTAAAATCCCAGCCCCACGTTCTTTCTCTTTATATAAGAAATTTAAAAACTCCCTTGTTGCTACCGGATCTAATCCAATAAACGGTTCATCAATAATATAAAAGTCCGGTTCTGTTAAGAATGCGAGAATTAACATGGACTTTTGTTTCATCCCTTTTGAAAACTTCGATAAGTATTCATGCTTATGCTTTTCCATTCGAAATGTATGTAAAAACTCCCGTGCACGTTCCTCCCAACTTTCTGCTTCACACCCACGTGCAGCCATTAACAATTCAATGTGCTCCCATAAAGTTAAATAATCATAATAAGTCGGATGTTCTGGTACATATGCATATGGATTTCTCTTTTCACCAAACGTAATTTCACCATCCATATTTGCAAGCAAGCCAAGCATTGACTTAATTGTCGTACTTTTCCCGGCGCCATTTGCACCAATCAAAGCAACTAATTCACCTTTTTTAATTGAAAAAGCTATATCATGGATTGTTTTTTCTCCTGTTTCATAACCTGCTGAGCGAATATTGACTTGTAGCAAATTGTTTCCCCTCTTTTCTATTTACAATAACCCCCAGGAAAATCATAACATATTTTCTTTTAAAATATTATTCTGCATATCTAATATATTAAATATTAATATCAAGAGCAGGAAAAAATGAGTTTTAGCAGAATATTTAACATTTGGAGTTATTAATTTATATTTACAGATGGAGCTGAGAGTATGGAATCTCACATTCGAAAAGCGACTGCGAACGATATAGAAGCACTTTGTTCACTAACAAAAGAATTAAAAGGCTCTGATATTTCTCATGCCGACATGCAAAACCGCTTACAATTTATTGAAATGAGTCCATTTGATTTCCTATATGTTTACGAGGAAGATAATGAGATATTTGGATTTCTTGGATTTCGCATACGAGAGAACTTAGAAGATATAACACGGTATGGGGAAATATCCATTATTAGCGTTGACTCAACAGCACGGAGAAAAGGAATTGGACAAATTTTAATGAAGTATGCAGAACAATTAGCAAAAGAGCATAACTGTATTGGTACATGGCTTGTAAGTGGTACACAGCGAACAGAAGCTCATCCATTCTATAAAAAATTAGGATATGAAGTAAATGGATATCGATTCGTGAAATATTTTTAATCTATCCATATGGAAGGAACTAATTATTATGACAAACTTTCAAGCTATTTTCATTGACCGAGATGGAACAATTGGAGGAGACACTACCATACATTATCCTGGTGTATTCACCTTATTTCCATTTACACAAAACGCCTTACGTGCATTAAAAGAGCAAAATATAAAACTATTTTCCTTTACAAATCAGCCTGGCATTGCTGATGGGAAAGCGAGTATAGAAGATTTTAGTCAGGAACTAGAAGCATTCGGTTTTGATGACGTATACCTTTGTCCTCATAGACATGGAGATGGATGTGAATGCCGAAAGCCAAGTACAGGTATGCTTCTACAAGCAGCAGAAAAACATAAGCTTGATTTGACAAAATGTATTGTCATCGGTGATCGCTGGACTGATATCGTTGCGGGTGCAAATGTTCATGCAACAACGATATTAGTTCAAACAGGAGCTGGTCATGATGCTTTACACACATATCGCGATAAATGGGCTAATATTGAACCAGATTATATTGCAGAAAACTTTCAAGATGCTGTTACATGGATTCTACAACATACACTTTGTCCTAAATAAATAATACGATTAAAAAAGTAGATTATATAAATATAATCTACTTTTTTATGTATACGTCTACTAGCTTTGCTAAGTTTAAAAAGTTAGTTCATAATGAAAATAACGATTATCCCTCAAATAACCATTTTCAGCATATAATCGTTGCGCTGATATATTGTCTATTTCTGTTTGCAGTTTTAATCCCTTCGCACCATTCTCTAATGCGAAAGTTTTAGCTGCTTCTAATAATTTCTTCCCAATGCCAGCTCCACGTTTACTTTCTTGTACAAAAAGATCATTTAATATCCATAACTCTTTCATAGAAATAGATGAAAAAGAAGGGTACAATTGGGTAAATCCAAGGTATTGTCCATCCTCTACTGCTACAAAAATGATCGATTCTTCTCGTTCTATACGATTACGCAAAAATGTTTTTGCACCTTCTACATTTGATTCCTGTCTATAAAACATACGATAATTGTTAAACACATCTGCTAATCCATCTAAATCTGAAATTGTTGCTTCATACACCTTCATTTTGTCCCGCTCTCCTTCCAATACTCCTTCATAAGGTCCGTTACCCATTCAGGTTGGGTAGTATCTTCATTCGGTAAAAACTCTCTCATAACAGGCTTTATATCCAATATGGGCGTACCATCAATTGCATCTAATCCTTCAACTACAATTGATTTTCCTTCTCGCCTTACTACTTTTGCAATTGTCGCCCCCAATCGATTTGGACGATTTTTCCCCCGCTGTGCAAAAATACCTATTTTCGGGTATTCTTTATTATTTCTTGGATGTCTAGCTGAATATTGAATCTGTTCATCTTGTACTTTATGAAAATAAAAGATTACTTCAATATGGGAAAAGTATTCAATTCCTTGTATACTCTCTTCTGAATATGAATCCACTAATGTAATAAGAGATTGTACATCTCCCCATTCGTCATCCATTATCATTTTTCTTTCATTATGTACAAAAGCAATTGGCTGAAGTGAAAACATCCATACTCCCCCTTTTTGTAACCACTTACATTATAAAATATTTTCTGAATGTTTTCCATCCATACAGTTGCATTAGTTTACATAATAAAGTTATGTTGTTATTTTTTATTCTCTTGCACTGCATCCAAGTACCTGCCTAAAGAGCTGTTCACAGCTTCAACAGCATGTATAAAAGTTGTATCAAATAAAGGCACTGGAGAATCTTCTTGTTTTACTAATAGCCCTATTTCCGTACAACCTAATATAATTCCTTTTGCTCCGTTTTGTACTAAGCGATTTATTATTTCCTTATAGAAATCTCTTGATGTTTGATTAACTTTTCCTAAACATAACTCGTTATATATGATTCTATTTACTATTTCCCTATCTGTTTCATTTGGTATCATTACTTTCATACCCTTTTCTTCTATTCGTGATTTGTAAAAATCCTGTTCCATTGTATATTTCGTTCCAAGTAAACCAACTGATCGAATTCCATGTTTTTTTATTTCTATAGCTGTTGCATCCGCAATATGTAAAATAGGGATACTCACCTTCTCTTTAATATTACTAATAACTTTATGCATTGTATTCGTGCAAATAACAATGAAGTCTGCTCCAGCTTTCTCAAGAGAATATGCAGCTTCTCCTAATACTTCCCCCGCCTTTTCCCAATCACCTTCAGATTGATAATATTCAATCTCTGCAAAGTCAACGCTGTATAAAAGACATTTTGCTGAATGTAATCCTCCTAATCTCTTTTTTACTTGTTCATTTATTATCCGATAATATTCAGCCGATGACTCCCAGCTCATTCCACCGATAAGGCCTATCATTTTCATATCCACCTATTCCTTTCCATCTGAAAAACTAATCATCATCTAGCGCCTATTTATTAGATACTTTTAATATAATAAACAAAGACTTTAGATGTTTTTCTAAAGTCTTTGTTTATGTTTTTATACAATCCCTGTTAGAGTATAAACACCAATCACAACAAATACAGCCAATGTTTTAATAATCGTAATTGCAAAAATGTCACGATATGATTGTTTATGTGTTAACCCTGTTACTGCTAATAACGTAATAACCGCACCATTATGCGGTAATGTGTCCATTCCTCCTGATGCCATTGAAATAACCCTATGCATGACTTCAAATGGAATATTATGTTGCTCTGCTGCCGCAATATATTTCTCCGACATCGCACTTAAGGCAATACCCATTCCTCCTGAAGCTGATCCAGTAATTCCGGCAAGAACGTTTGTAGTCACTGCACCATTTACGAGCGGATTTGTAAACGTTGTAGAAATGCTATCTCGAATGACACCAAAACCAGGTAATGCTGCAATAACTCCTCCAAAACCATATTCGGCTCCAGTATTCATAGCTGCGAGCAATGCCCCTCCAATACTTGCATTTAAACCAGCTTGAAATCCAGTAAATAAGCGTTTCCAATTTAAAATTATCGTTGTAATAATTCCGATTAAAAGTGCTAGTTCTACAGACCATACACCTAGCACACCAGAAAGTTCTACTTTACCAAAGGCTTTTAATCCAATCGAGGAGAAATCAAAGCCCTTTGGATACCATGTTGGAATCAACACTGTAAAAACTTTATTCATGACCCCTACTAAAATAAGCGGTACGAAAGCCAGTACTTGACGAAGTGGTGTAATTTCAGAAGCATGAATAGCTGGTTTTATATTTTGTTCTGTTTCAGTTGTAGCTGCCATTTCTGGATTTTCTTTTTCAAAACCATAATAACCTTCACCACTTTCTTCTGCCTTTTTTCGTCTTCTTTCTAAATACAACATACCAACAATGAATACAAAAATCGCCCCAATGATTCCAAGAAATGGTGCTGCATAGATGTCTGTTTTAAAAAACGTGGTTGGAATAACGTTTTGGATTTGCGGGGTTCCTGGAAGGGCATCCATTGTAAACGTAATCGCTCCAAGAGCAATGGTTCCTGGTATTAATCGCTTTGGAATATTAGCCTCGCGAAATAAATTAGCTGCAAATGGATATACCGCAAAAGCCACTACAAACAAACTAACACCACTATAAGTTAATATAGCTCCCATTAGGACAATTGCTAGCATGGAACGTTTGACACCAACTAGCTGAATAATTGTTTTTGCAATAGACTCCGCAATCCCTGACATTTCTACTACCTTACCGAAAATTGCTCCAAGTAAGAAAACAGGAAAATATAATTTAATAAACCCAACCATTTTTTCCATAAAAATATTAGAGAAAAACGGTAATACATGACTTGGTTCTGTTAATAAAACCGCAAATAGTGCACAAATTGGGGCAAATAATATAACAGAAAAACCACGATACGCAACAAACATTAACATGCAAAGAGCCAATAATATAATTACTAATTCCATCTCCTGCGCCCCTTTTCATTTCCATGGAAATATTTTAATAATTTTCAGAATTCTTATGAAGTACTTATAGAATTTTCATATTGATAGTCAAAACATATACGATATAATTTTTTCACCTCATGATAAGAAGGGATACGTGGATTATTACTCGGACTCCCACTAGCTAGTGCATCTTTCGCCATTTTTGAAAGAGCATTTTCAAATTCAACCTGATCAATTCCATACTCTCTAAGATTGGGAATACGTAGATCCAAACAAAGTTTCTTTATTTCAAAAATCGTATAATCAGCAAGCTCTTCATCAGATAATGAATGTAAGTCCGGATTTATACTCCGCCCAATATCTGCAAGGCGGTTGACTGAGCAAACTTTTGTAAAATCTAAAACTGCTGGTAGTAACATCGCATTTGATATACCATGGGGTACGTGAAATAGCGCTCCGATTGGACGTGACATTCCATGAACTAAAGTAACCGATGCATTTGAAAAAGCAATGCCAGCTTGTAAGGAAGCAATCATCATCGCTTCTCGCGCTTCTATATTTGTTCCATCTTCATAGGCGATTCGCAAATGTTTCATAATCGTTCCAATTGCCGCAAGTGCTAGTACATCTGTAAGCGGTTGTGAAAATCTAGAAAGATATGCTTCAATTGCATGACACAGTGCATCAATACCTGTTGCTGCAGTAATATTCGGTGGAACAGAACGTGTTAATAACGGATCGATAATTGCTATTTGTGGCGTAAAGTTTGGGTGCTTAATCATCATTTTGACATCTGTTTTTGTATTTGTAATAACAGCAACACTTGTAACTTCTGAGCCTGTACCAGATGTTGTTGGAATTGCAATAAGGGGTAATGGCTGCTTTTCTATTTCTACATGATTTTGAACATACTCTCCAATCTCTCCCCCATTTGTAAACAGAACTGCTACAGCTTTTGCTGCATCAATGCAACTTCCTCCACCAAGTCCAATAATAAAATCACATTTTGACTCTGCACATATCGTTAGCGCTTCCAAAACATGAATATTTGTTGGTTCCGCATTTACATTTTCATAAGTAATAACATCTATTTTTTTTGCTTTTAGTAGTTTCACGCACGCATCGATATAGCCAAGCTTTTTCATAATAGAATCACTGATAATAAAAGCTTTTTTCCCTAGTTTGATTGCCTGTCCTCCTAATTTATCAAGTGAATTTCTCCCATATAAAACGTTCTTTGGCATACGAAATTCCGCGATTTCTTGCAAGGAATCCACCCCTTCTTTCTCTACTAAATATTTTATAATGTGAACCTTATACTGCATAAATTATCAAATCTAATATTCCACTTCGAATAATTATTTCCTCCCAAACTAATAAATTTATTAATAAATTCCTGTAAATGTATAAAAAGCAATTACTAAAAATACAGCGACCGTTTTTAATATTGTTACAGCAAATATATCACGATACGATTGTTTATGTGTTAACCCTGTAACAGTAAGGATTGTAATAATCGCTCCGTTATGTGGAAGTGTATCCATTCCTCCCGATGCCATTGAGACAATACGATGCATAACCTCTAGCGGAATATTGTATTGATCAGCCGCCGCAATAAATTTATCTCCCATCGCACTTAAAACAATGCCCATGCCCCCTGAAGCTGAACCTGTAATACCAGCAAGAATATTCGTTGTCACCGCTCCATTCACAAGCGGATTCGTAAATGTTGCAGAAATACTATCTCGTATAATCGCAAACCCAGGAAGTGCTGCAATCACGCCACCAAAGCCAAATTCTGCTCCTGTATTCATTGTTGCCAGCAACGCTCCTCCAATACTTGTATTCAATCCAGCTTGGAATCCTGTCACAACACGCTTCCAATATAATAAAAGCGTTGTAATAATTCCAATGATGAGTGCTAATTCTACCGACCAAATCCCAATTACTGCACTTAACTCCACCTTTCCAAATGCTTTCATTCCAATTGCGGAAAAATCAAAACCATTTGGATACCACTTCGGTATAGTCATCGTAAAAAACTTATTCATAACTCCTACTAAAATAAGTGGTACAAAAGCAATGACTTGCTGTACTCTCGAAATTTCAATACTTTGGAGAGTAGTATGATTCTTTTGCTCTAACTCTAGTGATGCTGCCATTTCAGAATTCCCATCTTCAAAACCAAAATACCCTTCTCCAGCTGCTTTTGCCTTCTTACGCCTGTTCTCTAAATAGATCAAACCTAATGTTAAGACAAAAATTGCTCCAATAATACCGAGTATAGGTGCTGCATAAATATCTGTCTTAAAAAATGTTGTCGGGATTACGTTTTGAATTTGCGGTGATCCCGGAAGTGCATCCATCGTAAACGTAACAGCTCCAAGAACAATCGTTCCTGGTATTAGGCGCTTCGGGATATTCGCTTGACGAAACAATTTTGCAGCAAATGGATACACTGCAAACACAACAACATAAACACTGACACCACTATAAGTTAAAACAGCCCCCATTAAAACGATAGCCAAAATGGTCCGTTTTTCACCCACTACTTCAATAATTGTCTTAGCAATAGAATCTGCAATTCCAGACATTTCTACTACTTTACCAAAAATCGCACCAAGTAAGAAAACTGGAAAATATAACTTAATAAAGCCTACCATTTTCTCCATAAAAATATTTGAAAAGAAAGGTAACACAAAACTAGGTTCTGTTAAAAAGACCGCAAATAGGGCAAAAATCGGTGCAAATAAAATAACAGAAAATCCTCTATAAGCAACAAACATAAGCAAGCTTAGTGCTAATAAAATAATAACTAGCTCCAATTTTCTCACCTTCCTTTTTTAATTGAAAATTCAATCTTTTTAACTCGTCGTTTTCTATGTATTCCCTACAAAATATATCTTTCTATCAATCCAAATATTTACAACACTCCTTCTTTTTTAACAAAATTTTTATGATTCAAACAGCATATTTATTATTTATTCTATTACATTTGAAAAATCCCTTTAAACAAAAATGAATTAGCTATCATTCATTATAAAGGGATTTTCTTCTTTACATCTTATATTTTCAAGCTTTTGTCTTTTGTATAAAAGCATCGGAACTCTTCGACATGTTTCACAACATACGTCGCCCTTGCTTCTTTTAATTCTTCTTCGCTTCCATATCCATACAACACACCGATAGAGTCAATCCTATTACAATTAGCCCCAATCATGTCATGCTTTCTATCCCCAACCATTACTACCTCTTCTCTTTGCAGCTCTGGATTCGTATGTAAAATATATTCAATAATTTCATCTTTCTTTATTCGAGTTCCATCTAAATTACTACCTACAATTTCTTCAAAAAAATGACTTAAATTAAAGTGTTCTAAAACTTGTTTCGCAAATACAGTTGGCTTTGAAGTCGCGACAAATAATCGTTTCTCTTCATCCTTTAATTCTTGTAAAATACATGGAATCATCTCATAAACTTTATTTTCTAGCAAGCCACTTCGCTTTAGATATTCTCGAAAATATGTAACTGCTTCTTTTACTTGTTTTTCATTCATTCCGTATCTATCTGCAAACGAGTGCTGAATTGGCGGGCCAATAAAAGATTCTAGCTCTTTCTGATTCGGTTCATCTATTCCCATTTTTCGCAATGCATATGAAACCGAATTGACAATCCCCTCTTTGGGATCTGTTAATGTTCCATCTAAATCAAATAGAAATGTTGTATACCTCCCTGCTTCATACTCTTTTGCACGATTACTATAATATATATGCATAACACAAATCCCCCTCTAACAGAAAAATAACCATCCTCCCTATATTATCAAAACATTTCCTTATTTTGAATTTTTATGTTATTTTTTGTATCTATCTTCTTTTCTATCGAAGTATGATGCATGAATAGATATACCTAAAACTATGTTCTTGTTATATTATAAGTATAATTTCATAGAAAAATGGTGACCCAAAATGACAACAACATTAATTTTCATAATGGCTTTCACGATTATCATTCATGCAGTCGAAACAAGTTCTTATAGTATTCGACTAGCTGGCGTTCGTTTAAAAAAGATTGCCGTTGCATTATCCGTAGTTGGGATGGTATTACTCATTTCACGAACATCCAACTTACTACAAGCTTTTTTACTTGGTGGTATTATTCATTAGGCTAAGAGTGGTGCTTCTGTTAATTTAGAAAGAATGAAGGCGTATATTTAATAAGGAGAGAAATGTATGTATATGAAAACAGAACAAGATATTATTGGGCTTATACAAAACGATACTTGGATGATGGAAATATTACAGACAGCAAAATCCCTACAACTACCTGATTGGTGGGTTTGCGCTGGATTTGTTCGTTCTAAAATTTGGGACGTTCTTCATGGATACGAAGTGAGAACGTTAACGCCAGATATAGATATCATCTATTTTGACCCACTACATATAAGTGAATCTACCGAGAAAAAATTAGAAAATGAGCTTAAAAGTATAGATTCTACTATCCCATGGTCAGTGAAAAATCAGGCCCGTATGCATGTAGTCAATAACATGCCACCTTATTCATCATCAGTCGATGCAATTTCTAAATTCCCAGAAACAGCGACTGCTCTTGGCGTTACATTAGATGAACAAAATAATATTGTGTTAACCGCCCCTTGCGGAATAGAAGATGTTCTCACACTGCAAGTGAAACCAACACCTCATTTCCTCAAAACGAAAGAGCGCACTAATATGTATGAAAAAAGATTACAAAAAAAAATGGCAAAGTAAATGGCCTTACATTACAATCTTCCATCCTGAAATTTAACATGAAGAAAAAAGGTGCTTCTCATTTCATGAAGCACCTTTTCCTATTTTACTTCAAAAAATTAATTACAGTTTCTGCAAATTGATCCGCTGCTTCATAATGTGGTGTATGACCACTCTCTTCAAAGACAATAATTTCACCATTTTGAGCATCTCTTTTAAATGTTTCGATTTGTTTTTCACAGGTTACCACATCGTGTTTTCCTATGATGAGCAACATCGGATTCTCTACATCTTTTAATTTTGATAATAACGATTGATGAATTTCTCCCTCCTCTTTCAATCTTGTAAAATGAATATTGGAACGCTCATAAAACTCTTCCCATTCCTCGTCACTATATAAACTATAATCCGTTTCATCCTCAACGTAATTATAAATTTCCATTCTGTTTTCTTCTAATTCATCACTTAATTTCGAATAAGCTTCTAGTAATTCTTCTGAACTAGCATCACTCTCTGCAATAGCTATACATTCGTTCCCCTGTTCCTCTTTCCCATACTTCGTTAGTAAAACTCCTGTCCTTTTCAATAAAGCTCTACTTGTTAATGCAAAATCAAAAGTAGGTCCTTCAAAGATAATCTTTTGAATAGATTGTGGATACATTGTTGCATATAACAACGCTAGAAAACCACCAAAGGAATGTCCAATAACAGACCATTTTTCAATTCGTAACATCTTCCTTAACTCTTCGCAATCTTCGATAAGATCCCGCAATCCAAACGACTCTTGTTTCCCAATTTTTTCTGAACGCCCTACACCACGTTGATCAATGGCAATGAGCCGAAAAAAATCTTGTAATCTATGTGCTTGATGATAAGAAAAATCAAAACACATCTCACCAGGCCCGCCATGAAGATATAATACAGGTGGATTTTCTCGTACTCCATACGTCTCCACATATAGCTTTTTCCCGCGTACTTTCATCATTTTCCCTTGTAATAATACTTCTTTTTCTTGTTTCATCTCTTTGCCCTCCAATTTTTCATATTTTGATTTCGTATACAATTAGGAGGACCACGAATCCGTACACGTTATATGTCCGGAATATAATAATACATTCCCTCGCCTCTTTTTATTCAAAATATTATAACATTTAGGATTAAATAATCCCAATTACATTCAAAAAGACAATGACAATCGCAATCGGAGCAACATATCGAAGCAAAAATGCCCAGCAATTAAATACCGATTTTCCGTAATTCCCACCAACAAAGAACTCTGCTTCTAATACCTTTTTCTCCATTTTAAATGAAACGAAAATACTAATGAATAAAGCTCCAAGTGGCATTAATATATTACTAGATAAAAAGTCTACCGCGTCAAAAATATTTTTACCGAAGATTGTAATATCACTCCATACACCAAATGAAAGTGCAGATGGGATACCTATTAAGAAAATTAAAAATCCAATGATCCATGACAATTTCTTTCTTCTTTCTTGCTGTCCATTCGCTAGTGCTGAAACAACTGTTTCAAGTAGAGAAAATGCAGATGTTAACGTTGCAAATGTAAATAGCGCAAGAAATACTGTTAAGAAGAAATTTCCAAATGGAATTTGACTAAATACAGATGGTAATACGATAAATAACAAACCTGGTCCTTCTGTCGGTTCCATTCCTAGTGAAAATACTGCCGGAAAAATAGCAAGCCCTGCGAATAGAGAAACAAATAGGTTCAGTCCAACAATCGTTACCGCTGAACGTGGTAAACTTTCTTTTTTATTTAAATAAGAACTATACGTGACCATGATTGAAATCCCTATACTAATTGCAAAGAATGATTGTCCCATTGCAAACAAAATACTTTCAGATGTAATTTTTGAGAAATCAGGCTGTAAGAAGAACTTCACACCTTTCATCGCATCATCAAGTGTTAAGGAGCGAACAATAAGAGCCACAAATAACACAAACAATGCTGGTAACATGTATTTACTCGCTTTTTCAATTCCATTTTGTACCCCTTTTGATACAACCCAAATCGTAATAAACATAAAAGCAAAATGGCCAGCGACGGCCCAAACAGGATCCCCGATTGTTTCTGTAAATAACGAGCTATAATTTTGCTGTGGTGTAATCAATTGTCCAGTTATCCCTCTGAATAAATAAATTAATACCCAGCCACCAACAACACTATAAAATGATAACAAAATAAAACAAGTCCAAACGCCAAGACGTCCAATCCAATGCCAACCTGTATTTGGTGCGATACTTTTAAATGCTCCAATTGCTTGTTTTTGTGTACTGCGCCCTATCATAAATTCAGCTATCAATAATGGAAGACCTATTAATACTGTAAACAATATAAAGATTAAAAAGAATGCTCCTCCCCCGCTCTTTCCAGCAATGTAAGGGAACTTCCATATTGCGCCAAGTCCAATTGCAGATCCTGCTGCGGCCATTATAAAGCCTAGTTTTGAAGTCCATTGCTCCGTCTGTTTCATCTTATTTTCCTCCTAATTAAATCGCTTTATATAAATAAACAAATATTATTGAACAATCCAAATAAAACCTCCATTTCTTCCTTATATATAATAAAAAATGGCTTAGCATCTCTTTATATAAAGAGACGCTAAGCCATTTACTTAACGCGGTACCACTCTTATTGATTCGATTATGAATCCACCTTAGCAGTAATCGTTTGATTACAAACCTGTTATCGAAGGTTAACCGTTAAGATTTACTAAGAATTAGACTTCTGTTCCACCTTACTGCTCCTAGGCGAGTTCAGGATGTTATTTGACTATGTCACACCAACCCATAGCTCTCTGTACAAACACATGACCTTACTACTCCTATTCAACGCAATCTAATATTCTGAATATAATTTCTTTTGAAATTACTACGAATTATATCGGTTATATGTATGTCTGTCAAGCAAGATATTTATTTTTTGTCGAAAAAGAGTGTTTTCCCTGTTCTTATTCATCATCAAGGTCATCTTGATTATCATCATAGAGCTCTTCATATTCATTACGATCATCATCTAAATCATTATCATCATTTTGTTCTTTCATTGACACTGCTCCCGTTTTAGCATCAACATATATTTCTTTTTCTCCCTCATTTGTATCCATTTCTACTTCATAGACAGTCATTCCGTTTTCTCTGTCAAAATCTATTTCTTTCACAGCACCATCTACATTTTCAAGCGCGATTTTTCCCACTTTCTCACGGGTAACTTTCACTTTTTCATCATCTGCTTTTACAACTTCTTGATAAACTCTCTCTCCTTTATCTTCATGTCCCATTGCACTCACACCGTACACTGTCCCTGCAATTGTTAAAAATCCAATTAGTAAAGCGATTCCTAATTTCATATAAACTTCCTCCCTTTCATTTCTTACTTATATACTAAAACTTAAAAATGAAAGGAAAAGGAGAAAAAGATTAAAATTTGATGAGAAACATATTATTTTCTAAAGAAAAAGTGATACAAATAGCATCACTCTTCATCGTCTTCTTGATTATCGTCCTGATCGTCTTGGTCATCATCACTTGCCCCCGTTTGATTCTGAGATTGATCATTCGACTGACTATTCGGTTGATCGTCGTTATCAATTGTTGTAGTAGACTCGACTTCTCCCGTAATTGCATGTACACGTATATCAACTGTTTGCGATTGATTTTTTATGATTACTTGATATACAGATTCACCGTTTGAAGCTATTAATTTCACTGCTGAAATTGATCCGCCTGGGAATCTTTGCCCTGCAATATTCTTTGCTTGTTCTTCTGTGATAATGGTCTGTACTTGTGAAACTGGGTGCGTTCCTAAAGTGGTTCCGGTTGCTTCTTCAATTTCGACCATTATTTTTTCATTTGGATTCTTTTCTACTTCTATTTGATATAATACTTTCCCATCTTTTTGTTGCAACGTCACTTGTTTCACTTCACCCGGTACTTGTTGGACCGCTATCTCTCTCGCTTGTTGTTCCGTTACTTTTGTACTTTTCTTCTCGAATATGTTAACTTTTCCAGTCTCTTTCTCTACCTCAATCACTGTCATTTGATTTGGTGCAGTTTCGACCTTTACAACGTATATCCCTTTTCCACCTCGATTTTCTAAAAGCGTTTGCTTCACTGCTCCTGTTACTTTCTGAAGTGCAATTTCTTCTGCTTTCTCTGCTGTAATGTCTTTACTTAATGCTATCTCTTTTGCACTCATTATCTCACCATTTTGAGCATCTATTATTACTTCATACGAACCTTGCTTATTTACAATCATTACTTTATAGACATTCTTCTCTCCCTCTTTAGATAGTTTCATTTTTTCCACTTTTCCAGGGTATTGCGTCGTTACAATTTTTTGTGCTTCTTTTTCAGTTAATATTTCCACACTTTGATTCGCAACAATGCGTTGGGATACAAAAGCAACACTGACAATTGCAAAGCAAACGAGCAATAGAATTTTCCACTTCCTGTTCATTCATCAAACTCCCATCTCTTTTATGACAATACAGGCAAATATACGGTAATTTTCGTCCATTCCCCTTCTTCGCTTTCTAATTGAATAATCCCTTCATGAGCATCAACAATTTGTTTAGCAATTGACAATCCAAGACCAGTTCCTCCCGTTTCCCGGCTTCTTGCTTTATCAACACGGAAAAAGCGATCAAACACTTTATCCATATCTTCTTTTGGGATTCCTATTCCATAGTCTTGAATAGCAAAAAATACTTGATTATCCTGCGTGCCAACTATAATATCAATTGTATCAGAGCTATATTTCATCGCATTATCTAGTAATACAACAAGAACTTGTTTTATTTTTTGCTCATCTATCCGAACCAAAATAGTTTCCTCTTGCGTTATAACGCGAAATGTTCGATTATAGGCGTTTTCCAGCTGCTCTGCAGTTCCATGACAAACGCGCACTAGATTCGATTCTTTTATTTCTAAATTCCATTCCGCACTATTATTGGCAAGGAGTAGCATTTGATTTGTCATTCCTTTCATTCGGACTGCTTCTGAATAAATCGCTTCAACCGATTCTTCTAAAACATCTTGTTTTTTCATTCCCCATCGTTTTAGTAATTTCGCGTAACTCTCAATCACCGTTAAAGGCGTTTTTAATTCATGAGAAGCATCTGAAACGAATTGTTGCTGCTTTTCAAAGTTTTGCTGTAATAAATCTATCATCTTATTAAACGTATTTCCCATTTTATATAATTCATCTTTCGATTGTTTCTCCAGAGAAATTTTCTTAAAAATCCCTCTCTCCTGTATATGTTCCATCGTTTGAATCATTGAATTTACTGGCTTTAAAATAAGGTTACTTAACATACGTCCTGCAAAAAATGCTGGAATCAATACAAAAAATGAAGCAATAATTAATACGTTTTGTAGCATCTTTAAATTCTTCTGCAAACTATTTAAACTTTCTGTCACTTCTAGCGTGACGATTTTTCCGTCATTCCAAATCACAGGCACCTTTACATAAGCATATTTTTTTCCATTTCTTTCATATATCCCTTCTGATTCTTTTCTTTCAAACTTTGTTTCTAGTGCGGGAATAGGCCTTTTACTGTCCACCTCTTGCCTTACAATCGGTTTTGAGTTCTGGTTAATAATCCGAATCATTCCGTTTGAAGGTAAATACGGTTGAAATAAATTTACTGGGTCTATTTTTTGAGACGTTTCTTCATTCAGCCCCTCCGTAATATGTAACGCTTCTCTTTTTAAGCGATCCAACTCCCCGCTAGTTGTCACTTTATAGAATAGAAAATATATAGAGCTATTTATAATAAGTAAAATAAGCAATAGCCATACCGTCGAGAATAAATGGATTTTGTTATTTATTTTCATATATTATCCCTTCAATACATAGCCAACGCCACGTACTGTGTGAATGAGAGGCAGTTCGGCATTACGGTCTATTTTTTTACGTAAATAGCGAATGTATACATCAACCACATTGGTGTCACCATAATAATCAAATCCCCATACATTTGTTACAATTTGCTCCCGATTTAAAACTTGGTTTACGTGCTGCATAAGAAATACTAATAGTTCAAACTCTCGCGGAGTCAAGTCAATGATTCTTTCCCCTCTTTTTACTTCTCTCGTTCTTTCATCTAAATATAAATCTGCAACTTGTAAGCTCGAACTCTTTTTTTCCTTTTTTACTGCTTGTGAAACTCTTAAACAAGCACGGATTCTCGCTAATAGCTCTTCTATTTGGAAAGGTTTTGTAATATAGTCACTTGCGCCTTGGTCTAAACCGTTTACTTTGTCAACAACAGAATCACGTGCGGTTAGTAAAATGACTGGTATTACAGCGTCTTGTAATCGTATTCTTCGGAGTACCTCCATTCCACTTAACTCTGGAAGCATTACATCTAGTAAAATTAAATCCCATTTACCACTCCTGAACCTCTCCATCGCCTCTGTCCCTGTTTTGGCTATTTCACTTTCATATCCTTCAAACTCCAATTCTAGCTGTATAACACGTGCAATCTTTTCTTCATCCTCTACAACTAAAAGCCTTTCTGCCATAAAAACCTCCTGCAATATAAAATCATCTTATTCATTTTAGTATATCAAGGAAAACTTACCTCTAAAAGAATGAATACACATTTATGGAATTTCTATCCTATAAAAAAATTCAGGAATGAACATCACCCCTGAATCCTATCCTTATAATGAAAGTCCTACCCATTGCCAGTAACCATAATAAAAGAGAACCATTAAAATAATATATATACAGCCTAAATATGCACTCAACCGCAATAAATCTTGCGGTTGAAATGTTTCTCTATCACTTTCTTGAAATAATAGTAGTGCCTTTGAGCTAACTGGAAATGTCAAGCAATAGTTCATACCAACAACTCCAATAAATAAAACAGCAACTTCATTTACTTGTATACTACTTGCAAAATATAATAACTGTGGAACAAATATAACTGCTCTTGTCGTATGCGAAGTAATATATAAATGTGATGTTACAGAAAGAACAACAACAACGAGCAACATAATAAAAATCGATTGTCCATCTATCAATTCTGTAATAGAGAATAACTTCTTCATAATCCAATTTGCTGCGCCACTTTCTAATAAGGATTTCCCTAAGGAAATAGCAGCACCAACAAATAAAATTAAATTCCATGATACAGCTTTCAAACTATCTTTCCACTTCATGACTCCAACGTTTGGAAGAGTGAGTAAAAAAGCACCTATAACAGTAACGGTTGCAATTTCAATACCATGCAATCGTTCCGTTAACCAAAATAGAACCATTACTATTAAAATACTAATTGTATATTTTTCATTTCGAGATAGTTGAAATGTTATTTCTTTCTGCGTAAATTCTCGTTTCATTTCTTCTTTATCTAAAAACAACCATAAAGTTACATGACACGCTATAAAACTCATGATAATCCCAAACGGAAGCCCCCATATTAACCACTGTATAAATGAAATATCTTTTTTACTAAATTCATGTAGCAAATCTAACGCAATTAAATGTGATCCTGCACCAATAAGAGTGGAACTTGTTGAAACTAAAATAACCGTTGGCATTAATATGGCCATTGCCTTCGTAATTCTACGGCTCCCTATTTCTTTCGACAATACCTGAAAAACTGGTAATATTACCGCTGCACGGCCAGAGGTAGAAGGAATAAAAAATGCTAATACTTGAATAACCATTGTCAATAGCCAACACACACTCCCTACATTACGAGCACGGCTTACAACAAAATTCGTTATTTTTTCTGCTAACCCTGTTACTTGAAGCGCAGCCCCCAAAATGAAAGAACCAATCATGAGCCAAATTACATCAGACGCTAACGACTGAAATAAAAGCTCTTGTTTCGCTGTCCCTGAAACGATCAAAAATAAGACACTGCCTAATGCAACGTAGGCAGAATTAATGCTCGTTGTTGTCCATAAAATAATCGCGCAGCAAAATCCAAACAAACTCCATTTTGCTTCCATCGTTAAAGATGATGGAAGTAAAAGAGCCAGTTCTACCAATAAGATGAGTACAACTGGAAGAACCCAAGGGGTGTTACGCTTGAGGCTTGTTACATTTCCTTCTTTTGGATTTGTCACATATTTTACAATCATGATACATGCCCTTTGTTATTTAAACGGGAAGCAAGTTGATAGCCAACTAAAACTGTACGCATCGTACTTTCCGTACAATCCCGGAGCCATTTTTCAGCATTTATAAATGCATTCTCTAAAGATGATGGCATCGGTAAAATACTTGTATATGCGTCAATTCCATAATCGTAATTTATCCTAGCACCCTTTCCAACTGTTCCAGCTAGTGCGATAACAGGTAATCCATATTTTTTCGCACATTTTGCCACTTCAGCTGGAATTTTACCACGAGGAGTTTGATAATCAATACTTCCTTCCGCAGTAAAAACAAGGTCGCTTTTTAATAACATTTTATTTAAATCCATATACTTCATAATAATATCGTATCGCGGATGAAGCTTAGCCCCAATTAAAGCTTGTAGACCTGCACCAAGGCCTCCTGACGCACCGCTTCCTGGTGTATCGCGCACATCCATCCCTATATCATCTTGAATCACAGAAGCATATTGTTCCAGTGCTGCCTCTAACTCTATTACTTGCTCCTTGGTCGCCCCTTTTTGTGGACCAAACACACGAGCTACTCCATTTTCACCACACAGTTTATTAAACCAATTACAAGCAACATCAATTTGAACATGTTCCAGTCGTGGGTCCAATAATGATGTATCAATATGCGACACTTGTGAAAGAGATGTCCCCCCTGTAATTTGAATCTCATTTCCTTCCTTATCAAAAAACTTTACCCCTAACGCTTGCGCCATACCAGCTCCGCCATCAGACGTTCCAGAATCTCCACATCCTATCAAAATGCGTTCCACACCTTTATTTAAAGCAGCCTCTACTAACTGACCAACCCCATGAGTAGTTGTTTTTCTAGGATCTCGCAAATGCCGCGGAACAAGACGTAGTCCACCTGCAGCTGCCATTTCAATAACTGCTGTACGACCCGATTTTTCCACTCCAAAAATACCGAAGTGCGATTGTATCTCTTCTCCAACTGGACCAGTTACATTTACTTTATGCAATATCCCGTCAGTCATATTTACAATCGCTTTTGTAAAACCTTCTCCCCCATCTACCATTGGTAAAGTTTGCACGGTAGCAAGCGGCATAACTTTTAGTACCCCCGCTTTCATGCAACGTGCTGCTTCTTCCGCACCTAGACTTTCCTTAAATCCCGAAGGCACAACTAAAATACGCATTTAAAACTTCTCCCTTCACCTTATCCAGATTTAAATTCGCTTTCTGATTTGTATATTAAGGATGAAAAAGGAGAGGGGTATTAGAGAAATATTAGAATTTGATGAGAATGTGTGGAAAATGCCGTTTTTATATAACAAAAAGCTAAATATGCTACTACATGAAATAGCACATTTAGCTTTTAATTTGTAATTCCAGTCATCCATTTGCTTCATTTAAGGAACTAAACGCGTACAATCCCTCGGAAATGCACTCGCTTCACGAACATTCGATAATTCTAAAAATTTGTATACAAGCCTTTCTAGTCCAATCCCAAAGCCACCATGAGGCGGACAGCCATATCGGAATGTATCCATATAAGACTGAAAGTTTTCTGGTTGTAAGCCTTTCTCTTTAAAAGAAGTAAGTAACATATCATAATCATGAATGCGCTGCGCACCAGATGTAATTTCTAACCCTTTATATAATAAGTCAAAGGAGTCCGTAACATCTTGATTTTCTTTATTTGGCATCGTGTACATCGGCCTTGCTTCTTTCGGATAATGTGTAATAAAGACAAAATCACTACCGTATGTTTCCTTCACATATTTTCCAATCAACTTTTCACCTTCTGTATCTAAATCCCCCGCTGGTGATTCTTTATGGTACTTTGTTTTCAAAATACGCTGTGCCTCTGCCAGTGTAACCTTTGGGATTTCCTTAATGATAGGAACCGTAACTTGCAGAAGCTGTAATTCTTTTTCACATTCTTGTTCTACCTTTTCAAACATATAACGTAGAACATCCTTTTCTAATTTCATCACCTCATGAAAATCATGAATAAACCCAAGTTCTACGTCTAAAGATATATATTCATTCAAATGACGGGAAGAGTTGTGATGCTCCGCACGATAAACAGGGGCAATTTCAAAAACGCGTTCCAATCCACCGGCAACCATCATTTGTTTATAAAATTGCGGAGATTGAGCTAAATACGCCTCTTTTTGAAAATATGGAAGCTTAAAAACATTTGCGCCACCTTCTGCTCCTTGCGAAACAATTTTTGGTGTAAAGATACGTGTGAAATCGTTCTCTATTAGAAATTCACTAAATGCCTGAACAAGCATAGATTCGATTGTAAAAATCGCTTGAATCCGTTCATGCCGAAGCGATACGACGCGCTCATTCAACATTTGATCTAAACCAACTTGCAATTTTCTTTTATTCACTTCAAAAGGAAGTTGCTTAGAAGTATTTAGTACCTTTACTTCTTCTACAATTACTTCCACGCCTAATTCTGTTTTTGTAGTCTCCACAAGTTCGCCAATAATTTGAACAACACTTTCTACATCTACTTTATATCCAGCTAAGCCGTTTTCTAACACACATTGGATGACACCTGTTCGGTCACGTAATAATAAAAAACTGACATTCCCCAAGTGACGAATTTTTTTTACCCAACCTTGTAGTAAAACCACTTTTTTACTAGACGTTTTGCATTCACGAACGAGTGACCGCTTCATTGTTTCGCTCATTATTTCTTCCTCCTATATTCTCAAATTTATTTACATTATTGTTGTCATCGTCGTCATCCACGGCCACTCACCTCCTTTCAAAGAATACAAAAATCCGCCCCTATAAATAGGGACGGATTTTTCCGCGGTACCACCCAAATTGTCATCATGACCATCTTAAACCTGATAACGGTAGGCACCGTTTGCTTTTACTAATCATCACGTTCAAAGCAACGCTCACAGGTGTCTTTCCATCATGCGGTATCGCAATCTTTTCAGCAGTCGATTGCTCTCTGTAGACCCTTGCACCATGTACTTTTCCTGTTCATCGCTTTTTATATTTATAGAGTATTCTATTCCTTTAAAAGAAAAAACGCAAGTGCTTTTTCTTTATTTTCTGATTTTAATTTCAATTCCATTTTCTTCTACTACCATCCCTCGTAACCTTGTGACTAATACAACATCATTTTCATTTGCTACTTCTTCAATTTCTTTTACTATCTCCTTTTTTTAAACATCCGTATATTATCTTTTGAATCCTTTTCATGTGCAGCTTCTGCAATTTTCTCCGCAAGCTTTCCATTCTCCAATTTTTTCATTTCATTACATAGCGCTTTACCTTTTCACGCATATTATTAGTAAATTTATTTTGGAGGTCTATAGATGAGAAAAATTTTAAGTTTCTCGCTATTACTATTATGCTTGATTATACCAAATCAAGCATCTGCTTATTTTTCACAATCTTTACCTGTCTCACAACATTCAAAACAATGGAAGGTCAATATTGATGAAGTAAAAAAAATAGACAAAGACATAGTACAACCTAAAAAAGGTATTTTTCACACATATCACTTCTCAGTACAAAACATCGGAAAAGATGAAGTTTATAACGTTCAAGTAGAAGTGTTTCGAAATGAACCAAAAAGAGAGACAAAATATGAACTATTTTCTTTAAAAGAAGCTCGATTAGCAAGCGGGACAACAGGATTTGAACATGCGAATTTTCCTGTTTCCACAAAAGCAGACGAAGTAGATGTCATGATTACATGGCAAGAGCATCCTTTCCGTGCAATGCGAAATGGTCAGAAAGTGGAAGGGAGAAAATTTAAAGAGCATTTTGTTTTTAAGGAAACTCAAAAATGAAATTCTTCTACAAAAGTAGAAAAATTCTTTGTAATAGTCCATCTGTAACTCCAAACTTATAAAATAAATATATCAAATACCAGATTGCGTTGTTCTTTCTAAAAAATATTAAGAAAGAATGACGCTTTTTTGTATCATTCTTTTTCCCTTCAAAAACTCTAACTACCTTTCAACTTCCAAGCACATCTCCATCAACTTACCTTAATGCAGAAGATTTAATTTAGCACGCAGGAAAAATCAAAGTTAATCACTAATAACTAGTGTGTAATGAAAATATACTGATTAAAATTGACCTTATAAATGGAGGTTTACGATTATGACTCATACCAATTATGCACAAACAACAGGAAAAACAGAACGAGCGATTATCATCGGGGGCGGTATTGGAGGCTTACTAACTGCAAGAGTACTTTCTGCCTACTATAAAGAAGTGCTTATAGTCGATAAAGATACTTTCCCCGAAAGACCTGACAATCGTCCTGGTACTCCACAATCCTTCCATCCACATCGTTTTACCCAGCGTGGTAAATTAATCACAGAACGACTCTTTCCAGGCTATGAAAATGATTTAGCAGCACAAGGTGCACCTTCAGCACTAAACAAAACCATCCACAACATGAATCAATATGGCACGATAGAAATGCAATATCCACGAAATGATGTTAAATTCAGTAGGGCTTTGCTTGAATGGACGCTTCGTAAACAAGTACAAAAAATTTCTAATGTTAGTTTTCTCACCAATCATAACGTAATGAATTTATTAATGACAATTGATCAAACAAGTGTTACGGGAATCCAAGTCTCGGAACGCGGAAAATCTGAACAAGCGCGCTCACTGCATGGTGATTTGATAATTGACACGAGTGGTCGTTCCTCTAAACTAGTACATTGGCTTCAAGATTACGGCTATGATGTACCGGAATCAGATCGTTTGAAAGTCTCCCTTGGATATAGTACCCGCCGCTATAAGGCTCCTTCCCATCTCCTACATCTCACAGAAAAATGGGATACAATTAACATTGCAGGGCAGCCCACTAACGAAACTTTTACAGGCGTCTTTTCCTTTATTGAAAATAATATAGCCGAAGTGCTACTCTATCGTCCCGGTGGTCATTATCCCCCTACAAATGCCGAAGAGTTTGAGCATGTTATTTCTCAGCTTCCAAGCCCTATAATCAGCGAAATTTCACACGGATTTGACCCGATATCTGCTCCTCGGAGTTATCGTGTTCCAGAACTGTTTCGGCATCACTTTGAACAAATGGATCGATGGCCCTCAGGTTTGTTAGTCTTGGGAGATGCATTCTGTATTTACGATCCAATTTTCGGTCAAGGAATGACCGTTGCTGCAATTGAAGTAGAAGTACTCGAGTCCTGTTTGCAAGAACAACAAAATAATCCTACTCCCCATTTTGAACAAAGAGTCCTCAAAAAAATGCAAGATGTAATCGAACCCGCTTGGTGGCTCAATTGCGCTAATGATTTGCAGTGGAAAGGTGTCGAATATGTCAGTTCAAAACAATTGAAAGGCATTTCTTTTGGCCAAAAATATATGGATTTATTTCTTAAATATGCAACAACCGAACGTGATTTCAAACTATATGGAATGTATTGGGCAGTAAACTCGTTAGCAATCTCACCGCATGCTATATTTGATCCACAACTAGTACAGACCATCCTCACTTCATCTAATAAAGGACAGCACTTCCTCGATGAACTTTTACTAACCTATGGTCAATCATTAGAAGAAATATTAAATCAGATTGTACCTAATTTCTCTCAGACAGCCTTTGCGTCAGTAAATCAATAAACCTAGAAAACTCCTAGATGAATGGATAGATAATTTTTGATAGTAAAAGAAAGTCCGGCATAATTGCTGTTATGCCGGACTTTCTTTATTATGCATTCATATTTTTAATTTGTACTAATTCCTCTTGCAGCCCAAACCCGATCAATTTCCGCTGCATGTTGCCCTCCATATAAAAGAGCATCGGCTTGTTTAATCGCTTTTGCCCCATCACGGAATGTCGCATTTGGTGTCAATGACCAGTGCGATTGTAAAATGATTTTTGTCGCTACATCACGGCCAAAAGCTTGCGCCATTTCATACTCTCCTTGCGCCCAAATTTCTCCATCTGCATGTACTTCATTTTGCACATCTCTTGGGTACACCTTATTATTATCTAATCGGCGTAAGCATGTTGGGTTTGAACTGGAATAAGAAGCCGCATCCCACTCTCCTACGCACGCTTTTCCGTATCCTGTCGTTGATGCAGCATCTTCATAAGTTGCACCTAAGAAATCTCCAAATCCTTCCCCCATTGCCCCGCCTTCTGGAGAACTGCCAAAGCCCGGAACTTGATTATCTTGAATCGAATGCCCATATTCATGTGCGATAATTCCTGCATCCTCAGCATCATCTACTCCACCCGTTCCGAATGTTAAAGCTTTCGTTGATGGCGAATAGAAAGAATTATCAGCTGTCGTTCCATTCACATTTACTTTAATTGAGCGATTGTTAATATTTTCAAAACCTACTTGCTGAATATATCGTTGTAAAGTATCAATGTGGTAATATGCCATTACATCTTCAAAACTATCATTAGAACGAGTGTAATTAAATTGAAGAGTTGAAGACTTTGTTTTTGCCTTTGAAGAAATTGTGACATAATCTCCAATTAAAAAGCCAGTTCCATTCAAACCTTTTAAAGTAACCGTTTTTAATTGATTATTTAATTCTACTGAATCTTTATCATTATTATCCTTTAATCCAGTTAAACTACCACTTGATACGACAGGATTAGGCAAGAATACTTTTCCTGTCCCCTCTGCTTTCCGGTTTATATCAACCTTTTTAATTAACTTGCCACTCTCAGCATCAATAAATGTTTCCCACGCACCAAATGGTTGATTGGAGTGGACTACAACTCGGTATACGGGAATAGCAACTCCTTCTTCAATGACATACCCAAATTCATTCATTGTTGGAGCCCATAAATTTTGTTCACTTTCTCCGCCAACGTATGCCTTTGATTTTTGTTCTGCATCTTTTTCACTAATCTTTTGCTTTATTTCTTTCACACTCTGAACAGGCTGATAATCAGAAACTGCAAGTAATCCTTGACCTTTTCCATTAAGAGTCACGGTTATTTGTCTTGAAAATACAGGAGCGCCATTTACTACTTGTTGAAATCTAACATATGAAGCTACCGGTGTATCCGTTGTTGAAATATACTGTAAGTCTGATAGATCAGCCTTTAATGCATATTGCGTAGCATTCGCTTTTAAATATTCGGCTGCTTTTTCCTTTGGAGAATACCTGTCTATCTTTACTTGTTTCTCTTCTACCGCTGAAGCAGTAGATACTGTACCTAGCACTAATGGTATTGCTGTAGCAATTGCTACTACTCTTTTTTTGAACATTAGAACCACTCTCCACTCTCTTAATAAATTTTGAATGTACGAGTAATTCTATAACCCTAGTTATATTACCTTTATCTTTTTCTTATTAATAGATAAAGTAATATTTTCTCAATATTTGTGTATCAAAGTAATAAATACTTTCGAAAAATATAATTCACTATGAGTATTAAGTAGAAATTTTTTATATTTAGTTATTAACATCAATCGTAGTACATAAAATGTAATCAACTTAGACATGAATTACATTCGAGAGAATCAACGGGATTATGCTAAGTTATGGATTCATCCCTTTTATGCGTTAGTACGTACAAATCCACCCAATTGGTATAATCTTTTATTATTAAGTGCAATGATAGATGTATATTTGGATTGGTTTGAAAAAATGACGAATGAAAATGAGGACTTTTATCTTAAAATTTGGTTGTATGATCCTGACTTTATTAGTTCGCAAATTGTTGTTTCGTATAAGGACTGTATAAATTTTTACGATCATACTTTTGACAAACATACTATTACAAAGGCTTTTCCATTTCATAAATATGAATCATTGAAGGATAAATTGACTTTGTTTGAATGGGAAACACACATTGATGCTAACAAGTATTGGGAGGAAGATTTAAAAGAACATATTAAATTAGGGTTAAGTACCGAAAATGAGATAAGTGAGATTATAAATAACTCTTACAAAACCGAAAAAATCAAGCTTAACTATGGATATGATGTTCTTTATAAAGTAAACGTTGGGGATGTTTGGGTCGGAACCTTAAAAAGATGATAACTTAAAAAGACCATAGTCAAAGCTCTAAGCTTTGACTATGGTTTCAATGATTTTTAAATATTGTACATCCCCTAAACCATACTGAGGAAACAGCTGAAATAAATGTTTCAGTAATTCATTCTGAGGTTTATCTGGATGCTTTTTTATATATGCTGTGATTTCATTATCCTTATTTAAGTATTCCAAATATAGTCTGATTCCTTGAAACATGACCGGCATTA
The DNA here is from genome assembly GCF_039549175.1 of Paenibacillus sp. 102. Taxonomy (NCBI): domain Bacteria; kingdom Bacillati; phylum Bacillota; class Bacilli; order Caryophanales; family Paenibacillaceae; genus Paenibacillus; species Paenibacillus sp. 102. The sequence continues at coordinate 127,968 of NZ_JBCGHT010000003.1, read as the reverse complement.
ATTGGACTTTAGGAATATGATGCTGGATCAATACCTGGCGATAAATTTCTTTATAACCTGCTGGAGATATTTCAATTTCTTCCATTTCATAAGTCATTTCATTAACCATATGGAAGAATACTTTCCCTTTATATCCCACTTGCTCTAGATATGCTAGCACCGTCAGCAAATTCATCTGACAGAACATGTCATCACCAAACCATAAAACAATGCACTTGTAACGTTTTTCAAGCAGTAGTTTCAAAGGAGCGATGGTATTATTCTCATATTCTTGTAAAGATACCTGATGTCCTGAAGCTCTTAATTTTTTAAATTCATCACTAAAAATTGTATCACTTGTTTCATGTGAACACATAGCTTCATTAAAAGGAATATAATCACTTTTTCCCATTAATTGATGTGTTTGAAATTGCTCATACATCGCCTGTCCATTTAAAATATTCAATATATCTCGATCAAACTGATCCTGGATTTTGTTCTGTAAAGTTTCAATCTTTAATTTTTGTGAAATATCTATCATAATCACCTCTCCTGCATTTATTCTAAACAAAAAAGAATACTGATGTTTTGATATACGTTGTGTTGTTCTATCATTTTTAACTACAAACAGATAATAATCCCTGTCTCTTTTGCAGACTAAAAACAAAATCCTGCATGATTCATACAGGATTTTGTTTTTGAACTTTCTATTTACATACTACTTTTTCGTACTTTAGCTAGCCGGACTTAATTTGATTCGAACCTTTTTCTCACCTAAAGAAATTTCATCTTCCTCTTGTGTTAACGTTTGGAATGTAAATTGCTTTACTAACAAGTTTTCTTCTAATAAACCTTTATGCTTCGTTAATGTATTTTGTAACTCATCATCTGTGTCAACCGTCACATCCACTCGCAAATTAACTGGTAAGTTCAATTGTTTTCGATATTCTTGCACAGCTCGAATAAATTCTCGCGCCACTCCTTCTTGTAACAATTCATCTGTCACATTCGTATCTAACATGACTGTATATTGTCCATTTGTCGTATTAGAAAACCCTGTTTTTGGTACTTGTTCTACCAATACATCTTCAACTGTTACTGTAATTTCTTCTCCTGAGACAAGCTTACACATTGCTTTTTCATCTACAACAAAGTGTTGTACTTCTTCTTGCGATAATTGTTTTAGCCATTGATTTACAGCATTTACGTTTTTCCCGAACTTCGGTCCTGCTGTCTTAAATTTTAGCTTTAATTGATACGATGTATACTTTGTTTCATCTAATTCTACATGAAATGCTTTTACATTTAGTTCATCCATGACAATGGCACGATAGGATTCCCAGTCCACTTTCTGCTCATGATGCTCGAGTAATACCAGTTCAGCTAATGGTTGTTTTACTTTTAATGCATGTTGATTTCGGTTACTACGTCCGAGTTCGACGACTTGTAAAACAGCATCCATTTCTCTTTCTAGCTTTGTTTGAATAATCGTTTCATCTACTGCTGGATAATCCGTTAAATGAACACTACTTCCTTCTAAGTTAAGATGAATATCTTCCGCTACAAATGGAGTAAACGGAGCAAGTAACTTACTAAGTGTAACAAGCACTTCATGCAGTGTTTCATATGCAGCTGCCTTTTCAGGATTCATGCCAGACTCCCAAAAACGATTGCGAGAACGTCTCACATACCAGTTACTGACCTCATCTACAAGAACTGCAATTTCACGAGCTGCATTTGTAAATTGATACTCTTCTAATGTACTTCTTACTTTTTTCGTTGTACTATGAAGACGTGATAACACCCACTCATCTAATTTTGTTCGCTTAACCTCATACTTCCCTTTTGGATCGTATGCATCTAGATTTGCGTATAAAACATAAAAGCTATATACGTTCACAAGTGTATCTACAAGTTTTGATTTCGCCTCTTGCACTGTTCTTTCCGAAAAACGCTTTGCATTCCACGGCGCACTATCAACAAGAAGAGCCCATCTTAGTGCATCTGCACCAAATTTTTCAACTAACTCTACTGGATCTAGTGCATTCCCTTTACTTTTAGACATTTTCTGTCCTTGCTCATCTAGCACATGTCCAAGAGATAATACACGTTTGTATGGTGCTTTACCAGTATATAAAGCCGCTACTGCTAATAAGCTATAAAACCAACCACGCGTTTGGTCCACGCCTTCGGCAATTACATCCGCTGGAAATTGTTCCTCAAAAAGTTCTTTATTTTCAAATGGATAATGATACTGTGCAAATGGCATGGAACCACTATCAAACCAAACATCGATTACTTCTGGCGTACGAGTCATTGAGCTGCCGCATTTTTCACAGCATACTTTCACTTCATCTACATACGGTTTATGAAGCTCTAAATTTTCATCTGTCTGCCTTGCGCTATGCTTTCTTAATTCATCGATACTCTTCGGTGCAAATTGATGATCACAGTTTTCGCATTCCCATACATTTAACGGTGTTCCCCAGTATCGTTTCCGGCTAATATTCCAGTCCACCATATTCTCTAAAAATTTCCCAAATCGCCCGTGTTTCATATGATCTGGATACCATGTGACTGCATCATTATTCTGTAAGAAAGTCTCTTTAATCTCAGTTGTCCGAATGAACCAGCTTTCTCCAGCATAATACAGTAATGGTGAATCACAGCGCCAACAATGCGGATAACTATGTTCATATTTCTCTTTATGGTATAGCAAGCCTTCTCCAGCTAAATAACGAACAATATCAACATCACATTCTTTCACAAACTTACCTTGTAAAAACGGCACAGCGTCCGTATACTTACCTTGCTCATCCACAACATGAAGGAACGATAACCCTTGATTTTGTACTACTTTATAATCATCTTCTCCATAAGCTGGTGCGATATGAACAAGTCCCGTCCCGCTATCTCCTGTAACAAAATCCGCCGAAATAACTCGGTACCCATTCGTAACTTCATCCATAGGAAATGGCGCTTTATATGGAATACCTACCAATTCCTCTCCTTTATGAGTAGATAATACTTGATATCCTTCTTTTAACACATCGTTTGCACGCTCTTTTGAGACAATATAAACTGTTCCATCTTTCTCTGCTTTCACATATTCCATATCCGGATGTACAGCAAGTGCTACATTAGCAGGCAGTGTCCACGGCGTTGTTGTCCACCCAAGAAAATATTCATCCCCACTATTTAACACTTTAAATTTCACAGTCGCACTTAAATCTTTTACTGTTTTATATCCTTGCGCCACTTCATGCGAACTAAGTGATGTTTGGCAACTTGGACAGTACGGTGAAACTCGATGTCCTTTATATAAAAGCCCTTTTTCATGAATCGTTCCAAGAATATGCCATACACTCTCGATATAAGAGTTCTCCAATGTTACGTACGGGTCATCCATATCGACCCAATATCCGATGCTCTCAGTAAATTCACGCCACTGCTTCTCATACGTAAATACACTTTCCTTACATTTTTGAATAAATGGTTCAATTCCGTATTCTTCAATCTCATGTTTACCAGAGATACCAAGCTGTTTTTCAACTCCTAATTCTACCGGTAATCCATGTGTATCCCAGCCAGCTTTTCGAAGTACTTTATATCCAGTCATTGTTTTATATCTCGCTACTAAATCTTTAATCGTCCGTCCAAGCGCATGCCCCACGTGCGGCAATCCATTTGCAGTTGGTGGCCCTTCATAAAAAACGAAAGATTGTGCACCTTCACGATTTCGAATGGATTGTTCAAAGATATTCTGCTTATTCCACTGCTTACGAATTCGCGTTTCTCTCCCTACAGCTGATTCTTTTACATCTACCTTCTCCATTTACAATCACTCCTTTGAAATTTTGTAAAAGCACACAAAAAACCCGTCCCTATAAGTAGGGACGGGCTTACCCGCGTTACCACCCTAATTCTATTAGCATCTTAACTAATAGCACTTAGCAACGTACTAACATACGCGTTCTTTGTAACGGTAGACATCCGTCCGAGCTTACTCTATTCAGCCACGGCTCCTCGGAGATGATTTTCAAATAAAGTCTGTACACCGGCTTTCAGCAAAGCACCGGCTCTCTGGGGAACAGTATAATATTTTACTCTTTCTCGTCTTCAGATTTGTATACTTTTATTAACAGTTATTTTATTCCATAAACAAGAGAATTGTCAATCAATTCGAAAATATATTTTCATTTCCGTCCTAGTTCTCGAATTTTATACATCGTGAAAAACTTTTATTACTTTATCATTTCCCATATTCCCTCTAAATCTTCATCTTCCTCCGCAAGTTCTGCAAAAAATCCAGTTTCATCTCCATGAAGAACTGTTTCAAGTTCTGCTTTCGCCTCAGCATTTCGGTTTAAAACAGCTAAATAACATGCTCTATTGTATCGAACTAACAAATCCGAAGAATCGAAAGATAGTATATGATTTATTAGTGTTTCTGCCTTTTCTGTTTTTCCAATCTGATGATAAGACGCTGCTAAAGCGAGAAACATTCCATTATCTTTTGGGTGATGCACGACTCCTTCTTCTAGCATTGGAATAGATTCTTCAAATCTTGCTTCACTTTGATAGATTTCCGCTAGAGCAAGGAATGCACGGCTCACAAAAGGCATTCTTTCGATTAATTGTAAACAAATTTTTTCTGCTTGTTTCTCTTCCCCTAACATGAACAGAACATTTGAATGTAATAACAGAATGTCATAATCATTTGGCTCTTCTCTAATCATCTGCTTTAAGAATTCAAGAGCATCTCTTAACATTTCTTCATTTTCATTCCCATATTCGATAAGAAGATTTACAAGTTGCCTTGCCGTACTAACATCCCAAATGTTTTCTAATGATGTTTGTAATACATCTATCGCTTCTGTGATCATATTTCCATTTTCATAAAATATCGCTAAACGCTGCGCCGCCATACTACTTTTCGCATTTAATTTTAAAGAGATTTCAAATAAATCAATAACCATTGTAATCAAGGCAATTTCTTTCGCCCTGTTTTTCATTCGATAAAATGCTCTTGTAAAGATTGATTTCTTCGGCTCTTCATTTTGTTGTTGCTCAGTCAGTCTCTCAGCAAGTGCAGATGCAGCGTACATAAATACTGTACTTCTTTCTTTTTTCTTAATTGGCAGTAGATGAAGAGAATCTCGTATTTGAGATAATTTCCGCCTTTGTTCCATCGCTTGAACATACACTTCAAATACACGTTCATTTTCAATGTCTTGCTTTATTAAATCTGTAACAAATGGAATTGCTTCTGAATCCCTTTTTTTAACAAGTACTTTTGCATAATGATATTGTACTTCTACATGTTCTTCATCCATTTGCAAAGCTTTTTCCACTAGCCCTTGTTCTTTATCTATATCTTTCATAGCACCATATACATACGCAAGAGCATCTAAGCGCCACATTTCATTCACTTTACCAGCTAATTTTTCTAACTCAGATAAAAGCTCTTTATGAAGAGAACTCTCCACTGAAAGCTCTGCTAAATACTCCATATTTACGATCATCGGCTCTTGCAACATTGCCTGAAACATATGATATTGTTCTTTTAAACGATTTTCTTCTTTTTCATATATTTCCGCTAACTTCAAATGTAATCCTATAAAATTTGCATCTATTTCTAAGCACGTTTCATACGCTTTTTTTGCCGATTCCAATTCCCCTAATGCCATAAAGGATTCACCAATACGATAATATGGAAGCGTACTCAGCTTTTGTTTTATCGCTTGATTATATCGTTTCATCGCTTGATCGTATTGTCCAAGAGATTCATATAAAATACCAGCATAACAGTCATACTCGATTACATCTGGTCTTTCTTTTCCTAGTTTTCTTAAAAATGCTATCCCACGTTGTACAAATGCCGTTCCTTCAACTCTATTTATATATTCTTCCAACATATTTGCTATATTATTTTTCAAACATCGTATACCATGTTCTAACTTCGACAACGCTATCTTTAATTGTTCTTCATTAGCCCCTAATTCAATTTCAGCATCCCATAATACCATTCCTGCATTCATTAGAAACTCATCATTTGGTTCAAGTTGCTTTTCCAACCTAAAAATATAATGCTTTACATCATCATACTGTTCTTTTGCCATATAAATTTGAACCACACCAAAATGAGAATAAACGTCTCTATTATTCTCTTCTATAGCACGTTTATATATTTTTTCAGCTTCTTCAAATTCATCATTTTGAAAATGTAAATCTCCTAATCGAACATATAATGACGTTGCTTCTTCGCAATTTTCGATGCCCTGCAATAAAATTTCTTCTGCACCCTTCTTATCTTCTAGCTCTGATTCGTAAATTTCTGATAGCTTCACATATGAATATGAGGCTGCTTTATCTAATTGAATTGCAATTTGAAGCCCTTTGATAGCTAAATGTAATTTTCCTATTTGATGTGCACATCTGGCTCTTTCATACCATATATGCGCTTCATGCTTATGTCCTTTCAATAAATCATTAAACACTTCATATGCTTCCTCATAACGCTCTAAATCCATTAAAATCAAACCATGATTTACAAGAACAAACCGATCAGGATAACGTTGCAATGCAATTTGTGACATTTTTAATCCCTGTTCAGGCTGATCGATATACATATATGATAATGCTAGAAAACTCCATGCAATTGGCTGATCGGCATCTAATTGTAACGATGAGCGGAAACTAGAAATTGCTTCCTCATACTCTTCTTTCTCTACAGAATAACGTCCATGTATAAAATGATACAACGCTTGATTATTCTTTTTCTCGACACTTTGCAAGATATCACTAGCCCGCTCTAGATCTTGAATACGAATAAAGCATTGTGCACTATGCAACTTAACAAAGTCTGAATCTGGATATCTTTCTATTAACCTTTCAGCACAAAAAAGAATAAACTCCTGATTTACTTCAACATCCATATGTTTGATTGTGTATAACCACGTATAAGGATTTTCACTTGTCTCTTGTAAAAATGATACTAGTTTTTCGATTCCTTGTTTATCCTGTTCTTCTAAATGATCAGTCAGAGAGAATAGCGTTCGGAAATATGTATCTTCCTCTTCTGATAAAAATGACAATTGTTCTTTTTTCTCCTTAGGAACAAATACAATAGATAAACCATCTGTGTAACGATATCTTCCCTGTAACTTCTCATATTCAATAAAAAGCGGTTCCAGGAAATTAGGGTCTTGAATAAAAAAAGATTGTAGCTGATCATCATATCCAGCAAGAACTTGAACGTGGGATGCATGCTCAATATCTATACTTAATAAAACTGGAATGTTTTGATCAAGTAATGCTTTATAGTTCTCTCTCGTTCCTTTAAAATAACGACACACATAGCCCAATTTTTCTAAATACATAACCGTATCTGAAAACTTCGATCCTGTTACATCAAATATATGATTTGCGACTTCATCTTGTGTACGACTTTCTCCCCATAAGCGGAGCATCATCTCCAAGCTTGCTGGAACACAATAATTATCTTTTTGTACAATGGGTACTATTGGTAATCGTACTTTCTTTCCTGTCGGGCATTTTTCTATATTATGATATAGCGACTCCTTTAAACATACTTTCGTTTTTAATAGAGTAAATAAATCCTGAGTCCTATTCATTTTATACAACGCTTCTGCACGTAAATGTGTAAAATAAGCTTTATACGAATGATACGGCAATATCCGATTGATCTTATCTATTACAGTTAGCATTTCCTCATAACGCTGTAAATCTAATAAATGTTTCACCTTTTCAAAATAAAAGTACGGTACTTGTGGAAACTGATCTATCGCATCGTTAATCAGTTGCAACGCTCGTTTCTGTTCGCCTTTATATGCATATAGCTGTGATAATAAATAAATCGCTAGTTCTTCATTTTCCTTATGTTCCATCCCAGCTAAAAGCGAGTCCTCCGCTTTCTCCCATTCTCCTGTTTGTATATAAAAATAGCCCCATTTATCTAAAACTGGACGTGTACTATAACCCTCAGCTTTCTCCATATATTGGAACGCTTCTTCATTTCGCTTCATTTCTAGGAGGCATCTTACCAATGTAAAGTAGGCTTTTGATAATATATCAGAATCAATTTGACCTACCTTTATATCTTCCAAGGCGTCTTTTAATAATTTTTCAGCATCAAGTACTTTTCGGTCATCAATTAGCTCATCGCAATATAAAGAGAGCGTTCTCATATTTGGAAATTTTTTATATGAATAGCGGATTAGAAAGGCACTATATTGGTGCATAAGCCCTTCATCTGTAAGGCGGATTAGCGTATCAAATTCCTCAGTTGACGAAATCGAAGAAAGCCATTCTTTCACATAGGAGAACCTATTGATTTCTTTTATATGTGTAATTTCGCTATTTACATTCTGTAATCCATCTACAAATCGTTTCTCTTTCAAACACATTTCTAATCGCCTAAATTCTAACATGCATTCACCTCGAGTAATTATTTTATACGGTATTCTTATCTGCTTGCTTCGATTTTACACAGCTTATATGATGTATTCAATAAAAATCTTATATAATTATCAATAATAAACAATATAGTTTAAATTATTATTTAAAAAGAAGAAAAACAACTATTTTTGCATATATTTTATTTAATTTAATAAGTTTTTTGTATCTTATCTCCACAAAAAAACCCGTGAATTATTCACGGGTTCCCTCTTTCGAAAAGCTAATTGCAATTGTTCCAGCACCTGCATGAACAGCAAAAGATATAGGAATCGGGTAAAGTAGAAACTTCATTTCAGGAAATACTTCTCTGAAATCCGCAATCCATTCTTCTGCCCCTTCTTCATCATTAGCATGGAAAACATGGACTACTTTCGGAGTTCCTTTTTCAAGTTCACTTCGCATATATTCTTTACATTTTTGTATTTTACGAACTTTCTTTTGGAGCATAAGTTCGCCATGGTGTACTTCTAGAATTAGGTTTACGCTTAAGAGACTACCTAGTATAAATTGCACACCCTTCACACGTCCACTTGCATATAGACCTTTCAAATCTTTTGGAAATACATAGTAAGGACTACGTTCCATATGTTGTATTGTCTTTTGTATATCTTGTAAAGTCATACCCTCACGGTATAACGTTTGCGCTTTTGTTAAAATTTCATCCATTGGATAACTCGTTGTTTCACTATCTATTACGATTAAAGGAAATCCTGCCATTTCTGCTGCAAGTATCATATTTTGATAAGTGCCACTTACTTTCCCGCTAATTGTGATAGCAAATCCTTCTTCATATTCTTCTTTACATTTAGAGAAGAGTTCAACCATCTCTCCAAAATTAGGTTGTGACGTAGTTACGGTTACACCTTCTTTTAATGCATCGTAGACACGTTCACGAACACCTTCTTCGCAGTCTTTATAAGCCGTTCCATTAATAACAATTTCAATAGGTATAACAAAAGTATCTTCACTTGTTGTAAAGCTTGCAGTTGTACTATCAGTAAACCAAGCAACACGCTTCATGTTGTTCCTCCCTTGTGTGCATCCTTTTCTTAAACTTATCTCATCATTTTATTCTATCTATTTGAGTTATGAAAAGGACTATGCTTGTTATCATAACAAGACTATCTCTGTTTTTCCATAGGATATGAATGGTTTGAGCAAGGTTTTCAAAATTAATATCGAATCGAATTGTATTCGTACACTTTTTCGACACATTTACTTTTCGTAAATACGATCAAACAAAAAAATAAGACTTCTAACAGTATACGAAGTTAGCAGTCTTAACTCATTTACGCAAAATGAATTTGATAAAAAGCACAACTATAAGTGATAACGTTGTATATATGATAACCCAAGAAAGAAAGGTTTCATTTGCATAAATCAACATAAATAATAAGGATAGTATGCAAATGATTATTGGCATAACAAATAATTTTTTGACTTTCAAATAAACAATTGCACTTAATATAATCGTAAGGACTGGAAATAGATTCAAAACTAAGAACATTGGATTACTAAATATGTCTGCCATTTTCTCGTTTCCTCCTATCTCTTAAAAAGAAACTCCAGTATCGAAAGTCGACCATTATTTCAACAACTTAATGATATTTTTAGCGTATGTACCGTTCACTTCATAACCCGCTCCATGTTGTTCATTGGTACTCTCTACAAACATAACCTGCTTATTGTTTCCTTCTAACCACACAAAAAAATCTTGTTTATCTCCACCACTATATTTTAATGTCATTACAGCATTCATATTGTCCCGCGCTTCTTTGCCTAAAAGCACATCTTTCTTTTTTGCATTTTGCAGGCTATCAACGACCGTTTGCATAGTAGATTCGCTGGCTAGTTCTTTACTATTGTTTGTCTTTGCATTCTTTAACTCAATGGAAGTGACATCTTTATTTTCAAATTGTACAACTTTTGTGATGGTAGCTATCGATGTAGCGTTCTCTTGCTCTTCCTTATCAGAAAAATTCGAGCAACCTACAACACCTAAAAACAATGTACATACCATGCAAGAAGCTATTAATTTTTTCAAGTTTCTTGTCCCCGTTTCTAGTATTTATATAAAAATACACATCGACAATTTACCCCATATGAGCGGGCAGTTTGTCAAGTATTTCTTCTCTGGGTTTTCTTTATTTCCTGCATATGAATTATGCATTATTCAATCTAGCAACCTATCCTTATATAAATATATTCCTAGGACTGTAACAATTATTATCGTTACTATAAAAGTTAAGTAGAAGTTTAATTCGTGCAATCACAATCGCAATCGGCACAATCTAAAGTGCCACAATCCAAATTTCTCTTTTTTCGGTTTCTCTTAAGATAAAAATATAGCAACCCGATAAATAATGCACAGATAACAAAAGCTATTATTGTTTCTGTATATTTTTCATGAATGATAAAACCAATTCCACTGCCACCTGAAATGAGAATTAGAATTGAGTAGATCCAGAACATGTAAATACCTCCGTCGATGTATAGTGGGTTTAAGATAGAATCCATATGATGCTAGATGAGATAAGTAGTCCCATACCATTACCACTTAAGATGCCGGTAGCTACTCTTAGTGAATTTGTGCTACTTCGCCATTTCCACTTTTGAGTGAATCCATCAATGAATAATGGAATTTGAGCAGAGAAGGCTAGTGCCAAAGATAACGTATACGAGGGTGTTATTAAAAAATATATTGGGAACATAAAGAAACCAATAAACATACCTGTACATCGTGCACATAAAGGTATGTATTTTTGTAGTTTAAGAAAACTCCTTTCAGATTTTCTGTGACAAGGGATATGTAAAATAAAACTTCGAATCAATATGGATCATCCTTTCTAGTAATATTTTAATTGATTTGGTAACAAAATTATAGAATTCTTAAGCTTCGTAGTATAACTCATTCCTACTAACTCATCTATATTCATAAAAAAATCCTAAAGCAATGTTTTTAAAGACCTATCATTTTGGCAGTCACTTTTCACCCATTCTCTAAATGCATACTTCCATATCTTATAATCTCACTTTCCTTTATTATGACTACTCATTTTAAATACGAATTTTCTTAAAGAAAAACAAAAAAACAAACCAGGTTAACGGTACGCCTGATTTGTCATTCTGTTCGTATAGTACGCTTTATTTTTTATTTATCATCTTCAATAACATATGATGGGTAATTAACTAAGTAACGTTAATAATTGTTACTGCACAGTAATTTCCCTACATCTCTTCCGGAGCACCCACTCCAAGTAAACGCAATCCTTCTTTTAATACAATCGTTACTGCATAAACAAGTGCAAGTCGACTTTCTTTCTCTTGATCCTCTTCTAAAATACGAATATTCCCATAATACTTATTGAAAGTCTGCGCAACATCTAACAAATACTTCGCGATATGTGAAGGCTCATTTTTAGAAAAGGCTGTTTCAATGACCTTTGGGAATCTATTTAATAATTTTATCGTACTCCAACTATGATCATCGTTTAGCGTAAACGATTCTGTTTCAAATTCAGCATTTTCTTTTCGTAAAATGGAGCAAGCACGTGCATGCGTATATTGAACATATGGTCCTGTTTCTCCTTCGAATTTCAGCATTTTTTCTAAAGAGAACTCAATATTATGCATACGTTCATTTTTCAAATCATGGAAAATGACTGCCCCAACACCTACTTGTTTTGCAATTTCCTCTTTTTGCTTTAAGTTCGGGTTTTTATTTTCAATATTTTGCTCTGCAAGCGTAATCGCTTCTTCTAATACTTCTTCAAGTAATACAACTTTCCCCTTACGTGTGGACATTTTTTTACCATCTTTTAAAATGAGTCCAAATGGTACATGAGCCATACCATCTACCCAGTTATAACCGAGTTTCTTTAATACGGTGAAAAATTGTGTAAAGTGCAAGCTTTGCTCTGCTCCTACTACATATAGCGCTTTATCAAATTCATATGTGTTTTGACGATAAAGTGCCGCTGTTAAATCACGGGTTGCATATAGTGTAGCTCCATCTGATTTTTTAATTAAACATGGCGGCATATCTTCTTTTTCTAAATTGACAACTTGTGCTCCCTCCGATTCTTCTAATAATCCTTTTTCTTCTAAGATTTCAACAAAGTCATCCATTTTATCATTATAGAAAGCCTCTCCTTGGAAGTTCGTAAATTCAACACCAAGCAGTTCATAAATACGTGAGAACTCTTTTAAAGATTCATGACGGAACCAATTCCATAAGAAGACTGCTGCTTCATCACCATCTTCTAATTTCTTAAACCATGCGCGCCCTTCTTCTTCTAGCTCTGGGTTTTCTTTCACTTCTTCGTGGAACTGGACATATAACTTAAATAATTCACGAATTGGATCTTCTTTTACAAGCCCCTCATTTCCCCATTTTTTATATGCGGTAATTAATTTTCCAAACTGTGTTCCCCAATCACCAATATAATTGATTCCTACAACCTCATATCCGCACTTTTCAGCGATATGTTTTAAAGAGTTCCCGATCATCGTTGAACGTAAATGCCCCATCGAAAATGGCTTTGCAATATTTGGTGAAGAGTAATCGATTACTACTGTTTTTTCTCGTCCAAAATGCCCCAGTCCATATTCTTCTTTTTCAGCTAAAATCGTTTTTAATACGTCATCGCTCACTATGTGACGGTTGAAAAATACATTCACATATGGTCCAACTGCTTCCACTTTTGTAAAAAATGAATCGTTTAAGTTCCCAGCGATTTCTTTCGCGATCATTGCTGGTGCTTTTTTATATTGCTCGGCAAGCATGAAACAAGGGAATGCTGCGTCTCCGAATTCATCTTGCTTCGGAGTTTCAATTAGATCTGTAACCTGTTCCAATGATAATTCTGATTCAATTACTTCAAATAAACTTTTTGCAAATTTAATTTTATATTCCATGTTACTCCCTCCTTATTTTTTAAAACACAAAAAACTCGCCTCTAAAAAAGAGACGAGTTATCACCCGTGGTACCACCCTTGTTGTTCACTACGAACCACTTTCCCGTTTATAACGAGGACAGGGGGCCCCGGCTTACTCTACTATTCATTTCAAGCAGCGTCTCCGAAGTGCGCTTCATCCGTTTCTCCGTACTAGGCTCTCACCATCCCTAGCTCGCTTTACTTATAAAACAGACTACTCTCTTCATCTACGACATCATATATAATTGATTATTGCTTATTATACATCTTTTCAAACAATTAGCAAGGTTCAATTACACCAAAATGAAATTTTGCACTTTTTCGCCTATAGACAAAGAAGTTATGTCGTTCAAATCGTGTACTACGAAAATGATCTTTTAGAACAACACGTTTCCTAGCAACACGCTTTGCTTCTGCAATCGTTTCATCTGTAATATCATTATACAAAGCAAAGTGTTTTAAACCTCGAATTCCATCAGATTCAATTACTGTTTCTTCAAACATCGGATCCAGATACACAACGTCATAACTATCGTCTTCGCAGTTCTTTAGGAAATCAAAATGTTCGGTTTTCTTCACTCTAATTCTACGCATTGCTTCATCAATTTCTGGTATTCCCGCACACCACTTCTTTAAACCTTTATTCATGATATAAGCCATATAGCGATTTCCTTCAAGGCCTGTTATAGATCCCTCTTTTCCAACAATGTAGCTCGCTACAATGCTATCTGATGCCATGCCCAGCGTACAATCTAACACCGTCATTCCTTTTTCTAACTTTGCAGCTTGTACAAATGGATCGTGTTCGCCCCGTATTAATCTTTTCACACGAAACATTGCAGAATTGGGATGGAAAAAGAACGATTCTTCTGTTCCTTTTGGATAAATTGCTAACCGATTCTTTCCTACAACAAGTACATCTTGTCTAAACTGCTCATGTAGCTTCATTACAGATATATCATTACGTACAACAAAAGAAGATTGTAATTCTTCCGCTACCTCTTTTGCATAAGTTGTCATTTCCTCATTTGTGCGTCCTGCTGTTGTTACAATCATCTTTTCACCTCAAATATAAAGAAAAAAGGGAGAATGACTCCCCCTTTTTAGCAATGCTTTTCAAAAGCTTGTTCTAAATTGTTAATAATCTCTTCCATTGTTGTTCCTTCAATTTCATGACGATGAATGAAGTGAACAACTTCTTTTCCTTTTAATAGCGCCATAGATGGTGAAGACGGTGGAATATCTCCGAAGTACTCACGCATTGTAGCTGTTGCGTCTTTATCTTGTCCTGCAAATACAGTTACAAGATGATCAGGTTGTTTTTCAGAACGTACAACCGCTTGACCAGCTGATGGACGAGCTAAACCAGCTGCACATCCGCAAACAGAGTTTACAACCACTAATGTTGTACCTGTCGCATTTTCCATATATTCTGTTACAGCTTCTTCAGTAGTTAATTCTTCAAATCCAGCACGCACTAATTCTTGGCGCATTGGAATTACCATTTGACGCATATACTCTTCGTATGCATTTGACATCTTGTAATCTCTCCTTCAACTTTCATTCCAAATTCATCATATCACGCTCTTATAATAGGTGCAAAAGAAAGATAGCAATGTTTTCATTTTTTTGAAGGAATTTCACAAACCCCTTCGCGGCAGTGTCCCACAGGTACAAGTTTTCTGTTATTGGCGATATAATCATATACTTTATTTCCAAATCCAAGTAAAATAGATAACTTAATAAAAGGAACCGCAAGCCAATATGTCGGTACAGCTTTGGCTAATACATATACACTATCAATACCGTCATACCATTTATGATTTTTTAAAATGTAAAGTCTTTGTTCCATCTTTCCTTGTAGCTCTTTAGAAAGTTGATACTCCTCTACGACCTCTTTATCACGAAAAGAAACAAACTTCACTGCACCTTTTTTATCAAGCTTCTTCGTACGCTCTGCCACTGCGATGCACATCGGACACCAGCTATCATAGAAAACGATCATAGGATTATTCTCCTTTACGAGACTCCGTCATTTGTTTCCAAACTGACCCTTTCGCTTCTTCTCCGCCTTCAATACGTTCTAATGCTAAACGAGCTTGCATTGCTACTTCGAACTCTGGATCATCCTGCGCAGCGCGTAATGCTGGAATTGCACTTTCATCACCAAGTTCAAATAAGAACATTGCCGCGCGCCATCGTACCAATTTACTTGAATCTTTCAGTGATTTAATCATAACAAACATCGCTGCTGGATCCCCTACATCTGATAAGCAGTCTCCCGCAGTACGGCGCACACTTACAGATCGATCAAGTAAAGCCTTATACAGTAATGGCAATACTTCTTCACCTTTCACCATACCTAAGTACGCTGTTGCCAGGCGGCGAATCGATACTTTTTCATCTTCTAGCGCTTTTTTCAGTACAGGAATATCTTCTTCTGTAGGATCCATTTGCTCCAGCGCTGCATAACGATTTTTCCAATCAGAATCTGCCATCATTTCCTCTGTTACCTTATATGGTTCACGCTTTGCAATCGTTACTTCTTTCGCACCCGCTTGATCTAATAATTCTTTTACAGTTTTTTCAACGCGCTCCTCTGGATAAGCAGCTACAATTTCTTCCACAACTTCTTTTCCGATTTCTTCAAAATTGCCATAGCGTGTACTTTGTTCTACCCATTTACGCTCTTTCACAACGTTAGGCGCAGACATTTGTACTTTCATAATCGCCTCTTTAAAACGGTCTGGTAACCCAACTCGCTCTTCCGTTGTTCCATCTGTTAATTTCACCTGCATTGGAATTGTAAAGAACATTTGAATGAATACTTTCACTTCACCAAAATGTGCAAGCTGCTCCCTTTCATCTTCTTCTGTCACTTCTTCTCCAAACACAGTGCGAACTTGTTGTAAAAGTACTTTCCAGTCATACTTCGCATTTCTCTCTACTGCTAAAAAGTCTGCAACATGGTATACACCTTTAATACCTTCAATTTTTAAAATTTGCTGCACTTGCTCTGGTGCTTGTTCTGTATTTTCGTTTGTATAATTATTACGTGCTCCTGATGGTAACACTTCATTTAAGATAACTTTCATCGTATTTGGACTTGGCGTCGGTTCAATTGCTTTAATCTTCACGTAAATAAACTCTCCTTTATTGCTTGTTCTTAGCTGTATTGTAACATGTTCTATCGCTATACTCCTACTGAGACGCTTGCTTTTTCTAATCACAATTATAGTCTTAGTAGAATTGATGAATATCATGTACCAACTGCCGCTATTGATACATCCCTTTTTAGTATAATGCCCTTTCTCTCTTTCGCTCCAAAAAGTAGATTAATAATAGAAAGTAAAACTTTAATCACCCCCTACCTTCCTTTCGCTGAATTTTAAGATGAGGGGCTTACTCCCCATTAATGCAGGATAAATAAAAAAAGGTATTGCTTTCCAACACCTTTTTTCTATCACTATAAATTCATTTTATGATGTACTACAATTATTTTGTTAAAGATACTTCATCCTTTTCTTTCATATCACGCTCAAGTTTTGCAATTTTCATATCAAATGTATCACGCTCATGCTCTTCATTCATGCGAAGTTCTAAATCACGAATGTGATCTTCAATTTCTTCAAATCGTAAGAACGGATTATTCTCATCCATTTTATGAAGAGCCGTATTCATACGACGGTTCGCATGGGCCATATTTTCGCGTGCCATTAATTCCATACGCTTTGCATTCATTTCTTTTAACTTATTTTTCATTTCAGAAAGACGACGTTCTAACTCATCAATTTGCTCCACTACACCTGCATACATTTCTTCTAGACGAGCGACTTGCCCTTCATAATATGCTACTTCTTCTAATGCACGTTCGTGCAATTGTATTTCTCCTGCTTCTTGCGCAATTACAGCTTGCTTTGATCGCTTATTTACGAAATAACGAGCCTGCTCAAGTTCACGAGCAAAGTTAGATTTTAATGTTTTATGACGCTCGATTAATTTTTCAATTTTTGTTATTTCACGCTCACTATCACGTAAATATTGATTTAACATAGCAATTGGATTTTTTCTTTCCTTCTCATCTAATACATTATGAAAATCTGCTAAAATTGCATCGCGTACACGTCCGAATAAAGATTGTTTCATTCTAATCTTCCTCTCTTCTACTCTAAAGTTTTTTCATTTAAATTCATTGTTTATTTTTCTACATATAAGTCGCTGTCACGAAGAACAAAAGGTGACTTACACTGGTTTTCTCTCTCTGTTTTCACTTGGTATGGTACAAAAAGAGGATCTGACCGCTTCTATGCATGGCCGGATGCTCTCTCCCACCTAAAAAGAAAGAGTTTATTTTGTTTTTTGATTTGGATTTATATATTAGTTTTTCATTAACTTGTTCCACTCATCTTCAAAGTTGCTATATGGTTTAGCTCCTTCTGAAGCAGAATCAACTACTACATCTTTTTCTTTTTTCCACTCACGGTATCCGTAGTATAGAACGACTAATGCTGCGATACCGATTAATGCTGGGGAATGAGAAAGGGCGATTGACAAGCCGATTAAACCAGCAATACCCCAAGCTAACTTTCCAAAAAATGATTGTGCTCGCACAAATGATTTATAGCTCCAGTACACAATCCCTGCTCCAATTGCGAACCCTACAATACCAGCAAGACTACCAAGAGCAATTAAAGCCAAAATACCGGCTGCGATAAACGCTAGAAATTGTTTCATCTTGTGCTTGCCTCCCTTCGATTTGATACTCTTATCTTAACTATTTTTTTGATTTCCCATAACGAGCTTAAGAACCGTTTTCGAATCAGACTTAAGACCTATTCCGGGTTAGACCCACATTAAGATGTATATAAAACGAAGTGAAGAGTTAAAATTTTAATGTTGTTTCTTCTTAGAATGTACTCTTTTTATATGTAAGAAACTGTATCCTTCAACACCATGTAGTAAAATCAGCCAGATGCCATTCGTATCCTGACATCCCTTCTCCTTCTTTTAAAGCTTTTCCTAATTAGGTTGAATATCAATCTTTAAAGTTATTTGTTTAGATATCAAAATGTATTTTTTGCTTGCTTACATTTATTTAATTTGCTATCATAACTGACGAACGTTCGTAAAAATTGAGGTGATTTTATTGAAAAGTAATGAAATTAAGGACGCCGCTCTAAAATATTTCACGATTCATGGTTATGAAGGGACGCCCCTTTCTTTAATAGCTGAAGAAGTTGGCATGAAAAAGCAGTCCATTTACTCACATTTTAAAGGAAAAGATGATCTTTTTCTTCAGGTGTTACGTGATGCAAAAGAAACTGAACTAGCTTCAAAACTTCAATACTTAAGTAAAATTGATTCACAAAATCCGGAAAAAGATTTATACAGGCTGCTACAATTGGAAATCGATCTTTTTCAAAAAAATGAACAGTTAAAGTTTTGGCTACGTATGTCATTCTTTCCGCCGGCACATCTTGCAAAAGCAATCGAAAAAGAAGTAATTGACATATCAGAGAAGGTGTATGTGCTATTGGAGAATAAATTTCAAGATTGGATCGACGCTAAGGTGATAGTCGGAGATATAGCAAAAACGCCAACCCTTGCCTTCTTAGGAGTAATCGATTCCATTATCCTTGAGCTTGTATACGGTAATGATGAAAAACGGCTCAAAGATAAATTAGAGGCCTCTTGGGCAGTATTTTGGAGGGGGATCTCACATCAATGATTCTTACAGGAAGAGGTGTTGGTACATGAAGAAAACAATAAAAGAACAAAAGATGGTATTAATTATTCTTCTAAGCAATATATTCATTGCATTTTTGGGGATTGGTCTCATCATCCCTGTTATGCCGTCTTTTATGAATCTCATGCAATTATCAGGAAAAACGATGGGCTACCTTGTTGCCGTATTTGCGGTGGCACAACTGCTTATGTCACCACTCACAGGACGCTGGGTTGACCGCTATGGCAGAAAGAAAATGATCATAATCGGCTTATTCCTTTTTGGTTCTTCAGAACTTATCTTTGGTTTAGGGACGAATGTATCGATGCTTTATATATCAAGGGCTCTAGGAGGAATTAGTGCAGCCTTTATTATGCCCGGTGTTACTGCATATGTTGCAGATATTACATCCGTACAGGAACGGCCGAAAGCGATGGGCTATCTATCTGCTGCCATCAGTACTGGCTTTATTATAGGACCCGGAATCGGTGGATTCATTGCAGAATACGGTGTACGCACACCCTTCTTCTTTGCAGCAGCTATTGCGTTTTTAGCATGCGTTTCGTCAATTTTCATTCTAAAGGAACCACTAACAAAAGAAGAGCTTACCGAAATTTCCGCCAATACAAAACAAACAAATTTTATAAGTGATTTAAAAAAATCACTTAATCCGCTTTACTTTATCGCATTTATTATTGTATTTGTACTCGCTTTCGGCTTATCAGCATATGAAACTATTTTCAGCCTATTTTCTAACTATAAATTCGGCTTCATGCCAAAGGACATTGCAGCTATTATTACAATAAGCTCAATCTTTGGCGTTGTTGTACAAATATTTATGTTTGGAAAAATGGTAGATATACTCGGTGAAAAGAAATTAATTCAATTATGCTTAATTATAGGTGCAATACTAGCAGTAGTTTCCACCGTAGTCTCTAGCTTTTTTGGGGTACTGGTGGTAACTTGCTTCATTTTTCTTGCTTTTGACTTACTTCGTCCCGCATTGACAACATTTTTATCAAAATCTGCCGGGAAAGAGCAAGGGTTTGTTGCTGGAATGAACTCAACCTATACAAGCTTAGGTAACATCGTCGGACCAGCAATAGGCGGCATACTATTTGATGTAAACATCCACTATCCTTATCTTTTCGCTGCTGTTATTATGGCCGTTGGTCTTGGCATTACATTCTTGTGGAAAGAAAAACAATTGGCAGCTAGCTTAGCCGAGTAATTAGGAATTTCGAGGACTTTTTGGGAACAATCAAAATAGCTTTCCTTTTGGATCTAGATTATTACTCTAAAAGTTATACTTTCTTTGAACAAAACCCCTTGTCCATATTGCACAAGGGGTTTTGATTTTATTCTACTAGAGATTACATTAATCTAAGGTTTTAAATTATCCCAAAAACGATATATTTCTCTTTGGGCAGTTACTTATGAGAAGGAATTAATGAAAAATAATAGTTATCTGGTAATTACACCGCTTTCTTTTTGCTTACATCACCGTTCTCTACCGTGGAGCTTCCTCTCTCTTCCGCTCCAAAAATGTAATTCTTTCAATCACAACTTCTGTTTTATACACTCTTTTCCCCTGTTCATTATCGTAATTACTCGTATGAATACGACCTGTAATCCCAACGAGCGAACCCTTTTGGCAATACTCTGAGACATTCTCAGCCGATTTTCTCCAGACAACGCAGTAAATGTAGTCAGCTTGCTGCTCTCCTAGGCTATTTCGAAACCCTCTATTTACCGCAACACATATACGTGCATAGGCAATCCCTTGCTTTGTGTAGTATAGTTCTGGATCTTTTGTCAATCTTCCGATTAATACAACTCGATTCATCATATTTATACCACCTCACATTTTTTCTTTATTGTAGAAAAAAATAGAGTGTAGGTAAAAAATGTAAAATGTTATATTTCTAAAGAAAAATCCTCACTTTGAATCTAAAAAAACATAAAAAGAAATCCTGCATGTTTCAAACATGCAGGATTTCTTTCAATTAGTCGTTTTTCGTAAAGTAAGAAACAAAACGAAGAATTTCTAAGTACAACCACACTAATGTCATCATTAATCCCATTGCACTGTACCACTCCATATATTTTGGAGCGCCACTACGTGCACCATTTTCGATTAAATCAAAGTCTAGTAATAAATTTAATGCAGCTACTACAATAACAACTGCACTAATAATGATACCAATTGTTCCGCCTTGATGAATGTACGGAACAGTAACACCAAACATGTTTAATAGGAAAACCATTAAGTACATAATCAAAATTCCAAACGTTGCAGCCATTACACCTGTGCGGAATTTATCTGTTACTTTTACAACACGAGTTGCATATAAAACTAACATTGCAAATAAAATTGAAATTGTTAGTAATACAGCATTTAAAATAATAGAATTGTCAAAACGGAGCGCATATACCGCTGAAATACTTCCTAAAACAATCCCTTCAACTGCTGCGTAAATAGGTGCAGTAATAGGTGCCATTTTTGGGAAGAACATAGACGCAAATGCGATGATTGCAGCCACAATTAATGCCCCAATTAAAACTGGCATTTGCATTTTCCCAGTATACATCTGTATGTATGAATAGACAGACGTTGCAAGAAGCAAGACAAGCATAATAAATGTTTTACCTACCGCTCCGCCAATTGTCATTGCAGATGCACTTGCTCCTTCTTTACGAAATGCCTCTTTCTTCAACATTGGATTAGATGTTCTCATTTTTTCCCTCCTAAAATAGGTTCTACCAATAGTGTAAAGTTTTTCTCTTTACATTTCAATATATGCAGCTTGTTTTTATTTTAAACCTTCAACGATGTCAGATAGTTCGCTCCAGCGTTCCATCGCTTTTTCTAGTTCTTCTTCCGTTTGCTCTTGCGCTTCAGAAAGTTCTTGCGCCTTTGTGAAATCAGAACCGACATTTGCGAGTTCTTCTCCAAGCGCTTCAAGCTTCTCTTCAAGCCCTGCAATCGTATCTTCAATCGTTTCCCATTCACGTTGTTCGTGATAAGAAAGTTTACGTTTACGTTGTTGTTTTGGAGCTTCTTCCACTTTCTTTTCCTTCTGTACTTCTACTTTTTCTAATAGTTCTTGCGCCTTTTGTATATCTAGGTAATCACTATAGCTTCCTAGAAATTCACGAACTTCTCCGCCACCAGTAAAGATAAATAATTCGTCTACTACTTTATCTAAGAAATAGCGATCATGCGATACCGTAAGAACGACACCCGGGAAATCTTCTAAATAGTCTTCTAGTACTGTTAACGTTTGTGTATCTAAGTCGTTGGTCGGCTCATCTAATAGAAGTACATTCGGCTCTCCCATTAAAAGACGTAATAAATACAGACGTCTTCTTTCACCACCAGATAGTTTACCAAGCGGTGTTCCATGTGAATGCGGTGGGAATAAGAAACGCTCAAGCATTTGGGATACTCCAATAACTTTACCATCCGTTGTATGAATGACTTCTGCAATTTCTTTAATATATTCAATCATACGTTGGTTTAAGTTCATCTCTTCATTTTCTTGCGTATAATAAGCAACTTTCACAGTTTGTCCAACTTCAATTTCACCACTGTCAGGTGATAATTTGCCTGCAAGCATATTTAATAAAGATGATTTTCCGCTGCCATTAGCCCCAATAATACCAATTCGATCGCCTGGTTTTACGATATGATTAAAGTTGTGAAGGACTGTTTTATCCCCAAACTTTTTCGTCACATCTTTTAATTCAAGTACTTTCTTTCCTAATCGGCTCCCGCTCAGTGAAATATCAACAGATTGCTTCGCTGCTGGACCTTCTTGCTCTTTCAACTCTTCAAAGCGCTGAATACGTGCTTTTTGTTTTGTAGAACGAGCTTTCGCACCGCGGCGAATCCAAGCAAGTTCACGGCGATATAAGTTTTGACGTTTTGATTCTTGTGCTAATTCTTGCTCTTCACGAAGTGCCTTTGCTTCTAAAAACGTACTGTAGTTTCCTTCATAGCTATACAGGTTACCATTATCCAGTTCAAAAATACGATTGGTTACACGGTCTAAGAAATAACGATCATGTGTTACAAGTAAAACGGCTCCTGTATAACGTGCTAAGTACTCTTCTAGCCATTCTACCGTTTCATGATCAAGATGGTTCGTTGGCTCATCTAAAATTAATAAATCTGGTGTTTCAATAAAGCACTGTGCCATTGCGATACGTTTCTTTTGTCCACCAGATAAATTTCCAACAGTTGCTGTGAAATCTGTAATACCTAACTTCGTTAAAAGTGATTTGGCATTCGCGTTTGCTTCCCATGCATTCATCGCATCCATACGTTGCTGCACTGCAAATAATTGCTCCTGCACTTTTTCATTACTTGGGTCTTTTTCTATGTTTAATAATGCTTGTTCGTATTCTCGAAGAAGGCGGATTAGCGGTGTATCACCGTGAAATACTTGCTCAAGCACTGTCAAATTTTCATTAAAATCCGGTTGCTGCGATAAATAGCTAATTGTATAGCCACGCGTATGCGTCATATCACCTGTATCAGGAATCTCTACCCCTGCAATAATTTTTAATAATGTAGATTTCCCTGTACCGTTTACACCAATAATTCCTGCACGTTGTCCCTCAGCAATACTAAATGATAATCCATCGAATAACGGTTTATCCCCATATGATTTTGATACGTTTTCTACTGTTAGCATTTTCATATTTGCGCATTCCACTCTTTCATAAATTGTTCGATAAACTCTTCCATATAGCGATGACGAACTTCAGCCTCTCGCTTCGCAGCATCTGTATTCATTAAATCTTTCAACTTCAAAAGCTTTTCATAGAAATGATTTAATGATGGATCATCATTTTTTCGATATTCTTCTTTTGTCATCTCTTCTTTAGGTGGAATGTTCGGATCATACATTAAACGTCCTTTTGCACCACCGTAAGCAAACGTGCGGGCGATCCCAATTGCACCAAGTGCATCTAATCTGTCCGCATCTTGAACAATCTTTCCTTCCACTGTTTCTACATTACCACCATGTCCACCTTTATATGACATATTCGCAATAATATAAAGGATATGTTCCTTTTCTTCTTCAGCAACACCCAATCCTTCTAGCCAATCAGAAACTTTTTTCATACCAGCTTCTTCACTTTCATTTAATTTCTCATCCGCTACATCATGAAGTAAAGCTGCCATCTCAATTACAAAACGATTCCCACCTTCTTTTTCAGACAAAGAAATCGCTAATTTATGTACACGTTCAATATGGTACCAATCATGTCCACTGGCATCCTTTTCTAAAATATGTTTTACAAAATCAATTGTTTTTTGTATTTGTTCTTGTTTTTTCATTTATCTTCACCCAATTCCCTATTGTAACACGCCCTCATTTTTTCATCACATATTTTCTTGTCTGCCCATACACTATTTTGTATGCATAATCATGAAGGATCTGAAGGAGGAAATAAAATGTTCTATAACAATCAACATCCTTATCCGCAGCAACCATACTATCCTCAAAATCAAGAACAACAATATCGAGAGCCGCAGCTTGAAGACCAAGAACCACAACAACAGGAATTTGAACATCAACAAAATTCATACGTAGCACAACAAACTCACGAAACACAATACCAACAAAATCAATACGTAGCTCAGCAATCTCACGAAACGACATACCAGCAAAATCAATACTTAACCCAACAAGCTCATGAAACTCAGTATCAACAAAATCCATACGTAGCTCAGCAATCCCATGAAACCCAATATCAGCAAAATCCCTATCAACAACCACACATGTATCAACCATACCAGGACCCGCGTGTTTCACCACCGGCACCAACATTAGATCCAACTCAGCCACAAATCTTACCACCAGCTCCATTTGATCCGGCGCAAATACAAATCTTGCCTCCAGGTCCTACTACAGCTATTCCCACTGAGCCAACACAACAACAAATCCAACAAGTTGTTGGGACACAATTTTTATCTTTAAAGAAACCTGTATTGGACTTCGTAAAACCATGGGTAGAGTACGGAATGAACGAGGCAAAGCATACCTCTCACAAACATGCTATGACAGAGGTTTCTGCGATTATGTTCTTAGTTGGAAAAGGATTTAATCCGACAATTGCTCATTATATTGTAGAGTCTTGGGAGAAGAATGAGCAGTTTTAAGGTTATATGTTTTGTAAAATATAAAAGTGCCACCTCCTTATAAAATAAGTGAGGTGGCACTTTTAAAATTCAATTTGTTTACATAATAATATTATGTTTATTTAGTAGATAGATGAAGATTTACTTCATCTATCTACTGTCCTACCTCACACTACTCGCATCTTGGAACACCTAATGCTAAAAATAAAGCTGCTAAGTTTGCTGTGATTGGTATTTTTAACGTGATAACATCATCTACTTTTGTTACTAAAAAGAATGCTCCGTTTTCTTCTAAAATACACTTCACCAATAATTGTAAGTCCATTAGAACCCTCCTTTCAGACGAGTTACTATTAATCTATGAATTTCTTACAAAAAAGTAATAGCAATTAAATCTACTTTTCCTTATATAAAGAAATCTAATTAAAAGCCCATCAAAAAGAAATAAAATTTTCTTATTCCCTCTAGAAATCATGTAATTTCTAATATATTCCTATATAATTAATAGCGAGTAATCTTGCGAATGGAGGTATTAAAATGGCATTTTTAGGTAGTATAGGTGGGTCTTTATTCATAATCGCTTTCATTCTACTAATTCTATGTATCATTGCATTCTTTAGGGGAAATGGAGAGGCAATGAACTACGGCAGACCTTCTGTTATTTGTTTTATGATTTCAATTTTATCAATAGCAACTGCTGCCGATACAACTAAACATCCAATTGTTAACTTTTTTGCTAATCTAAGTTTCATTTTATGTATCTTTTTCCTCACTCTCGCAATACTATCTGTTATTAAGAAAACGGGTGTAGCGAAAATACAATTTATTACTGCAGCTGTTTTATTTGTGGCTTTTCAAGGTTTAACAAGTATCGCAAAACCTCACCATGAAAAAACATCAGCAATGACTGCTGTTAAAGAAGAACAGCAGACTATACAACAAATACAACCTACAAAAGTTAACGACTAAACATATATTCTATACGAACGATGCAGAAGTAAAAAATACAGCTATATAATGAACAACATGGATATAGCTGTAAATTAGACAGAGATGGCGACTGAGTTGTATACGAACGCTAGTATACATAAAAAAGAAGCTCATATTTGAGCTTCTTTTTTACAATACTTTTTCAATCTCTCTCTCCAACTCTTCTGGCTTCGTCTGCGGCGCAAAACGATCTATCACTTTCCCATCACGCCCTATTAAAAATTTCGTAAAGTTCCACTTAACCGCCTTCATGCCAAGTATGCCCGGTGCCTGCTCCGTCATATATGTATATAGCGGATACGCGTTATCACCTTTCACATCAACTTTGGCGAACATCGGAAAGGATACACCGTAATTTAATTCACAAAAGCTTGTTATCTCCTCTTCTGTACCTGGTTCTTGTCCTCCAAATTGGTTACACGGGAAACCTAAGATTTCAAGTCCTTGCTCTTTATACTTTTCATAGATAGCTTGCAACCCTTTATATTGTGGTGTAAATCCACACTTACTTGCGACATTTACAATAAGAAGAACTTTACCTTCATACTCTCGCAATGATTTTTCTTCACCTGTAATTGTTTTTGCAGAAAAATCATAAACTGTCATATATATCTGCTCCTCTCTATCATTTCATATTTATTCTCATCATATATGTATTTATCTCTCTCGTCTAATAACAGCGCTTTATTTCCATTCAAAAATTCGACACAAACTACTAGACAAATAGATTGGAAAGTTTTACAATTAAATTGTGAACAAAATGTGACAGTTTACCTTCTAA
This sequence comes from Paenibacillus sp. 102, assembly GCF_039549175.1. NCBI lineage: Bacteria > Bacillati > Bacillota > Bacilli > Caryophanales > Paenibacillaceae > Paenibacillus > Paenibacillus sp. 102. The sequence goes on along the minus strand of NZ_JBCGHT010000003.1, from coordinate 100,920 downwards.
ATTGTGACATTTTCAATTCCATTACAATGCATAAAGGATGGTGTTGATAATGAAAACTGCACAACGTGAAATGCTTTCAAATCGCGAGTTTTATTTCGTACTATACATGATGTTACTGTTTGTTACTGGTTGGGTTATGGATGTAAATGGGCTATTTTTAAGCAAGTATTTTTCACTTGCAGGAATGATTTCTCTTCCACTAGTTGGCGGAATTGTCGGATTCTTTATTATGTCAGTTAGCAAAGAACAAAGTAAATAACAACATTACATAAAGGCAGAAAACGATTTTTCGTTTTCTGCCTTTTATTTTATAATAAAAGAACATTAGACTATAAGGAGTGATTCATATGAAAAAAGTTGAACAATTATCCTCTCAGTTATATATCATTGATGATTACGATTTACAACATAACGAGCGTACAGGTACATACGTTTTACTAGGTGATGATATTACTTTAATCGAAACGTGTGCAGCCCCTTCTCTTCCGTACATTCTAAACGGCTTACATCAATTACGTATCGACTTAGCAGATGTTAAAAATATCATTGTTACACATGTTCATCTTGATCATGCTGGTAGCGCCGGTTTAATGATGGAAAAGTGCCCAAATGCTACTCTATTCGTCCATTCACGTGGCGCACGTCATATGATTGATCCTACAAAATTAATCCAAGGTGCCAAAGCTGTATATGGCGATGCTTTTGATGAACTCTTCAATCCAATCCTTCCTATTCCAGAAAAACGCGTCCATATTGTACAAGATGGTGATGTACTACAAATTTCAAAAAATCGGACGCTCACATTTTATGATACACCAGGACATGCAAAACACCATATTAGCATCCATGACTCTTTAACAAATGGCATTTTCACAGGTGACACAATTGGTATTTATTATCGAGAACTAGTTGAACTTGGCGTTGAACTATATTTACCCACCACATCTCCATCACAGTTTCAACCAGATGCGATGATGGCGGCAAAAGATCGCATCCGAAGTATGAAAGTTGACTCCATCTATTTTGGACATTACGGTGCATCTTCCCATGTTTCTGAAGTGTATAAACAGCTTGAGTATTGGCTACCTATCTTTGTTGAGACTGGAAAACAAGTATTTGAAAAAAATCAGGATTTTGAAACGGCAAGTCATGAACTATATGTTTTGCTGCTTGAAAAGGTATCCTTACACCTTTCACAGCAAGACGTACCAGCAACTCATTCTATTTACGATGTGATAAAACTAGATATGGAAATCAGTGCGATGGGAATTATTGATTATCTTACAAAGCAAGAAAAGGCTAAAACGACTACTAACTAAGTGAAAAAACACCCGAGGATATCATGCTCTATTTCAAGCATATATCCTCTTTCTTTGAATATATTTTTTGAATCATACACATATACAAAAAGGAGGGAAACGATGAAAGAAATAATCAAATACTTATGTTTCACTTTATTCATTGTTATATTGCTATTTACAGGAGGGAAAATTCAATTCTATTTAGATCAACAAGCTGAGCTATCCTTTCATATATATCCTCGAATATTTTTCTTTGTATTTTTCCCCTTTTTCATTGGTGGTGTACTGCGCTTCTGCCAGCTTATTCATAACAAGAAAAATCAACATGTATGGAAATTTCAACTAGATAAATTTATAGGCCTTGTCCTTCCTTCAATATTGATTGGTTTTTCACCTATGTTATACTTTTCACCCCTCGGACACTTCTTTCCTTACTTAGCTACTATCATTCTTCTAAATACAACATTTTCTGTAATATTGAACTACCCCACCTACCTCTACAAGAGTTTGAGGTGAGGGATTCTCCTGTCTCTGTCCTCACAAAAACAGTTCCTCTCGTTCAACAAAGAGGATACAACGATATAGAGTTCGGTAGTGTCTATATGTAATGTAAGACGACCCATTCTATCTTCCGACGAAAGGCAAACAAAATAGGTACAACTACTTTTTCTTATATCGAGGCTAGAACACTTTGTCATGCATCCAGTTCCTAGACTTATTATCTGCTCTGGTAATAAGCGTAAAAATCTGGGACAAAGTGCTCTTTTTTATCATGCAAATCGTTTTGCTAGTTTTTTCTTTTCATTTTCAAACAAGTGTAACTGTTCGATTTGTAAGGCTTCTTTCGGTTGATCTACATCGTATAGCTGATAGAAATGATGTGTGCGAATATCCAATTGATTGTTTAATTGATGCCAATGACTCCAGTGATGTGCGTCTTTCTTTGGAATATAAGGTTGAAGCACCCGGGGTACTTTTTCTTTATACCCTAATCCACGACGCCCAATTGTAAAGGCCGCGGATTGATGAATAGAGATACCGAATTTCCGCATATATTTCATCTTTCCGGAAATCGAAGTGTAAGCGGGATTCACTTGAAAGACAGCCACACCTCTTTTATCTGCACGATTCAAAATTGCGTTTGTCATCTTCGCATACGCGAACATACTCTTCATTCGATTTGCTTGTTTATTTCCATATCGATCTCCTGTTTTCGATTGGGTTGTATCTAACTTCTCGATGACAATCGGCTTGCTATACCGCTCCGCTAAGTCGACTAAGCGAATCGCTTCCACTTCGATGATTTTTGTGATTTGTCCTGTAGATTTCCCCATAATAGAAAAACGAAGGGAACCACTTCCTTTATAATTTCCATCCCTCGTTACATTTGCCCAAGCAAAATGCTCAAGATTACAATCTACACCGATCACACCATCTGATGTACTGTAATTCGTGTGTGGATTTTCCGGTACATCGACTACACATTTCACAATATAATAGGAACCATAGTCTTCCACAGACCATGCGATCGGTTTGCCATGCTTTTTCTTATTCTTACACTGTAATTGAGTTGTGATTACTTCTTCAATGGTTTCTTGCCCATACTGGAACGTAACAGATGGAAACATAATTGTTTTCCCAGAACTTGTCGTCATCCACAATTCTTTTGTCTCCAGCACATACTGAAATACAAAATTGCCATGTTTGGCATCTTTACGGCCAGATAGTATCAGTTGTTTATTTCGAGCACGGAAAAATAATGTTTTCCATTTGTCATGGTTACGTACAAACTCGCGGATAGTAAATTGCGAGCGAAACAGTTTTTTACTTCCAAATACTGCACTTGGAATATGCGTTTGATCGGATGAAAGTTTTTGGGTTAAACGGGATTGTCTGTGAGTGAGATGACCAATTTTCGCCTGAATTCTTTTGATTTGAACATCTAAGTATTGGTGTTCAAACAAATATTCATGTAGCCAAATTAAGGTGTCTTTTTTACGGGATAAGGAGATGAGGTTTTTGTGCTTTGTGAAGCGGGTGTTTTTCGGAAACGTCAGCATTCCTTTCACACAACTTTGTTTGATTTTGCGAAGATTTGTTAGTTTTGTCCGTTCTTGTTTCAACTTCTTCTTGAGTTTCTTTAGCTTCTCTTGCGTTTGCTTCTCATATAATTTCTGTAACGCCATTAAACCTGTAAACAACGCCTTTGCTTCTTGCACCGCACTGTTTGCATAATAATCATTCAATTGGTATTTCCGCTTGAGAACGAGATGAAGACTGTCCGAATACAACTTACGGTTCCAACGTTTTTCACGAACAATCGTTTGAAACGCAAAGCGTTTTGCCTGATTAATTGTTTCGATCGTCTCTGACAATGTATCTACCATTTCATGCGGTACATCTATCTTGTAAATCCGTTTCGAAAAATACGCTTTCTTCACCTGTTCTCACTTCCTTTTATTTGGTAAGTTCATTATACATCGAATCGAACGTTAGTTCTACAAAAAAGAGATATTTTCTTTAAAAGGAAAAAACCGATTCATCCCCCACCTTCACTTCGTTTAGAGGAAGGGGTCTTCTCGGTTAAAATAATAAACATAATAGCTGGTTACTCCTCCTTAGATTGTTTCATAAAAAAAGAAAGCTAACATGATACGAGCCTCCCTCCCCTATCTTCTGTATGTATATCTGTGAGAGTCTCACATTTAGCAAGCAATGCAAAAGAGCCAAACGATCAATTTTTAAATGTATTTGACTACGTCGGTTATTTATTAGTGCGCTTCTCCTTCTGAGAGTAGCTATACATGCGATGAAAAAATTTAAGTAATAACGAAAAAAGAACCCTGTGATTAAACAACGGCTCTTCTTTTCATACTCTTAATTTATTTGTTGAACCTTTCCATTTACATACTCCATAAACCGATCCGCTTGTACAAATTCCTCTTTATACGCTTCGGGAACTTCTTCCACCGTTACATGTCCGCTTGATTTAATTTTCACCTGCACTTTCTCATAGGTCATTAATGCATCTATATACTGTTCATACTCTTTAGAAGTTAATACTTCTTTACTAGATTTATCCCCATTCAATTTATCAAAATACGGCTGAAGTACCATCACTATCTTTTTCATTTCCTCTTTTTTCGCCGGTGATAATTGATCATAATCAATATTACCGTTAGAATCTCCATATGTAAGCTTTGCATTTGTAAGTTTTTTCAAATGCTTTGTAAATTCTTCATATTCCTTTTCACCAATTTCTCCTTTTGCTTGTGATAGTTTAGCATCTAATCGCAAATACCCTTGCAATGTGGCGTTTGCTGCATGTTTCTTCAAATTATCAAACGATCCATAAATACCATCAGCCATAATAGATTGATACGCAAAACCAGTGGTTGGAATTAATAGTGCTGCTGCTAGTACTCCTGTGATAAGACGCTTTTTCATCGTTTTCCCTCCGCGCTTTACTTTTATTTGAATCATTACTTTTTCTTTCAACTCAGGTGGCGGTATAATTCCCTTTGCTTCTTCTTGTATAGATTCCCTTACCCGATACTCTAAACTCACTTCGCATCCCCTACCTCTCCTAAAAAGATTTCTTCTACTTGCTCTTTTTGACGTAATTTCTTTAGCGCCGCATGAATTCGTGATTTAACCGTTCCAACCGGAATATGTAAAATATTCGCTACTTCTTCTTGTGAATAATCGTGTAAATACCGCAAGATAATGACTTGTTTCAATTTGTAAGGTAATTTATGAATGAGAGCGATAAGCTTTTGATTCGAAATCTTGTCCACAACATCATTAGAAAAATCAAATTCAATCGGTTTTCTCTGTTCTTCAGCTTTCTTGACAATACGTAAACGCATCCATCTTCTTCTCCGATATGAGTGAATTTGTCTGATTGCGAGCCCTATTAACCACGGCCGAAAAGGTTTTTCTCGATTATATTTACTAAGTGATTGATATAACTGTATGTATATTTCCTGGACTACATCATCTACATCTGTTTTTTCCTCTATCAAAAAATGTGCTGTCTTATAAACATCTTGAATTGTCTTATCATACAATTCACTGTATGCATCTTGATTTCCTGATAGAGTTAATTGGATGAGATGATGATAGTCTTTTTCCTGATCCATTCATTGTCCCTCCTTTGTCTTACACTATATATTGGCAAGTAAAAAACATTCCGTTCGATTTTTTAACATATTTTTTATATAAATTGATTTAAACTCAATTACTTCATAACGTTAGCTTATAATCCACCATAACAATTATATAATTTTCCATTTTATGATCAGTGCTTAAAATTAAATGTACAATCTATTTTAAGGGGGATATATGATGAAGGCTATTGTCGTAACTGCATTCGGTGGTCCAGAAACAATGAAGTATAGAGAAATAGATATGCCCACTATTACAGAAAAACAAGTGTTGATCCGTGTTATCGCAACAAGCGTCAATTTTGCCGATATTAAATCTCGCTATGAAAAAAAAGGAAATCGCAAACTACCATTTATCCCTGGTATAGATGCGGCAGGACTTGTAGAACAAGTCGGTTCGGATGTAAAAAACATCCGCGTAGGACAGCGCGTAATCGCTTTTCCTCTTAATGGATCATATGCTGAATATGTTGTTGCAAATGAAAACCTTACGTTTGTGTTACCTGATGAAGTTGACTTCACGACCGCCGCTGCTTGTCCTATTGTATCTTTTACAAGTTACAATTTGCTTGCAAATGTAGCAAGATTACAGCAAAATGAAACGGTTTTGATTCATGCAGCAGCTGGTGGAATTGGTACAACTGCAATTCAATTGGCTAAGCTATTGGGTGCTAATAAGGTTATTGGAACAGTCGGAACAGAAGCAAAAAGAAAAATTGCTTTAGAGGCTGGTGCTGACCACGTAATCTGTTATCAAAATGAAGATTTTGTAGAGAAAGTAAATGAATTTACTAATAGAGAAGGCGCAAATGTCATATTAGATTCCATTTCCGGTGCAGTATCAGAAAAAAGCTTAGAATGTCTCGCTTACTATGGCCGTCTTGTTCACTTTGGGAATGCCAGTGGTGAAATTGGCACATTCCAGACAAAAGATTTACATGCAAGTTGCCGTTCCATTCTTGGCTTTAGTTTTGGAACAACTCGTAAGGAGCGTCCTCACTTGCTCCGTCATACCGCCGATCAAGTGTTTCAATATTTACGGGATGGCCGCCTGCAAATTAAAGTCGGTAAACGTTTTCCATTGCAAGATGCAGGGAAAGCACATGAGTGGGTCGAAAGTAGAAAAAGTACGGGGAAAATCATTTTGGATATGAAATAGAGGTGTTATATATGGGATCACGAATTATGCACTTAATTATTGCTGATGGTATTGCAGAGAAATTATCCATTCAAGATCGAACATCTTTCCTACTCGGTGGAGTCGCTCCTGATGCAGTTTATTCAAAAGCCGAAAAAGAAAAGTCCCATTTCTACGCTGGTACTACAAAAAACTATACGAGAAGAATCGATTATGATGCATTTCTTCATAAATATGAATCATTTATAGACTCCCCTTTTATTTTAGGTTATTACACACACCTTATCGCTGATGATAATTGGTTGAACGGATTTTTTCTTCCTTGGCTCAAACATAGAATCGAGCATGACAAAACAATGTTATCCCTATATCATAACGATTTTAAATTGTTGAATGCAAAACTATTACATCATTACGATAAAGAGCAGCAATTTCTTTCTTTTCTTAATCAAAAAGCAAACATAGCAAAGATCGAGGAAGTGACTGAAGAAAACGTTCTAGCTTTTAAAAAATTTATTTTCGATGATATGTTGTATCCGGAGCAAGATTTACATGCAGACTTACAAGTGTTTACATTTAATCAAATCGTCGGTTATATAGAAACTGCTATTGAGAAAGGCTTCTTCTTTTTAAAAACTACTAGTGAACTACACACCACTTAACACTCTTACGGGTTGCTTGGAGTGGGTGCTTCTTGAAAATTAGATACTTCACGTTTAAAAGAGCCGAAAGGTTCTTTTAAACGTGAAGTTATTTTATCAATGAATTAATGACGCTCTCAAATTATTAACCCCATTTTCCAAATAGCCTTTTAAACAAGTTAACACATATACCCAGCCCTCTTTTTGTCCTAGCATTTTGTTTACGATTTCGGGGTCATCTTCTTTCAAACCTGATTCATTTACCTCAATCATTGTACTCGTATAATCCAATTCACTCAATGTAATTGTAACAACGGTTTCTTCATCATATCCTCCCCATGAGAATACGATTTTTTTATTTTTCTCAATTTCTAATACACGTATTACAACTTCTGCATTATATTCATCATATCTCCATGTAATCGTCTTGCCTTGTTCCAGTCTTTCAGTTCCGGATGAAAACCAATAATTAGACATTTTTTCAGGATCTACTATAGTTTCAAACACCTCACTAGCCGATTTGAATATTTTAAATTTCGTAATCACTTGCGTATCCATACTACATCAACCCTCTTTCGATATATTTAATAGCTCTTTCTATTATAGAACAAACGTTCCTGTCATTCAAATATCAACATCGTTATTTGACATAGCTTTTTATATTACATACAAAAACAATAAAAAGACGTGACTGCTTTATACATGCCGACACGCCTTTTTACTCTTATTATTCCAATATAAATGGAAGCTTCACATTATCTAGGCTTCTTCTTCCCAGTGAATGTTGGTTTCTTTTTCTTTGGTGCTTTCGGTTTAGATTCTACAAATGTTCCTTTAAACATTTCTTGCTTCTTAAACACAATGCCTAGTTTCTTCGCAAATTGAAGTAATTTGCGCTCTTCTTGCGGTGTAACTAGAGAAACGACCGTCCCCTCTTTCCCCATACGTCCTGTACGACCTGAACGGTGAATATATTGATCTACTGTGTCTGGTAATTCTAAATGAATTACGTGCGTTAAATCATCGATATCTAATCCACGCGCTGCAATATCAGTTGCAAGTAGAATTTCTAATTTCCCTTGACGGAATGCTCTCATCGTCGCTTCACGTTCTTGTTTGCTTGCTTCCGCATGAAGAGCCGCTGCTTTCATTTTACGGAATTTCAGCTTCTCAGTAATTTCATCTAGGCGGAACGGATCATTTAAAAAGGCAACTGCTTTTACATTCCCCATATGCATAATTCTTCTAATGTAATCATTTTTTTCACGACGTTCACAAACGATATACGTATGCTCAACTAAACTCTTTGTCTCCGTACGTGTGACACGAACGAATTGTGGCTCAGCTGCAAAATCACGTGCTACTTCTTCTGCAGCTTTTGTCATTGTTGCCGAAAAGAATACTAATTGACGATCGCGCATTGTCGATTTAATGACATCAAACACAGCTTCCATCATTTTTTGTTTTACAATTTGATCAAACTCATCAAATACAATTGTCTTCACTTCATGCATTTTTAACTTTTTCATACGAATTAATTCTAAAATACGTCCTGGTGAACCAACAATTACCTTCGGATGTTTCTTCAATTTTTCCACTTGGCGCTTAATATCCGCACCACCAATTAAAGACGCACCTGAGATATCAGTTCCAGCTGTAAACTTTTGAACTTCTTCATGAATTTGCATAACAAGTTCACGTGTTGGTGCTAGGATTACAACTTGTGGTTGTTTCACTTCAGGATTAATTTTATGTAAAAGTGGTAATAAGTACGCTAATGTTTTTCCTGTTCCAGTTGGAGATTCAGCTATAACGTCTTGTCCTTCTAAAATCGTTGGAATTGCTTGTTTTTGAATTTCAGTAAACTCTTTAAAACCAGCCTTCTCCCAAGCTTGTTGTAAAAATGGTTGCATATCTTTTATCATTTGTTTTTCTCCTTTATCTCTATTTTTGAAGAAAATGTTGTATTGCTCGCACCGTTTCTATCATGTGAGAAATAACAGCTATTAAATCATCAACATGGTCTTCTGTAATCGCTTTTTGAAATAGAACTTCTACCTTATTATGATATGAAATCGCTTGCTTATTATATTCGTATGAAATTTGTTGCGTAATCATTCGCTCTTTTCCCCAGATAGATTGTAACAATTCTTCAATTTCTTGACAGTCTTCTTCCGGGTGCTGTAAGGAAAATGTAAACCCTAATTTCATTTCACACCCTGGTATAAACTCGGGTACTTCCAATATCTCACCCGATAAATTCTTCGCATCTACAGATAATGAAAATATCGCTTCTACTAGCGTTTCAAACGGTTCATTTAATTGAAATGAAATATTGTATATACGACTTAGCGAGGCAAGGTCCATCATATCTTTTCGATCCGTTACAAGAATATCGCCATGTAAGTCAAAATCATAGACAGCCCCTTCAACGATCACTTTTAAGTTGTCAAAAGCAGTTGGATCAAACATAATTTCCTCCAAAAAACAGGCGCCTTTCGATGGAAAGGCGCCACTTGATGTATATATAGTTTACAGATAAACGAGATGAATTACAACCTTTTAAAACAACCCTACTGCTTTTCCATCTTCATTTACGTCCATTTGAAGTGCAGCTGGTTGTTTTGGAAGGCCTGGCATTGTTAACATTGTTCCCGTTAACGCTACAATAAACCCTGCACCGATAGATGGTTTCAGTTCACGAATTGTAACAATAAAGTCAGATGGTCGACCTAATTTTGTCGCATCATCAGAAAGAGAATATTGTGTTTTTGCCATACATACTGGGAGGTTACTCCAACCTTCTCCTGCAAATTGAGTCAATTGCTTACGTGCTTTCGGAGCAAATTCAATGTCTTTTGCGCCATATACCTTTTGAGCAATTGTACGGATTTTTTCTTCTAATGGCAATTCTAATTCATAAAGTGGTGCGTATTTATTGTCACCTTTTTCAATTACTTTTAATACTTTCTCAGCAAGGTCCACACCGCCTTGGCCACCTTTTTCCCAAACTTCTGTTAAGGATACTTCGTAGCCACGCTCATTACACCATTCTTGTAAGTATGCAACTTCTGCATCTGTATCTGTAATGAATTTGTTAATGGCGATTACGAATGGAACACCGAACGCTTGAATTGTTTCAACGTGCTTTTGTAAGTTTTCCATTCCTTTTGCTAACGCATCTACATTTTCTTCTTTTAACTGATCTTTCGCTACGCCTCCGTGCATTTTAAGCGCACGAATTGTCGCAACGATAACGACTGCTTCTGGTTTAATACCAGCTGCACGCGCTTTAATATCTAAAAATTTCTCAGCACCTAAGTCTGCGCCGAAACCAGCTTCTGTAATCACATAGTCACCTAATTTTGCTGCCATTGTTGTAGCAATAACACTGTTACAACCGTGAGCGATATTAGCGAATGGTCCGCCATGAATGATTGCTGGGGTATTTTCTAATGTTTGTACTAAGTTTGGTTTTAACGCATCTTTTAATAGAAGTGTTAACGCTCCCTCTACGCCTAAATCTTTAACTGTTACAGGCTCATTGTCCATATTATAAGCAACGACAATGCGAGATAAACGCATCTTTAAATCTTGAATATCTGTCGCAAGGCAGAATACAGCCATAATTTCAGATGCTACTGTAATATCAAAACCGTCTTCACGTGGTACACCTTGAACTGGTCCTCCAAGACCAATTACTACATTACGCAGTGCACGGTCATTTAAATCGACACAACGCTTCCAAACGATTTTACGTGTATCAATTTTAAGTGTATTTCCTTGTTGAATATGGTTATCAATAAATGCTGCTAATGCGTTATTTGCAGTTGTAATGGCATGAATATCACCAGTAAAGTGAAGGTTGATATCTTCCATTGGGACAACTTGTGAATAACCTCCACCTGCTGCGCCACCCTTTAATCCCATTGTTGGTCCAAGTGATGGCTCACGAAGTGCAATGACTGCTTTTTTACCAATTTTATTAAAAGCTTGACCTAAACCAACTGTTACCGTTGATTTACCTTCTCCTGCTGGAGTCGGGTTAATCGCTGTTACTAAAACAACTTTTCCGTCCTTTTCCGTTTGTAAGCGCTTAAAAATATCAAGAGATAATTTTCCTTTATAATGACCATATGGCTCTAATTCTTCTTCTAAAAGGTTCAACTCAGCTGCGATCTCTTGAATTTTCTTCATACTTGCTTCTTGTGCAATTTCAATATCGGATTTAACTGTTGTAGTAGTTGTCATATACCCTAGTCCCCCTTTAATTGGTTCTGCTGATATTGTATCAGTTTTTTGTATTTTCTGCACTTATTTCCCTCCTAAATTTTGCACATTTCTTCAGGCATTATTTTTTCAGCATAAATACCCACAAAAATGTTAGTGCTTGCTGCAGTTCTACTGATAATTGTCCAAGCATTTTTTCATTTACACCTCGTTTATATACACCCATCCCATCGACTACTTGAAATCCTTGTTCCTCTGCAAGCTGTTCAAATTCCCAAGGCATCATTGTATTACAAACAACATCTTTTCCATATAAACGAGGATAGCTATTTTCACGTGGTTTTGCTGTCGGTCCTAAAATAGCAATACACGCATGTCCATCTGGCCTCAAAACACGCTTTATCTCATGTAATGCCTGTAATGGCTGTTCTGTCCATTCTAACGAGTTCACTGCTAATATTGCTGGAAATTGCTCAGTTTCAAAAGGCAATGAAGAAAGATCTCCCTTTATAAATGACAAATTAGGCCCTTCTCCGCGTTCCTTTCCCTTTTGAATCATTTGCTCGGATAAATCTACACCACACGCTTTATATCCTGCTAGACTTAATTTATATGTACCATATCCATCACCGCAGCCAACATCTAATACTGCCACACCATTTTCTACATACTTTTCAAAAAACGGGATAATTGTGCTACGACTTCCATGATCCCACATTTCTTGGCTATTTTGGTTCCAAGATTCTGCATTGTTGTCCCATTTTTTTTCTGCGGATTTATGCCAATTAAACTTTGTCATGTTTCCCCCTACTTTCACTTGTTTTCATTCATTCCATTCTACATCATTTTCCTATATTCCTGTTTATTCTCATGGAGAGATGGATAAGATAGCAACAGACTTATGTATTCTCCAAATTTTGCTTTACTTGGATATAACTCATACTCATGTTCTCTTCTTTATGAAAGATAATAAAGATACACCCAATTGAAAGAGAGAGATGTACATGCCCAAAAAGCGAACACATCATTTTAAAAGTGGTGAAAAAAACGAAGAATATGCAGCTGAAATCACGCCAGGACATCTTCCGATTAAACATAGACGTAAAGAAATTGCACATGAAATAGAAGGTACAAACACCGGTACACTTATCGGCTATGTAGCACTATTTCTTTCTTTATTCTCGATTGCCTTTTATCCAGTCACCCTTGGTTCCCTTTCCATTTCAGTTGGCTTATTGGCTGTTAATTTTGGAGCAAAAACACTCGGATATACAGCCATTGGATTTGGTAGTTTTTCTGTTTTATTTACGTTACTGTATCCACTTGCTTTATCAGCATTATAAAAACACACCAAGTATTACTTGGTGTGTTTACTCATGATACAACATAATATGTCCACATCCACAGCAATGTTTTGCTGTAATTTCTTGAAACACTGGATAATTTTCTTCATCCCGGTGTTCAATAAATACTTTTTCAAAACGATACATGTTTGGGGCGTATGCCCAGTCTTGTTTCGTACGTGCATATAATGTCGATGAAAAGAATTCTTCTCCACCACAAACCACACATGTTTTTTTCATTCTCATCCCTCCTATGCTTGTCTTACTTCATCTATATGAACATACGCATAAAAAAAAGACCTTCTATAATTAGAAAGTCTTTTCCGTAACAAAAAGAAATGTACCGAATATGCCTGTTCCACTATACTCTTTCTTTTTACCAGTTTCTGTTTCAAAAGTTTGTTTCACTGTGATAAAAAATACACCGTTTCGTCTATCCGTACTTACAAACTTCATTTTTTGTTCTTTCTTATCTACATTTTGTGTACATTCAAAGCTATCTTGATTACAAATCAATGCATACTTGTCCTCTAAATAAGACCTGAAATCAGACTCTTTCGGACAAGTTAAAAGTAGTACTGCAACAAGAATAATGCTGACAATACCTACTGCTGTATAATATTTCTTCATTTTTTCTCCTTTCAAAAACAAGAAAACTTGACCTAATTCGTCAAGTTCTCTTAGTCTACAACCCATTGCCACTCTTGTTCTTTCTTATCAAAAATAAGCCAGCCAGTTTCGGTTGCATCTTCTTTTAATTCCTCTACGTTATCTAGTACTTCATCCGTACTTTCATACGAACCAACTACATATACAGGAATCTCTAAGCCTCTTCTTGACTCAATTTTCCCTGCCAAATCAATGTACAATCCATCTTCCATTAATGGAACAAGCCCAAGAATGACTTCTTTTGAAATTGCTGGGAATATTTTCGATTTTTGAAAGAAAGAGAATCGTTTTTTTCCAAATGAACCGAGTTTGTATGGAATTACTTTGCTAAGCATTCCTACGAAATCAGCGATTCTACGGTAATACACTTTGTTGTACCAACCGTCATCATGTGAAAAGTAGACAAATCTATTTTTCAAAAGTGGGAAAAACGCTCTCCCAAGTGGTTCTTTTTTGTGAGCCAAATATAACAATTCTGCAATTTCCTTTGGCTCCAATTCATCTAAATCGCTTGCATCATCAAAATCCACCCAACAAAATTCATCAAATTCATCAATCTCTGCTTTAATTAATTTATGTATGTTTTCTTCTTCAACATATTCGAATAAAGTATGATAGTGAAAATCAGTCCACTCAAAATTATGTTTTAAAAGCAATACTTGATGAAGCGGTGAAGGGATATTACTTGCAAACTCTTCAAATGTAATTCCAGATGTAATAAAACAATGACCCCGACGATTACCATTAATATATATCATATTCTTTACTTGGTCAGATCCTCCAGACAAAGCACCTAGCCACCTTCGTTTTATATGTTTCAATTCTATAGCATATTTTAACATGAAAAATTTTAGAAACATAGAAAAAACTTCAAAAACTATTTACAATTTCATGAGTTTTATTACATACTGATTACAAGAAAAAAAGCCTGTTGAAAAACAGGCTTTTTTACGCGATTTCGTCCGGGTTTTGCGGATGATGATTTTCAGTATGCTTTTCGTTTTTTTGAAAAATGGATTGAATCTTATCAATTGTTTGTGGCGCTAACTCAATCATTTTTTCAGCTAGATGTGTCGCATTTTGTAAGTGAAGAATATTCACACCGTCTTTATTCACTACAAGAAAAGCTACTGGAGTAATCGAAACACCACCTGCACTCCCTCCGCCGAATGCCGGATTACCTTGCGCTTTCAGACCATCATTTGTTTGAAAATCCGATCCTCCTGCTCCAAATCCAAACGCTACTTTGGAAACAGTTAACACTACACCACCGTCAGCCGTCTGAACAGGCTCTCCAACAATCGTATTAACATCGACCATTTCCTTTAAATTTTCCATTGCTGCTTTCATTAATCCTTGAATTGGATGATCCACCGTTCATAACCTCCTTTGTCATATCTTTCCTAGTTTTTCCGAAACCTTGTGAACTAAACATAAAATTTTATATTGATTTCAAAAACGATAAGTAATAATATTCAGAAAAATTAAAGGAAGGGATATGATGATACGAAAATTAACAAAGGATGATCATGAAAAAGTGCTTACATTTCTAAAAGAAGAAGCATCAATTAACCTATTTATCATTGGCGATATTGCAGCATTTGGTTACGATGCAGATTTTCAAGAGTTATGGGGACAATTTGAAGAGAATGGAGCGTTACAATCCGTATTACTGCGCTTTCATGATTCATTTATTCCATATGGAAAAGATAATTTTTCCGCTGCTGACTATGAAGCAATTCTTTCACCTCACAAGCCACTGAAAATCTCTGGTAAATCGGACATTGTAGAAAAACTTGAAGATGTACAAAATATACATCTGGGCACAAAAAATAAAATGTACTTTTGTGAATGTAAAGATGATACTACACTCCCAATAACAAAGCTTCATACAACCATTCAACTAGCAACCATAGATGATGTGAAGCGAATTATGAAACTCCGAAACAACATTGAAGAATTCCCTCACACAGAACAATCAGAAAAGATTTTGCGACAATCGCTTGAAACAAACACAGGACGTACGTACTACATTGAAAAGAAAGGAAAAATCGTCGCTTCCGCCTCCACATCCGTTGAAAATTCCTTATCTGGAATGGTCGTTGGAGTATGTACGCATCCAGTGTTTGTAAACTGAGAGTTATCAAGGCTTGAGAGTGTATTCTCAAGAGTTAAAACTGTGGTTGTTACTAACAAAAACTATCTCATTAGAGGAGACTACCTATTTTCACTTTATTGGAACCAATAAGGCTGATTAGGTGGTCTCCTTTTGTGTTTAAACAAAGGAGGAATAACTATGCTGATTAAGTTTGCCATTAAGGAATATTTGGACGAGAAGGAGTTCAACAATTTAGCACCTCGCACAATTAAAGCTTATGGGGATACACTCAATGAGTTTCAACTGTTTTGTTCTGACAGGGAGCTTATAGACACTGAGGACATAAAAGAAAGAACTATCAAGTCCTACCTCATGTACTGCCAACGAGAACGCAACAATGCAGTACTCACAGTTAACACCAAGTTACAACATCTTAAAAGTTTCTTTAGATTCCTTATAGATGAGGAGATCATCCTAGAGAGAAATAACCCAACTAGGAGGCTGACTCAAAATAAATCTGATTCAAAAATAGAAGTCTTTACAGATGAACAAGTGAGGATGATGTTGAGGTACTACAGGAGGCAAAAGAGGGACAAAAAGTTTTGGAGCTATCGCAATTACACTATGTTAGTCTTCCTCCTAGGTACTGGAGCTAGGCTTGGTGAAATGCTCAACACTAAATGGAGTGATTGCGATTTGGTCAACTATTCAGTTGTTTTCTATGGAAAGTTGAAGAAACAACAAAGTCAACCTCTTAGTGACAAACTCGTGAAGGAACTGTGCGAATATCGTATTTACCTAGAGAGACAGTTTAATGAATTACCTTCTCATGTGTTTACAGACCAAAAAGGTAAACCACTTACTCCTAACGCTGTAAAGCTCGTATTCACTAGACTAGCTAGGATAATGAACTTCAAAGGTGTACGAGTGAGTGCGCACACTTGTAGGCACTACTATTGCAGCAAGCTGCTGAGAAACGGAGTAGATGCTTACTCTGTGAGTCGACTCATGAGACATTCTTCTATAAAGATGACTGAGAGGTACATACACATTTGGAGTGACTCCCTCAAGGAGACTAACGACAAGTACAACCCTTTGAACAATTTAGACATTTAGACAAAATAAAAGAGCCCTGCTTCTAGTTTGGCGACCAGACAGGACTCTCCCACAAAATAACTATGGAGTTATTTGTTTTTATTGTACTACCATAAGGTGCAATCTGCAAGTAGCTCCTACTGAGGAGAATTTATATGAAAGAACTACGAAAATATCAATCATTTAATTCAGTTACCGAGATGGATAAGACTATTGATCTTACTCTAAAAGAATACAATTTAAAGGAAAGCGAACGAGTGATACTCCTAAAGTTATCAAACTACTCATGTAAGTTCGTTGGAGTTTCATATTTGAAAAATAACACGCTAGCGAATCTAACAGGATACTCTAAACGTACTGTTCAGCGTGCTCTCAAGCGTTTCAGCGAGCTAGGTATCATTACTCGTATTGAGCAGTTTAAACCTGTTAAAGGTGGCTATTCAGCTTTCATTTGTGTAATTAATCCTTTCGAGAGTCACCATGAGCTGGCATCTTGTAAAGAAGCTGTAGAGCTTACTCCCGAGCAACCTGAGGAGTCATCTCACGAAGAAGAAGCCATTACACTTAAAGCTAAAAGCTCTAAAGAATTAAAGATACGTAATAGTGCACCTATTAGTATTGATGAGTTAGATTCATCTTATTTGGTTGGCTCATGTGTGCCGATGGAATTCATCAATACAGTCTCTCCTTTCTTTGATACTGCTAAGGAAATCTATGCTATGTGGGGAAAAGTTAAATTGGCTGCAAGTAAGTATGCACCTGATTTATCTGATACAACTGAGCTCGCAATCTCAGCGTTTAAACAATCTATATTTGCTCTGAAGATGAAAAAAATTAGAAAAGACTTCAAAGGTTATCTGTTTGGCGTTCTCGCAAAGATGATGTCTGTTGAGCAAAGAAAGCTAAAATGTAAGTTATTCAATTTCCTACAAGGTTAACCTGAGGAGAGCCACACATTGTTTCTTGCATGATTGTAAACCTATAAAACTTAAACTAAGGGAGAGATTTTTTATGACAACAAACACTATTCAACCAACTAATATTGATATGGTAATGGAGGAGATCGACACGTTAGTGTCAACCTTCCAAGACTCACTTTCTCGTATTACTTATAAAACTTGCAAAGTGGATACATTTCAACTAGGCCTTACATATGTGGTTATCCTATGATCTGGCAAAATCTCTAAAACTCTTAGTTTTAATCTAAACGAATTAACTGAGGAGAATTTTTAACTTAAGAAGCAACAAACAAATATCAACTGTCTAGCCAACAACAATTTTTTATTATATCTTGTGTCTTGTTTTGAAACGTAGCTAAATAGAAGTAAGAAAACAATTAAAACTAAAGGGAGAGATTATGATGAACATTAAAACAACTAATAACAATAAATACCACGTAAATGAATTATTAAAAGTAAGAAAAACTCTTATAAGCGTAACAGCTATTGAAGGTGTAGACCTAAGCGATCACGACAACGAGTTATATGATGAAATCATGGACAACTTAACTGACTCTCAAGATGCGATCTATAAAATGACTATGATTGAGCTACCAGTTCTCAAGGACAATGTCACGAGAGATAGCGTAAAGAAAGCTATCGAAGAAGTCCTAGAGTGGGAAAACAAATTAGACTCAGCTCGTAAAGATATTGAATCTACCAATTATGAAACTTGGGAAGAAAGAGAGTTAGCTTACAAAGGATTACACTTATTACTTTCTCATAAGAGTAAAGCTTGGGAGACTCTAACCGAGGAGTTAAATCTAGAGGTAATTTATGATATATTCGATGAATATAAGTAATATACCGAGCCGGCTTCCTGAGTCAGCTCTTTTGTTTTCCTCCTCAGGTTAACCATTACAGTAATTGAAATTATAGTTTATGTACTCAATGAAGCCAGTGAGATAACTTTTGAGACTACTGTTTATTTAGCACAAATCCCAGTTTCACCTACAGTAATCCCCCTCGGATATCCTAACTTAACGATATGCCACTTGTTAATTCTGTACAAAAAAATAAAGCAAGGATTTCTCCCTGCTCCTGTTAATTCTTTATTAAAGAGATCAACCTCCAGTGTTTCCATCTGCCATAGCTTTCACTAGAGTAGTACTTTGCTGCTTATCTACTGAAGTATGTACTCCAAGTGTTAGCGTCAAAATTGTTACAATTCCCATTAAACTAAGTATTGCTTTCTTCATTTTAGTGCCTCCTTCTTGTGGATTTCTTTTTTAGCTTCATAACTTAAATAAAAGTACTTACTTCCTTGTTCAAAGTTACCTTCATTGTGGTACTGCACAGCCACTACTTCAGTATACTCTTGAACATACTCCCATAGTTGTTCTCTTTTAAAGTAATCCATTCCTGCTAAAACTACTTTTTCTAACTCTTGAGCTGGTGCATTTTGAACCATGGATTTCAAAATTACCAATCGGTACTGATACTCATTGTTTTCTATTTGTTTACATATTGTTAAACCTTTTTCAATAAGCTCCAAAGCAATTTCTGTTTGGCCTAATTTAAATTGCTCTCTAGCCTCAACAAATAGGGCTCTGTAATTCGTTGGCATTTTTTCATTAACTTCAGATAAATAACGAATAGCCAATGGAGAGAGATTTTGACTTGCATACATTAAACCTAGATTTTGGCGAACCATAAGGATAAAGTGCTCTTCCTCTATCTTCTGAAAAGTGTTCATCGCAGAAGTTAAATGCTCCTCAGCTAGTTCCCATTCTTTTAAATGTATACACGCTAACCCATAAAGGTTATTACAAAAAGCTAGATTTAACTCATTACCATTGTGTTTAGAAAATATCTCTTTAGCTTTCGTTACATGTGTAATCGCTAACAACGCTTGATAAACATGATAACGGAATGTAGCTAATTTATAGTAAAACTCTGCATGTTCAAGTTCATCAGAAATATACCTTAAGAGTGATTCAGCTTTCTCATAGTGCTCTTTAGCCAAAGTGTATTCACCAATTGCATTAGAGTGGATAGCTTTAAAAAAATGATAATAGTAAGCTAGTGAACTATTTGTTGGTACACCATAAAAGTCGATTTCATCAAAACAATCTTTGGACACTCTTAAGTTATCAATTAAGTAATTATATCGAAAATTGAGAAGTAAGTAATGCTGTAATAACTCTGAGCTTCCTTTAACCTCATTAATTTTCCCTTCCACTTTCGGCTTTAAATTTCTTGCTTTTTCTAAATGTCTCGAGCGAATCTCTAAATACCATTCGTTTAATAATCGGGTTACTTGCTCATTCCCCTTTGTTTGAATGTTCATAAATAACCTCCCCATCCTTTTTATACAAAAAATCCCTATAATAAACAATAACAAAATTCGAATAGATAAAAAAGGATATATATTTATTTCTCAAGAATATTCAGAATAAATAACTATAAAAAATAACTCCTAGTTTATATCTAGGAAGCCCCCCTCTTTAACAACCTTGCTGTCTCGTAATAGCATTCCTACTCGGAGAATTGCTCTCTTAGGGAAAAGTGCTACTGGTCTGTAAAGGATTTTTGTTTAGTATCCTCCATGATGAATTACAAAGTATCCAAGTTTAGGTTTAATTTGGAATGACGACATAATGTCACTATTTAAGAAATCTCTTAATTCTTTACCATTTTGTTTCCCAAATCGTATGCACACAAAGAAAGGAGCAACCTGTATAGGCTACTCCTCCTAAGCTTATTCTCTTTCTTGAGTGATTCCCTTTTATGTTCGAGCTCCAAAATCTCCTAAACATCCACACTAAGGAAAGTATCGCCATCTGTATAGTGATAGATACGCACTTCTGAAAAGAAGAACTGAGAAGGCTATTTCGTGCTTATTCATTACCCATGTCAAATAACATTGTAAGATTTGCCGAGCTAGCGTTATCCTTGTTTTCCTTACTCATCTTAAATTTATTGTTTAATCCTAGAGTTTCAATGTAGCGTATAAGCTTAATCTCAGGATCATTGTAACTTTGAGAGTCTGAGAGGAACTTAGTAGAATCAAGTCGTCCTACCTTGATATAGTTCATAGCATATCTATCTACTAAACTTAAATTGAAAGGGTCTACCTCGTAGTTTTCACAGAAGTAATCTACAAAGTGATTGTAAAGCTGCACTTCCTCCTGAGTTAGCGTATTACGGAAATCCTTTGAGTAAATACCATGAATTGCACTTTCATCTTCTTTTTGTTTACAATAAGAAGCAGCTGGGACACAGCTGCTTCTTGAATAATTCCTTTTGGTTTTATTCTTTTTATATATGTAAAACCATTCTTATAGTTTGTAAATTATACCCTTCAAAATCCTCTTCGAATTGCTCTAAAGCTGCAAAGCCCTTTGCTTTATAAAACCGCTTCCCTTTTTCATTCGCGGCTTCTACACAAATATAAATCTTCTTAACACCGTCTAAAATTGTGATGCCTCTTTGCAATAAAGCTGTCCCAACTCCTTTTCCTTGATGCTCCGGCAATAAATAAATAGCCCCTAATTCCGCTTCATTTTGATGTTTTACAGGTGAAAGATTAGCAAATCCAACAACTCGGTCATCTACTTCTGCTACAAATAAGTGTGAATGTTCTAAGCGTCGTTCCATCATTTCATTTGAATATGCTTGTTCTAAAAAATTTTTTTGAACTTCCTGTGGAATGATTCCTTTATATGTATCATGCCAAGCCTCTTTCGCCACTTCTTGTACAGCAGCAATATCTTGTACGTTCACTTCTCTAACCACATACGTCATATCGATGTCTCCACTCTTTTCAAATTGTATTCTGCTACTATGTGACAAGAAGGCGGATTACCATTTTCATAGTTCACTTTAATTAACTTTAAACTTTCTACAACTGCCGTTTGTGCACTAAAATCTTTATATATAAACTCCATTACACGAACAAATTGCTCTCGCTCTAAACGATTGGCAATCGTACAATGTGGTACCCACTTCTCAGGTACATAATACGACTCTGGGTGATCATGAAAATCTATAAAATGATCATGCAACAATTGATGTAACTCTAGTAATCTTCTCGTTATCGTTGGTGTCAAAAAGATTGTTCCATTTGTAGGAAAGGTGCCAACAGAAGAAAATCCAACTGGAAAGCACCCTATATTCTCTGTAAATTTTTCTAACTTCTCTCCATATGTTTTCAAATCCAAAGTATGATAATCAGCTAATGTAATATGAGGCTCTAGGTCTTCACTATGTACAATGTCCGTTAATCCTTCTCCAATCTCTTTTACATGCTTCGAAAACTCCTCATTAAATGTAGCAATAATGGCGTACACAATTCTTCACCCCTTTGCTTCTCTTAACTCTTCCCACTCTTCTCGAACCATTCCCATTCGAATAGAATCATAATATGTCCCATTATAATAACGACATTTTCGCATTCTACCTTCTAACTTCATTCCAATTTTTTCTGCAACTTTCATCATACGTTCATTTCTAGACCAGGTCGTTAAACCTACCCTACCAATTTCCATATTTTCAAATAGCAAATCCCTATATAATTGCAAGGCTTCTGTACCATAACCACCATTCCAATATGCTGGGTTATAAATCGTAATTCCTATTTCTAACCAGCGTGACGCCTTATATTCCCAATAGAAGCCCACTGTCCCTATTATTTCGTTATCCGTTTCAATAATAAGTTGCGACAAAGGTTCTTCTTTGAGCTTAGATTGCAAACTTCCCTTATACACTGGATACTCCTGAATCGAAAACGGGAAGTATGGTGCATCCCACTTTTTCCACTCAGGATTTTCTTCCTTATATATTTGCGACCATAATGATGTCATATCACTTTCCCAAATTTCTCGAACAGTCACTTTTTTCCCCTGTAAAAATGTTTTTTGCATAAAATCCTCCTATATATCTTTCTATCTAAAATAGAATTTCAATATATTTAATTATAATGTTTTTTCTGAAAAATCAAAACGTTTTTTGTTTTTTGTTGTATAATTTTGTAAAAGAATGCTTTTTGGAGGTTTTTTATGATCAAACAAATATGGAAACCCTGTTCAAAATTCATCACACTTATTGCAACGTTACTTCTCTTTTTAAATGTACCCTACTTATTCTTTTCTAAAGGATCATTCTCGTTTCAACCTGGACAATTTATACAGCAATTTTCTAGCACACTAAGTGATTTAGCTTCACTTCAATCCTTGTCCTATCAAATACCTAGTTTTGGCGTTTCTAAGACTGTTCATTTATTTCCTGATGTTTTCAACCCATATCTATATTCGTTTACTATTTTGTGCGCTGCTTTTTTTCTATCTTTATGTGTCTCAACAACTATGACTTACGTCTATTTTTTATCACCCAAATGGCTTAAAACTTTAACACATCGTATTGTATTTATATTAGAAGCATTACCAGATATGATGATTATGGTTCTTCTTCAAATTTTTTTTATATGGATATTGCGAGAGTATGGATACACTCCCGTTACGATTATGTCATTTAACGAAAATAAAGCTTATGTATTACCGATTATTTGTTTATCAGTTTTACCAACCTTACAAATGTTTCGAATGATGCTTTTATATATTAAAGAAGAACAAGAAAAGCAATATGTAGAAGTAGCATATGGAAAAGGTTTATCATCCAGTTACATTTTACGTACCCATATATTTAAAAATATTTTTGTTCATTTGTTTTATCACTTAAAAACAATTTTTGTATTTTTACTCTCTAACTTATTTGTTTTAGAACTAGTTTTTCACATGAAAGGTATCATTTATTTTTTAGTTTCGTCATCCCGCTTTTCTACAGCCTGTTATTTCGTGATATTACTGATGATTTTGACACCATTCTATTTTTTATTTCAGTGTATTTCTTATATGATACAAAAATCAGAAAAAGCAGTTAGGGGGGAAATCGCATGAAATCGATTTGGACATCAAAACGATTTTTATTTGGCTTTATTTATCTTTTTAGTATTCTAACTGCCAGTTTTATTTATGGATGGTATTTTAAAAGCGATACATTAAAACCATTGTTACTCCTTTATAACGAGAATAAAGATTTAATCGGCGCTGCTCCCTTCTCACCAGTTCAAATGCCGCCACTTGGATCCGATCGCTTCGGTGAATCTATTTTTTATCAATTATTAGATGGTGCAAAATTCACTATATTATTTGCACTTATAATCGCGTTATTACGAACAGTTTTTAGTGCGATTTTGGGAATTATAATTAGCTTATATGTAAAACCTTGCAAAAAGATTATAAAAGCTTTCTCCGAAGTTTTTTATTATGTTCCAACTGTTTTTATTGCTGCTATTTTAATCTTACCTGTTAACGTAAATATCGACTCTTCTGTCAATCGGCTAGAACCTAATGTCAGTTTTGCAATTTACCAAGCAATCATTTTAATTTTAGTTGCTCTTCCAACCGTATCATTATTTATTTCTTCAGAAATCGATGAATTTATGAAAACAGATTACATATTGAGTTCAAAATTAATGGGGGCATCCCGCTTTCATATTTTAAAGAAGCATTTACGTGTTTTACTTCGCGAGCGCCTGTTTATTTTATTTATGGAACATGTTGTGCAAACACTTATACTTATGATTCATTTATCACTCATACAAATTGTAATTGGCGGTGCACAAGTAAAGGACATGGGCGATGGACGAATTAAACTAGTATCTATGTCTAACGATTGGGCAGGGTTAATCGGATTAAACTACTACGAGATTAACATCGCTATTTGGATTATTTTAGGTACACTTATTGCATTTTTCATTACCATTTTAGTTATTAAATTCATGATCTCAGGTATACAAGATGCATTAAACGTGCAGAAATCTGTTATAAAAGTAGAAAATAGAGATTTCAAAGAAGAAAGTTATAAACAAAACAAAGAATCATTTACTTTTGCTAGCAAAGAACAATCGTCCTATCACTCTTCCATTAATATGTAAGAGACAGTTACTTTTATTTCTATATAATTAGGGGGCAACTATCATGAAACGAGTTCAAGAAGAAATGGGCTGGAATCATAATGATAGACGCCATGAATTTCAGCACAGTAAAGAATTTCTCTTATATATCCATATGTTACTGACAACAGAGGTCGCTGAAGTCGCTGAGGAATTTCGGACACTCTTTTATAGGGCAGAACAACTAAAAAAAGAAGGTGTTCCTGAACATGAGGCATATGCTCAGGCGAAGGAAGAAATCCGTGAAAATCTCGGTAAAGAGCTTGCGGATTGTCTAGCTTATTTATGTAAGTTAGCTAACTTTTTTGAGTTTAACTTAGAGAATGAGCTTAGTAAAAAATTAGAAGAAGTACGTATTCGCTATCAAAAGTAAAGAAGAGGTATTCCTCTTCTTTACTTCAATTTCTTATAAAATGAATAACTAACTTTTTCATAGCCTTCTCTCTCATAAAAACGATGAGCATCTATACGCGGAAAAGCTGATGTCAGTGTAATACAAGTACACCCCCGTTCTTTTCCCCATCTTTCTATGTATGATAGTAATACCTCACCATACCTTTTCGACCGATGAGCCTCAGCTGTTACAAGGTCATATACAAAAACATGGTTCTTATTATAAAAATTCGTACATACCGCTACTCCAGCAAGACTTACCACCTCATTTTCTTTATTATATAAAGAAAATAATTGATAGCGTTCCTCTTTCATCTGACGAAATAAAGACTGTGCTTCCTCTTTTGTAAGTGCAGTTCGTAATTGTTGTAAAACGGGTAATACCTCATCTAGTTGTTCCTCTGTTTTTATTTCCTTAACATTCATCAAATATCTCTCCTAACTATTTATAAAATTTTCTAAATGTTATATTATTAGTATAAATAAAGACTGCCCTTCTCTTAAGTGACAGTTCAATTCTTTTTTATAAGGCCAGTTTTAAAGGAGAGCGCATGCAATGGATTTAATTATCCC
This sequence comes from Paenibacillus sp. 102, assembly GCF_039549175.1. Classification (NCBI taxonomy): domain Bacteria; kingdom Bacillati; phylum Bacillota; class Bacilli; order Caryophanales; family Paenibacillaceae; genus Paenibacillus; species Paenibacillus sp. 102. The sequence goes on along the minus strand of NZ_JBCGHT010000003.1, from coordinate 75,320 downwards.
TCTACAATTAGAAAGTCAAACGCCTATCTATATACAAATTTACAACTACATGAAACAAGAAATCTTAAAGGGAACGCTCCCTGCTGGAACCCGTCTCCCTTCTCACCGAAATTTAGCATTACAACTTGGTGTTAGCCGCATTACAGTCGAATCAGCTTATCAGCAGTTGTCTGCGGAAGGCTATGTCGAGAGTAAACCAAAGCGCGGTATATTTGTTGTTGAAGTAGATATAGATGTTATTCCAAATAATCAACAAGCTCCATCTTACCAAACTGAAAAAGAACGAAAAAACACGCTCTATTTTGATTGTAGCCAAGGAAATATCGATCAAACAGCCTTTCCACTCTCAAATTGGAAAAGAGCACTACAAGAATGTTTACTCCAATATGAAAGCGATTTATTTACAAAAGAAGACCCACAAGGAGAACAAATACTTCGCACTCACATTGCAAAATATTTGTACCATGCTCGCGGGGTTCATTGCACACCTAACCAAATTATTATCGGTGCTGGTATACAGCCCCTTCTTTGGTTACTGGTTCAATTACTTGGGAAGCAAAAATCATACGCAACAGAAAACCCTGGATTTCATCGCGTAAAAGCTATTATCCAAAGCTGTGGCCTTCCTATTCATCCTATCCCACTAGATGAAAAAGGAATGGACATTTCATCTCTACATAATTGCAATGCAAACGTTGCTTATGTTACCCCTTCTCATCAATTTCCATATGGTATGATTATGCCTTTATCAAGGCGACTTGAGTTATTACAGTGGGCCAATAATTGCTCTGGCTATATTATTGAAGACGACTACGACGGAGAGTTTCGCTACGTTGGAAAGCCTATTCCTTCATTACAAGGACTTGATACAAATGAACGTGTTATTTACATGGGAACTTTTTCAAAATCATTTTTACCTTCCTTACGAATGGGCTATATTGTTCTGCCAAATCATCTTTTGGAGGCTTATAAAAACTTAGACGGTATCTTCAAACAAACTGTTTCTAAAATACAACAGCTTGCTCTTGCTAACTTTATTCAAAACGGGGATTGGGATCGACACTTAAACCGCGTTCGTACATTATATAAGAAAAAACATCATACATTAGTCAAATCACTTTTAAGTCAAATGGGGACTGGTGTTGATATACTTGGAGATCAATCTGGACTTCATATCGTACTACATGTTCATAACGGCATGTATGAACAAGAACTCATTCAATCAGCTGCTGAAAAACATGTAAAACTTTACCCTCTATCCATATACGATTCAGTAAATAACTTACAAAAAGAAGCTTATGTATTACTAGGTTTCGGAGGGGTACCAATCGATTCAATTGAAACTGTTGTAACATTATTAAAAAAAGCTTGGTTTAGACAAAAAAACTGTTCCTCGCACAAATAATTGCAAGGAACAGTTTTTTGTCTAATCATTTGATGTTTGCCCTGATCGTGATGATATTCCTGGGCGTTTCACACCAGTTGTTTCCGTTGAATAAGAAGCTTCAATTATGGCACTTGAATCTACAGAGAGAACGAGATCTTTCATCTTTGGATAAATAAAACGGTTTGTAATACAATAGATAATTCTCTGGTGTTCTCCCAAAAAACCACCTTCTCCATGTAGATACGTAACAGAAAGTTGTAACTCCTTCATAAGAAGTTCACCAATTTCTTTATTTTTACTCGAAATAATCATGACACTCTTGCCTTGATTAATGCCATCTAATATGAAATCAATCATCTTCGTAACAATATAGAAAATTGCGAGTGAGAACATTGCTTGCTCAATTGAAAACAAAATAGCGACAAATACGAAAATAACAGCATTTACAGCAAGTAAAAATGTACTAATCGGCACTTTAAAATGTTTGTTCATCCAGACCGCTAACATTTCTGACCCATCAATTGCACCGCCCATTTTCACAACAATTCCAACACCAATTCCAAATAATACTCCGCCGTACAATACGATTAATAATTCAGAGGTTGTGATAGCTGGAAATGGCTTCAAATAAATTAATCCGAGAGTTGTTACAACATTTGCATATGACGTACGAATAAAGAACTTTTTACCCATTACTTTTGCAGTAAATAATAAGATAGGAATATTAAGTCCTAAAAACACACCATAAAGCGGTAGCCCCGCAACTTTATTTGCCATAATAGAAATGGCTGTTACCCCACCATCTACTAGTCCATTTGGCGCCAAAATCAACTCCAATGAGCCAGCTACAATAATCGATCCAATTGTTAATAGCACATATTCAAATATTTTCTTCATTGATTACCCCCAAAACAGATATATTTTCTTAGTATTATCATACCGAAAATTCTCTATTTTTGCAAAGAAATGGCTTTATTTACACAAATTCGACACTTTTTTGGAAATTTTTATATATTATATTTCTAAATAATATATAATGATTTTATTGAATTTTTAGAGAAAAGGAGTTTTTTTATGTTACAAGAGTTATTCAGCTCCCCTATCTTATCTATAGACACGTTACACCCAGGTTATGAAGATCATGCAAGTGACGTCTGGCTCGTAAAAACAGAAACCGAGGAAGTCATTGTTCGATCTTCTAAAATGAAAACAGAACCGAACAATGATTTTTGGTGGGGATGCAAGCATCTATTCGGCATTGACCCAAGAAATGTACATACGCTAGAAACCATACACAAACAGTTGCAACAGTATACAACGCTCCCTATCCCCCAAATACTACAGAAGTATACATTAGAGCGAGAATATGTTGTTGTCGAAAAGTTAAACGGTCAAGTACTCAAATCATTTATAGGACAACCGGAGTCTATCTTATATGGCCTTGGAAAAGGCTTAGCACAAATCCATCAATATAAAGCAAATTATATTGGAAATCCATCTGGAACTTTTCAAATTCCGCTTCATAAATTTCACCAACATATAACAGACGTAAGTAAGCAACTTGTAACTATGTTTTACTCTAATAATTCTAAAATAAATGACTCATTCGAAGTTTTCCAATCACAACTTCATGCACTACCGGTACCACAGGAAACGACGCTCATTTTAATCGATATGGACCCAACTCAATTTTTAACAGATGATATAGCAATTACTGGTTTGGTAGATACAGAAGCTTATGCAGTTGCGCCAAGAGAACTTGATTTTATCGGATTAGAATATGTATTTACAGAGAACGAGGCTAACGCTTTCCGGAAAGGTTACGAAACAATAATGCCCATTCCCGATTTAGAACGATGCAGAGCACCATACCGATATTTATATCGATTATTATCCGTTCAAGGAAATGTGGATTTAGAGGAATGGTTACAACACCCTTCCTTTTTCTAAAATACGCTTACGGAGATTACAATATGCAGATCCCAAAAATGAAACAATTATCAATGACTGAAATTCAGCATATTATAGATTTAGCTCATATTTGTAAACGAAACGATGGCATCGATTATCCGTCACATTTGCATGTCGATATTCTTAAGAATCGAAAAGAAAATCGGCTAAACGATTTTCTTTTATATAACAATAAACAATTAATCGGTGTATTAAGCATAGTTGTAAAAAAATGCGAGTCATTCTATTCCGCAATCGGGCCATTTCATTGAATAAATTTGCATATTGTTTCCCTCCTTAAACTAACTAAAAAGAAGGTAAAGGCATGGACTAACTGTTTTTAAGTTCATTAATAACCTTTTTAATTTATGATTTGAATTAATTAAGTATATCTCACCCTAACCTTAGCACTTGCATCAATGTTATATAATTAAATTAGAAACGAATCAGGAGGAAGCTATTATGCTAGACAAGAATATAAAGTCGGGTGAAGTCATTACTTTTGGTACTTATCCACATACAGCGGAGGGAACAGATAAAACACCGATAAAATGGAGGGTGTTGAAAAATTCAGATAACGAATTGTTTATTTTGAGCGAGTTTTTTTTGGACTGCAGAAGATATCATGGCGAGTCAGTGGATATTAAGTGGCGTGATTGCGTGGATATTACATGGCATGACTGTGATTTGCGCAAGTGGCTGAACAATGAATTCTATAACACCGCATTCAATGCCGCCGAAAAGGAGTTTATAAAGACGACTCATTGCATGGACAATGGAGAAGGCACCCCGGATACCGAGGACAAAGTTTTTTTGCTTAGCGTTACCGAGATAAAGGATTTATCTGATATACACGGCAAGAATTTGCGGCGCGCCATTGGAACGGACTTTGCCAAAATAAAAAAAACCGATGGATGTAGCTTATATGTGTATGATAAAACGAACAAAGATAACTATATCATCAGAAACGGCGAAGAAGTTGGCTGCTCCTGGTGGTGGCTGCGAACACAAGGAAATAAGCCTTCGCGTGCGTTTTTTGTCGGTACAAGTTGCAGTATTCGTAGCTACGCAAATGCCAGTGTGGCTGGTTACGGCGTGCGCCCAGCTTTAAAAATTAATATGAAATAGAAAAGACTGAACCTTAACGATTCAGTCTTTTCTATTTCATTTATTTCTTAATATATTCACAACTACAGTAGTTTCACCATTTTCCTTATATACACGCGGAATTCTTCGATCTAACATACAAGTCACTTCATAGTTAATTGTCCCTAACATATCGGCGATTTCTTCTACAGGAATTTCTTCCTCACCTTGTTTACCGTAGAACACTACTTCATCCCCTACATGTACAGGCATTGCTTTCGTAACATCTAACATTAATTGATCCATACAAACGCGGCCAAGAACTGGTACACGAACTCCATTAATTAACGCATGCCCCTTATTTGATAGCTGACGATTATATCCATCCGCATAGCCAATCGGAACAGTCGCAATCCATTCTTCTCCCGTTGTTACGTACGTATTTCCGTAACTTACACCACGATTTTTTTTCGCATGTTTAATATGAGCAACTTTCGACTTTAGTGATAATGCCGGCTCTAAGGAAACAACTGTATGATCTACTTCTCTTGAAGGATACATACCATATACACCAATCCCAACACGGACCATATTTTGAAATGTATTACTAAGTTCCATTGATCCAGCACTATTTGAACTGTGGACATATGGAAGATGAATGCCCATTTCTTCCGCTGTATTTACAGCTTTTTCAAATAAACTCGTTTGCATATTTGTATATTTTTTATCAATTTCATCAGCTGTAGAATAATGTGTAAACATACCTTCTATTTCTACATATTTCATATTTTTTAGTTCTTCTAAAAATGGAGTAACTTCCTCTTCTTGTAAGCCAATACGACTCATCCCTGTATCTATTTTCACTTGAATACGAGCTTTCTTTTCAAGCTCTTTAGCGATTTCATTCATATCTTTTAAATCTTCTATTCTATATACTGTCATCATAATATCATATTCAATCGCATCTTTAGCAGCTTCCACTGGTGTATAACCTAAAACTAAAATTGGCACTGTAACTCCAGCCTCGCGTAGTTCGATTCCTTCATCTACAAATGCAACGGCAAGTTGATGAATTCCAGCTTCAATTGCCGCTTTTGCAACTTCAACCGATCCATGACCGTACCCATTCGCCTTTACAGCTGCCATCATTGCAATATTTTTATCATCCACATGTTTTTTAAATTCTCTCACATTATGTTTTACAGCATCTAAATTCACTTCCACAATTGTATCTCTTCCATATCTCGAACTCATCGGTCTAAACTCCTAACTCAATAATTGCTTTCCATTCTATTTCTCGTTCATTATGACCTTTTACAATATAATACTTTTCATTTTCCTAGTCAAACTACTAGAATTTTCGGAATTTTGAATATGATATAATACTCTCAAGACATTATTATATACGGAGATGAGGAGAATTACAATGTTTGTTCAGGCTGTGTTGCATCAACTTGAAATTGCTGTTGAGACATCTATCGAAATGCTCAATCAACTCACTGAATTAGATTTACAAAGTAAACCAATTCAAAATAGACGGTCGCTATTTGAAATGTTTGCCCATCTTTCTCTCATTTGTCATGCAGATCTGCTTATCTTAAATGAAGCTACACAAAAAGAATTACATACCTTTTATCTAGAACATACACCCAAAACGATTGTTCAAATGCAACAAACGATGCTTCGAGGATATAACCTTCTCTCCAAAACATTTCTATCCTATTCAAATGATGAACTAGCTAAAATCACGACTGCATATTGGGGTGTTTCCTATTCTCGATTTGAATGATGATAGAAATTGTTGCTCATTTCTATCATCATCGCGGACAAATTCATATATTATTAGTTGAACATAATAAATATCCTAAAATTTCATTATTCGAATGTTTTTTCATTCGAATAATGAAACCAATCAAACAAAATTAATCTCTTGACAAAAATCACCTAAATGATCATATGACACCAAACTCCTGTAGCGCATAGGCTATCCCGCCTTCACTTGCCTTTTTTGTAACGAAGTCTGCTTTTTCCTTTAGCCTTTCCCCTCCATTTCCCATCGCAATTCCTAAACCTACATACTCTAACATATCAACATCATTTCCACCGTCTCCAAAAGCAATTGCTTCCGATTTACAAATATTTAGGTAATCTAATACCTTTTTAATAGCAGTTAGCTTAGAAACTTCAGTATCCTCAAGTACATTCATAACATACCCATGAAAACGCTCAAATTTAAGTGCTGGAAATCTTTCTAGAAATTTCTGAGCTTCTGTTTCATCCGCATACAAGCACACACAATAAACCTCATCTGAAAGGGATTTCATTTTTTCAGGATATTGTTGTAGGTTTAAAGTCTCTTTTAACGCTTTCATTACCCTTTCATTATTAGAAGCCATACCATTCATTGTAAATTCCTCTGTAAAATAAGAAACACCATGACCATTTAACTCAGCAAAAGTTGTGATATCATGAACTGTTTCTCTCGAAAGCACTGATTTATGTATAACTGTGTCATTACATTTTATATGTGCACCATTCGCGGAAATAAATGTATCAACACCTAACTTTTTAAATTCTAAGCATAAATTGTAAGGTCGTCCTGTTGTAACTACTACTTTAATTCCTTTATCAATTAATCTCCGTATAGCTTCTTTCGTACTTACATGCATACTTCTATCACTCTCACTTAATAAAGTGCCATCAACATCAAAAAAGACAACTTTATACATATTATCCCCTCTCTCCTATTAATAAATTTCTTTATACTAATTCGATTGTAAACATAATTTTCTGTCATATCAAAATAAAAAAGCAATTCTTCATTTATCATAAAGAATTACTTTTACTCAGAAAAACTATTTTTCTTCCACGCTTTCTTTCACCTTTCCTCCAACACCCCAATGAGAACCCGGAATCTCATTTACTAGTACACGTACACGTTCAGCATCCACATCCAAACTCTTTGCAACTGCATCTGTAACATTCGAAATAAGATTCTGAATCTGCTGCTGCTTTCTACCTTCAATAACTTGAATTTGTACAATTGGCATACTCATCTCTCACTTTACTATTTATTCACAAAACATTGATACACTACCTAAACCTTCAAACTGCGCGACAATAGCGTCACCAGCTTTAAAAGCAATTGCTTCAGATAATGCTCCGCTTAGTACAATATCCCCTTTTTTCAACCCTTCATTTTGTAATCCAAGCTTATTTACCGCCCAGGCAATTGCAGTTGCTGGATGCCCAAGCACAGCTGCTCCTGTTCCAGTTGTAGCCACTTTACCGTTTTTCGACATAACCATTCCAATATTAGCTAAGTCTATTTCCTTAGCTTCCATCCATTTACTCCCCAATAAAAACTTTGAAGATGAACAATTATCCGCGATTACATCAGGCAACGTAAATTTAAAATTCAAATAACGACTATCAATAATTTCCAAAGCTGGTGTAATATATTTCGTTGCCTTTAATACGTCATCCGCTGTAACGTTAGTGCCTTGTAAATCCTCTCCCATTAAAAAAGCAATCTCTGGTTCTACTTTTGGATGAATCAATGTTTCATACTGCACTGGTTCCCATTCAAACGCTAACATATCATGTAATAAATAACCGTAAATCGCTTCTTCAATCCCCATCATTTGTTGTTTTGCTTTACTCGTTAACCCAAGCTTTACACCAACTCGTTTGGATCCCTCTTTTATCTTTTGTTCGATTAATCGTTTTTGCAATATGTAAGCATCTTCCACTGTTAAATCGGGATGCTGATCCGTTACCTTTATCACTTCTTTTCGTTCTCTCTCTGCCTGAAGTAAATATTCAATAATCTCTGAATCTGCCCCTTTAACTAAAGCCATATTTTACACCCCCGTTTTTATCTTCGCTAATTCAGCTGCTACATCTAAAATCATATCTTCTTGTCCACCAACTACTTTTCTCTTACCAAGTTCTATTAAAATATCACGAGCATCTACACCAAATTTACGCGCAGCTCTCTCGGCATGTAGTAAAAAGCTTGAATAGACACCAGCATATCCCATGACAAGACTACCTTTTTGGATTTCTTGTGGTCCTGGTAACAGCGGAGCAACAATATCTTCTGCCAAGTCCATCATTTTATACAAATCTATATCTAGCTTATATCCCATGCGATCCAGTATAGCTAACAATACCTCTGTTTGCGCATTCCCTGCTCCGGCTCCAAGACAGCGAACACTTCCATCAATACGAGTTGCTCCTTCTTCAATTGCAACAATTGTATTTGCTACTGCAACAGAAAGATTATTATGGCCATGAAAGCCAATTTCAATATTTAAAGATTGACGTAACGCCTGTATTCGCTCCCGTACTTCATGTGGTAATAAAGCTCCAGCTGAATCCGTTACATACACAGCTTGTACCCCATAACTTTCCATAAGCCTTGCTTGTTCTACTAATTTCTCAACTGGTGCAGAATGTGCCATCATTAAAAACCCGCACACTTCCATACCTAACTCTCGTGCAAAATGAATATGTTGTGCAGAAACATCCGCTTCCGTTACATGAGTTGCTACACGAACAAGCCTTGCTCCAACGCTTTCTGCTTGTTTTAATTCATGGATAGTACCAATACCAGGAATAAGTAAGACAGCTACCTTGGACTGTTTACATTCTTCAACTGCCGCTTCAATAAGTTTCATTTCATCTACTAACGATCTTCCATATTGCAGCGTAGAACCACCTAATCCATCTCCATGACTGACTTCAATATAATGCATACCAGCCTCATCTAACGACCTAGCTACAGACCTAACTTGCTCCTCAGTAAATTGGTGCCTCATTACATGACTTCCATCACGCAAAGAAACTTCCGTTATTTTAATTGGCATATCACTATTTCGTTTCATTCATTACACCTCGCTTCTGCTCTCCCATTATTCGTGATGCAAACCCTTCACCAACTTTTAATGCCGCTGCTGTCATAATATCTAAATTACCAGCGTAAGGAGGAAAGTAATCTCCAGCTCCTTCTACCTCTAAAAATACAGTCACACGGTTCCCATCAAACATCGGTTCTTGTTTTAAAGCATACCCTGGAACATACGATTTCACTACTTCAACCATCTTGTAGATTGCTTGACTAATTGATAATTCATCCATATGCTTAACTTCACAATATACTGTATCTCTCATTAAAATAGGGGGATCTGCAGGATTTAATATAATAAGTGCTTTTCCGTAGTCCGCTCCCCCAACTTCTTCAATCCCACGCCTTGTCGTAATCGTAAACTCATCGATATTTGCTCGTGTACCTGGACCTGCACTTAAACTAGAAATCGTAGCAACTATCTCCGCATACGTAACGTCCGCCACTTCGTTAATAGCATGAACAATTGGAATCGTTGCTTGCCCACCACATGTAATCATATTGACGTTTTGCATTTCTACATGAGTCCCATCCTGTATAGCTGGACAAACAAATGGGCCACATGCCGCTGGTGTCAAATCTATCACTAGTTTTCCTAACTCTCTTAAAACTTCCGCATGATAAATATGGGCTTTAGCTGAAGTAGCATCAAATATAATATCCGCTATGCTAGGATTCTCAATGATCGCTTGTATACCATTATCAAAAATCTCATATCCTTCTTCTTTCGCCCTCCTTAATCCGTCTGATTCAGAATCTATCCCTATCATGGCAGTCATTTCAATACCTTCACTTTTTCTTAATTTATACATTAAATCCGTACCGATATTTCCAGAACCTATAATAGCTGCCTTCACTTTCCTCATATATATCCCCTCCTTTTCACACCATCATACGTTTATACAAATTTAATAGAAACCGAACCAAGAGACCCGAAATCCGCTCGAATCAAATCGTTACATTGGACTGTGATCGCACCAGATAACGCACCGGGTAAAATCAACTCTCCAGCTTTCAATGAAATATTGAATTCACTAAGTTTATTCGCTAGCCAAGCAACAGCTTGCGCAGGATGCCCTAATGCCGCCGCCCCTGCTCCTGTAGCAATTAAACTATTATTTTTATAGAGTGTCATTCCAGCTGTACGTAAATCTACCTCTGATACGTTTGAAAGCTGATTACCAATCACGACTTTCGCCGATGAACCGTTATCTGCTACTGTATCAGCAAGCTTAATCTTCCAATCTGCAATACGACTATCAATAATTTCAAGTGTAGGTACAATATATTTCGTTGCCATTAACACATCTACATATGTAATATTCGGGCCACTCAAATTCTCTGCTAAAATAAATCCAATTTCCGCTTCTACTTTTGGAGATACAAACGAATCTACAGCGATTACACTTCCACTTTCTACTTTCATATCATCTAGCAAATGTCCGTAATCCGGTTCATCCACTCCAAACATTTGCTGCATTACATCACTCGTAAGCCCGACTTTCTTCCCAATCACTGTGCGTCCTTGTTTTAACTTTTGTCCGACTACTTCGAGTTGAATGTTATACGAATCTGAAACGGATAGATTTGGATACCTTTCCGTAAAAGGAGAAATTGGTCTACACGTTTGTTCTGCCTGCAATAGTTCATCTGCTAATTCCTTTATTAACACTTGCATATATCTCACCTCATTTTTAGAATCTATATTTAGAACCCATCAACGGAAATACCATTCCGCTGATGGAAGTTTCACTTTATAATTTCATCGTAACTGTCTTTGCTTCTGTATAAAATTCAAAACTATGGCGTCCACCTTCTCGGCCAATACCACTTGCCTTAGAACCACCAAATGGAGTACGTAAATCTCGTACATACCAACAATTAATCCATAATAGTCCCGAATCAATTTGCGAAACAACTCGCTGTGCTCTTCTAAGATCATTTGTCCAAACAACTCCTGCTAAACCATAAATAGAATCATTTGCGATACGAATTGCATCTTCTTCTGTCTTAAATGGTATAACAACTAAAACTGGACCAAAAATCTCTTCTTGAGCTACGCGCATACAATTATCAACATCATATAGTACAGTTGGTTCATAGAAATTCCCTTGTGCTAAACTTTCAATTCTTTTTCCGCCGTGTGCTAATTTCGCTCCTTCTGAAAGACCTATTTGTACGTATTGATCCACTGTTTCCAAATGTGATTTTGAAACAAGCGCTCCCATATCTGTATCTTCATCAAGAGGATCTCCTACTTTTATCTTTTTCACAGCTGCTACAAATTTCTCTAGAAACTGTTCATATATGCTTTCTTGTACAAGTAATCTTGAACCAGCTAAGCAAATTTCTCCTTGATTCCGATAAATTGCTTCAATCGATCCTTGTACCGCTTCATCTATGTCAGCATCTTCAAATACAATATTTGCTGATTTTCCGCCTAATTCTAACGACACTGGTATTAAATTTTCTGAGGCATTCCGCATAATCGTTTTCCCTGTATTACTTTCTCCTACAAATGAAATACGTCTTACAGAGGGATGCGTCGTCATTTTCGTTCCTACCGTACTTCCTGGTCCAGTAATAATATTGAGTACACCTGGAGGTAGCCCGGCCTCATTCGCAATTTCACCAAGTATAACCGCACTTAACGGCGTGTAAGATGCTGGTTTCACAACTACTGTATTACCAGCGGCTAGCGCAGCTGACGCCTTCCATGTCATCTGCATAAATGGTAAATTCCAAGGAATAATTAAGCTTGTTACTCCTGCTGGTGCATATTTTGCATACGACATAAAGTTATGTTTATCATAATGTTCATGCACCATATACTTTGCCATCTCAGCAAAGAAACGAAAATTATGGGCAGAACGCGGAATATCAAAGCCACGGCTTTCTTTTATTGGTTTTCCAACATCAAGTGTCTCTATATACGCTAATTCATCTACCTTTTCCATAATCAAATCTGACATTTTGCATAAAATAGCCGAGCGTTCTTCCACAGGCATTTTACTCCAAATACCACTTGTAAATGTGCGCCCTGCCACGTCTATCGCTCGCTTAGCATCCTCTTCATTTGCTTGCGCAACAGAGGCAAGCTTCCTATTTGTTGATGGATTGAATGTATCGAACGTTTCGCCGGACATCGCATCGACATATTGACCATCAATAAATAACTTCGCATCTTTTACTTTTATTTTTTCAGCTAATAGTTCTTTATTCATTTTCTTGCCTCCTACTCTTCGATTTCTAAAACCATCTCAATTTCAATTGTTGTATTGTTCGGTAATTGAGCCATTCCAACAGCGGAACGAGCATGCTTTCCCTTTTCACCAAAAACATCTACTAATAAATCAGATGCCCCGTTTATCACTTTTGGTTGATCAATAAAATCTTCCGTACTGTTTACAAAACCAAGCAACTTCACAACTCGTTTCACCTTATTTAAATCACCTAGTTCATTCTTTACGACACTTAATAAGTTCAACATTGACTGTCTTGCCGCCTTATATCCATCTTCTATTGATATATCCTTACCTAATTTCCCGTGGTACTCATCAACACCTTGTCCAGCAGTAAACAATAAATTCCCAACTTTTACACATCCAACATAATTCCCCACCGCTGGACGAATAGCTGGTAGCGTGAGTCCCATTTCGCTTAATTTACTCTCTGGTGTTTGTACTTTCTGCATATACTACACCTCTTTTTTTCATATCAATGTTTAAGAAGCTCGCGGCATTTCCACCAAGCATCGCTTCCTTTTGTTCCCCCGATAACTCAAGCGTCTCGTCAATTACTTTACCTGGATGAATTTCCCGTAGTAAGAATGGATAATCCGATCCCATAAAAATCTTTTCATGCCCAAATCGTTCAATCATATATTTAAGATTGATAGGATCATAGTTTAAAGAATCAAAATAAAATTTCTTTGCGTAATGGCTAGGAGGATATGTAGTTAATCTTAGATGCGGCCATACTTGCCATCCTTGATCTAATCGCGGCAAAATATATGGAAAAGAACCGCCACCATGAGCAAAACAAATCTTTAACCCTGGAAACTTTTCCATCATGCCGCTCCAGATAAGTGTAGCTGCTGCAAGAGCTGTTTCACTTGGCATTCCAACTGTATACATAAAATTATGATGTGGCATTCTATCTCGCCCTAGCGTTTCCCATGGGTGAATAAAAATTGGAACCTGCCATTTTTCAGCCATTCGGAAAAATTCAATAAATGAAGGATCATCCAAATTTTTCCCATTTACATTCGTTCCAATTTCGATTCCATGTAACTTTAATTCCTTTATGCATCGCTCCATCTCACGAACTGCAGTTTCTCCATCTTGCATCGGCACTGTCCCTAATCCAACGAAACGATCTGGATATGCTGAGACTGTTTCCGCAATAAAATCATTTTGAATACGCGCCATTGCTTCAGCTTCTTCTGGTTTTGCCCAATAAGAAAATGTAACAGGGATTGGTGATAATACTTGTATATCAACACCTTCTCGATTCATATCTTCAATTCTTTTCTCTGGACACCATACTTGGTCTGTCACATCACGAAAATTCTTCCCTCCAACCATAATGGACGCACCACATGTACAAGTTCGATTTAATATCGGCCACCGACCACCACCAAACTTCTCTTCAAAATCTGGAAATGTTTCAGGAATAATATGTGTATGAAAATCTATTCGCACTTCCATTCCTCCACCTCTTCTGGCGTAATATGTCCACAGTTTTTACATGCACGAATTTCCTTATTTGAATTAAAGCTATGAATTGCTTCTTTCACTTGTTTTTCAATATCGCTTAATTGAACTCGTACGCGATGCATCTCATGATTACACTCATCACAGAACCAAACAAAATCCTCAAGTTCTCCTTGATTACGCTTCCTTTCAATTACTAATCCATATGTGTCTGCAACGCGGTGCGGTGAATGTGGCACCATAGCCGGCAACATGAACACGTCACCTTCTTTCACTGTAACGACTTCACGTTTTCCTTCTTCCGTAATACATTCCACATAACATTCCCCTTTTATTTGATAAAAGAATTCATCTGAAGGATCCACGTGGAAATCACGTCTTCTATTTGGTCCCCCTAAAATCATGGCAATAAACTCTGAATCTTGCCAAATCACCTTGTTATTCACCGGCGGTTTTAATAACTCTTTATTTTCATCAATCCATTTTAATAAATTAAAAGATTGTAATGTTTTTGACATGTTCTTTCCTCCTTATAATTCATCCCATTTATATTGTTTTAAGAGCCCATCCTAACAAGGATTGAGACCTTTGTAATTCCCCTTGAAATAAGTGATTTCGAATCCTCGTTGATGAAATCCGTTCACCTTCTTCACAACAAACCTCTTCGACGATAGAAACAGCAAAGTATTTCATCAGGAGCTCGATATCTCCTTCACGATTTTTTCCAAACCGAAAATCTTCACCAACACAAATTTCAACAGGGCATAACCTTTGTAATTCTTGGATAAAATGACTAGCACTTCTTGTCACATACACTTCATCAAAACGAATAACAATTACATGTTCAACACCGAGCTTCTGAAATCTATTTAACTTCTCATCAATTGGTGTTAACACCTGTGCTCCCTGAAAATAAGAACGTGGTGGTGGATCAAATGTATACACGACATTTGTAATCTGTAGCTTTTTTGCTTTCTCCACCGCGTTTCTAATAACGGTCTGATGCCCTTTATGCACACCATCAAAAGCACCGATCGAGATAATTGATTTTGTTAATTCAGGTATGCAATGACCATGTATATAAATGATTTTCACCTCTCTTTTACAATAGGAATCAAATATCCAAATAACCGAATTCCTTTGAAATCAAGTTTGCCGTATTCATTACACTCCGAATCATGACTTGGCGATTGCTTCCTTGCATATACGAGATGGGACCAACAATATTAAGAGCAGCAATGGTTCTCCCCGTATAAGAACGAATAGGAGCTGCAATACCATATAATCCATGTTCATTTTCATTATCACTTATGGAATAACCTTGCTTACGAATTGTCTGTAACTCCTCTTGAAATCTCTTCATACAAGTAATCGTATTTGGCGCCCTGGGCAAAAGCCCATTTTCTGGAGTATACTCTAAAGAAGAAGGATTAAATGAAAGAAGAACTTTTCCTGTACTTGTGCAATATGCAGGTTTTCTTGCTCCAACATGAGTTGATATTTGAACGGAATCCTTTGATGAAACTTTCAAAATAAATACAACGTCTCCACGGTCAAACATACCAATATGCACTGTTCCATTAAATTTCTTCACAAGTTCCTCTACAATTGGAATTGCCCCACTATAAATCTCTTGTTGGAACATCACTTGATTGCCCCACTCTAACAATTTCCAACCCAATCGGTATTTTCTTTGCTCATCTCGAATAAGCATTCCTTCTTCACACAATGTACGAACAAGATGATGAACTGTACTCGGATTCATATTTAATTTCGCTGCAATTTCAGAGTTTCCTAATACCGGCTCATCACTCGTGAAACAATTTAGAATCTTACAAATTTTACTGATAGAAGCGATCAAACAACTTACCTCCCCTATTCCAGTTATATATTTTCAGGTTCATATATTGCTAAACATATAAGAAGATTTACATCCTAACAGTAAAATTCTTGTTATCTAGTTGTTGCTCCTTCCTTTTCCACTTAAAATTGTAAGCGTAATCATTATATAGTTAACTTAATGCACTTTCAGACGAACTTGTTTGCAAAGCATTATTCACAAGGGAGAGAGATTGTTGTTTTTTATACGCATTATAAAACATCCCCATTTTTCGAACTGGGTCGCCAGAATAATAACGCTCATATTGTAATAAACGTTGTCCAAAAGCTTCACCACATAAATCCCAAGCTAATTTAAATAAGTGAACCCGTTCCTCAGAAGATACCCCTTCACGCCCAATATAATATTTATGCATATCGTCTTGAATCTCTGGATTCATAAAATCGGCACCTGTTGGTGACATTAACAGCCCACCAGCACCAATGGTTTGAATAATTTCAATAGCTCGCGGATACATTTTAGGTAATAAGCTACGTATTGTATCAAGTGGTAATCTCGCAGGAACAGCTTCACCATATGCATTCGTTTCATATTCATATTCTGCCACTTGTAAGAGCGCTCGAATTGTTTCTACATCTTGCATAAGTTCCGCTAACTGATTTTGTACGTTTAAGAAACCATCTACTCCAATTGAGTCTGCTAGCTTTATAGCTACTTCCGCTGCAAAGGAAAGTTTTACTAGGCCCCTTACTCCTGATTGGTGCGCAGGCTGATGCCCAATTCCTGTTTTCGGATACAGTTGATTTCCAGCTTCTACACTTTGATAAATGAATACTTTATCCCAAGGGATGAATACATTATGAAAAACAAGTAATGCATCCATTTCTTCAAACCTTGAAGCCAGTGGATGGTCAAATAAAGAACGTTTACCATCTTGCATTGGCTCGCGACAAAGAATCCTTAATCCTGGTGCATCAATCAATACTGCAAAAGAAATTGCATGACGCTCATCACCTGGTTTAAAACTTGGATAGGAATAAATGATTACTTCATCTGTAATCGGAGCAAGTGTTGCTAGCATTTTCGCGCCACTTACATACATTCCTTCCTCCGTTTCTTTCACCACACCTAAATGCATCGTTGTATCTTCTTGCTGATGTGAAGCTTTACTTCGATCATTTTGTGGATTGATAATCGCATGTGTTAAAAACAAATCTTGATCACGTATGTGCTTATAATAATTTTTTATATTGGTCCCCCACGAAGAATCAAATTTTTCAAAAAACCATGCATTACTCGCCATTGAAGTGACTGTAACATTTAAAAAGTCTGGTGTTCTACCCATTAAACCATACGTAGCTTTTGCCCATACTTCAAACAATTCCCGGCGCGCTTTTAAATCCTCATAATTTTCCGGCACTAAAAAGGCATTGGAAACCCGTTCTCCTGTCTCTTCACATATATGGGTAATTTTGTCCTGATACTCTGGATCGTGTTGCATATCATATAATTTAGCAATTTGTAAAATCGGTTCCCGAAAAACATCTTCATTTACAACATCCGTTACTCTTCTTCCACCAATCCAAATTTCAGGATTTCTCGCCTTTAATCCTTCGATATACTGAGCCCCTGTTCGAATCGCCATTTTTACCCCTCCAATATATACATTTTGAAGTTTATTATACAAATAAGTTTAGAAATTCTAGTCAACCTCTTTAATTGACAGAATTTTTAATTATTATAAAACAATCTCTACTCGAAATGACTGCCTTATTTCACATTATGAAATTCCGGTAAAATTTTTAAGGGACATATAAAAAAGGGACATATAAAAAAGGGACAGTTCCCTGTCCCTCTTACATCATCCATTCACCTTCTCTGCATCCCAATAATATTTACTAAACGCCTCTGTCAAAACATCAATTGTGTTATATAGCTCTTCCAACGTATTATCAACACCGCCTACTTCAATGAGCATGGCATTTTTTGATAAATCCTGATTATAAACACCATTTCCATCTTTTTTATATTTCGGGAAAATCCCTCTACTTAATCCGTAATAGTTTTCATCTAAATATGAATTTATCGCTCTTGCAATCTTCTCATTATGAGAACGCCCTTTATTTTCCATCCCAATAATAAAATACAGTCTCGCATAAGATTTTCCATTAATCACTTTTGTCGTAACATTCTTTCGCCGATCATCTCTATGAATATCAATTGGAAACATAATTTTATCATTTTGCCCCAACGCTTCTTTCACATATCCATGAGATGCGGTATACGCTTGATACCATTTCCATTTCTTATTCGCTAATAAGTCCCCCATGTTTGTTTTATCATGAAGAACCGGTATTCCCTGTCCTTCCAACTGTTCTTTTAGACGCTCTCCCAAAAGCGAGACATTTACATCAGGACTTGATGGATTTTCCGCTCCAGGTAACAACGGATAGAAAGATTCCCAACTATGCGTGTGATAAATATATACGGCGCTCTCACCTTTTGCATTGCTTTTATTTTTTTGTACAGGATTCTTTTTATCTGCTTCTGTGACTTTATCTTTTGCCACTTCACGTTCTTTTGTTACCTCTTCAATTGGGACACTGGATTCGTTTGGAATATTTGTATAATCCGTTCCTTCTCCAGCTACGATAATATTAGAATAGTACTTTGACATTCCCGGTACTTCTTTCCCAACGAACGTTCTTAAATCTTGTATTTTAAGATCTGTTGCAATAGAAAATAACAAATTCCCAACTGATTCTCGTTTATTTACTTTAAAATAATCAAATGCAAAATAATGATTTTCACTCTCCAACATTTGAACAAAACCTTGCATTGAAACTTTACCAAACCACTGATTTGCATAATAAGATTTCATTGTATGTAAAAGTGATGTCACAATAGACGCCGCTACTATCACTACAAATACATATGATAAGACTAAAAATAAAAACTTCTTTCCATGTATACGAGTTGCATACTTTTTCAATATATCACCCTCTTTATACATGGTTATGTACAAGCCTTATATAATATACATTTTCAATAAACTTGTTACATTTAATACGACTGCTAAAAGGAATAATAGCGCAAACACCTTCTTATTCGTCCTATATGTGCTAATAGAACTTAATGAAAAACAAATAATATATAGCCAATGTAACCAAACAGAATAGTTTAAGTATGTATTGAAAATGATATCTTTCATGACGAAGCACCAAATCAAAACAAATGCAGTCGCTATACAAATCTTCAAGATTTTCAAAGTCTGTTCCACATGATTCCCCCCCTAAATAAAAAAGAGAAATGGTAGCCCATTTCTCTTTCTCGTTGTTATTGTTCTTTCGGTGTATCAGAAGAAGGCAATTTCTTCGCTTGTTTTTCTTTAAAAATTTCGCCAATTGCACCAAGTGTACCAAGTGTTTCAATTGCATTTGATGGGATGAAGACTTTATTAGCTGGTCCTTTTGCCACTTCAGCCAATGACTCAAATGATTTATATGCAAGAACGCGTTCATCTAAGCCAGCTTCACGTATTAATTCAATTCGGTTTTGTTCTGCTTTCGCAATTGTTTCAATTGCTCTTGCTTCCCCTTGTGCTTCTAGTTCTTTCGCTTCTCGTACACCTTCAGCTTCGCGAATACGCGCTTCTTTATCCCCTTCAGCCATCAAGATTTTACTTTGTTTTTCCCCTTCAGCGCGAAGGACTTTATCTTGTTTTGCAGCTTCTGCCTCTAGAATAATCGCACGCTTATTACGCTCTGCTTTCATTTGTTTTTCCATGGATGCTTGCACATCTTTTGGCGGATTAATATCAACAACTTCTACACGTTCAATACGAACGCCCCATTTTTCTGTCGCTTCATCAAGTGCTAAACGAATTTCTGTTGAAATTTTTTCACGCCCTGATAACGTTTCATCCAGTTCCATCTTACCGATAATTTGACGCATTGTTGCAGATGTAATATTACGAACACCATATTCATAATTTGAAATACCGTATGTCGCAAGTTCTGGTTCCACGATTTGATAGAAAATAATCGTATCAATTTCCACTTGTACATTATCTTTCGTAATAACTTTTTGCGGTGGCACATTCGTTTGTTGAATACGTAAATCATGGTATACACGAACGCGATCTACAATAGGAATTAAAATATTTAACCCCGGATGCATGATGCGTTGGAATTTACCAAACCTTTCAATAACTGCCACCTTTTGCTGCGAAATGATTTTAATTGTTAAGGCTACAAATACAACAACAATTAATGCAAAAATAATCGTTAATGTTAATCCTACCATTATGATTCACTCTCCTTTTTTACATGTAAAACTGTACTGCTCCTCTTTATAACAATGACTTTTTCTCCAGCGGAAATGGGGACATCTGAAATAGCAGTCCAAGTATCTCCATCCACTTTCACAATTCCATTCTCTTCACTTGTAATCGCTTGCATGATAATTCCTTTTTTACCAGCAAGTTTATCGACAGTATCGGTAAACCCTTTTGCCTCTCGAAAATTTTTAGAGATTCGTTTCGTAAAGAAAGTCAATGTTAAACTTACAATTGCCCCTACAATAACTTGTAAGAATAGCGCTTCTGGGGCAAATATTGCAATTAGACCTCCGACAACCGCTCCAATTCCAAGCCATAACATGTAAAAGGTAATCGATAACATTTCTGCAATAAATAAAATACCAGCTATAATAAACCAAATTACCCATCCAGCCATATGCAACCCTCACTTTCTTTTTTATTTTCTATATGTATATGAAAAAAAAGAATTGTTTATCACGTCCCCCTCATGAATATAGGACGTTTCAACAGAAGTTACTATACACATTCACTGTTACAATGAGTATTATTAAAATAGTATATTAATATATTCTTTATTATACATGAAAATCCCTGTATAAAAGTTACAAAAAATAAAATTCTTTCAAAAAATCATTTCACAGATTAAGATGAATATAGAAAAAACAATTATTTATAAGATGGAGGTATCCATATTGCCTCGGCAATCACTATCCTTTTATTGGATTTCTAAAATGTGTATCACTCTCGCTGATGTTATTTACGTAATGATTCTTACTACTCATATTTATATGACAACAAAATCAGCTACCATCACTGCCCTTTTTCCATTATTGGGAGTTATCGCGAGTCTTATTGCAAGTACATCTGCACCACTTTTAATGAACCGTTTCCCTTCTTATTCATTACTTTTTACATTACAAGGGATTAAGACTTTCCTTTTAATTCTTTTAACCATGTTATTCCCTTTGTTATCATCTAATATTGCTATTCTTCTTACGTTTATTATTCTTGTTTCATTATGCAGTGGATGGAGTTCTCCTTTATTATACGCTGTTATTCCGCGTCTCGCACCACAAGAAAAATTAGTAAAGGTAAATAGTGTCTTTTCCTTTTCAACACAAATTGTTCAAGCTGCTGCTTATTCATTCACAAGTGTAGTTGTCCTTTTAATTGGTGCTACTTCTACACTTATAATAAATAACATATTAATGATTTTTGGATGTACCACATTATATGTTTCATTACATGCTATACAAACTGAGCAAAGAGCAGAGAAATCACCTTCAAAATCTGCTGCATTACTAGAAGGCTGGAAACTTTTATTCCAACATCCCGCGCTCCGTACCGTTACATATATGGACCTAATTGAAGCATTTGCTGGGACGATTTGGATTGGCGGTATCACGATGGCTTATGTAACAACCGCTCTTCATAAAGGAGAAGAATGGTGGGGATATATTAATACAAGCTACTATATCGGAACATTAATTGGCGGAGTATTAGCCTGGCGAATGAGTACGTATATTCAAAATAACTTGATACGCTCAATGGCTTTAGGATCACTTCTATTTAGCGTACTCACTTTCTTATATGGCATAACAAGCAACGGCTTTATTGCACTGTTTCTTTGTCTTCTAATGGGACCTGCTTATCAAATTAGAGATATTTCTCAAACAACCGTTTTACAATCAAGTGTACCACCATCTCTATTATCAAAAATGTATACAGCTCACGGCACACTTACTTCAGCTGTTTCAGGACTTTCTATACTAAGCGTTGGTATTATTACCGATATGTTCGGTGTTCGCACTATCTATATCATCGCTGCTTTTCTCATTTTATGTTCCGCTTGTTTATCTTTTATGTTATTGAAACATACGAAGCAGCAAGAAAAGGACGTTTCTCTTTGATTTTGCTATTTTTTATCATATAAAACTTTAGAGAATAGAAAAAGGAGGAAATAAAAAAACGTTTTAGACGAACGAAATCCGTCTAAAACGTTTTTAGTGCATGAACAAACTTTTTTATTTCACATACATCTCTTCTAGTAAATGTACAAACTCACCTTGATTTCCTGCTAATACAGGACATTTTGTTATATCAACCCATTCATAACAAAATGTTAGGCCCTCATCTTCCTCTCCTGCACTTACGATATGTTCCCATGTATCCTTAACGTCTGTTATTAAAGACATATGAAAAAAGTGGCGTTTTTGATATTCCTGTTTTTCTTTCACATGGATGATATAATCATCAATGAAACGTTCTATACATAAATGCCGAAGTCCTGACGCTTCTAGCACTTCACGCAGTACTGCTGCTTCTAATTTCTCTCCTTCATCCACTGTTCCACCTGGGACCTGTATACCAGCTTCTGGCATATCACGATGTTTACAAACAAGCAATTGCATAATCCCTTCTTTCTCCCTCGTAATGTATGCATATACCTTTTTCTTATATAACATCGTCATCTCGGCCGTCTCCCCTTAATTGATTATTTCATGGCTTCTTCTAATGTGAGTTGATTTTCATACAAATAGGTAGCTTGCGGATTCCCTACATAGCGAACGTGCCATGGTTCATACCGATAACCCGTAATCGATTCCTTCTCTTTTGTATATCGGATGACAAAGCCAAACTTATGTGCATTTTCAGCAAGCCATTTCCCTTCCTTTGTATCTCCAAAAACAGACTCTAATTGAAATTTAGCAGATTGTGATGTAATATCCATCGCAAGTCCCGTTTGATGTTCACTTGTTCCTGGAATCGCACTCGACATCGCTGTTTTTGCTTCCCCATCTTGAATCTTATACATTGTATTGAGTGCTTTTTGCCGATCAAAAGACCTGAATCCAGAGACTGCAAAGAGAAAAATTCTTTCTTGATCACCTTGCTTGAACATGTTTTCAAGTGCCTGCGCGGCTTCTTTCCTCATCTTCTTTTTCTCTTGATCACCTTCACTCGAATAACGTACTTTTGGAATAACTAAATCTTGTGGCTTATAACGATCTGGTAGCCTTCTACTTTTATTTACAAGCACAAGTACAGAATCTGGGTTATTCACAACCGCAAGATCCCCTTCCATTTTCGCAATCGTTTCTTGCACTCTTGGAAATACAACGCTACTATTTACCTCTTGTGCCTGTTTATCTTTATACATTTTATAATTAATGCCTGCTACTCCAATCAAAATTGCAACTACTACGACACTAAGTAGTGTCCATCTTTTTTTCATAAAACGACCTCTTATTTTAATAATTTGGCCATATAATACTCATCGATATTTTTCCCATCAACGATAAGAGAAGCTTTTTTGATACCCTCTTGTTCAAATCCTACTTTTTTATATAGTGCTTGTGCTCGCGTATTATGGGCCATTACTGTTAACTCTAAACGCCATACATCATGTAATCTTGCCCATATTTCTACCTCTTTAAACAAAGCTCTCCCAATTCCTTTTCCGCTATATTCTTGTAAAATCCCAATCACAATGGCTGCTGCATGCGTATTTCTTTGCACATCACCACCATTAGCTAAAATAAATCCAACTAATTGTTCCTCTTCTACTGCTACAAATATTGTAGAATTATAATTTTCGATAAAGCGTTTGAGCATATTTTTTTGTTGCTCCACTGTTGTATCCCGTTCACCTGGTTCCAATAACATATAAGAAGTTTCTTCATCCAATTGTTTTCCTAACTGTAAAAATGTCGCTGCGTCGTCTACTTGAATTTCTCGTATCATCTCTATCACCCTGTCGATTTTATGATGTGAAAGTTTTTATCTATAAAGAGAATTTCGATATTTTTTTACGAAATACCTTTCTATTTTTTATAGGGGAAATAGACAAATTTCGATATTAGTATAATGAAGATGAAATTCTTTTTATAAAAAGACCTTGGTTCCTATTTCTCTCTTCTTTTTGAACACAAAAAACGTAAGCATTTCGCTTACGTTCATCCATTCACCTTTTCCGCTTGCCAAAAATATTCACTAAATGCTTTTGCCAATACATCAATGGAACGATTTAATTCTTCAGATGTGTTATCTACACCTCCTACTTCAATTAAAATTGCTTGTCCTGACAAGTCCTGATTATAAACACCGTTCCCTGTTTGAAACCCCTTTTGTATAACCCCTCGACTTATCCCAGGATATTCCTTATTAATCGCTTCATGTAGTGCAGTTGCTAATTGTAAGTTTTTGGCGTAATTTTTATTCCCTTTTCCAATGACAAAAGCAAGCTTTGCATACGATTTATCTCCAATTGCTTTTGTCGTGACATTTTTACGGGCACTATCTCGGTGCAAATCAAAAAAGTATTGTAACTCTTTATTTCCTGCCATTGCCTCCTGTACAATTTCCCGAGACATTTTGTAAGAACTCGTATCATTCAACCCTCTACTAATCAGTCTCTTCCCAACATCTGTTTTATCAAGAACTGCTCCTATTCCTTCATTTTCTAATTGTTCACGGAATCTATCTCCGAAAATAGAAATATTCGTCACAGAACTCGTCGCTTTATTTGCGTTTGGATTATTTGTCAAATTTAATAACGGCAAATAAGACTCCCAACTGTGAGAATGATAGATAAATGCAACTTGTCTTTTCCCCGTCGTTTGGGAGGGCTGTTTTTTTTCTTTATTCGTATCCGGTTTCGGAACCTGTCCAGTTTCTCCCGTTCTTTCCTTCACCAATTCTTCAAGCGGAACACTTGATTCTATCGGTAAATTAGAATAATCAGTCCCTTCACCGGCAATGACAATTTCTGTATCATATTTTCCAAACCCAGGAAGTTCTTTTCCGACGAAACTACGCACATCATCAAAACGAATATTTGTCGCTGTTGAAAAAAGAAAAGATGAAATCGAAAAATCTTGATTTAAATTCCGATATTCTTGTGTAAAATAATGATTTTCCTTTCCAATCACATACATATACCCATTCATTGATAACTCATTCAACCAACTATATAAATATGCTGACTTTGTTTCTTTCAATGAAGTCACCATCATACTAATAAGAAAAAAAGTCGCTAACATCATAAGGACAACAAATAAAATAAGCTTACGTACACTTGTTAATTTCACATAAAAAAAGCCTCGATTCATAACATCACCCTCTCTGTTCCAACTTATGTACAAGCTATAGAGAATAGACCGCCTAAATTTCGGCTATATTGTCATAGAGGTGAAATGAATTGAAGCTAATAATCGGTATCATTCCTATTGTTTTATCATGTGTTTTTTTATTATTTGCAGCACACCCTAAAGCCCGTGCTTTCTTAGATATTTGCGCGTACCTTTCATTATATATACTTGGTATACTAATTGCTTTTAACATATATGATGTTGTGCTTCACGGCTTAGTATTTATGACGACCATCCACGGTATTTTATTGAATCCATTATTTCTCATCACCGGGGCCTATGTAGGAGTATATTTTTTATATCTACTTATTTATAAACTAGTAACAAGTTTAAGAAGGACATAATACTTATTTGTAAATGGAGTGTAAAAATGAGAACCACTTTTATATGTCATAAATGCCAGAAAAAAATTATCAGAAAGCAAGATCTTATTACCACAATGTTTTACATACGCATCTACTTATTTCACAATACGTGTTTTGGCCAACAATTTTTCTTTTCTAGTTTTCTTCCTATTAATACGCTATTTGGAATATATTTTATTTTGTATACCCTCGTTGTAGGGAGTATTTTAACCATAACTGAGCCATCAGTTATTTGGATTTTCTTTTTAACACCTGCTTTATGCCGTTTAATTTCTTACTATTATATTGAACGTCACTTTCGTTGATAACGATTAGACTGTCCTTTAGGAATACTCAAACACTCCCACTCTTCTTTCTTTAACATTTTGCCAACATAAATGATTTGTCCAACATGTAAAGCGTAATGAGCAATTTGTCTCTCAATTGCTTGCATAACACTATGTGCTTCACCTCGAATATGGACGAGTGTTAAGAGGTCTTTTGAAGTTAATGATTGCAGCGCTTGAAAAACATAATCCCAGCCTTCTTGCCATGCTATTAGCGTCTCTTCTTTCGAAGCATAACTCCCCTCAAATTCACCATCACGATTGCGATCTAATTTTTCACCATCTGCCGTTAAAAAATCTGTCCATCTTGAGCGCATATTCCCATGTAAATGTTTGATTATAATCGCAATACTGTTTGCTTCTTCATGAGGTGTCCAACTTATTTGTTCATATGATAACTGTGAAAGTGTCCGTTCTCCTTGCTTTTGCATCGCCTTAAAGTTTGAAATTGCACATTCTAAATAGATCTTTCCAATATCCATTTCTAATCCTCTCCCTATTAACTAATTAGTGTTCCATTAGGGATTTCTATATCTGGCTGCATTGACCACTCCCACGGCTAAAGTACATGGTCTTTCCCGCTCACCAATTCTGTAATTTGAGCACTGGACTGCCTCATACCAAGTTCACCAAAGTCAATTTCCAGCTTAATCGCAGGTACACGCGCTTCTTTAAACTCTTCTGCTTTTTTTATCATTCCAACGCGTAAATCTAACTGTAAAAAGTCTTCAAAATTAGCCATTTTATCATTCCTTCCAAGCTAATATTTAGACAAAACATATGAATTCCCTCTAAAAAAAGAAAGATGCCTAAGCACCTTTCTTTTGTAACTCACTTGATTCACTTGGTCTATATAAGAAGTAACCAATGACTCCACCAATACATGATGGTAGTAACCACCCAATTCCTTCCTTGTATAAAGGAAGCATTTGCAGGACATTTGTTATGGCGTCAAACTTAATATTCGCGCTTTCTAAACCGTTAAATACACTGATTACTAACGCACCCAAAATCGCACCGATATATATTGTATTTCGCTGTCCAATCCATTTATGGAAATATGACAGTACAATTAATACGATTGCAACAGGGTAAATAATCATCAATACTGGTAATGTTACAGCAATAAGCTGTGTTAACCCTAAGTTTGATACAACTAAACTAAACACACATACCAATGTTACAACCATTTTATGTGATACTTTTGGGAATAAGTTTGTAAAGAATCCCGCACATGCTGATGCAAGCCCAACTGACGTTGTTAAACAAGCAAGTGTAATAACAAGGCCTAACAATACTTTGCCACTTGTTCCATATAGCTCATTTACAACTTTCGTTAAAATAAGACCTCCATTATCAGAAACACCAAGTGATGTACTTGTCGAACCAAGATAAGCAAGTGATAAATAAATTAATGTTAAACCTAATACAGCAATAATTCCGGATACAATTGTTGTTTTTGCAATTTGTCCGCTCTCTTTTATTCCTTTTGAACGAATAACTTGTACAACAACGATGCCAAACACAAGTGCACTAATGGCATCCATTGTTAAGTACCCTTGAATAAATCCACCAAAAAACGCATTCTCTTTATATGCTTCTACAGGTGCAGCGGGCGCCCCAATTGGATCGATAATGGCTTTCCCAACAATTACAGCAACAATTAATACTAATAACGGAGTAAGAAACTTTCCAAACCAATCAATCAATTTTGATGGGTTTAGTGATAAGTACCACGTAATACCAAAGAAAATTACTGTGTAGAGAAACAACATGTACCATTCTGAAGCCGTTGCTTCTGTTAAAAATGGTTTCATTCCCATTTCAAAAGAAACCGCTCCTGTACGTGGGATGGCAAAGAATGGTCCAATTGCTAAATAACTAATCAGTGGAAAAATAAATGCAAATATAGGATGTACTCTAGAGGATAACGCTTTCAAGTCCCCTTCTACAAAAGCGACAGCTGTTACGGCTAATAGAGGGAGTCCGACTCCTGTTACAAGGAATCCGATTGTGGCAATCCAAACATTTTCTCCTGCTTGTTGACCTAATACTGGTGGGAAAATTAAATTTCCTGCTCCTAAAAATAATGCAAACAACATTAAACCGATCGCTATTGTATCTCCTGGCCTTAATCGTCCCTTCATCTCTCTTTTGCATAGCATGTCTCTATTGTTTTTATCTCTTTCACAATATGCTATGCATCCTCCTCTCTATCCATGTTGATTATATATGCCCCTCAAAAAGCAATGTCTTTCCCCATAATTTCTCCATTTCCCCTTTTTCTTACTCCAATCAATGAATTTTGATTTTTTTGAATATTCAAAACATCAGAGTGTTATATCACAGAGTTAATAAGTCAGACCTCTTTGCTTTTGTCACACATATAGTAACACATTTAGTTGAAAAATAAAAACATATTTTTTATAGGGAATTTTTTGAAAAACTAAATAGTATGCAAACCTTTTTCATCTATTATTCTTTTAGGAAAATATTTTATAAATAAATAAGTAATCATTCATTTTATTATTTTAAAATAACGACATTTTTTCTTCTTACATATAATGAAAAGCCATCTAAATCATACAGATGGCCTTTCAACTTCTACTCTATCGTTTCCACTTCACGTGGATTTTTCATTTCTTCCACGTATACAACACGAAATCCGTAATCTTCTAAATCCTTTAGTAAAGTCTCTAACCCTTCTTCTTTAAACTCTTCACCCAATGTAAACATAATTCTGCGTACTAATAACGCATCATTATCAAATGTCATTAAACTTTGAATACCACTATATTTTTTCAAAACTGTAGATAGTTTTTGAATCGCTCCATTATAATCTTGAGTTCCTACCATAACGGAATACTTGCTAGAATGAACTCCCCATGCATCCTCTAATAGCTCAAACACCTTTTTATGAGTTAGAATTCCAAGAAATGTTCCTTTCTCATCAATAACGGACAAATATGGTAGCTTTTTAATTGTAAAGAACACTTTAAAGAAAGAAGAATCTTCTCTCACATATCCATCTTTATCGTTTAATAATTCTGATAAATCATCTTCTAACGATCCTTTATATTCTAAAATATCTACTTTGTACACATTCCCTAGAAATTTCTCTTGCTTTTCATCTAAAACTGGTACACAACGATAACCCGTTTTATTTAAATGATCCAGTGCTTCTCCAACTGTAATTGAATCCGAACAAAATAATACTTCTTTTTTAGGCACATAATTTCCTTTTATCCTCATAAAGAGCCTCCTTATGTTAAAATACTTTCTGTGCCATAACTATATTATATTTTCAGAAAAAAATAAATATTTTATTTTACTTTTCTGAAAACTTTTCATATTGTTGTCATGATTTGTTCATGAATGATTCACTTTTAAGAAATTTAATAGAGTTTCATTCTGTACCTAATTGCTGACTAAAAAATTCATTCCACATTACCGTGCAGGAAGCCCCCTACTAATGGAAGTTTCACTTTATAAATGAATTTTTACTTTTTATCACTATATTACCCTTTACAAATAACGACAGACTGGCTGTAAATAAATTACTTAGTATCGCAACTTATACCCATATGTAAAGAAAAAGATATTGTAACTTATCCAAAAAAGCGCTAGAATAAGAATAAGAATTTTCTGAATATTCAAAGAGTAGGTGAGTAATTATGTCTCCATTATTTCGTTCTTACACATATCGCTTTGTAGCTGGTTTCCTAATCATTCTCATCATAAGCCCTCTTCCCGCTATATTATTAACACATGAATCTTCTTATTTAAAAAGTTTACTTGGGATTTTTCATAATTTTGCTCATTTCCCGTCCATTTCTATCCCAATGATTGATTGGATGCATGAATCCATTCTTTTTTCATCACAACCTATTATAAATTCAACTACGGCGTTACATGTTCCAGGACAATCTACACTTCTATTTCCCTACATGTGGGAAGTATACTTTTTATCGATTGTTCGCTTTACATTTACACTCACAATTGGTTTTTTCATTAGCCTAGCAATTGGGCGTTTATTCTTAAAGGCACCAAAACAATTAAAAAAGTACACTTCAATATTGCGCTGGATTCCATACTCATTCAGTACTGCCTTATTACAATGTGCTATTATCTTAATTTCTTTATACATTGCAAAGTACATAACAATTCCATTCCTTTCTTCCTTTATTATCATCTGTAGTACATCAATGATTATCGTTATACAGGCAATCAAAAAGTGGATTCCATTTTTAAATAAAACTGAAGAACATAATATACATGATTCATCTTTTCTCATTAATACGTTATTTATGGCAATCGTTTCAAATCATAAGTCTGTTTTAAGTTCCATTATTTTGTCATTCTTTTATATGGAATGTATTTTTCATACGAAAGGATTACTACAACTTATTATTCAATTCGGAGGAAGTTCACCAACTGTTGTCACACTTGGACTGCTACTCATTTATATTCCGTACATTATTCTTTCCTTTCTTCAATCCATATGGACAACAAACCAATCTAAACATCAGACTTACGCTATTTCAAAAACGATGATTAAATAATTAAACTATCTCCCTCCTTTTAAAAACGGAGGTTGCAACAGTTTTTAAATAATTAATAAAAAACTATAAAACATAAATAGTTTTAATTAGATTTTTTAACTAGGGTTATTCCCCTTTCATTCCGGGTAAAATACCAACAAATTCACGAATGATTAGAAAAACATTCCAATATTTACTCATTTCCTTTGACTATTATTTTCATTTCGATTTATTATAAAAGTATAACATACTTGCAGGAGGTGACATCTTTATTCCCACTTTGGAGTAAAGAACACACTTGGACATATTAAATATTTTTCTCATTTTTTTACTTATTCTCATTTCCGGCTTTTTCGTCGCATCTGAATTTGCAGTTGTAAAAGTACGGAAGAGTCGAATTGACCAGCTTGCCAATGAAGGGAATAAGCAAGCATTAGCTGCCAGAAGCGTTGTATCTAACTTAGATGTATATTTATCAGCCTGTCAGCTTGGTATTACCATCACTTCTTTAGGACTTGGTTGGCTTGGTGAACCAACTGTTGAACATTTACTACGTCCATTATTCGAAAAAATAAATATTACTGGAACAATGGCTAACACACTATCGTTTATCATTGCTTTTAGTATCATTACTTTTTTCCATGTTGTATTGGGCGAACTTGTTCCAAAATCTTTTGCAATTCAAAAAGCTGAAGCAATTGCATTAAAATTTGCTAAACCACTCATTTGGTTTGATAGAATCATGTACCCTTTCATTTGGTTACTTAATAGTACAGCCGTATTCTTTACAAAACTATTCGGCTTAGAACCAGCAAAAGAAAATGAACTTGCTCACTCAGAAGAAGAATTACGACTTATTTTAGGTGAAAGCTTTAAAAGCGGTGAAATTAATCAAACTGAATATAAATATGTTAATAATATTTTCGAATTTGATGATCGTGTTGCCAAAGAAATTATGGTTCCTCGTACAGAAATGGTTTGTCTATCTACCGAAAATACATTAGAAGAAAATATGGACATCGTGGCATCTGAAAAATATACACGTTATCCAATTATTGAAAAAGATAAAGATGATATTATCGGGATGCTAAATACAAAAGAAATTTTTCACGATCAAACAAAGGGAATTCACAAACCTTTAGAAGCGTATATACATCCGGTCTTAACTGTATTTGAAACAGTACCAATCCGTAAAACATTAATTCATCTTCAAAAGAACCGTGTGCAAATGGCAATTGTAATGGATGAATATGGCGGGACAGCTGGACTATTAACAATGGAAGATATTATTGAAGAAATTATTGGTGAAATTCAAGATGAGTTTGATGCAGATGAATCACCAATGATTGAAAAACGCACACCAAAACTCACTGTACTGGATGGCAAAGTACTCATTTCAGAAGTAAATGATATGTTTGGTTTACATATTGATGAAAGTGATTTAGATACAATTGGTGGCTGGCTTCTATCCCAATCCGCTGATTTAAATATCGAAGTTGGCTATTCGATTGAATATGCCGGTTTCCAATTTAAAGCGTTAGAGCTTGACGGGCATCAAATTAAGAAAGTTGCTGTACATAAACTAGATAGTAAAAAGGAGATATAAATTGACTGTTTTATTAACCCTTTGTATAATTGCTTGTTTTATCGTATCATTTATTGCGTTTATCTATCCAATCATCCCTGGCATACTTGCACTGTGGGCTGGATATATCATTTATCATTTTGGTATAAATGGCGGGGAGCTAACAACAAGTTTTTGGATCATTCAAATCATTTTTACCATCATTATTTTCGTTGCTGATTTTATTGCAAATGGATACTTCTTGAAGAAATATGGGAGTACCAAATGGAGCGAACGTGTAGGAATGATTTCTATTATTATCGGTTCCTTTTTCTTCCCACCATTTGGACTCATTATCATTCCATTTCTATCTGTTTTCGTGACAGAAATAATGCATAAAAAGACACCGCACGAAGCGTTTATGGTCGGAATTGCTACAGTTGTCGGCTTTTTAAGCAGTACAGTGGCAAAAGCGATTTTACAAATTATTATGATTATCATTTTTGTATGTTACATTCTTTTTTAACCATCCCTTATAAGGGATGGTTTTTTAATACGCAATACCTATGCGGCTATTTTCATATACTTCTTCTTTGGTTAAAGACCACGCAAAACGCGCCGTATCTCCTACCGTAATTTTCGATCCATCCAGTGGTAACATATTCGTCTCTGTCCGGTACGTACCTGTTTCTTCACCATCAACTAAATGTGTAGGACAAACAATCGTCCAGCATAGCCCACTATTTTTTAATGCTATATAAGCTGATAAATGATCCTCAGCAGCTATGGTACTTCTTCTTTTTGATTCATCCGATTGAAACCGATATATCTTCAGATTTGTTCGCGCTTGTAAAATGCCAGCAGTTCCTATTGTAATAATCCTTGTTATCTTATCTTCTTTCATATGTTTTATAATACTAGGCATGCTGTCCGATAAGGTTCCATTTCCATCAGTTCCAAGAGCACTTAAAACGATATCAGCCCCCTTTAAAGCTTTCTTCACATCATTTTCCTGTAATACATCCCCTTCTACTATATGTAGATTGTTATGTTTTACTACAAGCTTATTTTGATCACGAACTAATACTGTAACATCATTTGAATCTTGTAAAGCTAGTTTCATTACCTGTGATCCAACTCTTCCAGTTGCTCCAAATATACATATTTTCATTTTTCTTCTCCTTGCTCTCTATTTCTCTCTATTTTTTCTCAAAAACGAAAAATATACAACTAAAAAAACTTCCTCATCACCTGAGGAAGCTCCACTATACATAATATGCTATTATTTTTTTTCCTTTGAATCTGAAGAATTACTATCCTTACTCGTTTCTTGATCTTTCTTTTCGTCTTGCTGTGTTGTTTCTTCATCTTTCTTCTCTTCATCACCATTATTATTACAACCTACCAGAAATAAAGAGCTCGCAAGTGCCATTACAGTTAAAGATTTAACCCATTTATTCATTTGCTTATCCCCCTTTTGATAGAATATGTACAATCTCATATTACTTCTCTTTTTTGAAGGAAATATGAGAAAAGAGTAAAGATACGGTAAATGTTTGTAAATTTTCTGATAACACCAATCTTATTTTTTTAATTTCGCAGTGTTTTCACATATAATAAAAGTACTATAAAACAGAAAGGTTGATACATATGGAACTTGGATTAGCTGGAAAAACTGCTCTAGTTGTCGCTTCTAGTCAAGGGTTAGGAAAAGCAATTGCTACGGAGCTCATAAAAGAAGGAACAAACGTTATGCTACTGAGTCGTAATGAGGAAAAGCTAGCATCTTTACAAACAGAATTGATTGCCCTTAATAAAGGTACTGCCATGTATACAGTTTGTGATGTTACAAATAAAGAAAGCATAAAACAGGCGGTAGAATATACTGTACAAACTTTTGGTACAATTGATATTTTAGTAAATAATGCAGGTGGTCCTAAGCCCGGTACATTTGAACAATTAACAGACGAAGATTGGTACAATTCATTTGAACTTAATTTATTAAGTTACGTTCGTATGATTCGTGAAGTACTTCCATATATGAAACAGCAAGGCGGAAAAATTATTAACATCGCTTCGTCTTCTATTAAAGAGCCGATTCCTGGATTACTATTATCAAATACATTCCGCGTGGGCATTACAGGGTTAGCAAAAACGTTAGCATCTGAACTTGCTCCATACAACATTTTAATTAATACGATTGCTCCAGGACGTATTGCTACAGACCGCATCGCTTCTCTCGATGAAACAGCTGCTGAAAAGCGCGGAATTGCCGTAGAAGACGTTCAAAAACAATATGAATCAATTATCCCTCTTGGAAGATATGGTCGTCCTAATGAGTTCGCTACATTTGCTACATTCCTTGCATCTGATGCAAATACTTATATGACTGGGCAATCATTCCTTGTTGATGGTGGAATGGTAAAAAGTTTATAATTCTTATACAAAAAAACAAGACGGCCACTATTCCGTCTTGTTTTTTCTATGCAAATTTTTCATCTTCATATATATGTTCAATCTTATATTCTTTCTTCACAACATATTGCCACACACTATATGCATAACGATTCATTTTAACGAAGCAACTTTCCAAAAAAGAACGAAATTCTGGATTCGCAACTTCTACTGCAACTTGAGCAAACCTAAGTGCTAATCTTTTTAAATTTGAAATATAGGCAATAGCAATTTCGGTATCGCTTTTACTAGTATTTTTCATTGGTATGTTATTTTGTATAAGGGGAGAACCCAGTTGTTCACAAATTATATGCTGTACATTTTCACCCTCTTGAAAATTCACCTGTTCATTGTAAGCTTGTAAAATATAGGGCAAATGTTGTTTTAATATATCTCCTAGTTCTTCATCATTCACCTTATTCATACACTCACCAATCATATGAATCACTTCATAACTACACTTCATTAATTCTTCCATACATCTCATATTATAGCTCCCCCCTTTCTCCTAAATATATGCCTATAAATAGAAAGCCAGAACATTTGCTATCTTTGCTAGAAACCAATCCCAACTATTTATTTTGTCGAAATCTTTATCCGTTAATCGTTTAGAATCATGAAAATCCTTTTGTAATTTCCCCCATACTTGAGCAACGACTGCTTCATCATAGATAAAACAATCTGACTCTGTATTTATATAAAAACTACGCATATCAAAATTTGCTGTCCCTACATCAGCGGTTATATCATCAATGATTGTCACCTTTCCATGAAAAAAACCATCTCGGTATTGATAAATTTCCGCTCCAGCATCTAGCATCTTTTTTAAATGTGGATAAGCAGCTTGTTTTAATAACAGAGCATCACTTTTAAAAGGAACTAGAATCTTTACAGCAACTCCACGCTGCAATGCCTCTTGCAAAACGCTCATCATTTCTTTTCCTGGTACAAAATATGGCGTTGCAATGATAATTGACTTTTTAGCTCGCTTCAGTAGTGCACTATACTCTTTCCAAAATCCTTTCCCATCAGAAAATACATACCGATATTTTGCACTACCTTCCGCAGAAGCCCCTTTATATAAAGAAAGCTTTTCACCAGTATCTGCATGCCAATCTTCTGCAAATTTCCGCTCCATATCAATTGCGCCATCTCCTTCAATGCGCAGTTGATAATCACGCCATCTCCCGAATTTAGGATCCTTCCCGAGATACTCCTCTCCAATATTAAAACCACCGACATAAGAAATTTTCCCGTCAATCACTGCAATTCGGCGATGATTACGTTGATGTAATGAATAAAAAAGATTTTTCAATTTAGGCTTTTTACTAAAAGTAAACTTAACACCCTTTTCTTTTAACCGTTGAATCACTTTTTTCTTAATTTTATAGCCACCAATTCGGTCCACCGATAATTTCACATCCACACCACTCGATGCTTTCTTCTCTAATAGTTCTAAAAATTCACGACTGACTTTATCCTTACCTACAATATAAAAATGAAGATAAATAAATTTTTTAGCACGATTGATATCTTCAAACATATTCCGGTATAAATCTTCCCCATTCGCAAATGACTGGAAACTCCCCTGCCGAATTTGTGATATTTCAAGTTGATTCGCCATTTTCTTCCCCATTTCTAGATCGATGTTCATCCATATGAATATCCCTACGATGCATAACAAAATGGCTATACATTTTTTCATGGATAAAACCCTTTCTTCAAAAGCCGTTATTTCTATATCTTTCCTTTTTCCCAAGTTAACATACAAGAAAAATCCATAATTTCGTGATATGTGTCCCTGTCAAACAAAAGTGAATTTGCATATTGTATGTTGTATCTTACAATAAAAGGAGGAAATAACAATGGGATTCGCATGTGGCAATGGTTTTTCGTTACTTGTCGTACTATTCATCCTCTTAATTATCGTCGGTGCAGCTTGCTTTTGCTAGTTAGCTCTTCTAAGGCGATATGTAGATGAAAAAACTATAAAAGCGGACACCTAAATTTAGGTGTCCGCTTTTCATTTCAGGTCACTTATAAAGTTAATAACGTTGCAATTTTCTTACTTTCTGCTTTTCGAATATGACGTTGCTGCGCACGTAAAACAGCAATCTCATGTAGTTTTTTCTCTCCTTCTGTTTCCGGAATGACACGCGGAACAGGAACTGGATTATTTTCTTTCCCAAGTGCTACAAATGTGACAAAAGATGTTGCTGCAATTCGTTTTTCACCAGAAATCAAATCTTCCGCCACCACTTTTACAAATACTTCCATCGATGTTCTCCCGGTCCAAATAACAAACGATTCATAGCTAACACAATCCGTTGAACGAACTGGATGTAAAAAATCTACCCAGTCCATTGATGCCGTTACACATTCCATTCGTGAATGCCTCGTTGCTGAGATAGATGCAATCATATCCATCTCAGCTAATATCTTACCCCCAAATAATGTATTATGATCATTTAAATCTGTCGGAAAGACACGACTTGTTTTAAAAACTCGTGATTCATTAACTGTTTTCCCCTTTGTTTCTTCCATTTCCTTCACCTCTTTAATTCATTCATAAACATTGCAACTACATAAAGATTCCCTAAATCCTTATAGTCCCACCCTACATATTAGCTAATACAAAAATATCGGAACTACTCTATATTCTTTTGTTCATCTCACATACAAGATATTACACCAGATGAACTATATATTATATATTAACAATTTTCATAACTTTACGTCTATAAAAAAGAACCGATTATAATTAATCGGCTCCTCTAAATACATATTGTTCTTTCGGCTGCTCTACTTTATTCCACTTTGTTATTTCTAAAACGGGAATGTTTGCGTGGAATGGTTGATAAAACTCAGTTGAGATTTCACCTTCTACTTCGATCCAATCATCATTTTTCCATTCTACTCCCTCTGGCTTTTTCACAAGCATACCATATACACCTGAATCGGCTACGCAATGTATAATACCAAAGCGGAATAAGAAATATTGTTCTTTCTTCGCAGAATCGTCGCGGAAGACAAATCCTTTAAAAGAAAGTTTCTTCCCTGTAAATTCTCCAGGGTAATTATAGATTGTTTCCATTCCTTTTAAGAAGTTCTCATCATTTAAAGCAACTTTATCTTTATTTACAAATTGTTTTTTCCCTTTTTCCATTACATCTCTGTATCCTTCTTTCGCATAATAAATGCTCGTATCCGGTCTTAAAAATTGTCTTCTCATAAAGGGATCTTGGCTATCCGGCTGTGAGACCGGAAAATGAAACCCTTTCGCTTTCACAATATCCGAATCTAACGTCGCAATCGGAAAGAATAAACCTGAAATAATAGGAAAACAAAATAATGAATAGGCAAAGGTTCGTTTCCACCATGTGTTTTCATCTTTTGAATGATCATGTCCACAATGACTATGATCACAACCACAACTATGCTGATCTTTTTCTTTTTGGTGTTCCCTTTGGAAAACAACAATGATTTGAATAATTGTTAAAAAACCTAAAATAATTGCAGCAGTTATTGATAAATATGCATACTTCATATTTATATACTTTGTTATATTACCTGAAATATGAAGCTGTGCAATTAAGATTGTAAATCCAAGTAAAATATATGCTCGAAACATAACCTACCACCCCATCGCATAAATGAGTAGTGAGCTTGCATAAACAACGAGTGTGACGGTAACAGTCACAACAATTACAAATCGCGTTTTAAATGTCGCAAGCATCATAAACATATTTTTAATATCCACCATCGGTCCATATACGAGGAACGCGACAAGTGAAGCTGTTGAAAATGTACTTTGGAACGAAGAAGCAATAAAAGCATCCGCTTCTGAACATAGTGATAAAATATACGCAAGCCCCATCATAACCGCTGGTGAGGAAAATGGACCTTGTCCGATCGCAAGTAGCGTTGACGTTTGTACAAATGTTTGAACTGCAGCAGCAATTAACGCTCCTATTACTAAATATTTTCCCATTGAGAAAAACTCTTCAACCGCATGTGTACAAACATCCCACATTTTTTTACGCAGCGGACGCTTATGATTAACCTCCGGGAAATGTTCATCACGTAATTGATGATTTTTAAACATAAATGATAATATAAGTCCAACTATAATTGCGACAACAATAGCCACAATTGAACGGTACCATACCATATGCATACTACTTCCGAACGCAACATACGTTGCAAATAATACGACCGGGTTAATAATTGGCCCTGTTAACATAAATGCAATTCCAGCATATGGCGGGACACCTTTCCCAATTAAACGTCTTACAATCGGAACGATTCCACATTCACAACCTGGAAACATCATGCCAAGAAAAGTAGCCAATAATACAGACAGAAATCGATTTTTAGGCATCCATTTTGCCACCATATCTTCTGTCACAAACATTTGAATGAATCCTGAAATAAATACACCAATTAGCACAAATGGTAGTGCTTCAATTAAAATTGAGATAAAAATCGTATTCATTTGCAGGAATGCTTTCGGTAACTGAAACAATTCCATGATGTATTTCCTCCATCTTTTCATTAACAATATGTAATTTTAACCTCAATTCATTATTTGAACAAGTCCTATACAAATTTAATAATAAAAATACAGCGCCTGCCCTTTGTACATATTTCTTATATAAAAAAACTTTATTATAGCAAAAAAGCTGCTCTAGCGCAGTTTCACAACTATGCTAGAGCAGCTTTCTTGAACGTTAAAAATAACGTTTTTTCCAAAAAATAAACGCTAAAGTGCAAGATAATGTTGCACATATAATCATTACAATTATAAAACCATGCGGATTATTACCCAGTGGGATTTCTACGTTCATTCCGAAAAAACTCGAAACCATCGTCGGTAGTGACAAGATAATGGTAATGGAAGTTAAGAGCTTCATGACACTGTTTAAGTTATTTGAAATAACTGAGCTAAACGTATTCATCATACCACTTAAAATATTACTATATATTTCAGCCATCTCAATGGCCTGTTTATTTTCAATTAATACATCTTCTAATAAATCTTGATCATCTTCATACATTTTAATAAACGTATTATTGCGCATTAACTTTTGAATAACAATTTTGTTTGCTTTTAAAGATGTTGTAAAATACACTAAACTCTTTTCAAGACCTAGTAATGTAAAAATCTCTTTATTTTTCATCGACTTATTTAACTCGTGCTCTAAGTCGATTGTTTTTCGATTAATTTGTTTTAAATATCGTAAATAATAAGTAGAAATCGTATATAAGAGCTGCAGTGCAAAACGAGTCTTTTTAAAAGTATAAAATTCTTTAATCCGTTGATTAATAAATCGCTCGAAAATTGGATTTTCTTCCAAACAGATTGTAACGAAACATTCCGGCATTACAATCATACCAATTGGGATTGTGTCGTATATTGAATTTCCTTCTTCATCGTGCCTTACTGTTGGAATATCAACGATAATTAATGCATTATCGTCCTCTTTCTCAATCCTTGATCGTTCTTCATCATCCAAAGGGTCTTTAATAAAATCCAATTCTACATTCAATGTTTGCACAAGAAATTGAATTTCTTCCTCTGTTGGATGGAGTACATTAATCCAACAACCTTTTTGAATTTCCTCTATTTCTTGTAGTTTTCCGTTTCGGTCTGTTAAATAAATATTTAACATACTATCACCCCGATTCTTTTTACATGTGGGAATCTACCTCACTTAAACAACAGTTTTTGAACCGCTATTTTCAGCATATGAAACAAACGTTCAAATTTCAATAGAAAATTATTTTGAAAACGCTTTTCTTCACAATTTCTTTCAAAATAGAAAAAGACAGAGATTGCTCTGCCTTTTCGAAAGCTCATGTTGCCTTTATAACATATTTAGAAAGCATCCACAAGTTAAACGTCACTGAAACGGTGTAGCCTGCATATGTTGAGATAATAAAACTGGTATAGTCACAGTACGGTAATAAT
This sequence comes from Paenibacillus sp. 102, assembly GCF_039549175.1. Classification (NCBI taxonomy): domain Bacteria; kingdom Bacillati; phylum Bacillota; class Bacilli; order Caryophanales; family Paenibacillaceae; genus Paenibacillus; species Paenibacillus sp. 102. The sequence goes on along the minus strand of NZ_JBCGHT010000003.1, from coordinate 34,741 downwards.
ACAATATTTAGCACAACCTTTATTATAATTCCTAAGCTTAAACCTAGAACTGTTTTTTGTTGCTGATCAATCCCCTGTAACATCGCAGCAGTAACTGTAAACAATGAAAATAATATACACGCTGGTGCATAGTACTGTAAAATGACACTTCCTACACTCGGGTCATTTCCTAGTCCAAATAAAAGAGTGTATATAGGTTTAGCTAGCACCATCATTCCAATTGCTGCTGGAATGGTAATTCCTACAACAAGTAAATTCGTTTTTGTAAAATGCTTATATAATAGTTGCTCATTTCCAGCTGTATAAGCTTTCGTCATCTCAGGAACGAGAGACATACTAAAAGCCGTTGCAACAGATACAGGAATCAATACAACCATTTGGACAAGCCCAATGATCGCATTTATTTTTTCTGCTTCGCTTTGTACATACCCTATCTCTATTAATAGTTTATTGATTGTAAACGTATCAATTGTTTGATACAACGGAATCGCTAGTCCAACAGCAACAAATGGAATTGAATACGTAAATAACTCTTTATATAAAACAAAAAAAGACTTCGTTGTTTGCGGAATACTTGCAATTTCTTTTCGTTTTAAGTATTTCCGCCTTCTCATATAAAACCCAATCAAAACAGTTAATCCCGCTACCGCTCCCATAAATGCCCCAAAAGTTGAAACTCCAACGGCTAACGAAACAGACGCTTTCAAAACATGCAAAACAACAAAGCTTCCTATTAAAATTGTTAACACACGAAAAAACTGTTCCACAACTACACTAGATGCCGAAGGTCCCATTGATTGAAATCCTTGAAAAAAACCACGTAATAAACTCATCACCGGTACAATCAATAATGCAAAACTAACAATTTGAATATTATAAGTAACAGCAGTCATACTATTACCAGTTTGATCACTTCCATCAATCACTAGCTTTGCAAGATATGGAGCTAACATATAAAGAACTAGAAATGAGACTATTCCCATAAAAATCATAAAAAACAGTCCACTTTTCAACACCCGTTTTACCGTATGATAGTCATTTAGCTGATCATATTTTGAAACCATTTTAGAAACAGCAAGTGGCAATCCCATCGTTGCAATACTTAACATAATTGTATATGGCCGATATGCGTACGTATATAATACATATCCGCTTGTACCAACCATTGCGGTAAACGGAATAACATATATAAACCCAAGCATTTTAGATATCATCGTTGCCATCGTTAAAAATAATGTTCCACGTAAAAACGGTGATCCTTTCATTTCATTCCTCCGCTACGCTTTATTATTACACATTATGGACAACTTCTTTATTTTAGAACTAAAACACATGAAAAAAAGCCAATGGAATCATTGACTTTAACGAACTGTTTTTCTCTTTTTCAAAACTTTTAAACCGAAATAAAGTGCTATAAAGAGTACTGCTCCAATAATTATGTAATGCGTATAATCAGCTGCATATTCTTTAATATGACGCCAGTTCCCACCTAGTTTTTCTCCTAAATAAATAAAGAGAATAGACCATGGAATAATGGCAACTACTGTATATCCTGTAAAAAGTTTTAACGGCATTTTCGCTAATCCTGCTGGTATTGAAATGGCATGACGTACAATCGGGATAAAGCGAGCAGAGAAGATTACTCCCGCACCATAACGTTTAAACCAACTTTCAGCTACATCTAAGTGATGCTTGTTAATCAATAAATATTTACCATACTTTTCAACTACTGGACGTCCTCCGTAATACCCTAACCAGTATAAAAAGATTTGCGCTAAAGTACCACCAATTGTACCGGCGATTACTGCACCAATAAAACTTATTTTACCTTGTGCGACTAAAAAGCCAGCATAAGAAAGGACGATCTCACTCGGAATGATTTCAATCATTAATCCTAAGGCAACACCAAAGTATCCTAAACTTGCAAAAAATTGCAACAACTGCTCTATTAAATTCGCTAACATTTGCTTTCCTATCTCCTTTTCTGCTCACGTACCTTCTTATTATCCCACAAAGATTTATGCATGCCAATATATTCCTCATTCTCTACCCAAAATATGTACAGTCCATTATAAATATACCAGGAACGAATAGAAAGAAAAAGAGATTTATACATGGTGAAATGTCTTAGATCTTATCTTTATACCTCTGTTTTCTTAATCAAGTAAGGATTTTTTATTCCTATCTTTCATATGAGCAAACATTTCTCTAATTTGCCACTCTGTATTTCTAGCAGTCGATAATTCTGGGATTTCTTTTTCACCAAAAAAGTTTACTTCCTCTGTTTCAATACTTGTTTGTTTTTCTCCCCCAACAATTTCACAGCCAATAAATATTTTATATACATGTGTTGCCGATGGTAATGGATGATGCTTTTCTTTATCGAATACTGCTAATAATCGGAAATGGTCAACTTTATAACCCGTTTCTTCCCATACCTCTTTTGCTGCCACTTCTGTTGGCGTATAGCCAACATCTGCCCATCCACCTGGAAGAGCCCATTTCCCATCACTTTTTTCTTTTACAAATAATAATTTATCATCCTGGTACACAACAGCTCGAATATCTACTTTAGGTGTTTGATAACCTGTTTCACTCGCAAATAATTTCTCTACCACTTCCCAATCTGCCCTTGTATAATGAGACATCATAGTAACTGAAAGATCTCGTAATTGCCCGAAACGTTCAATATCATACACATCTTTTGAATACGTTAAACCAGCCTGGGCGATGGCTTGTATTTGTTTTACCCAATCGATCCATTTCACTTCCATATTCTCACCATCCTATAAATAATATAATGTTTTCATTTATTTATCTCACCTACACAAATAGTATCCTATTCACACAAAATTTAAAAGAAATCAAATGTTTTTATAATAGTCTAGTATTTTTTATAATGAAATATACTACTCTATTTTGATTTTCCGACATATAAGTTGCTACTATGAAGATTAAAAGGTGACTTACACTCACCTTCTCTCTGTTTTCACTCATGAGACAGGAAGAGGATTTGACCACTTCTATGTATGGCCAAAAGCTCTCTCCCACCTAAAAAGAAAGAGGCTATGTCGTTTTTCATTTACATTTCTATAAACAAGAAAGAGATTGAAAATGTATCAATCTCTTTCTTGTTTTATGACAACTCATCTAAATGTTCATGTATATATTCACGCCGATTGTTTATATATTGAAAAATAAGATCTGCTTCTTGATCAAAAATATCTATTTTATCTTTCATATAGGGATCTTGCATAAGATATGGTCGAATCGCTTCACACATCCCCTCTACTTTCGGCTTTATAAAAGGAATTGTAAATTTTTCTTCCAAAATTTCTTCAAGAATATTGCGATATTGTATTCGAAATACCGGTATATCAAGAATCCTGGCGCTCAACGTGTTATATCCTTGGATTCGAATGTATTCATGGTTAAGCGGCCTTCCCTCTACATCACGCCCCCATGTAGCATCATAATCCCATGGGATTACTTCAAATAAACTCGTTTCATCATTATGATATAACGCATAGTTATGAACAAAGCCATCAAAGTTTTGAGTCAAAATGACACCTGCTAACCACCGTAAATATTTTTCAACATCAAGATAATTTACAATTCCTTTCTCATATTTTTCTCGTGATAGCACATTGGCCTGATAAACAAATTCACTAAGCTGTTCTTCGCTATGTTCATTTGCACATTTAAACTCGTAACCTGCAGATAGATTTGTTTTAACATCCTTCTCGCGCTCACTTATTAAAGAAAAATTCGCATCATCATCAATTGCATAATAAATTGACCCACTCGGTAATTTACGACTTTTCAAGAAGTTTTCATCAACAGATTCTAATTGTAAATATACGCCTTGAATTTGACCATTCATTTTGATAAAAACATGCTTAGATTTTGGCGAGAGCACACCAATATCACTAAAGAAGTCAAGTGATAATTTATTTCTTATAAGTGACGGATCCTTGAACTCTGAATTCAAATGAAACTCTTTTACCCCTTGAAATTGTTTTGGTTTATAGAACATAACTTGATATGATTTTTTATCAAATTCTCGAATATGCGCTCCCCGATATACAATGTCAATATCATACTTTCTTTTTCCGTACGTTAACTTAGCAGGCACTGGATTATTAGACCAAATGTCCTTTTTTAGTTCAACAAGATACATTGGATGAATAAAAAAGTCATAAGAAGGCAACATGTTCTCCCATCCCTTCTTTTTCTCTTTCCCTTCATTCAATGTATGCTCATAATTTTGTCCATACATCCGCTATATATCTATTTTCTATGAAAATTAAACTCTTGTCACATACAGGGTGATAAACACTTTCATATCATGATTAATGTAAAAGGCCACAAAAGGCCACTTTTTCGTTTTAATTAGTGATAAGGAGGATTTCTATGAAACGTGATATTCGAAAAGCTGTTGAAGAAATCAAAAGTGCAGGGATGGAGGAGTTTTTACATCAGGATCCAAGTACTTTTGATTGTGATGATGATTGTCATTCAAAAGAAGATTGCGGATGTCCAAGAACAAAATGTACTCATATAAAAAAATGGACATTTGTTACAAAAGTTACGCGTGTAAAAAAATGTACATTTGTTACAAAAATTACACGTGTAAAAAAATGTAAGCTCATTACGAAATGTGTTCGTTTTGAAAAGAAATTTTTCTGGACTAAACGATCATTCTGTAAAAAAACTGTATTTTATCGTGATCATGATTGTGATCATCGTAAACATTCATCTTGTGATGACGACTGTCATACAAGATGCCATGAATGCGATGACAGTAAACATTCATCCCGCAAAAGAAAAAAATTCGATCACTTCTGGTATAAAAAGCGTAATTGCTAATTCTTTATACCTTCTTGTTAAAAATAAATGTAAAAAGACCGCTCTCGCGGTCTTTTTATGCTTGCTGGAAATGACTGATATCGGCAAACTGTTGAACACTAGCCTTTTTCTCTTCAAATTCAATAATACTTAGGCTCGCACTATGCATAAATGGATCATCCCACACTTTTTCAACAGAAAGACCAGCGAAGTGCCCTACCAGCAATTTTGCCGCTGCTGCATGTGATACAATTAAAATATTTTGCCCTTCATGTTTTTCTAAAAGAAGGTTTACTCCTTCCATCACCCTACTATGCACATCATAAAAATTTTCGCTTGATGTCGAACAAAAGCGATGAGGTTCATTCCAAAACGTATGTACTTCCTCTGGAAACTGCATTTCTAAATCTGCAATCATTTGTCCTTCCCAGACCCCCATATTTATCTCATAAAAGTGTTCATCAGCTATAATTGGAATATTCCGCTCCCCGTTTATTAGCTCTGCCGTATGCATTGTTCTTCCACTTGGACTACTATATATTGCATGAAGTGGTATATCCTTTATACGTTCCCCTAACTGTTTTGCTTGTAGCATGCCTTTCTCAGTTAAATTCGAGTTCTTTCTCCCTTGCATCCGCTTTGCCACATTCCACTCTGTTTCTCCATGACGTGTTACATATAAAGTCGTCTTCATGCGTTTCCTTCCTCCTCATTAAATTGGCCGTAATCTCCATGGCTCTAATGTTCCTACAATACAATCACTTTGTTTGCTTTGAATTCCCGCTATAACTCCTTCAGCAATCTCTTCATGAGTCAACCATCTTGAATGTTCACCTTGTAAAATAAATCCTAATAAAATTTCATATGTGGTTTTGCTTCCTTATAATAATTTAAGCGATCCTGCAATGTACCCGAATGAAACTCAAACTTATGTCCATCTGGATCGGTAAAATAAATAGACTGACAATCTCTTACATCACGTTCTCTTCCTTCTAAAATATGAACTTCATTTTCTTTTAATCGCTGTAGTAGCTTATCAAAGTCCTCTTGTTCAACAGAAAACGCAATATGTGTATACGATTGATGAATTTCGCTTCTTGGAATACCTACTTCTTCATTGAGTGCTACCCAAACTCCGCATATATCAAAATATGCGAATTTTCTTCCTTTTACTAATAACTTTCCCTCTAATACCGTTTCATAAAATTGAATAGACTCTTCTAAATCTGAAACGGAAAAACAAAGATGATTAAGGCTATTTATCAACATAAATCCTCCTTACAAAATAAGAGATGAGCGAATATTCACTCATCTCTTATTATACTATTTTTTTGTAACATATGCCCATTTATAACTAAAATCGCCACCGAATGTATGGTTTGCAATTCCTTTTACATATGGTTTTTCTAAATATGCGGTACTTTGCTGATAAGTAGGTGAAATTGCAACATCTTCCCCAATTAAGATTTTTTCAGCTTCGGCTAGTGCTTTCCAGCGTGCAGCATCGTCTTTTAACAACTCACCTTTCGATTTAGCAACTAAGTCATCATATTTTGGATTTGAGTACGCCATTTCATTAAATGAACTTCCTGTCACAAACATGTCAATATACGTCATTGGATCTGGATAATCCGGACTCCATGCAGATAAAGAAAACTCATACTGTAATTTTTTCTCTAAATCTAATTTTTGTTTATATGGTTGTTGTTTTAAATTCACTTTAATTCCAGGTAAATTTTTCTCAAGCTCTTCTTTAATAAAATCGCCAACTTTTTTCCGACTACCATCATCATCGTTTAGTAATTCAACTGTAATTGTATCTTGTCCCAATTCTTTTTTCGCTTCTTCCCATAACTTTTTCGCTTTTTCTACATTATCTTTGCTGTCACGGAAATTTTTATTAACTGTACGGAAATCCTTCCCATCTGGACCAGTTGTAAATTTTTCGGGTACTAGGAAATATGCTGGTAATGAACCATTATTTAAAATGACATTCGCAATCCCTTTTTTGTCATAAGCTAAATCAATCGCTTCTCTCACCTTTTGGTTTTTAAAAGTTGGATTTTGCTGATTAAAACGTAAGAAATACATACGTGGGTCTAGTTTCGTTTTAAACTCATCTGCTTTGCTCTTTTTATATTTATCTACAAACTCAGAAGTTAAAATGACACGATCTGCTTGATCACTATCATACAGGTTCACACCTGTGCTCGTTTCCTTTACAATACCAACATTAATCTCTTCTAGTTTTACAGTGTCTTTATCCCAATAGTTTGGATTTTTCTTTAATTGATAACTTTGTTCATGCTTCCATTCACTTAAAGTAAATGGCCCATTATATAAAATTTTATCAGCTTCTAATGCAAAATTTGTCCCTTGCTCTTTGACAAACTTCTCATTTAAAGGGAAGAATGTTGGGAAAGATGTAAGTTCAAGAAAGTACGGTGCTGGTTGCTCTAGTTCAACTACTAATGTTTTATCGTCTTTTGCTTTAACACCTAATTGATCTAATGGTAACTCTCCTTTATTTACTTTTTGTGCGTTTTTCACATCAAATAAAATAAATGCATATTCAGCAGCTGTTGCTTTATCAAGAGCACGCTGCCAACCATATACAAAGTCTTGCGCACGAACCGGCTCACCATTCGACCATTTTGCATCTCGTAATTCAAACGTGTATGTTTTCTTATCCTCACTAATTTTCACATCTTTTGCCATACCTGGAGTTGGTTTATTGTCTTTATCTAACCGATATAAACCTTCCATTGCATTGACAAATACTCGGAATGATACGGAATCTGTTGATTTTGACGTATCCATCGAAGGAATTTCTGCTGCTTCTAGTAAATTGAGCACTTGTTTGTCGGCCATTCCCTTATTCGTTTCTTTCTTCGTTGTCGATGCTTTCTCCCCATTCCCGCAACCTGCAACGAATATACTTGTTGATAATGCAAGTGCCGCAAGCGTTGAAACTTTTTTCTTCATTCTTCCTTCCCCCAATCTGTATGTATACAATAAAGCATGTATGATATTATTATACAAAAAATTCTGATTATTTTAAATATTTTTCTTTACTAAAATAAAAAAAGAAATGAATGTAAAAGCTACTCCATCTGCTTTTACATTCATTTCTTATAACATTTCTTTTTTATCCCCTTTTTGTAATCCATCATCCAAGTCAAAAAGATCTTGCGTACGAAACACATCTTCCATCATTTTTAAAAATTCTTTTTCACCTTGTAGCTCACCGTTAACTGTAAGAGAATATGGTTCAATTTCATGCAACCTGTAATCGACTACAAATTGAATGACAACTTTCTGTCTTGTCATACCACGATTATATCCATGAAATTCTACTAATTCCAATCCATCTCCCCCACGGTAATAAACCCAGTTTGGTTGCTGAAAATGCTGTTCAAACGATTCTCCGATAGAGAAGAAAGGATACTCATAAAGGGAACTTGTTCGTACTTTTCGAATGACATCTTGATCTGTCGGAAAGAAAAAATGACTCATAAATATACTAGCAGCTGTCAAAATTGTAACAACAGCTGCTCCAATTTTGCTTGTTCCGCCACTATCCCGGATGAGATAACTCTCAACAGCTTCATTCTGTATCCCTCTTGCTTTTAACCGATATATTTTCCGTTCAGCAAATCGATAATATAACCCATTAGCAAAAATCCCCATTCCTATCATCATTAAAATGAGTAATAAAAAAGTAAGCGGAACCATATTAATGATTGGAAGTGCAACATTGAATCCCATATAATACGAGAATGCATCACAAGCTACTAATAAGGTTACAAATAAACAAACAGGTAAGTAATACTTTCGATACCCAAACCATCCAATATTGAAAATAGCAGCCCATCCATTCCAGCTCCATCTTGCTATTCGTTTCTTTTCTTTGTCCCATTTTCTTTTATAATATGGATAGTGCGCTCCCACATATTGTTCCATATCTTTTTCTATAGGTGAGATTTCCTCTTTTGTTCTATTATGTAAAACTTGCTGACAATCTTCACAATTGAATTGACCGTCAGCACAAGGATTCCCACAATTTATACAACGCAAAATAATCCCTCTTTCCGTGATTTATCCCCTACTTATACTTCTTGTCCAACATCCTAAAAACTTAGTTATTCAAAAAAAGAGATTTTCATACGATGGTCCTCATAAGTAACAGTTTAAACCATTCATATTAAAACAAAGAGTTTCACCATTATTTCAAAATCCCCTCATGTTTCAATAACCATTCTTTTCGCCATAGGCCCCCTGCATAGCCAACTAACTTTCCACTTTTTCCAATTACACGATGACATGGAACAACAATAGAAATCGGATTGCGACTATTCGCTCCGCCTATCGCACGCACCGCCTTTGTGTTACCAACTTTTTCTGCAATATCTAGATAAGAAGCACTCATTCCATACGGAATCGTATAAAGCGCATCCCAAACACCTTTTTGAAATGGTGTTCCAACCGCTGACAGTGGTACTGTAAATTCCGTTCTCTTTTGATTAAAATATTCATCTAATTCAGTGAGACACTGTTCTACAATTTGACTTCTATTCTCTTCTTTCCGTTCCTCTACAAAAATAACAGAAGTAATCCCTTCATCATTTGCAGTAATCTCAAGCAAACCTATTTCGCTTTCATAATAAGCTCGGTACATGCCCTATCCCCCAATTTAATTCATTTCAATAATTGTAACATATATGTACCAAATTTCGAGAATAAGCATTTCATTATGGAAACAAAAATGATGATGATACAATTAAGGAAACTGCAATGAGGGGGAATAAATATGGATTATCACCTTTTTTCACCTTATACGATTAAAGATATTACATTAAAAAATCGTATTGTTATGTCACCGATGTGTATGTACTCTTCAGAAAACGAAGATGGAAAGGTCACAAATTTCCATCATATCCATTATGCGTCTCGAGCAGCTGGTCAAGTAGGCCTTGTTATGCTTGAAGCTACAGCTGTTGTACCTGAGGGACGTATTTCTAATAAAGATTTAGGTATATGGAATAATGATCATATTCCAGGGTTACAAAAAACGGTGTCACTCATCCATGAAAATGGCGCAAAATCAGCTATTCAGTTAGCACATGCTGGACGAAAAGCTGATTTACATACAGATGCTGTAGCACCCTCAGCTATTGCATTTAATAATACAATGAAAGTTCCACTAGAAATGAATAAACAACTAATTCAAGAAACAATCGCCGCTTTTCAAGATGCCGCATACCGTTCTAAACAAGTAGGATTCGACATTATTGAACTACACGCGGCTCACGGCTATCTCATTAATGAATTTCTTTCTCCATTATCAAACAAACGAACTGATGAATATGGCGGATCACCTGAAAACCGTTACCGTTTCTTAAGAGAAATCATTGATGCTGTAAATGAAGTTTGGGATGGCCCTTTATTCATCCGTATTTCTGCAAATGACTATCATCCTGAAGGATTAACAGTCCATGACTATGTTCAGTTTGCAAAATGGATGAAAGAACAAGGCGTAGATGTAATTGATTGTAGCTCTGGTGCAGTTGTCCCTGCTCACATCGACGTTTACCCTAGCTATCAAGTAAAATATGCAAGTCATATAAAAGAACAAGTGGACATCGCGACAGGTGCAGTAGGACTCATTACAAGTGGTATACAAGCAGAAGAAATTTTAGCAACTAGTGAGGCAGACTTAATCTTTATTGGTCGCGAGTTACTTCGTAATCCATATTTTCCAAGAACAGCAGCCAATGAACTTGGATTTGAATTACAAGAGCCACACCAATATCAACGTGCTCGTGGTAAAATAGCCCCGACTCACCGCTAATACGACATAAAAACGAGAAGGAATCCCCCTTCTCGTTCTCATTATTTCATCATTGTAATCTCTGTGGAATTATAAATATGAACACCAGATTCTTCACGTAATGCTGCTAAATACATCCCTTTTGCAACCTGCTCAGCTGTAATCGGCTTATACTTTTTTAAAGTACCATTAAATACAAATGGTAAGACGCCAAATATCTTCTCAGCCATTCTTTCTCCAAAACGAAATTCTTCTCGATCCCCAAGTAGTAGTGATGGTCTAAATATATGAATCCCACCAATCACCAACTTTTGAAGTTCTTCCTCCATCTTTCCTTTTACTTGTGAATAAAAGAAAAGTGATTTTGGATTGGCCCCCATAGAAGAAATAACAAGAAAATTTTGCACACCTTGCTTTTCTGCTAAACAAGCTGCTCGTAATGTATATTCATAGTCTACCTTTTTAAAATTCACTTTCGTTTTTGCTTTCTTAATTGTTGTCCCAAGACAGCTAAAGACATCATCAACAGCAAAAAATTCTTTATACTCTTCTAATATAGAGAAATCGACTTGTTTCTGTTGTAACTTTTCATGTTCCCATTGCAGCGGTTTTCTGACCAAAACCATAACCGAATCATAGTAATCTGAGTCAAGCAATAGCTGCGTCACTTCTTGTCCAACTAAACCACTTGCGCCGAGTACTAAGGCTGTTCTTTTATTCATTTATCTTTATACCTCTTTATCTAATTTTATACCGTCCAAACAGGCAGTACAAATCCCATTTCTAGGAGTTTCCTTTTACTTATTCTATCATAAGTAAAGCACTATGCGTGATGCAAGTGCTTTACTTACTCTCCTCTCTTTTTCCCTCTGCTTTTCGCTTTGTTATTATTGTAGAGTCGCCTAGATTACTTATTAGTGTCTTGAGGAAAATCAAAACACATGTTAATGGTAAAACTATCGCTAATATCAATAAGATTGCTTCCATGAAGTAATCCAACCTCTCATCCCCTTTTCATACCCTCTACCTCAATATATGAAAGAAGTGTTGTCGCATATGCGACATTTATAAAAATTAATACTATTCTTTTTGACAACTTTATAACAAAATCAAATCGGAATGATTATTATTTATTGCAACTTTCGTAGAGATGTATTATACTAAGTTCGCAACTTAAAACGGAATTATTACGTTTTGCATCAAAAAGATATTTTTTCTCTTACTTTTGGAGAAAATAAAATTGGAGAAGAAAGAAAAGAGGAGAATTACATGAATAAAAGGTTAATGGTATTTTCTTTTATACTTATTTTCACATTAATTTTCGCTGGATGTTCCAGCAAAAAAGAAGGAGTGGCCAAAAAAGACGGAAAACTTTCTGTATATACAACCATTTTTCCACTTGCTGATTTTGCTAAAAAAATCGGTGGTGACTATGTAACTGTTGAAACAATTTATCCACCTGGCGCTGACTCTCATACATATGAGCCAACTCAAAAACAAACGGTACAAGTTGCGAAGGCAGACCTTTTCGTATATAACGGCGCAGAATTAGAACCGTTTGCAGAAAAAATGGAAAAAACATTAAAAAAAGAGAACGTAAAAATTGTTAATGCATCTAAAGACTTCGATCTTATCGCTTCATCAGAAGAAGAACATGAGCACGAAGAAGGTCATAAAGAGGAAGAACATCACCATCATGACAAAGATCCACACGTATGGCTAGATCCTACACTTGCGATGAAGCAAGCTGAAAAAATTAAAGATGCACTCGTAGAATTGCAACCAGATCATAAAAAAGAATTCGAGAAAAACTTCGCTGCCCTGCAAACAAAGTTCACTGATTTAGATGATCATTTTAAATCTGTTGTTTCAGATGCAAAAACGAAAGATATTTTAGTTTCTCACGCTGCATATGGGTACTGGGAGAAACGCTACGGCTTAAAACAAATACCAGTTGCTGGCATCTCCGCTTCCGATGAACCATCACAAAAAGAACTTGCTAACATTACAAAAACAGCAAAAGAGCATGATTTGAAATATATTCTATTTGAAACATTCTCCACTCCAAAAGTAGCAGAAGTGATTCAAAAAGAAACAGGTACGAAGATTTTACGTTTGAATCACCTTGCTACTATTTCTGAAGATGATGCAAAGAAAAACAAAGATTACTTTACGTTAATGGAAGAAAACGTGAATGCTTTAAAAGAAGCTACAAACTAAATTTATCCCGCATTAACGGGCAGTAAGCTCCCACTGATTACAGTTTCATTTTATATTTCCTTTTAGACAGCTGATACATATTCGGCTGTCTTTTTCATATACATAAGCTTGACTTAAACGAAAGAACAAGTAAAATTATCCATGTTAGCTTTAAAGATATAACATTTTATGAAAGCGAGTTGGAACTATGAATCTTCACATTTGTGAAGTAACAGCAAATAATTGGCGTTCAGTCGCTGCTTTAGACGTAGCAAAGGAGCAGCAGCAATTCATTGAAAGTAATGCGTTTTCTTTAGCCGAATCTCTATATGAAGAAAATGGAACGTCAGTAGGCTTATATGATGGAGAAACACTTATTGGATACGCAATGTACGGTTGGTATTCAGCAAAAGATGATAGCGTATGGTTAGATCGTTTTATGATTGATCACCATTTTCAAGGAAATGGCTATGCGAAACGTTTTCTTCACCTACTCATCCAGTATTTGCAACAAAAATTTCAATGTGAAAAAATTTATTTAAGTCTTCATCCAGAAAACAAACTAGCAATGAAACTGTATGAGTCTTTCGGTTTTCATTTAACTGGTGCTATTGATGATGATGGGCCCGTTGTTGGTGTTGTGATGGAATTGCTTATAGATAAAAAAACAAGCCTGCTAAATTAGCAGGCTTATTTTACACATTCTTCAAAATGTTCTTGGAACCATTCTTTATTAATGTCTTTCCCAATAAAGACCACTTCACTCACTCGCTCTTCTCCCTCTTTCCACTCTCTATCGTAAGAAGCAGCAAATAATGTATGAACACCTTGGAAAACAATACGACGATCTACTCCATCAATCGAAAGAATTCCTTTATATCGATATAAATACTCTCCTAACTCTTGAACAACAGCTGACATCCATTCGTTTAACTTTTGCAAATCAAGTGGACGCTCTTCACGTAATACAAATGATTTCACACCTTCTAAATGATGGTGCTCTTTATGCGGATAAATTTCTAATGTATCACGCGTTTTAAACGTTTGAATTTCTAACAAGGCAGGAATATCTACTTCACAATTTGTCGTTGGAATTAATTTTGCCGTCGGATTAATCCCTTGTAACTCGGTAAGAAGTTCTTCCTTTTTCGCTTCTTCAATTAAATCTACTTTATTTACTAAAATCATATCAGCAAAGGCAATCTGCTCTTTCGCTTCTAATCCTTTGTCAAAATGTTTATGTATATGATAACTATCTACCACTGTCACAACACCATTAATTTTGTATGCTGATTGAATAACTGGATCTAAAAAGAACGTTTGGATAATCGGCCCTGGGTTTGCAAGACCTGTCGTTTCAATCAATAAACCATCAAAATCCATTTTCCCTTCTGCTTTTACATCTAGTAATTGTTTTAAAGCAACAAGTAGGTCTTCACGCACTGTACAGCATAAACAACCATTTGTCATCTCTATAATTTCTTCTTCTACATTCATAATCAATTGATTATCGATACCAATTTGACCTATTTCATTTACAATTACCGCTAGTTTCTTACCATGTTCTTCTGACAAGATACGATTTAATAATGTAGTTTTCCCAGAACCAAGAAAACCCGTTAAAATTGTTACTGGAATCATTTCGTACATCTCCTTATAGCTATATCTTCTTACATTATACCATACAGATAAAGTGAGACTTCCATCAGTTGGGCTTTCTTCACCCTTCACTGATGGAAGTTAAATAAATCGGGCTTTTAAGGGCAGATAATACAGGGTGAAATCGTTTTTTACAGCAAAGACATAATCATTGTAAGTACAGTCCAATAACTATATAATAATACCGAATAAGAAAGCCTTTTCAAAAATATTATCATTCATCAAGGGGGTCTACTCAAAATGGAACGAATTCAGATGGCTAATAACCTTGAATTTTCTCGTATCATTCAAGGGTTTTGGCGTTTAGCAGAATGGAATATGTCAAAACAAGAATTACTTTCTTTTATCCAAAATTGTATGGATATGGGGATTACAACTTTTGATCACGCCGATATTTACGGGGGATATACGTGTGAATCATTATTTGGAGAAGCATTACAATTACAACCTTCTTTACGTGAAAATATGCAAATTGTTACTAAATGTGGAATCGCTCCCCCATCACCGAAATTTCCAGAGCGTTACGTTGCTCACTATAATACTAGTGCTGAACATATTGTGAAAAGCGCGGAGCAATCACTGCAAAACTTACATACTGATTATATTGATTTGTTACTGATTCATCGTCCCGATCCATTTATGGACCCAAGTGAAGTTGCAGAAGGTTTCACACGTTTAAAACAAGAGGGAAAAGTACGTCATTTTGGTGTATCTAATTTTTTACCTTCTCAATTTCATATGCTTAGCTCATATTTAGATTTCCCGCTCATTACAAACCAAATTGAAGTATCCGCGATGCATCTTGAACATTTCGAAAAAGGTACAATTGACCTATGCCAAGAAAAAAGAATCGCACCTATGATTTGGTCTCCTCTTGCTGGTGGAGAAATCTTTACAGGACAAAATGAACGTACTGTACGCTTACGCAAAACTTTACAAAAGATCGCGAATGAACTAAATGTTGATAACATCGATATTGTCATGTATGCATGGCTACTTGCTCATCCAGCAAACATGATGCCAATCGTTGGTTCTGGTAAGTTAGAGCGCGTGAAAACGGCAATCGAAGCTACAAAACTTACATTAGATCGCCAACAATGGTTTACCATCTTTGAAAGTTCGAATGGGCATCCTGTACCGTGATGCGTAAATAATTTCATGAAAAAGCAGAGCTAATACATTACAGCTCTGCTTTTTCATAACTACTTCTTGTCATAGCAAACACACATGTATCCCTGAGTCCGCTACCATCTACTGCTACACCGCCACTTTCTAAAATACCCTCTAATTTAAAACCTAATCTCTCAGGTATCGCTCTACTTTTGACATTTCGTGAATCACAGCGAATCTCTACCCGGTTTGCCCTTAACTCTGAAAAAGCATAATCCATAATCCCTTTCGCCGCCTCCGTCATATAGCCTTTTCCACCAAAGCGAGAATCTATCCAATATCCAATTTCAAATTTTGGTATTTCCCAATCAATACGATGCAATCCAGCTGAGGCTACAAATTCGCCAGTTTCTTTTAAAAATACTAGTAATCTCAAATCTTCACGTTGTAGAAATTGAATATGCGATTTTCTTATACTCGCTTCTACTTCTTCTTCCGTTTGCTCTTTTTGGGCAAAAACCATCCAAGGTTTTAATTCTTCTATTGATGCTCGAATCGCTTCATATACAGCTTTTCCATCCCCTGGTTTCGGCATACGAATAAGAAGTCTATCAGTGTAAAACTCAGAAGGAACATCAAGTAATAATGGATTCATTACAAACACTCCCTATTTTTCTTTTATATATAATAATATTTAATTAAAACTATACAGTAAATAGTTTTTTCGGAATTTTAATTATTTTCAAATCTAATTACATATCCCTTTCCTAATTCATAGGCATCAAAATCTTTTCCTACTACTCATACAATCAATTGGTTTACTTCTACCGCTGTACGTATTCCAGACTCAATTGCTCCTTGTATCCACCCATGATAAAGTGTTGTATGATCTCCTGCAAAATATATTTTCCCCTCAGGTTTTACAATAGCTGGTTGCAGTTCTGTTTCTTGACCCGCTTGAAAAATTGCAAATCCCCCTAATGCATATGGGTCCAATGTCCAGTTTTTCGCTACTCCTGACATAAATTCATCATACACTTGACCACCTAATATAGTCGCTAAGTTTTGTAATGTATAATAAATACGATCACCTTTTGATAATCCGTCCCATAATAATGCATCGTATGACCATGTATAGCTTCCGAGCATCATAGCAGGTCCCTTAGTCCCAATACCATAGCTCGGATAATACGCATAGCGGATTGGTAAATCTGTAATAATCCTCCCTCCTAATTGACCCTGCTCTTCCCAAAAACGGCTTTTAAATTGAATTCCTATTTTCGTAGCCGCCATATAATGTAGTTCACGAATTGCTTTCCACTTTTCATGTGATACAGAATCGAAAGGATCAATTTCAACAAAGCGCATTGTGGAAAATGGAATTGTCGTAATAACTAAATCACCTGTTATGCTACTATATTCAAACGTTTCTTCATGCCTACAATAAGCTGTTACTCCTTTTTCATGCTGATGAAGCTTCATCAATTTTTGATTGTATATAATATCATCCTGTAACTGAGGTAAAAATGCTTTCGGGAGTTGATCATTGCCCCCTGTAATTTCACAAAAACCGCTTTCTTCCTGCAATATATATATAAAACGTAATGTTTCAACAAATGATCTTTCTAAAAATCCTTCTAAATCTAAAAGTACACCAATCATCTCAATTGTTACTGGTGAAAAGTACGTATTATACTGATAAGGATGATACTTTAAAAACTGTGCTGTTGAATACTTCCCAAAGTCTTTTTCAACAATTCCCCAGTTTTTATCTGGATTTCTTTTAATGAAGTCAATAATCGGCTGCACTGCTAGTAATAATAATTCCTCAGATGTTTTTCCTTCCTCATTCATTGCTACCGGATAACGTAATACACTAGGGGTCTTTTCATACTGTCTTAATGTTGTTTTTCTACCATTCACATAAATAATATCTGTCTCATTTCGATTAATAAAAGGAGTTACTTGTAGTCCGAATTTTCTTATATAAGCCATCGTTAGTGTATGTATATAAGGAATACGCATTGCTCCAACATCTAAATATAACCCAGTATCCTCCATTCTAATAGTCTCAATTCGGCCTCCTATACGATTATTCGCTTCTAAGATTTTCACATGATGTCCTGCACTCTCAAGTAACGATGCTGATACTAAACCAGCCATTCCAGCACCAATTATAATGATTTGTTTTGGCTCTACTGTTTTCGGTAGTCCTTTATCAATAATTTTCAGCATTTCATCAGTTACAACATGGGATTGTGTATGCACTCGCATCATTCCACCCCTTACTTTAAAAATACAAAACAGTGATTCTCTGAATTGTATTCACAAGCATAGTAGAACAACACATTATATTTCTGAATATTCACTAATAATTCACAGAGATTTGCTCTCATTCCATCTTTCTTATCATATAATGAAAATATAGATAGGAAATGTAAGGAAAGGATTGATTCAAATGAAACGTACTTACGACTATCTTGAAACAAAAAAACATTTAGAATTGAAAAAACAACTATTATGTAAAAAATTATTAAATGTAAATTTAACTGAAGAGGATCGAAATCAAATTAAGATGGAGATCGATAACTACGACTATATTTTAACTTTAGTGGACATGAATCATTATGAACGAGGAATTTCTCATAACAAGCGGATGTGAAAACATTCGCTTGTTTCTTTGAGCATTTCTTTACGCATTTTTCGTAAGTAAATATATAATAGAATGTACATTAAGATAGAGAGGTATATTCTATGATAAAATTAAGCGTATTAGATCAATCACCTATTTCTGATGGCAGTACAGCAACTGAAGCTTTTTCCAATACTGTAACGCTTGCTCAAGAAGTGGAAAAGCTAGGTTTCACTCGTTTTTGGGTATCTGAACATCATAATTCTATAAGTTTAGCTGGTTCAAGCCCGGAAGTGCTCATATCTCATATTGCAGCAAAAACAAATCGTATCCGTGTTGGCTCTGGTGGCGTTATGCTTCCTCACTATAGCTCATACAAAGTAGCTGAGAATTTCCGTGTGCTAGAAGCACTTTATCCAAATCGAATCGATCTTGGAGTAGGCAGAGCACCTGGCGGTATGCCTATTGCAACTCGTGCGTTACAAGAAGGAAAACTAGTTTCGCTCGATCAATATCCTGAACAAATTCAAGATGTGGCAATGTACCTATATGACAAAGTACCTGAAAATCATCAATATGCTAACCTAAAGGCCTCACCTGTTATTCCTACTGCACCTGAAATATGGATGCTTGGATCAAGCGGAGAAAGCGCCATGGTTGCAGCAAAACAAGGAACAGCCTTTGCTTTCGCTCAGTTTATTAACGGCTATGGTGGCCCTGAGGTGATGAAAGCTTATCAAGAACAATTCCAGCCATCTTTCTTAGGGGACAAACCAAAATCAATTGTTTCCATTTTTGTTGTTTGTGGAGAAACAACTGAAGAAGCTGAGAAAATCGCATCTAGTCTAGATTTATCAATTCTATTATTAGAACAAGGAAAACGCACAACTGGTACTCCTTCCATTGAAACAGCACAAAATTATGCCTATAGCACCTATGATCGATTCCGAATTAAAGAAAATCGGCAACGTATGATTGTTGGAGATCAGACACACGTGAAAGAGCAGATTTTAAAACTTAGTAAGGTATATAATACTGAAGAATTTATGATTGTAACCATCACCCATCAATTTGCGGATAAATTAAAATCGTATCGTTTATTAGCAGAAGCTTTTCATTTGTAATACAAAAAAGAGTGTATCATCCTATGTGATGCACTCTTTTCTTATCTTATCTTTTTTTATAAATCTGTATCTGCAATATATTCAACTGCTTCTTGTAATATTTCTTCGAAGTTTTCAGGGTAATCATGATTTAAGTTAGATATAACTTTATACTCATAATTTATATTTTTCGTTTCCAATAGCTTCACAAACTTCTGTGTACATTCAAAGCAATCTTCATCCTGATCTCCACAAACAATATATCCCTTCATGCCTTTATCCTTCAATTGATTCAGCAAGTCTTCCCACTCTTCAATCTCAGGAATCCATGGTGCTACAAAAACAAAGCCTTTTACAATAATATGTTCGTTTAAGATTGCATGTAATGCAACTCTTGCTCCAGCGGAAAACCCTCCAATAATTACATGCTCTATATCACCATGGTTACTAGCTACAATACTTTCATAGTGTTCCTTTAACTCACGGGATCCCTTTTCTATATTATCCCATACATATCCTTCTGAAAATTGAATTTGAGAAGATTGCGGTAATGCTAACAAATAACCTTGAGACACAACCGATTCCCAATATGGTTCTGCTATCTTCATATTTTCTTGATCTCCATGCAATGCAAGGATTAACTTGTTATGACTACCACTATTTCCTTGTATAACTTTCAAATGAACTTGTTCAGATTTCTTTGCTACTTCTTCTCTTTTTTTACATAGCCGAATCATCTGATGAAATTCTTCATATCTATGAAGGGGTTTCAAATCATCATCTGTCATTAAATACTCATAACCATACCAAAACTCATTTTCTACAATCGCTTCTTTCATTATATGTAAAGCTTCTTTCTCAAGCCCAGATGCGCTTGCTAATGCATATTTAAAATTATATATTTGAGCTTGATTCCCAACTACATTTTCAGCATTTTTTGTAATATAATGATACGCTTCCAAACTACCATTCTTTGCATAACATTCTAATGTTCCATTTAACAAACTAATATAAGTAATGTTACTCATCCATCATTACCTCCCGTAACCTTTTTTAAGAATATAAACTTCTCTAAAAGCTTTCTTATCATCCTAAGGTTTCAGCAGATGAGCACTATTATAGTCTAGCTATCTATTAATAGTAACCCTCCCCATCCTTAGGGCACCATTTGTTAATTAGATTATAATTTTTCATTACACATCACTCCTTTCTGCTACTCCCTTATCATTTAATCATCATTTAACAGAATGTTCAATCTTTTTATCGGTATATAATTCCATTTGAATTTCTTAAAAACAAAAAAAGACAACAATATATACATTGTTGTTTTCATGTTAAACAATATTCTTTTTACTCTTATCTGGTTTACTTGAAACTAAATAATGTTTCTCTGAAATATATAAATTTCTTTTTAATACATGATCTAAATATGGTGCTAGTTTCAATCCACATATGAGACGATCATCATCTTTTTCTACGATCGGAAACATTTCCTTTTCTGTCACATATTGATCCACTGCTCTTTGCACAAGATCAATCTCTTTTACAAGCTCCAAATTTTCTACTGTATGATCAAATACCTCAAGTGTTTCCTTCGTTATAATGAACGTATTTGTAGGAAATGCTGGTAAATACGGCTTTAACAAATCATAATTCACTGTATAGTCTTCATTAACTAATACTGTATAAACAATATTTGCATTTTTTTCTAGAAATTGAGCCATCGCCTGCTCTAATTCATCTTTCGTAATTGACCTCTCCTCTTTTCCACTTTTAAAAAAGCGAAACATTGCACCGCCTCCTTTTTACTATATTATACCATAAAAAAAATACCTAAAAATCATAAAAAAACCTATTGAAAGAATTTTCAATAGGTTTTTGATATCTTATTTTAAGAATGCACTTAACATCCAAACGTGTTGTTCTAATGTTGTATGAATCGCTAATAGCATATCTGCTGATGTTTCATCACCAGCTTCATCCGCTACTTCCATACCTTCTTTTAATTCTTGAATAATTGCTGAAAAATCATTTACTAATGTTTGTACCATTTCTTCAGCTGATTCCTTACTTGAACCTTCATGTACTGTCGATGTTTCTAAGTACTCTTTCATTGTTGCTAATGGTTTTCCTTCTAACGCCAAAATTCGCTCTGCTAGTTCATCAATATACGTTGCTGCTTCATTATAAAATTCTTCAAATTTTTCATGTAATGTAAAGAAGTGTGGGCCTGTCACATACCAGTGATAGTTATGGAGCTTTACATATAACACATTCCAGTTTGCTACCTGCTTGTTTAATACTGCAACAACATTTGTTTTCGTACTCATTCAATCCACTCCTCTTACTATTTTAGAATTATTCTCTTTTAATAACACATTCTTATTGTACCATAAATTCCCTACTCATCCAAACCATCCGTTTATATGTAACAAAGTTGCAACAACTTTAATCATTCCCAAATGTTGAAAAATCCATGCCTCCTTTCTTTTACTTCATATGTCTAATTGTCCAAGCTCATACATATGCATAATAGTAAGTCAAGCTCATCCTAGTAGAAAGAGGGGTTACATGGATAATCAACAATGGCAAGTAGCTAAAAAAGTTGCTGCTACTTATATCGGGACTGTCGTCGGGGCTGGATTTGCAACAGGGCGCGAAATTGTTGAATTTTTTACGATTAACGGATTATATGGAACAATCGGAATATGTATAAGTGGAATTTTTTTTATTTGGCTAGGTACAAAGATGATGTTACTATCTTCACAAATTGGTGCATTTTCTGCTCAGGAATTTAACAGATATTTGTTTGGTGATGTATTTGGAAATGTGATAAACACTTTGTTATTACTCGTACTTTTTGGTGTAACCAGTGTTATGCTATCAGGTGCTGGTGCTGTATTCGAAGAACAACTTCGTCTACCGCGACAACTCGGTATTTTCATTACAATTATCGCATGTATTATTATTGGTAGCCGAGGATTACAAGGTGTATTTGAAGTGAATACACTTGTCGTACCAATTATGATGATTTTCATTATCGGACTTGCCATTACAACTTTTATCCACGGCACAACACCTATCCTTAACACTGTTCCTACAGAAAATTGGAATATGAAATGGGTAACAAGCCCACTTACATATGTCGCCTTAAATCTTTCTCTCGCCCAAAGTGTTCTCGTACCACTAGCAAGTGAAGTAAAAGATCGAAAAGCCATTCTATGGGGTGGAATTTTAGGAGGAGCTGGACTATGTTTTATTTTATTATGTAGCCATTTAGCCATTTTATCTGTTGATCAATTTTATCAATATAACATCCCTATGGCTGAAGTAGTAAGAAGATTTAATGCTACTTTCCATTTCTTCTTTGTTCTTATTATTTTTGGAGAAGTATTTACAACTTTAGTTGGAAATGTATTTGGGATGACAAAACAAATGCAATCTATCACCGGTTGGAAGAACAACAATATTATTTATTTTATTTTACTAATTAGCTATTGTTTTAGCTATATTGGTTACAGTGAACTTCTTCACATCTTGTATCCAATAATCGGATGGGTGAGTATCATTCTGCTTCCAATAATCGCATATAAACAACTAGAAAAAACATAGTGAAAAAGCATCCGTACATAACGGATGCTTTTTCACTCACAATCTTCGCAGACTTCCCAATATAGACCCATTTCTACTGCGAGAAATGGTTTTAATTGTAATCGAATCATTCGACTCGGCATACGCTCTAAAATAAATTGAATTCCGTCTTCATCTTCTTCTAACTCGTTTTTTAAAATTGCGATTCGTTGTATGGTTGTAATTGGTTGACCCTCTTTATATAAAGTAATTCGTAACTCGTCATATTCATTAAAAAATAATTCTACACTCATATGTTCTGTTGATACACTATTAACAATTGAATACTTACCATCTTCTTCTTGGATTATATATTTCCAGCCATTTTTTCCATCTTCCATTGGAGCAGCTTGAAATAATGACATCAAATCCTCGTATAGCATAAGATAACCCCTCTCTTACTAAAAAACAATGAGTATTTTATATACCCTTTTTCTCTATCACTATCAAGGTTATTGTACCATACATCTCTTCTCTTTCCTTATTCATCTGCCTAATAACTTTCCCGCTATAATAGGAATTCACAAAAACAAAACAGGAATGACGTTTATCATCCCTGTTTTCCATTAAAATACTTTTCCTGTCGCAGCTAAAGCTAATACCGCTATTAAACTTGCAAAGAGTAATGATATAATAAAACTAAAAATTGGTAATGTTTTCTTTTCATTCTTTTTAAACAATAGTCTTAAACTAATAATGATATTTAATGGCACAAATATGAAATAAAAATATTTAATAATTTGCATTGTACCACTCGAGCTATTAAAAAGTGTTCTAAATACAAACACTTCAATTAAAAAGATAAGAAAAAATGAAATACTTACCCAAAATGAAACATAACTCAGCCAAGAATGCCTTTTTGTTCCCCAATACACTCCCATACGCTTCTCCTTTATAAATAGTCTACTTTTCAATAATTATACACACATATAACAAATCCCTTTATTTTTCGACTATAATCCCCTGTTTTTTATAGAATATACGACAAAAAACCAAAAGCATTCTATTGGCTTTTGGTTTTTCATACTATTCTACTTTTTCCGATTCTGTTTCGTTATTTTTTTCCATTTCCCCCGCTCAGCACGTGCAAGCACTGGGTCTTGTTTTCTCATTGCATATGCAATCTCTTTTTGCAGCTTTTTATAATTCCGCAAACGGTTTGCTGCTAAAATGCCTTCATCAATGGCGGCTTGAACTGCACATCCAGGTTCATTTTCATGCTCACAATCACGGAAACGGCACTCTTCCGCAATTTTCTCAATATCAGAAAACGTAGCATGGATCGCTTCGCTTCCTTCCCACAGTTGAAGCTCTCTCATTCCTGGCGTATCAATCACTAAACCACCACTCGGTAACTGGAACAACTCACGATGAGTCGTAGTATGTCTTCCTTTACTATCCTCTTCGCGAATACCACCTGTTTTTGCAACTTCACTTCCTATTAATGCATTTAGCAAAGTGGATTTCCCCGCACCAGATGAACCAACAAGAGCAATCGTTTTACCAAGAGCGACAAATTGTTGCAAGGATTCAATTCCCGCTTGCTGCAGACTATCCACTGCAAAGATTGGAACACCAATAGCTACCGCCTCTGTTTCCAATATCTTTTGCTCCACATCTTCACATAGACCACTTTTCGTCAAAACAATAACAGGCATTGCCCCACTTTCATAAGCTAATAATAAATAACGTTCGATTCTCCTTACGTTAAAATCATGATTAAGCGCATTTACTAAGAATAAATAATCAACGTTCGCTGCCACAATTTGTTCATCCGTTCTTTCGCCAGCTGCTTGTCTAGAAAAGGAACTTCTTCTTTGAAACACACGATGAATTATTGCCTTGCTTTCCTCTTCTATTTTCTTTATATGCACCCAATCGCCAACTGCTGGATAATCACTTTTAACGAAAGCTTCATGACGAAACTTTCCAGATAGCTCTGCTATATATTCACCATCATCACAAATAATACGATACATGTGCTTATGTTCAAGTAAAATTCGACCTATCTCATACTTTTCTAACGATTGTTCCTCAAAAAAAGAATCCCATCCAAATAATTCTAAATAATTTTGGTTCAAATTTATATCCTCCCTATTTTGAGCCCAGTGGAAGGATAGCGCGATTCCTTACAAAGTCTCGCTCTTTCCGTCCACCTTTGTATTCGCTTTAACATCTATATAAATCATCGCCATAATACATCACTCCGTTCTTCTTTTAGTTAATCTCATTATATGAAATATTATTTTGAAAAGCTACTTTATTTAACTAAATTTTCAGACATATATTTTTTTATCATTCTTATTTGTCCACGATGGCTGATCTCATCTTCTAGTACATGGAACCACAAATAGTACTGATTATATACAACTCCGTTTTCCCATCGTCCTTCTGACATTAACCAATCATCATCTTGTTCTTTTAAGTATCGCAACGATTCTTCTCGAACTTTATTTAAAAGTTGTACGTAGTATTGTACTTCATGCCCATAAATTTCTCTTCCTGCTTCTCCTAAGAAAAGAGCATCATTCCAGACCTTCAACTCCTCTTTTGTAAAATCACGATTTTGGAAGGAAATAAGCTGATGAACTTTTTCTATTGCAGCAATATGTTTTAATAAGGCGCCGATAGAATTGCCACCATTGACCAGGATAAAATCTAAATGTTCTACTGTTAAATCTTTTATTTCTTGCAATGTAACCGCTCTTGTATGCTCAAGCATACTAACAAGTTGTCCAATATTGGGCGTATAATTCTCTACAATGCTTATTCGGTAATCTATTTGCATTTTCTCATCCTCCTTCTCTAGATTTATGATAATGAAAAGGAACGTGATATAATAGACTAAAATATACCAGAATTTTCTGTTATAATAAAAATGAACATGCATGTAGCCAAAACAAATTTTCTCAATATGCTTATATAAAATTGAAAAAGGGATACATATGTAATGAAACGAATCTTATTCACTAAAAGGAGTGGATTTGATGGAGATGTATCAATGGCTAACTGCTGTTCTCGTTGGTGGCGTTACTGGTTTCGTTTCCCATCTGATCAATAACCAAGGCAAGTTATTGCTTCCACGCCGCTTAAAAACATTTTTTCATCTTGGATTTTTCACTGATATATTAACTGGTAGTCTTGCTGCACTTCTAGGTCTCGTTTTATTTGATGCGGTAACAATAAAAGAGATTATTAAAGTTTCCATTGTCACTGCCATTTCTGGGCAAACTTTCTTACTTCATCAAGCCCTCGGCGGTGAACAAGCAAAAAATACACAGATTGGTAAAGCGGATGAGAAAATTCAAGAAATTGACAAATTATTACGCCGTTAATCTATACTTTCTTTATAAAATATTGCTATAATGAAAAATAAATCTTTCTGAATGGTGTCCTCTGTCAGAAGAAAGGGTGTTTCGTATGACAAAAAAGAAAATAGAAGATTTCTTAACAGACTCTGAAAAAGAGGAACTGATAGAAAACTACAAATGTTTACGAGCAGCCCGCACAAAGCGCGAAGCTAACCATTTTGGTGAATCTGTAAATCACCTATTAGATAAAGCGAAAAAGCGAATTATTGAAGAAGCAGGAATAAAGGATGAAAATGCTGCAACCGTTCAAGCTAAACGAAAAGCACTGTTTTAGTAATGTGTCTAAAACAGTGCTTTTTGTTATTTTGTTTACATAATATTTTTATGATTTATTAAACTATGAAACAGCACTCTGCCTTTCTCTTATTTCTTTCTTTATATGTCGATCACTTTTTCTAAACACTAATAGTGCAACTATATATATAAAGGCTGTAAAATATCCAATTGATGTAAAACTATGAAACGCTGCAAATAACATCCCTGCTACTGCTGCTCCAATCGTTTGCCCAATATACATAGAAGCGTTTGCTAATGCTGCTCCTGTTCCTCTAGCTGCGCTAGACATCTCTTGCAAATGACTCATCATTAATACAAATAAAATTCCTGTAATAAAAAATAAGATAAAGAAAAATAACTCCACCAATAGAATTTGTTTCAAATGCGGTAAAATAACGTATAAACCTGCTATAACAAGAATTCCACCATAAAAAACGGAAGTATACCCTAGTTTTTTAACAAGTCTAGGCCCCAGAATATTCCCCACTAAATTTCCTAATCCCAGTACAAGCATTGCGATCCCTACTTCGTTTACTCGTAATCCAAATTGAGTGGCCAACCACACTCCAAAGAACGAGAATGCTGCAAAATTACCAGTTTGAAAGAGAAAATATGCAAAATAAGAAAGCGAAACCTTCCAATTCCCCAATAGTTGTTGATAGCGACTTATAATAGATTGATGCTTTTGTTCTATTTGTAGTGGTTGTATTTCAGGCAGTATAACATAAATAAAAATTACAAGTACTGCTGAGCAAATACCAATTGTAAAGAAAGGTGTTGTATAGTGTATTGTTGCTAAATACGCTCCAATAGGTAAACCAAGCACTTGTGCTAACGACAATCCTGCCGTTGCGATTCCAATTGATTTCACAATTTGATTTTTTTGCACAAGGAGTGGAATAGATGCCCACACTTGCGGAGATACAAACGCTGCACTTACCCCTGCGCAAAAACGAAATGTTAGCATCCACCAAAAACTCGGTGCTACTCCACATAAAAACGTACTAATCGCAAAAAAGCTCATGCCTCCTAGCATTACCCTCTTCCGATTTAACCCATCAGAAATAGGGCCGGCAATAAGTGCGAATACAGCATACCCTAATGCGTACGCACTTACCATCCATCCCGAAATTTCTGTTGGAACCCCGTATACCGTTTGTAATGTTGGTAAAAGTGGTGAAATCAAAAAAGTATCTGTTCCAATCATAAACATGATGACAAAAAATATAATCATAACGTTATTCATCGTTTCTATCTCCTTAAATGGTAAGGAAGGGGGAGACGTTTCACCCCTCTTTATTAAATTAGTCTTCTAAAATAGATTGTACATATTCCAAATCACTCTTATTTAATGAGACATCTACTGCCTTAACATTTTCTATTACTTGCTCTGCACGTTTACCACCTGGAATGACTGTATCAATTCCTCTTTGATTGAGAAGCCAAGCTAGTGCCATATTAGATAACGTTGTATCTTTTTTTCTAGCAAAATCTTTTAATTTTTCAACTTTCATAAAGTTCTTCTTATATGTATGTTCTTCAAATAATGAAACACCGTGTCGCCAATCTTTTTCATCTAACCTCAAATCTTCCGTATATTTACCACCTAAAATTCCAAAAGCAAGAGGTCCATATGGAATAAATGAAATCCCTTTTTCTATACAATATGGTAAAAGTTCTTTCTCTGCTGTACGATCTAACATATTATAGGGTGACTGGAGTACATCAATATCCCCAAACTGATTTGCCTCTTTTAACTGAGTTAAATTTACATTCGATATTCCGATTGAACGAATTTTCCCTTCTTCTTTTAAACGAACAAGTTCTCCAATCGAATCTATGTACATCGTTTCTGGATTCGTAAAATGTAAATAATATAAATCTATATAATCTGTCTGTAGTCTTTGCAAACTATTTTCTACTGCACTTCTTAAATAATTGGGTTCATTGTTAATGCAAGTAGATCCCTTAAATAAAGGCTGTATTCCTCCTTTTGTAGCAAGTACAAGATCTTGTCGCTTTCCTTTAATTGTTTCCCCTATTAATTCTTCAGATCTTCCAAAACCATATGCATCCGCTGTATCTATAAATGTACTTCCTTGCCTTATAGCTTCCTCAATCATTTTCATACCTTCTTGTTCATTCACATTCGAAAATAAGTTGTGGCCCCCTACTGCATTTGTTCCTAAACCAATTTGAGAAACTTGTAATCCTGCCTTTTGCAATTTTGTATAATTCATTTTCATCCCCCTATATTTCTATTGTTCTAATATATTCGAACAATAGAAATATATCACTTTATATGTTATAGTGCAACTGAAAGAACTTATAAAAGTAGGTGAAATGATGCGAACACTATACCATCCAAATCGAGAAGAAATTCAACTTTCTTCTGTTTTATATGCTCTCAGTGACCAAATTCGTTTACAAATTGTAAACATGCTAATGGAACAAAATGAACAATCATGTGGCTCACTAAATATTCCTGTTGCAAAATCTACCTTATCCCATCATTTTAAAGTTTTACGAGAATCCGGTGTTATGTACACTCGTCTAGAAGGAACACAACGCTTTATCTCGATTCGAACAGAAGATTTACATGCTAGATTTCCAGGATTATTAGATGCTGTCTTGCAGGCAACAGAACCTTACTAAAAAACATCTCATATCAATATGAGATGTTTTTTAGTACCAACTATTCTTTTAATAAATCTATTAAACCATTTCCTTCTGATGTCCGCTCATATCCTAAAGGTACAGTACGCTTAATAAGCTGTGCATAAATTTCTGGCTCTGTTAACTTTCTACCGTACTCTCTCTCACATTGTTTAATAAGCAATGCTAATGCTCCGGCAATGTGCGGTGTCGCCATCGATGTTCCGCTTAATACTGCATATTTTCCTTCTGGATAAGTAGAGAGGACCCCTTCTCCTGGTGCAACTAAATCAATTTCTTGATTTGAATTACTAAAGCAAGCAAGTTTCCTTTCTAAATTTACAGCTCCTACTTCAATTACTTCTGAATAAGCACCTGGAAAATCTAATTCTTCCGTTTTATCACTGCAATCCCCATTATTTCCTGCAGCGCATACAACAAGCACATCTTGTTTCACTGCATGTTGGATGACCTCATGTAACTCCGGAACATCTTGTGGCCCTCCAAGTGACATCGAAATAATTCGTACTCGTTCTTGGTTAGGTCCTCTCCAGCGCACTGCATAATCAATCGCCTCAATAATATGTTGATAGTTCCCGGAACCGTCTCCAGACAACACCTTTAATACTAGTAATTTAGCAAGCGGTGCAACGCCTAGAACACCAACCCCATTTTCTGTTGCAGCAATTGTTCCTGCAACGTGGGTACCATGCCCATTATTATCAAGATAAACATTTGGGTTTCCTTCATAATCCTCAGTGAAGTTTCTCCCACCAATAATCCGATCTTTTAAATCTACATGATTTATATCACAGCCTGTATCTAATACTGCCACGACAATATCTTTTCCTTTTACACTCTTTTCCCAAATCTCAGGAGCATGAATCAGTTGTACACCCGGTGGAATTTCGTTTACTTGCTCAACTACTTTATCTACCGTAAACGGAATTAATTGAATACCTTTTTGTTTATTCGCTGTACTACTATTCATCTTAATCCCTCCTAAAAATATATTGTGGTTACTTGAAGATTCAAGTTGAATACGCTTACACTATAAAAACATTCGTTTTCTCAGTCTTATTTTCCTGCTTCCAAGAGTTTTCTCAATACAAAAACGTCTTTTTCTTCAAATAAAATGAAGAAAAAGACGTCGATAAATTGAAATCAGATCTGTACGTGCAATTACCTCCTACCCATCTTACTTGTTTCCCTATAATCTTGAGGTGAAAGTCTTACTATCTGTTCATACAGGATAAATGTTATATTACTTTATTTTTCGCGGCCACAAACTCCATTTCTTTAATAAAAGCATAATTGCTGGAACAAGTAATGTCCGTACAAAAAACGTATCGATAATAACCCCTAACACTATCTCCACTGATAAATGCTAAGGGGTCGTTTTAATATTATGTTTAGTTCATTCTCAATCTTTCTTTCAATTGCTTTAAATAACGAGATCGTATCATAATGAAATATACAATTTGAATCCCTACAAAGATACTGAGTACAATGGTATTTTCTTCAAAAAGCGAATACTCAAACATTTGTCCTAAAGCTGTTAACGCAACCGCACCATGTAACGTTGCAACACCGATTGGAACAAAAAATAATAACGCCAATCGAATAGTTACTACTTTTGATAACTCCCCTCTTGTTAAACCTACTTTTCGAACGGAATCAAATAGACGATAGTCCTCTTCTAAATCAGAGAATAGACGAAAATATAGAAAACTACCTGCACAAACAAAGAATACAATACCAATAAAGAATCCTACAAAAAAGATAGGTCCAGCAAATTGTAAAGCCTGATTTTCATCATATTCTGCCGCACTAAATCTTGAATGTTCTTGATCAGGTTTTATTTGATTTGTAAGTTCTTTTCCGGCTTCCACTTCATTTTTTGTTTTCTTTGTTTTATACATGTAATTTTTCACTTCTTTAAATTCATCTTGCAATACATTATATTGAGCTTCTGAAACTACATATATATTCCCAGTAAGTACTTTACCTAGAGAAGATGTATCTACTTTTTTCACTTGCAACGATTTGTTATCATTCGGTAATTCAATTGTTGTTCTCTCTTTTTTCGGTGGACCGGGTATTTCTATTGATAAAAATAGTACTGCATTTTCAGTTAATACATCAACTGGCTCTCCCGTTAACTTTGCATACTTTTTATAATCCGATTCTCTTATAAACGTAGCATCTCTTAGTGGTTTATTTTCAGTTTGCTTTGATACCATATCTATTTTTTCAGCAGATATATGATGTTTCTTCAATGTTTGCTCAATGGCTTGTACATGCTGTGATTCATTTTCATTCCCTTGTTTAGAGTGATATTGAAAGGAAATTGGTTGATTCATGATTCCCTTTGTCATAGAAGCAAAGCCGACTAACGTACCAATAGCAGAAAATGCCACAGTTGAAATAATCGTCACAATAAAGAACATTCTTGCATTATCCCTCATTCGATACGCTAAATCTGAAAGAGTAATAATATTTGTTCTTGTCCAATAGAAACGTTTACTCTTCTTGCAAGCCCGAACAATAAATACGCT
This sequence comes from Paenibacillus sp. 102, assembly GCF_039549175.1. Classification (NCBI taxonomy): domain Bacteria; kingdom Bacillati; phylum Bacillota; class Bacilli; order Caryophanales; family Paenibacillaceae; genus Paenibacillus; species Paenibacillus sp. 102. Next base: position 2,870 of record NZ_JBCGHT010000003.1, on the reverse strand, counting down.
GAGCTGCTTATACAGTAAATATGTGCCAATAATGACAACAGTCGTTACAGGAATCAACATAATGAACACCATGACACCATGTGAAGTTAACGCACCTATATATCCCGCACCAAGCAATAATACAGCTATTATTGAGGAAATAATAGATGCTTTGGGTTCAGGTTTTGCTTTTACCGAACCTCTAAATAATTTCATAATTTGATTTTTACGAATTAATCCTGCACTAAAGAAAGAAATGATAATAAATAAGATACAAAACATAACGCTCGTTACAGCAATTGCTGTCGTTGGTACATAGTATGATAAAGGTAAATCTAGCTTTAACAATAATGGTGCCACCACAATCAATATTCCTGAAAATATCATTCCACAAATAATACCCGTAATAATGGCCGCCATCCCAATCATCACATTTTCAAAAAAGATAAGACGTCTTAATTGAAGTTTTGTCATACCTAGCATCATCAAAATTCCTAATTCACGCTTTCTTGTTTTCAAAAACATTCCCATTGAATATAAAATAAAGAAAAATGTAAAGAGGTAAATAATAACTTGTGCAAACGACATACTTACAAACACATATTGACCTAACTGACTAGCACTTAATGCTGGATGAAACGCAAAAAATGAATAAACAAAAAACGCCATAATGGCAAATGCACTACTTAAAAAGTAGGCTGAGTAAGTTCGTCTATTTCGCGTTACATTTCGAAACGCTAATTCTCTAATATTCATGTTGCACCCTCCGCTCTTTCAATAACTATATCGCTATCATAATAAAGCGAAGAAATATCTTCCATCGATTCAAATGACAAAAACCTTACAGTTTTGAAAGGTTACAGAAAAATTGATTAAACAACGTAGGTTTTTTATAATGACTACATTCATATTCATACGTTCATCCTATTGTATATTCGTTAATTTTGCGAAATAATAAGGATGGAGCTATATGAATCAGTACATATAAACGTATTGCTTGTTCAAAATGAATAGGAGGAAAACATGATGACATTACAAGAACAGATTATGAAAGCATTACATGTTCAACCTGTAATCGATCCAAAAACAGAGATTCGTAAGCGAATTGACTTCTTAAAAGACTATTTAATAAAAACAGGTGCAAAAGGATTCGTACTTGGAATTAGTGGTGGGCAAGATTCGACGCTTGCTGGCCGACTAGCACAACTTGCAGTTGAAGAAGTTCGCAATGAAGGAGACAATGCAACATTTATTGCTGTACGTCTTCCTTATAAAGTACAAAAAGATGAAGTTGATGCACAATTAGCGCTTCAATTTATTAAACCAGATCAATCTGTCGCTTTTGATATCGCATCAACAGTCGATGCCTTTTCAAATCAATATACAGATTTATTAGGAGAGTCATTAACAGACTTCAATAAAGGAAACGTCAAAGCTCGTATTCGTATGGTTACACAATATGCAATTGGGGGACAACAAGGTTTACTTGTTATCGGAACAGATCACGCTGCTGAAGCTGTAACAGGTTTCTTTACAAAATTCGGAGATGGCGGCGCTGATCTTTTACCGCTTACAGGCTTAACAAAACGTCAAGGACGTGCTTTATTACAAGAATTAGGTGCTGAAGAACGTCTTTACTTAAAAATGCCAACAGCTGATTTATTAGATGAAAAACCAGGCCAAGCTGACGAAACAGAATTAGGTATTACATACGATCAACTAGATGATTACTTAGAAGGAAAAACAGTTCCTGAAGACGTTGCCGAAAAAATCGAAAAACGTTATACAGTAAGTGAACATAAAAGACATGTTCCAGCATCGATGTTTGATGATTGGTGGAAATAAGAGTCCGATAAAAAAGAAGCTAATATCATTTAGCTTCTTTTTTATCGGACCTCCTTAAAACCTTAATGTCTCATTAATAAAACTATTCCTGTGAACTACCCATCACTTAACGACCTTACAGTTTGTTTGAAGTGAGGGCTTCAAAAGTCAAAAGACTTTCTCTTTTATTGCTAATTCATCCACAAGCCTACTAGCTCATGTCCAAAGCCTTATATTCGCGGCGTCCCTACCGCTACTAAAATCGATACAAACTATGCGAGTAAACCTTGTTCTTGTAGAACGCGAATGCCATAATATTTTAGATTCCGACCCGCATTGTAATCTCTATCGATTTTCGTGCAACAATTGTCATACGTATAGATTCTTTCCGACAACTTCAATGTATCTTTTTTGTGATGACACGCACTGCATAATTTACTCGATGCAAAATACGGATCCGCAACGATGTAGTGTTTACCTTTTTTCGTATTTCTTTAATATAATTAGCCATCTTCTTCCTCCCCAACTTATTTATGGTTGTTCTTTGTCTCTTTCAAGTAATTCAATAATTTTATCAAGCTTTTCTTCTATATTTCTAGAACGACCTTTGTTTATAGACGTGTTTAAAAATAACCTTTTTATAAACAAAGTCAATGAGATACAAAACAAAACAATTAGTCCGATTATCACACATAGGTAAGCGATTGCAAATATATCATTTTCAAACAAAGACATTCAACACTCCCACCTTTTGTTTTTGATTATTTTACCATATTTTAACTATAACTGATTCCTGTCTAATCATCACGAACAGTCCACACACAAATACAAAAAGAGCACCTGTTATGAACTGCACCCCAATTGTTAGACACAGTCTAACAATTGGAGGTGTAGTTTTTTATGACGAAATACTCTTTAGAAACCAAGTTATCTGCCGTTGCCGATTATCTTAACAGTGTAGAATCCTTTAAAGATATAGCTCAAAAGCATTGTGTAGATATGACGATGTTAAAAAAATGGGTAGCTAAGTTTCGGGAACATGGATTGGCAGGTCTTCAAAAGACATA